>JAURYH010000043.1 GCA_030653975.1 Hydrogenophaga sp. | reverse complement strand
GGTGTTGTTGTTCGCGGAACGCTTGCTGCATTTGTCCATCTGCTCTCGATCCATCATCACCTCGCCTCGTTCGTTGTTTACCGAGACCTGAGGTTCGCAGCTTCAGCTTCCTGTGAATAGATGGGTTCGCGGAACGCTTACATCTCACCAGCAGTGGGTCAGATCGGAAAACTTGACCCACTGGGCTGTGTCGGCGTGGACAGCTGGACTCTTGTTGGGACTATCGCCAGTGATCGGCATGGTGGGACAGCCATCATCTTGGAAATGCTGGAAATGCGCGCTCTCATGCCGCTGCTTTTCATTTTCTTCTCGGTGTTCGACCTGCGGCGGGAGGCCGAACTTGGACCCGAACCAGTATGTCCGTGCCGGGCGCACAAAAAAAGCCACCGAAGTGGCCTTTGCGTGGACCGCCGAAGCGATCAGTTGCGGGTCTGGTCAACCAGCTTGTTCTTGGCGATCCAGGGCATCATCGCGCGGAGTTGGGCACCCACCACTTCGATCTGGTGATCGGCGGTGTTGCGGCGGCGGGCGGTCATGCTCGGGTAGTTCAGGCGGCCTTCCTGGATGAACATCTTGGCGTAGTCACCGTTCTGGATGCGCTTCAAGGCGTTGCGCATGGCCTTGCGCGACTCTTCGTTGATCACCTCGGGGCCGGTCACGTACTCACCGAACTCCGCGTTGTTGGAGATCGAGTAGTTCATGTTGGCGATGCCACCTTCGTAGATCAGGTCGACGATCAGCTTGAGCTCGTGCAGGCACTCGAAATAAGCCATTTCGGGCGCGTAGCCGGCTTCAACCAGGGTCTCATAACCCATCTTGATCAACTCGACGGCACCGCCGCACAACACGGCCTGTTCGCCAAACAGGTCGGTCTCGGTCTCTTCTTTGAAGTTGGTTTCGATGATGCCGGCCTTGCCGCCACCGTTGGCCATGGCGTAGCTGAGGGCAAGTTCGCGGGCCTTGCCACTCTTGTCCTGGTGCACGGCCACCAAGTGGGGCACACCGCCACCCTGTGTGTAGGTGTTGCGCACGGTGTGACCAGGCGCCTTGGGGGCGACCATCCACACATCCAGATCAGCACGGGGCACCACCTGGTTGTAATGGACGTTGAAACCGTGTGCGAAGGCCAGCGAAGCGCCCTGCTTGATGTTGGGAGCAACGTTGTTGTTGTAGACCTCAGCAATCATCTCGTCGGGCAACAGGATCATGACCACATCCGCGGCCTTGACGGCTTCATCGACTTCCATGACAGTCAGGCCAGCCTTGCCGACCTTGTCCCAGGATGCGCCACCTTTTCGCAGACCGACCACGACTTTGACGCCGCTGTCGTTCAGGTTTTGTGCGTGGGCGTGGCCCTGGCTGCCATAACCGAGGATCGCGACCGTCTTGCCTTTGATCAGGGACAGGTCACAGTCTTTGTCGTAGAAAACTTTCATCTTTTGCTCCAGTGGATGGTTTGAGGTTAGTGCCGTTCTTCGCGAGCCTGTCGAAGGGCTCTCGGGACCCCGGTGGGTGCCAGACACACACAGGGGCTTCGACAGGCTCAGCCCGAACGGGCAAATGGCTGAGCCCTGAAAAACTCAAACGCGCAGGATTCTCTCACCTCGGCCGATACCGCTGGCGCCGGTACGCACCGTCTCCAGAATGGCCGAGCGGTCGATGGCTTCCAGGAACGCGTCGTTTTTGCTCAGGTCACCCGTGAGCTCAATGGTGTAACTTTTCTCGGTCACATCAATGATGCGACCCCGGAAGATGTCTGCCATACGCTTCATCTCTTCGCGCTCTTTGCCCACCGCGCGAACCTTCACCATCATGAGCTCGCGCTCGGTGTAGGCACCTTCGGTCAGATCGACCACCTTGACCACTTCAATCAGGCGGTTCAGGTGCTTGGTGATCTGCTCAATCACGTCGTCCGACCCGGCCGTCTGGATCGTCATGCGTGAGAGGCTGGGGTCTTCCGTGGGAGCCACCGTGAGCGACTCGATGTTGTAGCCGCGGGCGGAGAACAGCCCCACGACGCGGGACAAAGCGCCCGGTTCGTTTTCGAGCAAGACAGCGATGATGTGTTTCATGAATGGATTCCTCTTTTCTGAGCCCTCCCCTGCGCACGGTAATGCGCAGGCTTGGCTGCAAATAGATTCGTCAGGGGCTGCCGCAGACCCAAAGGGGTCCGCAACAGGGTAAGTGGGTCAGAGGTCCTCTGAGCCCAATAGCATTTCCGTGATGCCCTTGCCGGCCTTGACCATCGGGAACACGTTCTCGGTGGGGTCGGTGCGGAAGTCCATGAACACGGTACGGTCCTTGAGCTTGCGGGCTTCGCGCAGCGCGGGCTCCACGTCCTGCGGCCGCTCGATCAGCATGCCCACATGGCCATAGGCCTCGGCCAGCTTCACGAAGTTGGGCAACGCGTCCATGTAGCTGTGGCTGTAGCGGCCTTCGTAGTCAATTTCCTGCCACTGACGAACCATGCCCAGGTAGCGGTTGTTCAACGCCATGATCTTGATCGGGGTGTTGTACTGCAGGCAGGTAGAGAGTTCCTGGATGCACATCTGCACCGAACCCTCACCGGTCACACAGAACACCTCACTTTCAGGCTTCGCCAGCTTGATGCCCATGGCATAGGGAATGCCCACGCCCATGGTGCCCAGGCCGCCTGAGTTGATCCAGCGGCGCGGCTCGTCAAAGCGGTAGTACTGGGCGGCCCACATCTGGTGCTGACCCACGTCGGACGTGACGTAAGCGTCTGCGTCCTTGGTCATGTTCCAGAGGGTTTCAACCACATACTGCGGCTTGATCACCTCGGTGTTGCCACGGTCGTATTTCAGGCAATCCTTCGAGCGCCATCCCTCAATGGTGTCCCACCAGGAAGACAGCGTTGCGGGCTCGACACGGGTGGAGGTCTCGCGAACCATGTTGATCAGCTCGGTCAAGACGTCTTTCACGTCGCCCACGATCGGCACATCCACCTTGACGCGCTTGGAAATACTCGACGGATCGATGTCGATGTGAATGATCTTGCGATCCACCGACGCGAAATGCTTGGGGTTGCCAATCACGCGGTCGTCAAAACGCGCGCCCACGGCCAACAGCACATCGCAGTTTTGCATGGCGTTGTTGGCTTCAATGGTGCCGTGCATGCCCAGCATGCCCAGAAACTTCCTGTCAGACGCGGGATAAGCGCCCAAGCCCATCAGCGTGTTGGTGACGGGGTAGCCCAGCAGGTCAACCAAGGTGCGCAGTTCCTGCACCGCATTGCCCAGCAGCACACCACCACCGGTGTAAATGTAGGGTCGCTTGGCTGAAAGCAGCAACTGCAAGGCCTTGCGGATCTGACCGCCGTGGCCTTTGCGCACCGGGTTGTACGAGCGCATTTCGACCGACTCGGGGTAACCGGCGTAGGCCGTCTTGTTGAAGGACACATCCTTTGGAACGTCAACAACCACGGGGCCAGGGCGGCCGGTGCGGGCAATGTGAAACGCCTTCTTCATGATCATGGCCATGTCGCGCACGTCCTTCACCAGGAAGTTGTGCTTGACGATGGGGCGTGTGATGCCGACGGTGTCACACTCCTGGAAGGCATCCAGGCCAATGGCGGCCGTGGGCACCTGGCCACTGATGATGACCATGGGAATGCTGTCCATGTAGGCCGTGGCAATACCGGTGACAGCATTGGTCAGGCCAGGGCCTGATGTGACCAGCGACACACCCACCTCACCCGTGGCACGGGCATAGCCGTCGGCGGCGTGCACGGCGGCTTGCTCATGCCGCACCAACACGTGCTGGATGGTGTCTTGCTTGTAAAAAGCGTCGTAGATGTGCAGCACAGCACCCCCGGGGTAACCCCAGATGTACTTCACGCCTTCGGCCTGGAGAGCCTTGACGAGAATTTCTGCGCCGCGGAGTTCTTGGGTAGCTGCGCCAGCAGGGGTGGCAGCAGCGGCTGAGGCCAGTTCGGCCTTGTTGATTTCCATGATGAACCTTTCGAGAATTTCTCTGACGAAAAACCTTGGGTGCCTCTACGCCAGCTCTTGTGAAGCGGTGTTGAGACTTGAGGCCAATGGACATGAGCGGACGCATACCCCGCCGGACCTTGACCCGTTTGCCTTTTTGAATTGCAGCCTGACATTATCGCACTGCAACAAGCCATTGCGCCAGCCGACGTCGCGTGCCCGGGAACGAAACCGGTCGGCATGGGCCGCAATGCGACAATCCAAGGCTTGTCCTGATCACAAAAAATGACCGAAACCGCCTCTCCAGCGCCCACCGCAGGCGCCCTCACCGCCCCGCCGATGGCCCGTCGCATGGCCTGCTGGCTCTACGAGGGCATGCTGATGTTCGGCGTGGTGTTCATCGCGGGCTATCTGTTTTCCACGCTGACCCAGACCCGGCACGCGCTGGACAACCGCCACATGCAGCAGGCCTTTCTGTTCGTGGTGTTCGGCATCTACTTCACCTGGTTCTGGGCAAAAGGGCAGACGCTGGCCATGAAAACCTGGAACATCCGCGTGGTGGACCGCCAAGGCCGACCGATCACGCAAGCACGCGCGCTGGGGCGCTACGTGCTGTCCTGGTTGTGGTTCCTGCCACCGCTGGCCGTGGGTGGCGCGTTCAGTCTGCCCGGCGGCGAACTGACGGTGATCGTGATCGGCTGGGTGGCCATCTGGGCCGTGCTCTCCCGTTTTCATCCCCAGGGGCAGTTCCTGCACGACGCACTGGCGGGCACACGCCTGGTTCATTTCAAGCCGCCCCAGCCTGTCAAGGCTCCAAAAAAAGCCGCCTGAGCCATCGCGGGAGCCACTGCTCAGCGGATACGCCTGAAACATGACCGACACACCCCACCGCGAACCCGCCAACGCACAGAAACAGCGCACCGGCCTGGCCCGCATGTGGCACGCCTTGGGCTATTCCATGGCGGGTCTGCGTGCCGGCTGGAACGAAACAGCCTTCCGCCAGGAAGCCCTCGCGGCCATGGTGCTGGTGCCGCTGGCGTTCTGGCTGGGCCGCAACTGGGTCGAGGTCGCGCTGCTCGCCGGCTCGGTGGTGCTGGTAATGGTGGTGGAACTGCTCAACACCGGCATCGAAACCGCCATCGACCGCATCGGCCCGGAGTGGCACGATCTGTCCAAACGCGCCAAAGACATGGGCAGTGCCGCCGTGCTGCTGAGCCTGGTGGTGTGCGCCGGCATCTGGAGCGCTGGGCTCTGGACAGCTCTGAACTGAACCCCTTTCCAAAAAGTCACAAGCCATGAGCGCCCCCCACTTTTCCCTCTGCGTGTACTGCGGATCCCGCCCCGGCAGCCAACCCGAATTTGCCGAAGCGGCGCGGGCAGTGGGCGAGTGGATCGGCCATCACGGCGGACAACTGGTCTACGGCGGTGGCTGCAACGGGCTCATGGGCACCGTGGCGCAGGCCACGCTGGAGGCGGGCGGGCGTGTCGTTGGTGTCATCCCGAAGGCGCTGGTTGACAAGGAATGGGCGAACCACGCCTGCACCGAGCTGCATGTGGTGGAGACCATGCACGAGCGCAAGCGCCTGATGGCCGAACACGCCGACGCCTTTCTGGCCCTTCCGGGCGGCATCGGAACGTTCGAGGAATTCTTCGAGGTCTGGACCTGGCGCCAGCTCGGTTACCACGACAAGCCCGTGGGACTGCTCAATGTGGCCGGCTACTACGATGGTCTTATGCAGTTCCTGCACAGCACCGTTGAGCAGCAGTTCATGGGCACCTGGCAGATGGACCTGATCCGCATGGACACGGACCTGCAGCGTCTGCTGCCGGGCCTGGTGCAGGACGCCGGCTTGGCGCCGGCCGCTCGGCTCGAAGCCATCTGAGCCGTTACTGCGCGGTAGCCCGGCCGCGCAGTGATTGCACCGTCAGACGGCGGTTTCGTCCTCTTCGCCGGTGCGGATGCGCACCACACGCTCCACCGACGTCACAAAAATCTTGCCGTCTCCGATCTTGCCGGTGCGGGCGGCGCGCACGATGGCGTCCACACAGCGCTCCACATCGTCCGTCTTGACCACCACTTCCAGCTTCACCTTGGGCAAAAAATCCACCACGTATTCGGCGCCGCGGTAGAGCTCCGTGTGGCCTTTCTGGCGGCCAAACCCCTTCACCTCGGTCACGGTCAATCCGGTCACGCCCTGCTCTGCCAAGGCCTCGCGCACCTCTTCCAGCTTGAACGGTTTGATGACGGCGGTGATCTGCTTCATGGGGCTCTCCAATGCGGGTCGGGTATCGATGGCTTTTGATTATGCCCAAGGCTCGCACGCTATCAGGGCAGGAAGGACAAACCCACGCATCAAGCGCGGTACTTGCTGGTGATCGGGTAGCGCCAATCCTTGCCAAAGCTGCGATGCGTCACACGGATGCCCACCGGCGCCTGACGGCGCTTGTACTCGTTGATGCGGATCAGGCGCACCACCTTGTCGACATCGGCCCGGTCGAAGCCATCGGCCACGATGCTGGCCGGGCTCTGGTCGTTCTCCATGTAGCGCTCGATGATGGCATCGAGCACACCGTATTCAGGCAGGCTGTCCTGGTCCTTCTGGTCGGCCCGCAGTTCGGCGCTGGGCGGGCGGGTGATGATGCGATCCGGGATCGGGTTCGCCCCGGTGCCATACGGGTCGTGCAGATTGCGCCAGCGCGCAAGGCGAAACACCATGGTCTTGGCCACGTCCTTGATCACCGCGAACCCCCCCGCCATGTCGCCGTAGAGCGTGCAGTAGCCGGTCGCCATTTCGCTCTTGTTCCCGGTGGTCAGCACGATGCTGCCGAACTTGTTGGACAAGGCCATGAGCAGCGTGCCGCGGATGCGCGCCTGCAGGTTTTCTTCGGTCGTGTCCTCGGGCAACCCGGCAAACTCCTTGGCCAGGCTGGCCTTGAAGGCCTCGAACTGCGGTGCGATGGCGATCTCGTCGTAGCGCACGCCCAGGCGGGCCGCCATGTCGCGCGCGTCGATCCAGGAAATGTCGGCCGTGTAGGGCGAGGGCATCATCACGGTGCGCACGCGGTCCTTGCCCAGGGCGTCGACCGCGATGGCCAGCACCAGCGCCGAATCGATGCCACCCGAGAGCCCCAGGATGGCGCCAGGAAAACCGTTCTTGCCCAGGTAATCGCGCACGCCCAGCACCAGTGCGTGCCAGAGATCGGCCTCCAGGCTGTGCGCCCGGTCGGTCATGGCCTCGATGCGCCAGCCGGCCGGATCGCGGCTGAAGGCGATGTCGAACAAGGCCTCTTCGAAACTGATGGCACGACCCGCCAGGCCACCATCAGCGCCCAGCACAAAACTCCGGCCCTCGAACACGATCTCGTCCTGCCCGCCCACCAGGTGCGCATACACCAGCGGCACACCGGTGGCCTGCACACGTTCGCGCATGGTGCCTTCGCGTTCGTTGCCTTTGCCGGTGTGGAACGGCGAGGCGTTGATCACGGCCAGCAGTTCCGCCCCCGCAGCCCGGGCCTCGGCGGCCGGTGCATCAAACCAGGCGTCCTCGCAGATCAGCAGGCCCACGCGCACGCGCTCGCCCTCTGCATCGGTCACATCGAACACGCCCACCTCGTCGCCGGGAACAAAATAGCGGCGCTCGTCAAACACCTGGTAGTTGGGCAGTTCGCGCTTGGCGTAGCGGTGCACCACCTGACCGTCGCACAGCACGCTGGCCGCGTTGTACAGGCCCGCCACTGAAACACTGCGCTCGCGCCGCTCCTCGCCCGCGAGGCCCGGCACCCGCACCGGATGCCCCACCACGATGTGCAGGCCTTTGAGCGCTGCAGTCTCCCCGGCCACGGTTTTCAGGGCATCATCGCAGGCGTCGATGAACGCGGGCCGCAGGAACAGGTCTTCGGCCGCATAGCCACACAGCGCCAGTTCGGGCGTGAGCAACAGGCCAACGCCGCGTGCATGGGCGTCGTGCGCGGCATCGATGATTTTTCGGGCATTGCCCGCCATGTCACCCACCACAAAATTCAACTGGGCCACACAGATTTTGAGCGTCATGGAATCGGACAAACTTGCGGAAAACGGGGCATCGGACAAAAGCGCCCGACGCCAGGCGGTGAGGACTTCACGGCCCTGCAGACAAGGTGCTGCAGGCGGTTGAAATGGCGAATTCTCATTATGTCACCCGGGTCCTGAACTCGCCGCTGGACCTGCCGGCAGCCGCCTGGGACGCCTTGCTGGCCCTGGAGGCAGACCCCAGTCCGTTCATGTGCCACGACTACCTCGCCGCACTGCAAACCAGTGGCTGCGCGGTGGCATCCACAGGCTGGCAGGCCCGGTTCGTCACCCTGTGGGTTGGCGACACGTTGCACGCCGCCTGTCCGATGTACCTGAAGCAGCATTCCTACGGCGAATACGTGTTCGACTGGGCCTGGGCCAACGCCTACGAACAGCACGGCCTGTCCTACTACCCCAAGGCGCTGGTGGCGGTGCCGTTCACGCCGGTGCCTGGCGCCCGGCTGCTGGCGCGCGATCCCGCTGCGCGTGCTGCGCTCGTGCAAGCGCTGCTGCAACACGCGCGCGATGAAGACCTGTCTTCACTGCACCTGCTGTTCGCGCAGCCACAGGACGTGGCGGCTTGCGAGGCGGCAGGCATGATGCTGCGCCACACGGTGCAGTTCCACTGGGAAAACCGGGTCGCGGCTTCACAGCCCGGCGGTGAAACGGCCTTTCGCGACTTCGACCATTTCCTGGCCAGCCTGCAGCAGGAGAAGCGCAAGAAAATCCGGCAGGAGCGGCGCAAGGTGGCCGAAGCCGGGGTGTCGTTCCGCTGTTCTCGCGGTGCCGGCATAAGCTCGCAAGACTGGGACTTCTTTTACCGCTGCTACGAGCGCACCTACCTCGAACATGGCAACGCGCCCTATCTGAATCGCGACTTCTTCCACCGCCTGGCCCGCTCGGCGCCCGAAAACTGGCTGCTGTTCGTGGCCGAACGCGAGGGCCGGCCGATGGCCGCCAGCCTGATCGGCATCGACGCTGCGCACGGCGTGGCCTATGGCCGTTACTGGGGTGCCCTGGAGCGGGTGGATTGCCTGCACTTCGAGGCCTGCTACTACCAACCCCTGGCCTGGTGCATCGAACACGGTTTCCAGCGCTTCGAGGGCGGCGCCCAGGGCGAACACAAAATGGCGCGCGCCCTGCTGCCGGTTCGCACCACCAGCGCACATTGGCTGGCCCATCCCGCCTTCGCCGACGCCGTGGAGCGTTTCCTGCAGCGCGAGGGCGATGGCATCGGGCAATACCTCGAACACCTGTCCCAACGCAGCCCCCTCAAGGGAACAGCCGCATCACCGGGCGCAGCCTTGCTCCACAATAGCAAATGAATGCGGATGAAAGACCGCGAACCATGCTGTGCCTTACACCGAAGCGTCCCGTGACCGCCGTCATTTGCAGCATTTAGTTCCACAATCATTACACTCACCCCGCATGGACGAAGCCGACGCCTTTTTCACCCAGACCATTGTGGGCGCGCCCTTCACGGTCGTGCTCGGCCGTCGTATTCAGCCGGTCGCTGGTGAGCGTCAGGGCCTTGAAATCAACCCGACCACCGGCGAAAGCCGCCTGACCCGCGTCTGGCACGATTGGATCGTGCTCAGCCACGCCTGCGACCCGGTGGGTCAAACCCGTTTGCGGCCCGGTCGGCTGCGGCGGCTGCTGGAACGCCACGCGCTGTGGATCGCGGTCCTGGGCCTGCTCTCGCTGACGGGTTCGGTCGTTTTCTGGGGAATCACGCCATGGCGCTGAAGACCCCGCAAGACACCCTCACGCTCGATCCGATCGCGATGAACGTGGTCAGCCGCGTGGCGGCGGGGAGCCGGCTCAGCGGCGAGCTCCAGTTCGAAGGCGGCCTGCTGGTGCAGGGTGAAATCTCGGGCCATATCCGGGTCAACGGCCGGCTGATCGTCTGGACCGGGGGGGTGGTGCGTGGGCGTGTGAAGGTGCTCGGTGATCTCTACCTGTTCGGGCAACTGGGTGACACCGGTGCCAGCCCACAAGACACCAGCCTGGAATGCACCGGCATGGCCTATGTGTCCAAGACCGCCGTGTCCACGGGCACACTGCTGGCCAGGCGCCTGCAGCTCTACGAAGGCGCGGACTTGCAGGGGCCGTTCAAGACGCTCAAACTCGGCGACAAACTGCCGGTGCTGCACGATGTGCTCACCGACCCCCGTTGAGCCGTCCGAGTCCGCCACCATGCCACCCCTGAAAGCCCATCGTTATCAGAACCCCGACCGCCATCTGGACCAAGACATGGAAAACCACGACATGAACGACAACAACCAGACACCCGATGCCGGCCAGGGCTACTACGAACCCGGCAACAGCCCCGTGGAAAGCGGTCAGACCCTGGAAGTGGACGTTGGCAACGCCATGCCACCAAGCCAGCCCAACCACCTGCCCTTGCTGCAGCCCATGCCTTTGTCGGGTGTTGCTGGCGAGGCCCTGGAAACGAACCTGGCGCGCAGCATGGTGGCCGAAGGCATGCACTTTGTCGGCAACGCACTGCTGCGCGGCCCCTGCAGCGTGGCCGGTCTGGTGGAAGGCAACCTGACGCAGGCACCCGATGCCGTGGTGGCGGTCGTCGTGACCGAAACCGGTCGCGTCAAGGGCGACATCACCGCACAGAAAATCTCGGTCATGGGCCACACCGATGGCATTCTGGACTCCGGTCAGGGTGAAGTGGCCCTGCACGACACCGCCAGCGTGCACGGTCTGGTGCGCTACGGGCGCATCCAGGTCAACGGCGCCGACCTCAATGCCACGCTGGAGCGTGTGGCGATCCAGAAGCCGGGGGCCTGACGGTTTTCCATGCTGTGGCGCCGACCTCCACAAATCCGCCTGATTCCGCAAATCGCGCCCGTGCCGGACGCCGAGGCCGTGCGCCGCGCGGTGTTGCAGGCGAGCTGGCGGCGCGATCGCTGGGTTGCGCGCCGTCGCGTGTGGCTGCGATGGCTGGTCTGGGTGACGGTGCGTTACCTGATGCCGGCCCTGCTGGTCTTCGGCCTGGGCGCCTGGCTCTGGCTGGGGGTGCTGACGGACATGGGAAAGCCGCTGGATCCCGGGACCATCTTCCAGAAACCCACCACCAGCCCGCCACCGGCCGCCCCGCCAGTGCACGTGACAGCGCCCGTCCCCGCGACACCGCCGCCTCTGTCATCAGCCGAACCAGAAGCTGTCCTGTTCAGCCCGGAGGGCGAAGAACTGGCTGTGCCAGTTGCCCTGCGTTTCGAATCACGCTGGGCAGCCCCGGCCAGCAGCAGCGGCAAGCTCACCAACACCGTGTCCGCCGAGCCCGACACACCCACCCGACCCAACCCCATCTGAAACCCGAAAACTGGTTGCACAGCAAGGAGACCTGACCCCATGAACCATCCCGCTTCCACCCGCCTCGTCCCGTCCGAACGCCTCTCCGCCATCACCAGCCTGATCGCCGAAGGCGCCGTGTTCGACGGCAACTTCCACACCACGCGCGACCAGGGCATCAAGGTCGATGGCCAGCTCAAGGGCAACATCACCTTCGAGACCGGCGGAACGCTGCATGTGGGCGCCACGGGCGTGATAGAAAACACCCGTCTGGAAGCGGACTACATCTTCATCGAAGGCAAGGTCATTGGCACCGTGATTGCGCGCAAGGCGCTGGAAATCACGGGTTCGGCCACCCTGATCGGCGACGCCAGCTACGACGAACTGATCGACATGCACCCGCGCGCCCGCGTGCGCGGCAAGATCGAATACCGCGGCGACATTGACGCGGCGCAGTCCTGATCGCCCACCACCACGAACCCACAAAAAAAGCCTGCCAGATTGCTCTGGCAGGCTTTTTTGTTCGGCGACACCGCCTCGCGACGGGGTCTTCAACGGGATCAGACCTGGGTGGCGTTGTAGGCAGCGATGCCGTCCAGGATTTCCTTGTGGGCGGAAGCCTTGTCTTCCCAGCCCTGCACCTTGACCCACTTGCCCGGCTCGAGGTCTTTGTAGTGCTCGAAGAAGTGCTCGATGGCCTTCAGACGCATCGGGTTCAGGTCTTCCGGCTTTTGCCAGCGGCTGTAGAGCGACAGGATCTTGTCGGTCGGCACGGCCAGCACCTTGCCATCTTCGCCGGCTTCGTCGGTCATCTTCAGGATGCCGATGGCGCGGCAGGGCACCACCACGCCGGGGATCAGCGGCACGGGCGTGATCACCAGCACGTCCACCGGGTCGCCGTCGCCCGACAGGGTCTTGGGCACGTAACCGTAGTTGGTCGGGTAGTGCATCGCGGTGCTCATGAAACGGTCCACGAAGATCGCGCCGGTTTCCTTGTCCACTTCGTACTTGATCGGGTCGGCATTCATCGGGATCTCGATGATCACGTTGAACGACTCGGGAACATGCTTGCCAGGGGTGACGTTGTCGAGAGACATGGGGTTTTCTGAGAGTTGGTGAATCGGAAGCGGCCACGTGTGCACAGGCATGGCGCACGGAACCCGAACAGATGGCGCAAACGGTGCGCACATAGGCAGGATTTACCCTGATTTTACTGATCCCAGCCTTACTTCCTGATCCATATCATTTCCCAAAGGAAGCAATTCCCGCTAAATTCCAGCCGTTGGCCAATCGCCCTGCCGTGCTGCACCCGCTGCAGCACAAGGACACGAGGAAGCAACGCAGCGGGGGCCACCCTCAAAGCGTTGCCCCCTCCAAGTCAAAACGAAAGAGCAGGAGTAATCTATGGTTGGACAATCTGCGCTGATCTTTGCGCTGGTGTGTGGACTCGTGGCCGTGGCATACGGTTTCTGGTCCCGAAGCTGGATTCTTTCTCAGGACGCGGGCAACGCCCGCATGCAGGAAATCGCCGGGGCCATCCAGACCGGCGCTGCCGCCTACCTCGCCCGACAGTACAAGACCATCGCCATCGTGGGCGTGGTGCTGACCATCCTCATTGGTGTCTTCCTCGACAGCACGACCGCCATCGGCTTCGTGCTCGGCGCGGTGCTTTCGGGCGCCTGTGGCTTCATCGGCATGAACGTGTCGGTGAAGGCCAACGTGCGTACCGCGCAGGCCGCCACCCGGGGCATCGGCCCGGCGCTGGACGTGGCCTTCCGCGGCGGCGCCATCACCGGCATGCTGGTGGTGGGCCTGGGTCTGCTGGGCGTGGCCGGCTTCTTCTGGTTTCTGGTCGGCAACGGCAACCTGACGCCCGACAAGAACCTCGCCAACCTGCTGAACCCGCTGATCGGCTTCGCCTTCGGCTCCTCGCTCATTTCCATCTTCGCCCGCCTGGGCGGCGGCATCTTCACCAAGGGCGCCGACGTCGGCGCCGATCTGGTGGGCAAGGTCGAAGCCGGTATCCCCGAAGACGACCCGCGCAACCCGGCCGTGATCGCCGACAACGTGGGCGACAACGTGGGCGACTGCGCCGGCATGGCCGCCGACCTGTTCGAGACCTACGCGGTGACGCTGATCGCCACCATGGTGCTCGGCGCCCTGATGGTGGCGGTGGCCCCGATGCAGGCGGTGCTGTACCCCCTGGTGCTGGGCGGCGTGTCGATCATCGCGTCGATCATCGGCTGCTTCTTCGTCAAGGCCAGCCCGGGCATGAAAAACGTGATGCCGGCGCTGTACAAGGGCCTGGCGATCGCCGGTGTGCTTTCGCTGATCGCCTTCTACTTCGTGACCATCTGGGTCATGCCTGACAACGCGATCAGCGCCAGCGGTAGCCAGCTGCGCTTGTGGGGTGCCTGTGCTGTGGGCCTGATCCTCACCGCTGCGCTGGTCTGGATCACCGAGTTCTACACCGGCACCCAGTATTCACCGGTCAAACACATCGCCCAGGCCTCCACCACGGGCCACGGCACCAACATCATCGCGGGTCTGGGTGTGTCCATGCGCTCCACCGCCTGGCCGGTGCTCTGTGTCTGTATCGCCATCATCGCGGCCTACACGCTGGCGGGTTTGTACGGTATCGCCATCGCCGCCACGGCCATGCTGAGCATGGCCGGCATCGTGGTGGCCCTGGACGCCTACGGCCCCATCACCGACAACGCTGGCGGCATCGCCGAGATGGCCGAACTGCCCAGCAGCGTGCGCGACGTGACCGACCCGCTGGACGCGGTGGGCAACACCACCAAGGCCGTGACCAAGGGTTATGCCATCGGTTCGGCCGGTCTGGCGGCCCTGGTGCTGTTTGCCGACTACACCCACAAGCTGGAGAGCTATGGCCACCAGATCAGCTTCGACCTGAGCAACCCGATGGTCATCGTCGGCCTGTTCATCGGCGGCATGATCCCCTACCTGTTCGGAGCCATGGCGATGGAGGCCGTGGGCCGCGCCGCCGGTGCGGTGGTGGTCGAGGTGCGCCGCCAGTTCAAGGAGATCCCCGGCATCATGGAAGGCACGGCCAAGCCCGAATATGGCCGCGCGGTCGACATGCTGACCACCGCCGCCATCAAGGAAATGGTGATTCCCTCACTGCTGCCGGTGGTGGCGCCGATTCTGGTGGGCGTGTTCCTCGGTCCCCAGGCCCTGGGCGGTCTGCTCATGGGCACCATCGTGACCGGTCTCTTTGTCGCCATTTCCATGTGCACCGGTGGTGGCGCCTGGGACAACGCCAAGAAGTACATCGAAGACGGCCACCACGGCGGCAAGGGCAGTGAAGCCCACAAGGCGGCCGTGACCGGTGACACCGTGGGCGACCCCTACAAGGACACCGCCGGCCCGGCCGTGAACCCGCTGATCAAGATCATCAACATCGTGGCGCTGCTGATCGTGCCGCTGCTGCCGATGGCGGCCTGACCCACGAGTTTGGTCACATAAAACAAGGCCCGCTTCGGCGGGCCTTGCTGTTTTCGAGAGCTCGTCAACTACGCCGCGTCGGCCCGGGTGAGCCGGCGCACCACCGCACTCGCACTGGGCGCCAGTTCCTGCAACCGATCAACTTCCCCGCGCTCGATGGCCAGCATCACCAGTTCATTGATGCCCCCCACCGCTGCCAGGGCCATCGTGGGCGTCAGCACCGGGCTCACCCGTGCCCCGCCAGAACCAGGCCCACCGTTGACCGTCTCCAGCACAAAGTCGGCAAACTGCGTCATCACCTCGCGGCGGACCCGAAGCCCTTCGGGACCCAGGTGGTGGATCTGCACAAACAGCGTCCCGACCAGCCCCGGTCCCGCCGCCAGGTGCGAGAAATAGGCCTCCAGCGCATGCTCCACCTGATCCTGCCAGGGGCGATCAGGCTGGACCGCTTCGCGCAGCGTGCGCAGGGCCGAAGCACTGGTGAGCCGGTACAGCGCCAGGAAGCAGCTTTCCTTGCAGTCGAAATGTTCGTAGAACGTGCGCTTGGAGACCCCTGCTTCACGCACGATGTCGGCAATGGTCGCGGCTGCAAAACCCTTGCTGGCAGACACGCTCGCCATCCCTTCGAGCAAGCGCGACCGGTGTTCGTGCTGCTCGATGGTGGTGTCGCTGGTTTCCATGATGGGCGCTTTCATGCACGGCATCTTAGGCCCACCACTTTTCCAGCGGCTGACATGGCCCTGCCCTTCCCTCCCCGGATTTCCGCTTGACAGCGCGCACCCTGACGGGCAGCATCGAAACCCTTGGTACCCAAAGGTACCGTCACCCCATGACCCCCCATGACCGAACTGATTGTCCGCCGCCTGCTGATCGATCTGGAACAGCCGGTCGCCCGCCACTGGTGTGCCGGCGATGCGTTCCTGACCGCCTGGTTCAACGCCTTGTCCATGAGCTTCCCGGTGGGCGAACAGTTCTTCATCGACTCGGTGCGCAACGGTCTGCAGGCGCTGGCGCCAGAGCAACAGGCCCGCCACCAGGCCGAAGTGAAAGGCTTCATCGGCCAGGAAGCCACGCACCGGCGCATCCACGCGCTCTTCAATGCGCAGATCGAACGCCACGGTCTGGTCAACGACTGGGAGCCGCGCGCCCGCGAGCGTCTTCGTCTCGTCGAAGGCACCGATCCGCGCCACGGCCTCGCCATCACCGCTGCCAACGAGCACTTCACCGCCCTCTTCGCCGAATGGATGCTGTCGCACCACCACCTGCTCGACGACTGCGAACCCCGCCTCAAGGCCTTGTGGCTCTGGCACAGCGCCGAAGAAGCCGAACACAAATGCACCGCCTTCGACCTCTACCAGGCCCTGGGTGGCAGCCACGCCTGGCGGGTGAAATGGATGCGGCGCGTCACCCTGATTTTCCTGACCGACACGCTGCGCCAGACCGTCAACAACCTTCGGCGCGACGGCACGCTCTGGCGCTGGAGCACCTGGCACAGCGCGGGGTGCCACATGCTCGGCCGCGAAGGCCTGCTGCGCCGGAGCTTCAGCCCTTGGCGGGCGTATTTCCGCCGCGATTTCCACCCCAGCCAACAAAGCAGCGATCTCTCCGGAAACTGGCTGCGCGACAACACCGACCTGTTCACCCGAGTCGGCACCACCTGAGCGTGCAGTCACCCCGGGGTTAACCCCGCTTCGGCAAGGCTTGAGCACCAGCGCCCGGGCGGCGTCCACCATAATCGGAACATGTCCGAACGCGTCATTCCCCTGGTTGATCACCGCATGACCACGCTGTCTGCGGCGGTCCCGTCAAAGGCCATTCCCGCCACGGGCCTGCTGGGCGATACCCTGGGCCGCCCCCTGCGGGATCTGCGCATCAGCGTCACCGACCGCTGCAACTTCCGCTGCAGCTACTGCATGCCCAAGGAAGTCTTCGACAAGGACTACCCCTACCTGCCCCACAGCGCGTTGCTGAGTTTTGAAGAGATCACGCGCGTGGCGCGCCAGTTCGTGGCCCACGGCGTGCAAAAGATCCGCCTCACCGGCGGCGAGCCATTGCTGCGCAAGAACCTCGAAATCCTCATCGGACAACTCGCGGCGCTGCGCACGGTCGAAGGCCAGCCGCTGGATATCACGCTCACCACCAACGGCTCGCTGCTGGAGCGCAAGGCCCAGGCCCTCAAGGACGCCGGGTTGCAGCGCGTCACCGTCAGCCTCGACGGCCTGGACGACACCGTTTTCCGCGCCATGAACGACGTTGACTTCCCTGTGGCCGACGTGCTGCGCGGCATTGAAGCCGCGCAGGCCGCGGGCCTGGGCCCGATCAAGGTCAACATGGTGGTCAAGCGCGGCACCAACGAGCATGAGATCCTGCCCATGGCGCGCCACTTCAAAGGCACCGGCATCGTGCTGCGCTTCATCGAATTCATGGACGTCGGCGCCACCAACGGCTGGCGCATGGACGAAGTGATGCCGAGCGCCGAGGTGGTGCAGATGATCCAGCGTGAGCTGCCGCTGGTGCAGCTCGACCCTTCGGCGCCGGGTGAGACCGCCGAGCGCTGGGGCTATGCCGATGCCAACGGTCAGCACGATGTGCGGGCGGGTGAAATCGGCGTGATCAGCAGCGTCACACAGGCCTTTTGCAGCGACTGCAACCGTGCCCGCCTCTCCACCGAAGGCAAGCTCTACCTCTGCCTGTTCGCCAACCAGGGCCACGACCTGAAGCCGCTGGTGCGCGGCGGCGCATCGGACGAGCAGCTCGCCAGCGCCATCGCCGCCATCTGGCAGGGCCGCAGCGACCGCTACTCCGAACTGCGCGCCAGCCTGCCGCCCGATGAGTCGGGTGGCGGCCGGCGGGTGGAGATGAGTTACATCGGAGGCTGAACAGGCACACCCCCGCGCCGCTTCGCGTCACCCCCAAGGGGGCGGCACTGGCCGTCCGGCAAAGCCGGGCCGGCGGTGCCCCCGGTTAAAACCACCTCACTCGCTGCACCTCAGAAAACCTGACCGCGTTCCGCCATGAATCCCATACAACCTGGACAAATCACCGCCCTCGTGCTCGCCGGGGGCCGCGGCTCCCGCATGGGGGGCGTGGACAAAGGCCTGCAGAATTTCAACGGCACGCCGCTGGCACTGCACACCGTGATGCGGCTGCAGATGCAGGCCGGTGGCCTGGTCGGTGACCTGATGATCAACGCCAACCGCAACCTCGCTGCCTACGAGGCTTTCGGTGCGCCGGTCTGGCCCGACACGCTGAGCGACTACGCCGGTCCGCTGGCGGGTTTCATGACCGGGCTGGAGCGCTGCGAAACGCCCTACCTGCTGACGGCGCCGTGTGACACGCCGCTGTTCCCGCTCGACCTCGCACAGCGGCTGGCACAGGCCTTTGAAGACGGCTCGACCGAGATCGCCATGGCCGCGGCGCGTGAGGACGACGGCCAGATCCGCACCCAGCCGGTGTTCTGCCTGATGCGCGTGAGCCTGCTGGAAAGCCTGGTGGCCTTCACCCAGGCGGGTGGCCGCAAGATCGACCGCTGGACCGACCAGCACCGCACCGTGGTGGTGACCTTTGACCAGCCGGGCGACGATCCGCGCGCCTTCTGCAACGCCAACACCCTCACCGAACTGCACGCGCTGGAAAACAGCTGAACCCGACCCAGGCCACCACCCCATGAAGACGATAGAACAGATCGCCGCCGAGCTGCAGGGCTACGACCCGCAGGCCCTGAGCGCGGAACGCGTCAACCAGTTCCTGGCCCAGTTGGTCGAGCCCGTCACCGCCACCGAAACCGTGGGCGTGTTCGAAGCGCTGGGCCGCGTGCTGGCGCAAGACGTGGTCTCGCCCATCAGCGTGCCACCGCACGACAACTCGGCCATGGACGGTTTTGGATTTCACAGTTCGCAGCTCCTGCCGGGGCAGCCGCTGTCGCTGCGCGTGGTCGGCACCGCCTTTGCCGGCAAGGCCTGGCAAGGCACGGTGGCGGCGGGCGAATGCCTGAAGATCATGACCGGCGCCATCATGCCGCCCGAGCTGGATACCGTGGTGCCGCTGGAATTTGTGAAGGCCCAAGGCGAGCTGATCGAAATACCACCGGGCGTGGTCAGCGCCGGTGACAACCGCCGCCTGCTCGGTGAAGACCTCACGGCGGGGCAGCCCGCACTGCGCCGGGGCCAGACACTCGGCCCCGCCGCGCTCGGCCTGATCGCCAGCCTCGGCCTGCCCGGTGTTGAGGTGGTCCGCAAGCTGAAGGTGGCCTATTTTTCAACCGGCGACGAAATCCTCAGCTTGGGCGAACCGCTGCGCGAAGGCGCGGTGTACGACAGCAACCGCTACACCGTCTTCGGCCTGCTCACGCGCATGGGCGTCGAGGTGATCGATATGGGCGTGATCAAGGACGAACCCGCCGCCCTCGAAGCCGCCTTCCGCCAGGCCGCGCACGAGGCCGACGCCATCATCACCAGCGGCGGCGTCAGCATGGGCGAAGCCGACCACACCAAGGCGATGATGAAGCAGCTCGGCGATGTGGCGTTCTGGCGCATCGCGATGCGGCCCGGGCGCCCGATGGCCGTAGGCAGGATCGAGGAGCGCGGCAAATCAGCCGCGCTCTTTGGCTTGCCGGGCAACCCCGTGGCCGTGATGGTCACCTTCCTCGCCTTCGTGCGCCCTGCCCTGCAGCGTTTGATGGGCTGCCAGGCCTGCGAGCCGGTGCTGCTCAAGGCGCACAGCGCCGAGGCCCTGCGCAAGAAACCCGGCCGAACCGAATACCAGCGTGGCGTCGTCAGCCGCGGCGCCGACGGCTCGCTGCGGGTGCGCACCACCGGCAACCAGGGCTCGGGCGTGCTGCGCTCGATGGTCGAGGCCAACGGCCTCATCGTGCTGCACCACGGTCAGGGCAACGTGGCCGTGGGCGACGAAGTGGACGTGATGATGTTCGACGGCGTGATCTGATGGCTTGAGGCGGTCTGCTGGACCAGAAACTCGTCGGCCCAGCGTTGGGCGCGGGGCAGGCAGCTCGCCAGCGAGGCTTGCAGTTCAGGCACCTGAAAGTACGCCGGCTCGTGCAGATACGGTTGGCGCATGCACGCGACATCCCGGGCCTCATGACTCAGATCCACCAGTTGCCCGTCGATGAAGTTGTACTGGTGTTCATAGTGCCCCCGGATGGCTCCGCCGAAAACACGCTGCATGAAGAGGGACCCGTACTTGCAGGCGCCCGAGAGATCCAGCGGGACCTTGTCCGGCTGGCCGACGGCTTCTTCGCACCACTTCCCGAACACGAAGACCTTGGCCGCCAGAAAGTTGGCGTCGGTAAAGGGCAGGCGCCCGGCTAGAGGCAACGTGCAGTCCGGACCCAACAGTGGCTCCGGATCGGCCATCACTTCGCCACCAGGACGTCTTCGCCTGCGGGTTCTCCGTGGCTCGGGTCGTCCTTCGGCAGCACCCGGGAGCCGTGGCGTGTGCGGGCGAGCAGCGTGTACATGGTGGGCACCACAAACAGTGTGAGCAGCGTGCCCAGGCTCATGCCGCCAACGATGACCCAGCCGATCTGCTGCCGGCTCTCGGCACCAGCGCCCGTGGCCAGGGCCAGCGGCAGCGCGCCCAGCACCATGGCACCGGTGGTCATCAAGATGGGGCGCAAGCGCAGGGCTGCGGACTGCTTGACGGCTTCCTGCTTTTCAACGCCTTTCTCGCGCAGCTGGTTGGCGAACTCCACGATCAGAATGCCGTGTTTGGTGATCAGGCCCACCAGCGTGATGAGTCCGATCTGGCTGAACACGTTGAGCGTGCCCCCGCTGAGCTTGAGCGCCAGCAGCGCACCCAGCATGGACAGCGGCACGCTGAGCATGATGATGAAAGGGTCGACAAAGCTCTCGAACTGCGCTGCCAGCACGAGGTAGATGAACAGCAGCGAAAGCGCAAACACCAGGGCCAGCGAGCCCGACGAGTTGCGGAACTCGCGGCTCTGGCCATTGAGGTCGGTGGTGTAGCCCGGTGGCAGCACCTCGGCAGCGATGCCATTCATGATTTTGAGTGCATCGCCCAATGCCAGCTCGGGGGCAAGGTTGGCGGTGATGGAGGCGCTGCGGCGCTGACCGAAGTGGTTGAGTTCACGCGGCACCACCACTTCGCGCAATTGCACCAGCGAAGCGAGCGGGATCATGGCGTCACCGCGGCCCCGCACGAAGAGTTTGTCGATGTCATCGGGCGCGCTGCGTTGCGCGCTGTCGGTCTGCACCACCACGTCGTACTGCTCGCCGCCTTGCTTGTAGCGCGTGACCACGCGCCCACCGAGCAGGGTTTCCACGGTGCGAGCGATGACATCCACGCTCACGCCCATGTCGGCAGCGCGCTCGCGGTCCACGTCCATGCGGATCTCGGGCTTGTTCAGGCGCAGGTCGGTGTCCACCTGCACGAAGCCGGGGTGTTTGGCCATCTCGTCCTGGAAGCGGCGCACGGTCTGCGAGAGGTTCTGGTAGCTGTCACTGGTCACGATCACGTAGTTGATCGGCCGTTCGCGGAAGCCCTGGCCCAGCGAGGGCGGCGTGATGGGGAAGCCGCTGATACCGGGCAGCGCGCCGATGCGCGGCGCGATCTCGCGCGCGATTTCCTGCGTGGTGCGTTCCCGCTCTTCCCACGGTTTGGCGCGCAGGAACACCGTGCCCTGCGCCACCGTGGGGTTGCCGATGTTGCTGAAGATGCGGTCGAACTCGGGGTAGTCGGCGCCGATGCGTTCCACCGCCTCGGCGTAACGCCGGGTGTAGGCCAGCGTCGCGCCGTCAGGACCGTTGACGTTGACCAGGATCACGCCCCGGTCTTCGATGGGCGCGAGTTCCTGCTTGGTGGTCTGCAGCAACCACCAGCTGCCCACGGCGCTCGCGAGCATGACGCCCACCACCAGCCAGCGCACGCGCAACGCAGTGGCCAGCACGCGGCTGTAGCCGTTGGTGATGGCGACGAGCACACGCTCCATGCCGCGGTCAAACCAGCCCGGGTTGGGGTTGTGGCGCAGCAGCTTGCTGCTCATCATGGGCGAGAGCGTGAGCGCCACAAAACCGGAGACCACCACCGCGCCGGCCAGCGCGAGCGCGAACTCGGCAAACAGGCGCCCGGTGCGCCCGGGTGTGAAGGCCAGCGGTGCGTACACGGCAGCGAGCGTGAGCGTCATGGCGACCACGGCAAAACCGATCTCGCGCGCACCCGTGATCGCCGCCTCAAACGGTTTCATGCCCTCTTCGATGTGCCGGTAGATGTTTTCCAGCACCACGATGGAATCGTCCACCACCAGCCCGATGGCCAGCACCAGCGCCAGCAGCGTGAGCGTGTTGATGGAAAAGCCGAACAGACCCATCAGCGCAAACGAGCCGATCAGACTGACGGGGATCGTCACCAGCGGGATGATGGAGGCGCGGATGGTGCGCAGAAACACGAAGATGACCAGCGCGACCAGCACCACGGCCTCGGCGATGGTGGTGTAGACGGCCTTGATCGAGCGGTCGATGAAGACCGAATTGTCGTTGGCGATCTCGACGTTGATGCCCGGTGGCAGGTCGGTCTTGACCTTCTCCAGCAGCTGGCGCACGCCGGCCGAGAGCTCCAGCGGATTGGCCGTGGCCTGGCGGATCACGCCCAGCGACACCGAGTCGCGCCCGTTCAGCCGCACCGAACTGCGTTCGTCCTGCGGGCCCTGCACCACGCGTGCCACATCGCCCAGCCGGATCGACTGCCCATTGACCGTGCGCAGCGTCACTTCGCGGAACTGCTCGGGGGTCTGCAGGTCGGTGGCTGCGGTGACGTTGAACTCGCGCTGGCTGCTCTCGATGCGGCCGGCGGGCACCTCCAGGTTGGAGCGGCGCAGCGCGTCCTCCACGTCCTGCACCGTCAGGTTGTAGGCGGCCAGGCGGTCCGGGTCGATCCAGATGCGCATCGAATACCGGCGCTCGCCGTAGATGCGCACCTCGGCCGCGCCGGTGGCCGTCTGCAGCACCGGCTTGGCGATGCGGTTGGCCAGGTCGGAGAGCTGCAGCGCGTTGTGGGTGTCTGAATTGAGCGAGATCCAGATCACCGGAAAGGCATCGGCCTCGACCTTGGCGATCACCGGTTCGTCAATGCCCTGGGGCAGGCGCTGGCGCACACGGCTGACCTTGTCGCGCACGTCGGCGGCGGCCGAATCGGGGTCGCGCGCCAGGTTGAAGCGCACCGTGATCTGGCTGCGCTCCTGCCGGCTGATGGAGGTGATCACGTCCACGCCTTCGATGCCGGCGATGGAGTCTTCCAGCGGTTTGCTGACCTGCGACTCCACCACCTCGCTGGAGGCGCCGGTGAAGGTCGTGCTCACCGTGACGGTGGGTTCGTCGATCTTGGGGTACTCGCGCACCGTCAGGCCGCTGAAGGCCACCAGGCCCACCAGCAGGATCAGCAGCGACAGCACACTGGCAAAAACGGGACGGCGGATGGATATTTCAGGCAGTTGCATGGCGCGTCTCCTGCGGGATCAGCCGCCATTCGCCGGCTGCGTGCCCGCAGGTAGGCCCTGGGGTCCGGGGGCCTGGGCGCCCGGGGGACGGCTCATCTCCACCACGCGCACGGCCGTGCCATCTTGCTGCAGGCGCTGCTGACCAGCCACCACCACGGTGTCGCCCTCGGCCAGGCCCTGCGTGATCTGCACCTGCGCGCCCCGGCGCACCCCGAGCTGCACCTCGGTGCGGCGCGACACCAGCTTGGCGCCATCGCCCTCACCTTCTTTCAGCAAGCGAAAGACAAACTGCTTGCCCGCCTGCGGCACGATGGCTTCTTCGGGCACCACCAGCGCGGCGGCGTTGGTAGAGAACACGGTGGTCACACGAGCAAACATGCCGGGACGCAACTCGCCGCCGGGCGCGGGCGGCAGCACGGCGCGCACCGCGATCGAACGGCCGTTGGCGTCCAGCAGCGGGTCCACCGCCTGCACCTTCGCGCTGAAGCGTTTGCCGGGCAGCGCGTCCAGTTCCACCTCGACCGGCTGGCCGGCGGCGATGCGGGTCTGGTAGCGCTCGGGCAGACGGAAGTCCACCGTGAGCTGCGAGGTGTCCTCCAGGTTCACCAGGTCCGCACCGTCCTTGACGTAGTCGCCCAGGTTGACCACGCGCAGCCCCACGGTGCCGTCAAACGGCGCTGTGAGACGCATGCGCGAGAGGCGCGCCTGCGCCAGCGCCACCTGGGCCTCGGCCACCTGCAAGGCAGCGCGGCTTTCGTCCAGCACCCGCTGCGCCACAAAGGCCTGCGCCACCAGTTCCTCGTTGCGCTGGAGGTTGGTGCGCGCGATGGACAACTGGGCCTGCGCCTGGCTGAGTTCGGCCCTTTGCAAGACGTCGTCCAGTTGCACCAGCAACTGACCGCGCTTGACGCGGGCGCCGTCGGCAAACGCGATCTGCGAGATGCGGCCACTGACCTCGGGCCGCAGCGTGACACTCTGGCGCGAGCGCAGGGTGCCCACAGCCTGAGCGTCGTCCCGCAAGGCGATGGACTTGACCTGCGCCACCTCGACACCGGGCGTGCCGGCTGCCGGTCGTCCCGTGGAAGCCGCGGCGCCGCCCCCTGGGGTGCCACCCGCAGCGGTCGCCTGGTTGGGAGAACGGTTCTGGAGCCACCAGGCACCCGCCGAGGCCAGTCCGAGGCCGGCCGCAGCGATCACCACATAAAGGGTCTTTTTTGCCATGTTTCGATCAGGTGCAGGGGGAGAGCGCCAAGTGTCACAACTTTTTGCAATGTATCAGTGCATAGACAGCCACGAGCGCATAAGTTCAATCGCCCGGCCAGCCGGCGACTTGGCGGCTCAGCCCGGCACACCCCGGTTGGCCAGTGCATCGGCCTTTTCATTGCCGGAGTCGCCAGCATGGCCCTTGACCCAATGCCATTCGATCTGGTGCACCCCGCCGTGCACGAGGGCGTCGAGCCTCTGCCAGAGGTCGGCATTCTTGACCGGCTGTTTGGCCGCCGTCTTCCAGCCCTTGGTCTTCCAGCCATGGATCCACTCGGTGATGCCTTTGCGCACGTATTCGCTGTCCAGGTAGAGCGACACCTTGCAGGGGCGCTTGAGCGCGGTCAGTGCTTCGATCACGGCCGTGAGTTCCATCCGGTTGTTGGTGGTTTCGCGTTCGCCACCCCAGAGCTCTTTTTCGTGGCCGCCGGTCTTGAGGTAAACGCCCCAGCCGCCCGGGCCCGGGTTGCCCTTGCAGGCGCCATCGGTGTAGATCACCACGTGATTCAAATCAGTGTCTCCAGAAAAACAAAACAGCGCCACCCCAGGGGCACCGCCGGGCTGGCTTTGCCAGACGGCCAGTGCCGCCCCCCTGGAGGGGGGTGACGCGAAGCGGCGCGGGGGGTGTTTCACATCAATACCGGTTGGCCACCGACACGGGCGCCGCGGCCACAGCCCGCCGAGGCTTCCAGGCCGGGCCCAGCAGGCGCACACCCTGCACGCGCTTGACCGCCACCTGGAAATAGACCGCGCCGAAAATCGGCCACCAGCGTGGGCCGGCCCGGTCCATCCAGGCGCAGTGGTTGAGCCACTTTTCAGTCCGCACCGCCGGCCGGTAACAGCCAAAGCGCTCCGACTCTACTTCAAAACTCAGCAGCTGCAGCCAGTCGCGCAGCCGGCGCGGACCGATGAATTCTCCGGCTTCGGGCAGGTACATCCTCGACAGGCCCAATGCATGCAAACCCAGCCGCCCGGCCAGACGGGCGCGCCCCTGGCGCAGACCCCAGAGACTGGCCGGATTGAAGCCCGAAATCACCACCCGGCCCTCGGGCACGAGCACGCGCTCCACCTCGCGCAACACATGGTGGGGGTCGGCGCTGAGCTCCAGCGTGTGCGGCAGCACCACAAGATCCAGGCTGGCTGGCGGAAACGGCAGCGCTGCCGCATTCGTCACCAGCGCCACGCGCGGTGAGTCACCCAGGTCCGGCCAGGCCGAGATCGCATCGACACTCGCAGGCGGTTGGCTCTGCGGCGCATCCAGGTCCACCGTACGGCCGCCTTCCCGGGTGAACAGCCGGTCACCCAGGGGATCGACGAGCATCTCCTCGGGCAGGGCGAGCCAGCGGTGCGGCATGCGGTTCGCCTCGAGGGCGCGCAACTCCGGCAAGCCGAGCTGCAGTGCGTTGAAGCCAAACAGATCGCTCACGGCAAGGTCAAACTGCCGCTGCTCCCAGTCCAGCAAGTAGCGCCCCGGAGCGGTCTGAAACCAGTCGGTCAAACTTATAATGGCTGGATACATGGTATGAGATGAAAAGACGGAGTTGGCGCAAGTCCGGCGCCCCCACCCGGTTCTTTCGACGTACTCTACACGGCAACCCGCATCCACACCGGGCTCCACGCATGACTCTTTTCCCCCTGCCGGCGTTCAGCGACAACTACATCTGGGTGTTGCACGACGGGCAGCGGGCGCTGGTTGTCGATCCCGGCGAGTCCGATGGGGTCCTGGCCTGGCTGGCCGAGCACCGGCTCACGCTCGAAACCATCCTGATCACCCACCACCACGCCGACCACACCGGCGGCGTGGCTGCGCTGCGCGAGGCCACCGGTGCACGCGTCATCGGCCCCGCAAGCGAACCCATGCCCGAGCCCCTGCTGCGCGTCGGTGCCACCGATACCGTGAGTGCGCTGGGCCTGGACTGGACGGTGATCGAGGTGCCGGGCCACACCGCGGGACACATCGCCTACTTCTGCCCTGACGTGGACGGCAAGCCCCTGCTCTTCTGCGGCGACACCCTGTTTTCGGCCGGCTGTGGCCGGCTGTTTGAAGGTACACCGGCCCAGATGCTGGACTCGCTGACCCGCCTGGCCCAACTGCCCGGCGCCACCCGGGTCTGCTGCACGCACGAATACACCTTGTCCAACCTGCGTTTTGCGCTGGCCGTCGAGCCCGGCAATGCCGAACTCGCGCAACACGCTGCCCATTGCACCCAACTGCGCGCCGGGAACCTTCCCACGCTGCCCAGCTCCATCACGTTGGAAAAGCAGATCAACCCCTTCCTGCGCACCCATGTGCCCGCGGTCGCCGATGCGGCCGGCGCACATGCACCTGGCGCAGTCTCCGATGCCGTGAGCGTGCTGGCCACGCTCAGGGAATGGAAAAACAACTTCAAATGACACTCGCCTCAGCTCAGACCGTTCTGCCTCCGCCCCGTGATCCCCTTTGCAACCATCAGCCAGTGACACCGTCGCGCATCCGTCCGGGTGGCCTGTTCTGGGCCTTGGGCCTGACCCTGCTGATGGCCGGTTGTGCCGGTGTGTCAGCGCCGCGCCAGACCACCACCCCCTCCCCGGCTGAGACCCGGTCCACGGCACCCGGCGTGACCCAGGCAGCCCACCCGCCGCTGAGCGCCATCGTCTCCGAACAGGCCAGCTTGCCCCCGGTCGTGACGCTGTCTGCGCCGGAAGACATCTGGGACCGCATCCGCCGCGGCTTTGCCATGGCGGATCTGCAGAACGATCTGGTCCGCGACCGCGAGCAGTGGTATGCCAGCCGTCCCGACTACATGCAGCGCATGACCGAGCGGTCGAACCGCTACCTGTTCCACATCGTCGAAGAAGTCGAACGCCGCAACCTGCCGATGGAGCTGGCCCTGCTGCCCTTCATCGAGAGCGCGTTCAACCCGCAGGCCGTGTCCAGCGCGCGCGCGGCCGGCATGTGGCAATTCATGCCAGCCACCGGCCAGTCGTTCGACCTGAAGCAAAACGCATTCCGCGATGACCGCCGCGACGTGTTGGCCTCCACCCGCGCCGCGCTCGATTACCTGGAGCAATTGCACCGCCGTTTTGGCGACTGGCACCTCGCGCTGGCCGCCTACAACTGGGGCCAGGGCAACGTCAACCGCGCCATCACGCGCAACCAGCGCGAAGGCCGGCCCACCGGCTACACCGACATCGACATGCCGCTGGAAACGCGCATGTACGTGCCCAAGCTGCAAGCCGTCAAGAACATCCTGGCCCGGCCCGAAGCGTTCAATGCGCAGTTGCCACGGATCGGCAACCACCCCTACTTCGACACCCTGACCCTGTCGCGCGACATCGATGTAGCACTCATCGCCAGCCTGGCGGACGTGAGCGAAAAGGATTTCCGTGCCCTGAACCCCTCGATCACGCAACCCATCGTGATGGCGGCCGGCACGCCTTACATCCTGCTGCCCTGGGACAACGCCAACATCTTCGAACGCCGGCTGGCCGACCACAAGGGCCCGCTCGCGAGCTGGACGGCCTGGGTCGTGCCGAGCACCATGACGGCCGCACAAGCCGCCAGCCGCGTGGGCATGAGCGAATCCGAGCTGCTGCGAGTCAACAACATCCCGCCGCGCATGCAGGTGCGTGCAGGCTCCAGCCTGCTGGTGCCGCGCGGTGACCAGCACAACCGCGACGTGAGCGAATTCGTGGCCGACAACGCCCGCCTCAGCCTGCAACCGGAAATCATCGTGCGCCGTGGCACCGTGATCGTCCGCCGGGGAGATACCCTCGGCAGCCTGGCGGCCCGCCATGGCGTGAGTGCGTCGAACCTTGCGAGCTGGAACAAGCTGCAGGTCAGTTCCAAACTCAGGGCCGGCCAGCGCCTGTCGCTGGTCCAGACCCAGCGCGCCAGTGCGGTCGTGGCAACAAGCGCCAAAAAGACCATCAAGAACGACACCCAGGCCAAAGGGAAGGGTGTCAAACGCAGCACCCAAAAAGCTGCCATCAAACCCGCACGCGCGGCCAGCAAAAGCAAGGGTAAAACAGCCCGCTAGAACAGAGGCCACGAGTCCCTTTGCAGCGGGTTCAGGCGCGAAACCGCGCCTTCGACTTCTGCGCAAATTCGTTGGTGAAGGTGCGGCCCAGGTTCACCCGCTGCAACAGCTGCGCATCGTCAAAATGCGCGAGCATGCGCAGCGTGGTCTGGGGGCCGGTTTCGGGCATCAGACCATCGGGTGTCCACGACTCACGGGCCCGACTGAAAGCCGCCAGGTACAGCGCCCGGTCCCCGAGGAAATAGGCTTCGGGAACGATCTTGATCAGATCCGATGGGCCAGCGGTCTGCAGCCACTTCAGGGCATGCACCATCGCATCGGTGATGGCCTGACAATGCCTCGGGTTGTTCGCCACAAAGTCGGCCGAGGCGCTCAGGCAACCCGCGGGCAGCGGTCCACCAAACACATCGGCATTGCCCCGCATGGTGCGCGTGTCGGCCACCACCTTCAGTTCCCCCGCCTGCTCCAGCAGGGTGATCAATGGATCGGTGTAGCAAATGGCATCCACCTGTCCCGAGCGAAAAGCCGCCACCGCGGCCGGTGCATTGGGGAACGCCTGGTACCCGACGTCTTGCGGACCCAGCCCCGCCCTGGTCAACAGCAGGCGCGCAATGCGGTGGCTCGCCGAACCCAAAGCCGTCACCGCGACACGGCGACCGCGCAGGTCGCGCAACTGACGGTAGTGCCCCATGGTCTGCTGCGAAACGCCGAGCACGATTTGCGGCGTGCGCCCCTGCAACACGATGGAGCGTATCGACTGCCCCCGCATCTGCAGACTGATGGTGTTGCTGTAGGGCCCCGACACCAGGTGCGCGGCGCCGCTGAGCATGGCCTGCAGGGCTTGACCCGGCTCCGTGAAATCGCGCAACTGGACGTCCAGTCCCTCGGCGACGAAATAGCCCATCCGATCGGCGATCGTGAGCGGCAGGTAACAGAACGAGGAGCGGTTCTCCACCGCCATCACCACGCGGCCCAGCGTGTTGCGTGGAACGGCGGGCGCGGCGCTGGTGGGCGGGCGCGACTGCGCAAACACCACGGGCAGGCCTGCCGTCAGCAACGCCGACGCACACACACGACCCCACCCACGGCGACTCCACATGACACATCCTCACTGACGACCTGTTTTTCAGTTCTCAGCGTACGCGCACAATGAAAAACCCGCATCGGGACGAATCCCGAGCGGGTTTCCACCGAGAGGAAAAGCAAGCAAAAGTAACGGCTGGGCGCCTGCGTCAGACAAACAGGATCGCGATGTTGACCACCAGTGCCAGGGCCCACGCGATGCTGCGCGCCGTGGCCAGATCGGCCACATACAACAGGATGTAGACCAGTCGCAGCACGATGTAGAAGAAGGCCAGCAGATCCAGCCGGGTCTGGTAGGTGCCGAGCTGGTGGGCAATGATCACCGCACCGATGAAAAACGGCAGCGCCTCGAAGCTGTTGGCCTGCGCCGCATTGGCGCGCGCGCGCCAGTCAACCTGTTTTGCCAGCCAGGCACGCGGGTTGTGGTTGTCATAGCCACCTTCGCGCCGTGGCTTGGCGAACGTGCCCCACTTGGCCAGACCCGCACACACGATGGGCAGCAGCGCCGCCACGATCACGGCCCAGTAGGCCACGGTGAGTCCTGCGAATTTCATGCAAAGCTTTCGTTGAATGCGGCCGGTCAGCGCCGGTCCACCAGGGCGTGGGCGATCGTGCCCAGATCCACGTATTCCAGTTCGCTGCCCACCGGCACGCCACGCGCCAGTCGCGTGACGTTCACGCCGCGCGCCTTCAGCGCCTGCGCAATCACATGGGCCGTGGTCTCACCCTCGGCCGTGAAGTTGGTCGCGAGGATCACTTCACGCACTTCGCGCACGCCGTCCACCAGGGTGTCGATGCGGTCAAAGAGTTTTTGCAGGCCAATGTCGCGCGGACCCACCCCATCGAGCGGGCTGAGCTTGCCCATGAGCACAAAGTACAGGCCCTTGTAGGCCCCGGTGCGTTCCAGCGCCGACTGGTCGGCCGGGTTCTCCACCACACACAGCTGGCTGCGGTCGCGCCGCCCATCGCGGCAGGTCGGGCAGATCTCGTCTTCGGTGAAGGTGTGGCACAGCGCGCAGTGCCGCACTGAGGCACAGGCGTGCTGCAGCGCCTGCGCCAGCTGCTGCGCGCCCTCGCGGTCGTGCTGCAGCAGGTGAAACGCCATGCGCTGGGCCGACTTGACCCCCACCCCCGGCAGGCGCCGCAGCGCCTGCACCAGCAGTTCAAGGGAGTGGGTTTCGGCCACGCGGTGAGGCTGTCAAGCGTCAGAAGGGGAGCTTCATCCCGCCAGGCAAGCCCGGCATGCCGGCCGTGAGCTTGCCCATCTTCTCGTTGCTGGTCTCTTCAGCCTTGCGCACCGCAGCGTTGAAAGCGGCTGCCACCAGGTCTTCGAGCATGTCCTTGTCATCGGCCAGCAGGCTGGGGTCGATGGTGACGCGCTTGACGTCGTGCTTGCAGGTCATGAGCACCTTGACCAGACCGGCGCCGGACTCGCCCGTGACTTCGATGAAAGCGAGCTCGTCCTGGGCTTTTTTCAGGTTGTCCTGCATGGCCTGGGCCTGCTTCATGAGGCCGGCGAGTTGTCCTTTGTTGAACATGGTCTTCCTTGTGTTTTCAATGAATGGTGAATGAAATGAATCGTCTCAATCCGTGATGGCTTTGAGCGTACCGGGCACGATTTTGCCGCCAAAGTCGCGCATCATGTTCTGCACGAACGGGTCGTCCCTGATGATCTGTTCGGCTTCGCGCTGCCGGCGCGCGGCATCGGCGGCCAGCCGCAGCGAAGCGGAGTCCTGCACCGGGCCGATCTCCAGCGCCAATTGGATGTGGTGGCCCAGGGTTTGCAACGCCGTCGTCAGACGTTCCCGCGTGTTGCCCTGGTTCAGCGATTCGCGTTCCACGCGCAACAGCCACCGACCCTGGTCGCGCGCCATCAGCTGAGACTGCAGGCCCAGCTCGCGCACCAGCGCTGTGATGGTCTCGGCGCGCACCAGTTGCATCACGGCGTCGAACCAGAAATCGCCTTCAGCGCTGACCACGGGCTCCACCACCGGCACCATTTCACCCGGCTCCTTCAACTGGTCAAGCCGCTGCGACGGCCCGGGGTCGCGCACTGGAATGGCCACCACCCGACGCGAGGTCTGCACCCCCTCTTCGACGGGCGGTTCTTCAGGTTCGTCCACCCAGGGCGGGTCGTCGTTTTCGAAGTCTGGCCCGTCAGCGGCCACCTGTGGCGTTGGAGCCGGCGCCACCACCGGCACCGGTCGCTGCGTCGTGGCGGGCGCGACCAATGGCAACGGCACAGGCTTCGCCTCCGCTGCCGCAGACGCCGGCACATCGGGTCGATGGATGACGGCAAAGGCCGGCGCAACCACTGCTGGCGCAGGCATTGAAGCAGAAGGCGGCGCCACGACGGGCGGCCGAACCGGGGGCGAAGGCGGCTCAGCCCCGGATTTCAGTGTTTTTTTTTCCGCCGCGGCGCCGGTCGCCGCCTGCGAAGGCTTGAACGCCAGCAGCCGCAACAACACCATGGTCAGCGCCGCGTATTCGTCGGGCGCCAGACCCAGCTCGGCACGGCCGTGCAGACACAGGCTGTAAAGCAGCTGGGTTTCGTCAGCCGGCAGCGCGTGCGCCAGGCGCACGATCTCGGGCGTGTCGGGGTCATCCGATTCCTGCAGGGCCAGGCGCTCGGGCACCGCCTGCAGCACCGCCATGCGCTGCAGCAGGCCGGTCATTTCTTCCAGCGTCGAAGCGGCGTTCAGGCCATTCAGGCGCAAGCTGTCGATGGTGTCGACCACGGTCGCGCCATCGCCCCGCGCCAGCCCGTCGATCAGGCGCAGCACATAAGAGCGGTCCACGGCGCCCAGCATCTGGCGCACGGTGGCTTCCTGCAGCTGACCGCCACCAAAGGCAATGGCCTGGTCGGTCAGCGAGAGCGCATCGCGCATCGAACCCCGCGCGGCGCGCGAGATCAGGCGCAGCGCCTGCGTCTCGGCCGGCACGTTTTCGGCCTTCAGCACCTGCGCCAGGTGTTGCAGCACGGTCTCGGGCGCCATCGGCCGCAGGTTGAACTGCAGGCAGCGCGAAAGCACCGTGACCGGTACCTTCTGCGGGTCGGTGGTGGCCAGCACGAACTTCAGGTACTCGGGCGGTTCTTCGAGCGTCTTGAGCATCGCGTTGAATGCGTGCCCGGTGAGCATGTGCACCTCGTCGATCATGAAGACCTTGAAACGCCCCTGCACCGGCTTGTAGACCGCCTGCTCCAGCAGCGCCTGCACCTCGTCCACGCCGCGGTTCGAGGCCGCGTCCAGTTCGGTGTAGTCGACAAAGCGTCCCGAGTCGATGTCGGTGCAGGCCTGGCAGACGCCGCAGGGCTCGGCGGTGATGCCGCCCTGCCCGTCGGCCCCCAGGCAGTTGAGCGACTTGGCCAGGATGCGCGACACGGTGGTCTTGCCCACGCCGCGCGTACCGGTGAACAGGTAGGCGTGGTGCAGCCGCTGGGTGGTCAGCGCGTTCGACAGCGCCTGGACCACGTGCTCCTGCCCCACCATTTCGGTGAAATTGCGCGGGCGGTACTTGCGGGCCAGAACGACGTAGGACATGGCAGGGATTCTAAGCGGCGCCCTTGGCCTGAAAGGGTTGCCGTGATCGCCTACAATCGAACCCGACGGGCCTTCCCGCATGGTGAAGCGGCCAACCGGGTCAGGTGGGGAACCAAGCAGCCCTAACTGTGGAGCCAGTGCCGGGGTCAAGGCTCGTCACCTTATTCAGCGCATCACGCGCAGCAACGCAAAAGGCCGCTGATGCGGCCTTTTTTTTCTTGCACGAACGGGTCTGAAATTGCTCAGGCTATTCGCTCCCGCCGAACAGGCGTGCGAAGAAGCCGCGTTTCTTCTTCAGATGCAGTTCACGGATCAGCTCTTCCTTGATCTGATCCTTGACACTGCCCTCGGACTGACCCCGGTTCTTCATGTAAACCTTGACCGCGTCGGCATAGCTCTTGTCGTCGTTGCGGATGTGGTTGAACAACCAGCGAGAGAGCATGGCGTGCAACTCGTCAGCCACATCCTCGCCGGCTTCGAAGCGCAGGCGGTAATCGCCCACCTTTCGGGTGAAGAGTTCATGCACTTTCTTGTGCGGGCCGCTGTACATGTAGCCGGCATCAACCATCAGTGCCTCTTCAAACGCGAAATGCGACAGCGTGTAGTCCACCGCTTCGTCGATCACGGCACCGACCCCGGCGCGGTCGTGGCTGGTGCGGGCATCGTAGAGCTGGTTGATGTATTCCACGATGCGCTTGTGCTGCCCATCAATCTCGCGAATGCCAGTTTCCAGGTCAGGGGTCCAGTTCAGGTGTGCCACGGGCTGCTTTCTCTCATTTGGGGACAGGGATTACCCTGTGGATGAAACAAATTGTGAAGCAAATGCCAGCAATACGCCGCATCATCTGCAGGTTTCATGACTTATCTCAAGCGTGCCAGACGCGCATCACCGTCTGAGGCGCCGCCAGCGTGCCATTGCAACAACGCCCCACGCCGCCCATCCTCCGCCGCCAGAAGGCCCCTTCAACGTGCGCCCAATAGATAAGGCCTGATAGAGCATGTGGAGTCCACCCAGACCTTTGTGCTGAGCCTACAACCCGGCGCACCTATTGCAAGCCCAGGCGCCAAGATGGCCGCTAAACGTGGCCTTTGAGCCATCCGTGAAAAGCTGTTATCCGCACAAATTCCGTACGGACAAGAAAAAAGGACTTGCGATTTCTCGTAAGTCCTTGATTTCATTCACTAAACTTGGTGGGCGGTGCAGGGTTCGAACCTGCGACCCCTGCCGTGTGAAGGCAGTGCTCTACCACTGAGCTAACCGCCCGATTGATCTGACCGATCTCTCGGAAGCCTCAAATTATAGCGTCTTATTCAGGTCGTTTTTCCGCTGCGCAGAAAAAATGAACAAGTGCGCGTTCAAGCCGTTTCCAGCGACCGCCAGAGCGTCTTGCCTTTGCAGGCCCTGTCCAGATCGGCCAGCGCGGCATCGTGCCCCTGCAGCTCCTGCTCATTGGCGTGAAGCACGGGCAGTTCGAACCCGGACAGATCGATCACGATGGTTTCTACGCCCGCTTCGCTGCTTTCATTCCCTTCAATCAGCAACGCGTCCTGGCCGCGCGTCATGTTGATGTAGACGTCGGCCAGCAGCTCGGCATCGAGCAACGCGCCGTGCAGCGTGCGCCCGGAGTTGTCCACACCCAGCCGGTCGCACAGTGCATCGAGGCCATTGCGCTTGCCCGGGAACATTTCCTTGGCCATCACCAGGCTGTCGGTCACCTGGCCAATCACGGTACGCAATGGCGGAAGCCCCAGACGGTCCAGTTCCTTGTTGAGGAAGCTGATGTCAAACGGCGCGTTGTGGATGATCAGTTCGGCGTCGCGCAGGTAGTCCAGCAGCTCGTCGGCGATCTGCCCGAACTTGGGCTTGTCACGCAGGAACTCGTTGCTGATGCCGTGCACCTTGAGCGCGTCCTCGTGACTGTCGCGCTCGGGGTTGACGTAAAAGTGCAGGTTGTTGCCGGTGAGCTTGCGATTGAGCAGTTCAACACAGCCGATTTCAATAATGCGGTCGCCGGAGTCAGCGGACAGGCCGGTGGTTTCGGTATCGAGGACGATCTGACGCATGTTTTTCCCTCAAATCTGTGTGCGACATCAGCGGCGATCCGGCGCTGGGACGCCCCAGACCGGATCAACCCCCTCGGGTGGGTAGCGACCCGCGCAGCGGCGGAACGCGGGGGTCAATGATTCTCTTTGGCGTGGTTGATCGAGTACTTGGGTATCTCGATGGTCACATCCTGCTGCGCCAGTATGGCCTGGCAGGACAGGCGCGAGTTGGGCTCCAGGCCCCAGGCGCGGTCGAGCAGGTCTTCTTCGTTGTCGTCCAGCTCGTTGAGGCTGTTGAAACCTTCGCGCACGATCACGTGGCAGGTGGTGCAGGCACACACCATGTCGCAGGCGTGTTCGATCGCGATGTTGTTTTCGAGCAGCGCCTCGCAGATCGAGGTACCGGCCGGTGCGCTGACCTGGGTGCCCTGCGGACAGTATTCGGGGTGAGGCAATATCTTGATGATGGGCATGGGGGTTCCTGTGCGTCGGTCCGCGGCGGGTCTCAGACTTCTTCGAGCCGTTTGCCGGCCAGGGCATGCTGGATGCCCCGGTTCATGCGCATGGCGGCAAAGGCTTCGGTGCCCTTGGCCAGCGCTTCGGTAGCGGATTCGATCGCGGCGGTGTTGTCGCCGGAGATGATCTGGCCCAGCTGGGCGATGAGATGGTGAATGGACTCCAGCTCTGCGGGCTCCAGCAGGTCGGCGTCGGCCGCCAGCGCACTGTGCGTGGCGGCGATCATGCGGTCGGCGTCCACCCGGGCTTCGACCAGGGCGCGCGCCTGCATGTCCTGCTGGGCGGTGGCAAAGCTGTCCTTGAGCATGGTGGCGATCTGCTCGTCCGACAGGCCATAGGCCGGCTTGACGTCGATCGTCGCCTCGACGCCGCTCCCCTGCTCTTTCGCATTGACAGACAACAGGCCGTCGGCATCCACCGTGAAGCTCACGCGGATGCGCGCCGCGCCAGCGGCCATGGGAGGGATGCCCCGCAGTGTGAAGCGCGCCAGGCTGCGGCAGTCGGCCACCAGATCGCGTTCGCCTTGCACCACGTGCAGCGCCAACGCGGTCTGGCCGTCCTGGTAGGTGGTGAAGTCCTGCGCGAGCGCGGTGGGAATGGGGCTGTTGCGTGGCACGATGCGCTCGACCAGACCTCCCATGGTCTCGATGCCGAGCGAGAGCGGGATCACGTCAAGCAGCAGCAGATCGCCGTCGCGGCTGTTGCCGGCGAGCGCATTGGCCTGGATGGCTGCGCCCAGCGCGACCACCTCATCGGGGTTCAGGTTGACCAACGGTTCCTGGCCAAAGAACTCGCCCACGGTGCGGCGGATCACCGGCATGCGGGTGGAGCCACCCACCATCACCACGCCCTTGACGTCTTCCTTGGCAATGTGCGCATCACGCAACACCTTGCGCACCGCAGCCATGGTGCGGGCCGTGAGTGCAGCGGTGGTGGCTTCGAACTGGTCCGGCGTGATGGTCTGGCACAGCGTCTGACCGCCAACAACCGCTTCGAACACCACATGCCCGGTACCTGGATCCACGGCCGAGAGGGCCTCCTTGCAGCGGCGGGCCTCGGCGTGCAGACCCGCACGCTCGGAAGCGTTCAGTGGTGCGATCACGCCTTGTTGCTCCAGCACCCAGGCAGCCAGCGCCTGGTCGAAATCGTCACCACCCAGCGCGGAGTCACCACCGGTGGCCATGACTTCGAAGACACCCCGCGTCAGGCGCAGGATGGAGATGTCGAAGGTTCCACCACCGAGGTCGTAGATGGCGTAGATGCCTTCCGAGCCGTTGTCGAGGCCGTACGCGATCGCTGCAGCGGTGGGTTCGTTGATGAGGCGCAACACGTTGATGCCGGCCAGCTGCGCCGCATCCTTCGTGGCCTGGCGCTGCGCGTCATCGAAGTACGCGGGCACGGTGATGACCGCGCCAAACAGCTCGTCATCGAAACTGTCTTCGGCCCGGAAACGCAACGTCGCCAGGATTTCGGCACTCACCTCCATGGGCGTCTTGCGCCCCGCGACGGTCTCGACCACGGCCATGCCGTTGTCGTCCACCACGGTGTACGGCAGCTTGTCAGCATCAGCCACCTGCGCGCGTGTGCGACCCATCAGGCGCTTGACCGAGCTCACGGTGTTCGCGGGGTCGCTGACCTGCGCGGCCAGCGCGTCAAAACCAATCTGGCGGCCCGAACTGCCCTGCGCCGGATCGAGGTAACGCACCACGCTGGGCAGGATCACGCGGCCGTCCGCCGCCGGCAGGCATTCGGATACACCGTGGCGCACCGCAGCCACCAGCGAGTGCGTGGTGCCCAGGTCAATGCCAACCGCCACCCGACGCTGGTGCGGGTTGAGGGACTGGCCGGGTTCAGAAATCTGCAGGAGCGCCATGTATGCGTGTGGGGGAAAAATCAAAAACGGGGAGACTGGTGCCCGGTCAGAGCCGGGCCAGGAACAGGCGCTATTGTCCCAGTTGGTCGAGCCGGTTCTCGACATCGCGTGCAAAGCGCTCAACAAACATAAGGGCTCTGACCTGTTGCGCCAGCGCAGTGAAGTCGCGCTGCTCGTCGGCCGTGTGCTGCAGCGCTTGCAGCTTCTCGCTGCGCGCGGCGGCCACCTCGTCGGCCATGCGCTCCAGCGCGTCGGCGTTGTCGGCTTCTTCCAGGTCTTCACGCCACTGCATCTGCTGCATCAGGAAAGCCGCCGGCATGGCGGTGTTGTTCTCGGCCTGGAGCGGTACCCCGTTCAGTTCGCACAGATAGGCGGCACGCTTGAGCGGGTCCTTCAGGCGCTGGTAGGCCTCGTTGATGCGAACCGACCACTGCATGGCCAGGCGCTGCGCCGACGCATCGGAGGTCGCAAAACGGTCCGGATGGGCCTCGCGTTGCAGGTCTTTCCAACGTTGGTCCAGGGCATCGCGGTCCAGCTCAAATGCTGGTGCAATACCGAAAATTTCGAAGTCGTTGGAGAGCAGGTTCATGGCATCAAAAAGCCGCCAGGACGGTACGCACTGGCGGCTACAAGTGGGTGACTCGGCAACAGTATCAGATTCTGAAACTCTCGCCGCAACCACAACGGTCGCGCTCGTTGGGGTTGTTGAAGCGGAAACCTTCGTTCAGCCCCTCACGAACGAAGTCGAGCTGAGTGCCGTCGATGTAGGCCAGACTTTTTGGATCCACCAGCACCTTGACACCGTTGTCCTCGAACACCACGTCTTCCGGTGCGATCTCGTCCGCGTACTCCAGCTTGTAGGCCAGGCCCGAACAACCGGTGGTCTTGACGCCCAGGCGCACGCCCACGCCTTTGCCGCGCTTGGCGATGTAACGGGTGACGTGCCGCGCAGCGGCTTCGGAGATTGAGATGGCCATGGTGATGGATGGATTACCGGAGATCAGTTCAGGTGCTTTTTGCGGTAGTCGTCCACCGCGGCCTTGATGGCGTCTTCGGCCAGGATGGAGCAGTGGATCTTCACGGGCGGCAAGGCCAGTTCTTCGGCGATCTCGCTGTTTTTCAGCGCGGCGGCCTGATCCAGCGTCTTGCCCTTGACCCATTCGGTCACCAGCGAACTCGACGCGATGGCAGAGCCGCAACCGTAGGTCTTGAAGCGCGCGTCTTCGATCACGCCGGTGCTCGGGTTCACCTTGATCTGCAGCTTCATCACGTCGCCGCAGGCGGGCGCGCCCACCATGCCGGTGCCCACCGATTCGTCGCCCTTGTCAAAGGAGCCGACGTTGCGGGGATTTTCGTAGTGGTCAACCACTTTTTCAGAATAAGCCATGGTCTTTCTCCTTCAGTGTGCGGCCCATTGAATCGTGGAGATATCAATGCCGTCTTTGAACATTTCCCACAGGGGGGACAACTCACGCAGCTTGGCCACGTTTTCCTTGATGGTGTCGATCGCGTAATCGATCTCTTCTTCGGTCGTCCAGCGGCCGATCGTCATGCGCAGACTGCTGTGGGCCAGTTCGTCGCTGCGGCCGAGCGCGCGCAGCACGTAGCTGGGTTCCAGGCTGGCCGAGGTGCAGGCCGAACCCGACGACACCGCCAGGCCCTTGATGCCCATGATCAGCGACTCGCCTTCGACGTAGTTGAAGCTCATGTTCAGGTTGTGCGGCACGCGCTGCGTCTCGTGACCGTTGATGAACACCTCTTCGATGTCCTTGAGGCCGGCGAGCATGCGGTCGTGCAAGGCGCGAATGCGCACGTTCTCGGCGTGCATCTCTTCCTTGGCAATGCGGTAGGCCTCGCCCATGCCCACGCACTGGTGGGTGGGCAGCGTGCCCGAGCGCATGCCACGCTCGTGGCCACCACCGTGCATCTGCGCCTCGATGCGGATGCGCGGCTTGCGGCGCACGTACAGCGCGCCGATGCCCTTGGGGCCGTAGGTCTTGTGGCTGGTCAGGCTCATCAGGTCGACCGGCAGCGTCGTCAGGTCGATGTCGATCCGGCCCGTGGCCTGCGCAGCGTCCACGTGGAAGATCACACCCTTCTCGCGGCAGATCTTGCCGATCGCTTCGATGTCCTGGACCACGCCAATCTCGTTGTTCACGAACATGACCGAGGCCAGGATGGTGTCCGGACGGATCGCCGCCTTGAACACCTCCAGGTCGAGCAGGCCGTCGGCCTGCACGTCGAGGTAGGTCACTTCGAAGCCCTGGCGCTCCAGTTCGCGCATGGTGTCGAGCACGGCCTTGTGCTCGGTCTTGACCGTGATCAGGTGCTTGCCCTTGGTCTGGTAGAAGTGCGCCGCCCCCTTCAAAGCCAGGTTGTTGGATTCGGTGGCGCCACTGGTCCAGACGATTTCGCGCGGGTCTGCACCGATCAGGGCTGCGACCTGCTCGCGGGCAGTTTCAACCGCTTTTTCGGCCTCCCAGCCCCAGGCATGGCTGCGCGAGGCCGGGTTGCCGAAGTGTTCACGCAACCAGGGAATCATGGCATCCACCACCCGCGGGTCGCAGGGGTTGGTGGCGCTGTAGTCCATGTAGATGGGAAAGTGCGGTGTGCTCATGGCGGGCAATGAAATGGGCTGGCGGTTGGTATGGGAAGGATTCTGAATCTGCAGGTAATGAATGTATCGGCAATCGAACGACGCACCGGGTCCCTGGCATCGTTCAGGACACCCCGGAACACCTGAAGTCGGACAACGGCACCGGGAAACAGTCCCCGGAAGCCGGTGTCATTTCGAAAAGGCCGCACCTCCGAGTGCGAAGACCGAATTGGGGGCGTTCACGCGGATGGGTTTAACCACCGGTGCGCTGGAGATGGCCCGCTTGATCATGGGGGCGTTTTCCACCACCACACCTTTGGCGAGTTGCTCGTCCACCAGCGACTGCAGGGACACCGAGTCGAGGAAATCCACCATTTTGGCGTTGAGCGCAGCCCACAATTCGTGGGTCATGCAGCGGTTGCCTTCACCCAGGCAATTTTCCTTGCCGCCACACTGTGTGGCGTCGATCGGCTCGTCCACCGACACGATGATGTCGGCCACGGTGATTTCCGCAGCCTTGCGACCCAGGCTGTAACCCCCACCCGGGCCCCGCGTGGATTCCACCAGCTCGTGGCGCCGCAGTTTGCCAAACAGCTGCTCCAGGTAGGAGAGCGAAATCTGCTGGCGCTGGCTGATGGCTGCGAGCGTGACGGGACCGTTGTTCTGGCGCAGGGCCAGGTCGATCATGGCTGTGACCGCAAAGCGGCCTTTGGTCGTGAGGCGCATTTCAAGCTCCTGTAAATTGTGGCTTGACCGTCGTTGAAGGTTTCATGGGCTTCAACCCACCAAACCGCTTCTCCGCCCCCCCCTGCCGCAGCGCTGGCGACTGACACTTCGAAGTCTTTCCCGACTATTTTGATCGAGTATACCCGAAAACCCTGTTCGCTGCTCAAGCTTGCGCAGCGGCGCCCAGAGAAGCAGCTCCAGGGTCCGCGGCAAAGCTGAAGGTCACACAGGTTCCCGGGTGGGCGCTGGAGAACCGCACCTCGGCACCGATTTCTGACGCCCGCAACCGGATGTTGCTGATACCGCGGCCACCCTCACGAAAACCCGATTCGAGCGGCTCACCCAGCCCCACACCGTTGTCAGAGGCACTGAGGAAGACGCGCCCTCCCCGCTCCCAGGTGCGCACCGTCACCCGGGTGGCATGTGCGTGCTGGACCACGTTGGCAAAAACCTCCTGCAGGCACCGGAACAGGTGCATCACGCCACGCACCTCCAGCCCCGCAACGGCGGAAACCGCTTCGACCCGCCAGTCCAGATCGATGCCGGCGGCTTGCAGCGTCGGCATGATGCGCTGGCGCAAGGTGCCCAGGATGGTGGGCAGGTCGCCATCCATCGGTTCCAGCGAGTCCAGAGTCATGCGCAGCTCTTCCAGTGCGTGACTGAGCATGTTCGCCACGGACGCACTGTCCACCTTGGCGCCGCTGCTGTGCACCAGGTTGAGCGTCTGCACCAGCTGGCTTCCGAGGCCGTCGTGCATGTCACGGGTCAGGCGCCGGCGTTCGGCCTCGAGCACGCGCTGGTTCTCCACCGCGCGCAGACGGTCAAACACGGCGTGCAGCTCGGTCTCGCGCTCGCTCACCTTGCGCGCCAGCTCGGTATTGAGCTGCGCAACCTGTTCCATGGCCTGCGCTGTGCGCCGCACCAGCACCCAGCCCATGGCGAACATCAGCACCAGGCTGCCGGGCGTCATCCAGCGGATATCGGTGTCGCCGGGGAAATCCATCTGCACCACCAGGAAATCCCGCAAACCGGTGGCCATGGTGGCCATACCCACCACCACCATCAGGCGCTGGTTCACATTCATGCCCCAGCGGGCCCGATGCATCACTTTCAGGAAGGCCAACATGCACACCAGCACGATCACGCCCGTCCACAACCGGTAGAGCTGGTAATTCTCCAGCCAGGCCTGCAGGGCGAGCCAGAACGGCCCCAGCGCCATCATGACCACCACCAGCTTGCGCACCAGACTTTGCCTGAAATTGAACAGCTCCGACATGAACAGGTAGGTGAAGCCGCAGTACCAGGTGAAACTGAGTTTGTGAACGTAGTCCCAGACCAGGAACGGCCCGGGCAGAAAAACCGGCGTGGACAGCCACAACCGCACGGTCAGCACCACGAGCCCGCCACCGAGCAAGCCAAACAGGGGTTCGGCGGACCGGAACCAGATGAGCAGTGACAACACACCCATCATGAACGAGGTGGCGGCCACCATCCAGGTCAGGTTGACTTGCCACCAGCTCAACCACCGATGGCGCTGGTACAAGGCATCCCGCGGACCCACCCAGACCGGTGACAGCCCACTGATGCGCAGCAACTGCCCCTTCAGCTGAACCTCAATCCGGTTGTCGGCCCATTGGGGCGCCATCAGGCGTTGGGGCAGTTGCACGAAATGTGCCCGGGTGCCGGCGTCGCAATAGCCCGAGCTGCGCCGCCAGCACTCGGCCGACAGCTCCTGCCCATTGAACAAGACCCGGAAACGCACCCCCACGCGTGGCAGCAGGAGCGCCAGGCCGTTCTCAAGCGGCCCGGCTTGCGCCAGCGCCGCGGGCAGCGCCAGCCGGTAGTGCGCTTCCCCGCGCCAGCTGCGCCGTTCGTTGTCCCAGACGTGGGGCAAGGCAACCGCAGTGGCTGAGGTCTCAGCCTGCCCTGCGAGCAAAACGGTCGCCTGCTCGATAGCGACCGCGCCGGGCACGTGGCCCACACGGGTGGCCAGCCCGAGCGCCAGCAACATCACGCCCACCAGCAACCCCGCCCAGAAATAAGCCGGCGTCCGGTGCAGGCGCTGCAGCAGGGGCCGCCACAGGCTCAAAGCAGTCCCCGCTGCTGGGCTGCGCGAACCACCTGCACGCGACTGTGCACCGCGAGCTTGCGGTAGAGGTTCTTGATGTGCGTGCCCACGGTGGCCGGTGAAATCGACAGCCGGACGGCGATCTCTTTGTTGACATACCCCTTGGCCACCAGTTGCAGCACCTCCGTTTCGCGGTCTGACAACAACACCTCGTGCAACGACTCCAGCACAGGCAACGTCGACTGAACCTCGCGAAACTGTTTCAGCAGCAAACGCGCCAACAGGGGCGAAATGGGCGCACCCCCTTCGCGGATCTGTTCGATGGCATCGATGAGGGCCTCAGGGCTGCAACCCTTGAGCACATAACCCGTGGCACCCGCCTCCAGCGCGGCCACCAGGCGCGACTCTTCGCCAAAAACGGTGAAAACCAGCAGCTCGGCGCCGGGCTGCTGGCGCGCCAGCAAGCGCAGCAAGGCTTCGCCACTGCCATCGGGAAGACCGAGGTCCACCAGGAACACATTGGCGCTCGACGCCACGGCGTGCCGTCGCGCATGGGCCAGCGTGGTGGAGTGCCCCAACAGCTGCCACAACGGGCGTCTCAGCAGCGCCTGCTGCACGAACTGCAGGATGGACGGATCGTCTTCTACCAGGTAGATGCGCGTGTCAGAGCCCTGCCCCTCCGGATCGTGCAACGCTTGCGGTGCTTGCATAAAAAAGATCGATGGCTTGTTGCCCCCGCGTCCCGTCCATGCTGGCCGGCCCCTGCGCAGGAGCTTGTCGCGCGATTGTCCTTCATTGCTTTCAGGCCACGTTGTCCACGCCCGGTGCACCAAATACCTGCGCTTTCAGGTGGTGCAGTTGATCGCGCACGCCCGCCGCCTTCTCAAATTCGAGGTTGCGCGCATGCTCCAGCATCAGCTTCTCCAGCCGCTTGATCTCGCGCGCCACGTCCTTCTCGCTCATGTCGTCCACGCTGGCGCGCAGCGCGCTCTCGGCAGCCAGGCGGTCGGCTTCCTTGCCGGCCTTTTCGCTGTACACGCCGTCGATCAAATCCTTGATGCGCTTGTTGATGCTGCGCGGCTCGATGCCCATGGCCAGGTTGTGCGCAATCTGCTTGGTGCGGCGGCGCTCGGTCTCGCCGATGGCGCGCGCCATCGAATCCGTGGTGCGGTCGGCGTAGAGGATGGCGCGGCCGTTCAGGTTGCGTGCGGCGCGGCCAATGGTCTGGATCAGGCTGCGCTCCGAACGCAGAAAACCTTCCTTGTCGGCGTCCAGAATGGCCACCAGCGACACCTCGGGAATGTCGATGCCCTCGCGCAGCAGGTTGATGCCGACCAGCACGTCGAACGCGCCCAGCCGCAGGTCGCGCAAAATTTCGACGCGCTCGACCGTGTCCACGTCGCTGTGCAGGTAACGCACCTTGACGCCGTTTTCCGTCAGGTAGTCGGTCAGTTGCTCGGCCATGCGCTTGGTCAGCGTGGTGATGAGCACGCGCTCGTTCTTCTGCACGCGGATGCGGATTTCCTGCAGCACGTCGTCCACCTGGTGGGTGGCGGGACGCACCTCCACCTCCGGGTCCACCAGGCCGGTGGGGCGCACCAGTTGCTCGACCACCTGGCCCGAATGTGTCTTTTCGTAGTCGGCCGGCGTGGCCGAGACGAACACCACCTGGCGCATGCGCTGCTCGAACTCTTCGAGCTTGAGCGGCCGGTTGTCCAGCGCACTGGGCAGGCGGAAACCGTATTCCACCAGCGTGGTCTTGCGCGCGCGGTCGCCGTTGTACATGCCGCCGAACTGGCCCATGAGCACGTGGCTCTCGTCCAGGAACATCAGCGCGTCTTTCGGCAGGTAGTCGGTCAGCGTGGAAGGCGGCTCGCCCTCGGCCGTTCCGGACAGGTGGCGCGAGTAGTTCTCGATGCCCTTGCAGTGCCCCACTTCGCTCAGCATTTCCAGGTCGAATCGTGTGCGCTGCTCCAGCCGCTGCGCCTCCACCAGCTTGCCCATGCCGACCAGCTGGCCCAGGCGCTCGCGCAGTTCGTCCTTGATCAGCTCCACGGCGTTGAGCACCTGCTCGCGCGGCGTCACGTAGTGGCTGCTGGGGTAGACGGTGAAACGCGGAATCTTCTGACGCACCTTGCCAGTGAGCGGGTCGAACAGCTGCAGGGTTTCGACCTCGTCGTCGAACAGCTCGATGCGGATCGCCATCTCGCTGTGCTCGGCCGGGAACACATCAATGGTGTCACCGCGCACGCGGAACTTGCCGCGCGAAAAGTCGGCCTCGTTGCGCGCGTACTGCATGCGCACCAGCTGCGCGATCAGGTCGCGCTGGCCGATCTTGTCGCCGGTGCGCAGCGTCATCACCATCTGGTGGTAGCTCTCGGGTTTGCCGATGCCGTAGATGGCCGAGACCGTGGCCACGATCACCACGTCGCGCCGCTCCAGGATGCTCTTGGTGCAACTCAGCCGCATCTGCTCGATGTGCTCGTTGATCGCGCTGTCCTTCTCGATGAACAGGTCGCGCTGTGGCACATAGGCCTCAGGCTGGTAGTAGTCGTAGTAGCTGACGAAGTACTCGACCGCGTTTTTCGGGAAGAACTCGCGGAACTCGCTGTAGAGCTGCGCGGCCAGCGTCTTGTTGGGCGCGAAAACGATGGCCGGGCGTCCCAGGCGGGCGATCACGTTGGCCATGGTGAAGGTCTTGCCCGAGCCGGTCACGCCCAGCAGGGTCTGGAACACCTCGCCGTCGTTCACGCCCTCCACCAGCTGCGCGATGGCGGTGGGCTGGTCACCCGCGGGCGGATAAGGCATGAAAAGCTCGAACGGCGAGCCCGGGAAACGCACGAACTCGCCCTCCTGCGCGGGCGCACCTTCAACCAGCGAGTGAACCGGGGCGGTGTCAGGGATGGACATGGGCGGATTAAAATCAACAGCTGTATTTCAGACGAACCCGACAGCGTAACGCAAAGCCCCCTGGGGCGCCCGGGTCCAAACCGCTTCCAACCCACAGGATTTTCAGCATGTCCCTCTTCTCCGCCGTCGAAATGGCCCCGCGCGACCCGATCCTGGGTCTGAACGAACAGTTCGCCGCCGACACCAACCCCAACAAGGTCAACCTGGGCGTGGGCGTGTATTTCGACGACAACGGCAAACTGCCCCTGCTGCAGTGCGTGCAGGCGGCTGAAAAGACCATGATGGAAAAGCCGACCGCGCGGGGCTACCTGCCCATCGACGGCATCGCCGCCTACGATGCCGCCGTCAAGGGCCTGGTTTTCGGCGCCGAGTCCGACGTGGTGAAAAGCGGCCGCGTGGCCACGGTTCAGGCCATCGGCGGCACCGGCGGGCTGAAGATCGGCGCCGACTTCCTCAAGAAGCTCAGCCCCGACGCCACCGTGCTGATCTCCGACCCGAGCTGGGAAAACCACCGCGCGCTCTTCACCAACGCCGGCTTCCCGGTGGACACCTACCCCTACTTCGACCAGCGCGCCAACGGCGGCCTGGGCGGCATCAACTTCGACGGCATGCTGGCGAAGCTGAACGCCGCCACCGAAGGCACCATCGTTCTGCTGCACGCCTGCTGCCACAACCCCACCGGCTACGACATCACCCCGGCCCAGTGGGACCAGGTGATCGCCGTCGTGAAGGCACGCAACCTGACCGCCTTCCTGGACATGGCCTACCAGGGCTTCGGCTACGGCATCGCCGAAGACGGCGCCGTGATCGGCAAGTTCGTCGCCGCCGGCCTGAACATCTTCGTCTCCACCAGCTTCTCCAAGAGCTTCAGCCTCTACGGCGAGCGCGTGGGCGCCCTGAGCGTGGTCGGCAGCAGCAAGGAAGAGACCGATCGCGTGCTCAGCCAGCTCAAGATCGCCATCCGCACCAACTACTCCAACCCGCCGATCCACGGTGGCGCCATCGTGGCCGCCGTGCTGGGCAACCCCGAACTGCGCGCGCTGTGGGAGAAGGAGCTGGGCGAGATGCGCGTGCGCATCAAGGCCATGCGCCAGAAGCTGGTCGACGGCCTGAAAGCCGCTGGCGTGACCAAGGACATGAGCTTCATCACCACCCAGATCGGCATGTTCAGCTACTCCGGCCTCTCCAAGGACCAGATGGTGCGCCTGCGCGGCGAGTTCGGCGTCTACGGCACCGACACCGGCCGCATGTGCGTGGCCGCGCTCAACAGCAAGAACATCGACTACGTCTGCCAGGCGATTGCCAAGGTGATCTGAGGCCCGACCAGGCTGCCCCCAGAAACCCGCCTTTTGGCGGGTTTCTTGCTGGTCAACCCCAGACCACAGAACGCATCGAAATCGACGCGATCTGAAAGCCCTCGTTGAAGAAGCGCGGTGCTTCACCCTCTTCCACCGCGCCGGCGGCGTACAGCAGCGGCAGGTAGTGGTCCCAGGTCGGGTGGGCCATCTGGGCCACAGCACCCGCCTGCTGGAATCCGCTCAAGGCATCCAGGCGCCCCTGGGCGATGTGGTCGCCGGTCACGCGGTCAAACTCGATCGCCCAGTCGTAGGCCTGGTTGTCGGCGGCCTCGCGTCGGATGGCGCGCAGGTTGTGCACGATGTTGCCGCTGCCCACGATCAGCACGCCCCGTTCGCGCAGCGCGCGCAACTGCCGCCCCAGTTCAAAATGTTCGGCCGGTGGGCGGCTGTAGTCCATGCTGAGCTGGATCACCGGGATGCTGGCGTCCGGGAACATCGGCTTGAGCACCGACCAGGTGCCGTGGTCCAGCCCCCACTCCAGATCGTCCAGGCCCAGCGGCGCACCGCTTCCAGGCTGAGACACGGCCGCACTGATGGCCTGCGCCATCACCGGCGATCCCGGGGCCGGGTACTGCTGATCGAACAGGGCTTGTGGAAAACCACCGAAATCATGGATCGTGCGCGGGTCCTCCATGGCGGTGAGCTGCCAGCCCCGGGTGATCCAGTGCGCAGAAATGCACAGGATCAGGCGGGGACGTGGGCCCCGCTCCAGCAGTTCGCTGCCCAGCGCCTGCCAGCTGCGCCGGTAGGCGTTGTCTTCGATGGCGTTCATGGGACTGCCATGCCCCAGAAACAGCACCGGCAGACGTTCGGTCAGGGGCCAGTCTGTCAGGGACTCCAGACGGGCACCGGTGGCAGCCGGCGTGGAGGGTTGGGCGGCAGAGGACAGGCTCATGGGGATTCCCATCGCGGTGGCGGCAAGGGCGATACCGGTACGGATCAGCGGGCGGCGTTGCATGCTGGGGGACGGTTTCTCGGGCGAGGCGGGGATCGGTGAAACAACAACCAGAAAGCGCAGGACGCATTCTTTCACGAAGGTGACAACCGGCTGGGGAAATTAGGTGTTTTCACTCTCGCGCCGCCTGCGGCATACTGTTATATTGCACTGCAACATAACTGATCGGCTGCCCCATGCTCTACCAGATTTACGAAACCCAGCGCTCCATCATGGAGCCGTTCGCTGACCTGGCCGAAGTGGCCTCCAGGCTTTACAACAACCCTTCGCTGCCGCTGGCCCAGTTGCCCATGGCTCAGCGTGTGTCGGCCGGCTACGATCTGATGCACCGGCTGGGCAAAGACTACGAAAAGCCTGTTTTCGGCATCCACACGGTCGATGTGGATGGCGTGGATGTGGCGATCCACGAGCGCGTGGAAGTCGACAAGCCGTTTTGTGAACTGCGCCGTTTCAAGCGTTTCTCAGACGACACCGCGACCCTGGAGAAGCTCAAGGGCCAGCCCGTCGTGCTGGTGGTGGCACCGCTGTCCGGCCACTACGCCACGCTGTTGCGCGACACCGTGCGCACCATGCTCAAGGACCACAAGGTCTACATCACCGACTGGAAAAACGCCCGCCTGGTGCCCCTGTCCGAGGGCGAGTTCCACCTCGACGACTACATCAACTATGTGCAGGAATTCATCGAGTACCTGCAAAAGAACTATGGCAACTGCCACGTCATGAGCGTGTGCCAGCCCACCGTGCCGGTGCTGGCTGCTGTTTCGCTGATGGCCAGCCGCGGCGAAATGACACCGTTGTCCATGACCATGATGGGCGGCCCGATCGATGCCAGCAAGTCGCCCACGGCGGTGAACAACCTGGCCACGCAGCGCAGCCACAGCTGGTTCGAAAACAACGTCATCTACCGCGTGCCGAGCAACTTCCCGGGCGCCGGCCGCCGTGTTTACCCCGGCTTCCTGCAGCACACCGGTTTTGTGGCCATGAACCCCGACCGCCACGCCACCAGCCACTACGACTATTTCAAGGACCTGATCAAGGGTGACAACGAGAGCGCCGAGAACCATCGCCAGTTCTACGACGAATACAACGCCGTGCTCGACATGGACGCCGACTACTACCTGGAAACCATCGAGACGGTGTTCCAGGACTTCAAGCTGGTCAACGGCACCTGGGACGTGAAATCCGTGAAGGGCAAGATCGAGCGCGTGCGTCCGGAAGACATCAAGACCACCGGCCTGCTCACGATCGAAGGCGAGCTCGACGACATCTCCGGCTCGGGCCAGACCGCTGCCGCGCACGATCTGTGCACCGGCATTCCCAAGACGCACCAGATGCACTACGAGGCCAAAGGCGCCGGTCACTACGGCATCTTCAGCGGCCGGCGCTGGCGCGACATGGTGTACCCGGTGGTGAAGACCTTCATCCTGTCGCACCAGCCCAAGCCCGAGCAGGCACCTGTCGCAACGACAGCGCCGGCCGTTGTGGCCAAACCCGCCGTGCGCGCCACAAAACCGGCACCGGCCAAGGCGGCCAGCAAGGTGATGAGCAAAGCAGCTGCGCCAGCCGTCAAGACGTCGACTGTCAAAGCCATGGCCAAGCCCGCGGCCAAAGCCCCGGTCGCCGCCAAACGCAAGAGCCCTCCCCGCGCTGCCTGATGGTGTTGGGGGTCGGGGAGCGCCCTGCTCCCCGGTATATTGGCGACATGCATCCACTCGCCCGGCGCATCGACGCCGCCTTGCCCCAGACCCAGTGCACCCGCTGCGGCTACCCGGACTGCGCCCGTTACGCCGAGGCGGTGGCCTCGGGGGAAGCCGGCATCAACCAGTGTCCGCCCGGCGGCGCCGAGGGCATCGCCCGACTGGCTGCCCTCACCGGTCGATCCGAAACACCGCTGAACCCGACCAACGGGATCGAAGGTCCTTTGACCCTCGCGGTGATCGATGAAGACTGGTGCATCGGCTGCACCCTGTGCATCAAGGCCTGCCCAACCGATGCCATCGTCGGCAGCAACAAGCTCATGCACACCGTGATCGAACCCTATTGCACGGGTTGTGAGCTCTGCCTGCCGGTCTGTCCTGTGGACTGCATCTCGCTGGAGATCGTCAGTGGCGAGCGCACTGGCTGGCAGGCGTGGACCACCGAACAGGCCACCCTGGCCCGCCAGCGCTACGATGCGCGCACCGTGCGACTGGCCCGCGAACAGGTGGAACACGATCTCGTGCTCGAAGCCAAAGCGCGCATGAAATACGCCGACCTTGAGGCCCATTCGCAGCACACCGACCCCGCTGTGCTGGACAAGAAACGCGCCGTCATTGAAGCGGCGCTGGAGCGTGCGCGGGCCAAACGCCAGGCCGACGGCGGTTGAGCATCACACCCTCTCGGGTCGTGGCCTGGACGCTCAGCGACCTGCAGGCCGCCGCCATGCCGACACTGCGCGAACCCAGCCCGGCAACCCCTCATCTTCGGGAAATCGACGGACAACCCCCCTGACAACGGCAGGACAAGAAAAAACCTCGCTACCCAGAAGATAGCGAGGTTTTTTGTATTTACTGGGGTGGCTGATGGGGCTCGAACCCACGACAACAGGAATCACAATCCTGGACTCTACCAACTGAGCTACAGCCACCGCAAGCCTTGCATTATAGCGCGTTCCTGAACAGTTTACGCCATCGACCGGAAGCTTCAGCGCTGCGGAGGTGCCGGCACCATGAGCTTGACGCGGAACTGCTCCTTGAGCATCTCGTGGTACGCCTGGCTCTCGGCGGCGGTCCACCACTGGCTGTATTGCGCCACCTCCTGGTCTGGTACCGCCGCATCGCGTTTGGCACGGGGCAGCACCTTTTCGACCTTCACCACCGCGTAGCCCTGGTCGCCCAGGCTCACACCGGCCCAGGCGGGCAATTGCGCCGGATCGGTGCTCAAGGCCGCCTTGAGCAGCGCAGCCGGCAGCCCTTTGGGATCTTCGCGCGAAATGATCACCGAAGCCGGCATGCCTGAGGCATCCGCGCCCGATTTCCAGGCCGCCAGTTGCTTGGCGCCTTCCTCACTGGCGAGTTCGGCGGCGCGCTGGGCCACCAACCGCGCACGCACGCTGTCGCGCACTTCGGCCAGCGGCCTGGTGCGGGCCGGGGTGTGGTTCAGCACGCGTGCCGCCGCCAACTGACCGGAGCCGGTTTCCACCGCCTCGGTGTTGCGCTTGTTCTGCACCGCGTCGGGCGCGAAGATGGCTTCGAGCAACCGCGGATGGGCCAACACGCCGGCGTCCGCACCGGGCTGGCGCGTCAGTCCCTTGAAGGTCTTCACCTCCAGCTTCAGGCGCTCGGCCGTGGGCTGCAGGCTGTCGGCCTGCTCGTAAACCAGGTTGCCAAACGTGTCGGCCGTTTCGGCAAACAGCTTTTGCGCCTGCTGCTGTTTGAGGTCGGTTTCGATCTGCGCGCGCATCTCGTCGAAACTGCGTGGCTTGGGTGCCTTGATGTCGGTGAGCTGGATGATGTGGAAACCGAAGTCGGTCTCGACCAGGTCGGAGATCGCGCCTTTCTCCAGTGCAAAAACCGCATCTTCAAAGGGCTTGACCATGGCGCCGCGCCCGAAGTAGTCCAGATCGCCGCCATTGGCTGCGGAACCCGGATCTTTCGACTCGGCCTTGGCCACGTCTGAGAAGGTTTGAGGGGCCTTGCGGACCTGCTCGAGCAGGGCCTGCGCGCGCTGGCGCACATTGTCCTTTTCTTCCGCCGGCGCGTTCGCGGGCAGGGTCAGAAGGATGTGGCTGGCACGGCGCTCCTCATTGCCCGACAGGCGGGACACATTCTGCTCGTAGTACGAACGCACATCGGCCTCGTTGAGGGTCACCGACTGCTGCAGGGCCGCTGCGTCCAGCACCAGGTATTCGACGTCCGCCTGCTCAGGCGCCTGGAACAAGGCCGGGTTCTCCTGATAGAAACGCTGGATGTCGGCATCGGCGGGCTGTACGCGGCCGGCCTGGTCGGCAGCGGCAAAGCGCTGCACGCGCACTTCGCGGCGTTCGAAGAAGGCGTTGAGCGTCAGATGGGCCAGATCGGCCGGAACGAAACCGGAACCCGTCACGCCCTGCCCCACCTGCTGTTTCGACAGATCGGCACGCACGCTGGCTTCGTACATCTCGGGTGTCATGCCCTGGCGACCCACCAGCTGCTTGTAGGCCGCGACATCGAGCGTGCCGTCGGCGCGGCGCAGGGCGGCAATGCCCGGGTCTTGCTGCAGCGCGCGCGCCAGGTGCTGGTCGCTGGTGTAGAGCTTGAATTTTTCGGCAGCCGCCGCCAGCAGCCGGTCACGCACCAGGCGCTCCAGCGCGGCGTAACGGAACTCGTCGGTATCCAGCAGCCGGCTGTCGAGGGTCGGATTGGCATTGCGCAGGCGCTGCGACTCCACACGGTGAGCCTGGTCCCATTCGGCCTGGGTGATGTCCTTGCCGTCGACCGAAGCGACAGTCTCGCCGCCCGGGCTGGGATCTGAAAAGCCCTGGACACCGAACAGGACGAACCCGGGAACGATCAGGATCAGCAAAAAGCCCATGAGGTACTTCTTGTGATTGCGGATGGATTCGAACATGCCTTGAATTCCTGAAACAACAAACGGCGCCAGTATCTGTTCTGCCTGCGCCGGCAACAAAAAAGGCGAACCCGGGTTCGCCTTTTCGATGGTGGTGGGTGCTGACGGGGTCGAACCGCCGACCTACGCCTTGTAAGGGCGCCGCTCTACCGACTGAGCTAAGCACCCCACCGGAAAACCGGGATGGCACTTCAGTTCAGCGCATCCTTCAGTGCCTTGCCCGGACGGAACTTCGGCACCTTGGCGGACTTGATTTTAATCTCTTCGCCGGTGCGCGGGTTGCGGCCCTTGCGTGCGGGGCGCTTGGTCACGGCAAACGAACCGAAACCGACCAGCGAAACGGTACCGCCCTTCTTCAGGGTGGTGCGGATGGCTGTGATGGTGGAGTCCAGTGCTCGCGTGGCGGCCGCCTTGGAAATGTCGGCGTGCTTGGCGATGTGTTCGACGAGTTCTGTTTTATTCACAAATAGCCCCTCTTGAAGTGATTGAAATTTCTTGTGGACCGTTCAGCCGCCCTGCACAGAAGCCTGTCTGACAACGCACTGTCCGGATCGCTCATGTTCGCATTGGCCGGGCAACGTGGCCAGACTGGTGCCCGTTGATTAGACCCACGGGTCAAGTTCCCTGTCAACACTTCAGCCCACACAGGCGACCGCCCTCTGAACGAGAGCGCAGATTCTATGCGCATTGTCAAAGGGTGATCGAAGGGTTCGTGAAATTTTGCACGCCCGCCCAAAGGTCACGGCACCGTTTCAACGGCGGAGAGCGTTTTCGATCGCTCGCCCCACGTCCTGGGTGCTGGCGCTGCCGCCCAGATCGGGCGTGCGCGGAGCGCCGCTGCCCGGCTGCAACACCGCTTCAATGGCACCCATCACCGCGTCGTGCGCGGCGCGGTAGCCCAGGTGGTCGAGCATCATCGCGCCGCACCAGATCTGTCCGATCGGGTTCGCGATGCCTTTGCCCGCTATGTCGGGGGCGGAGCCGTGCACCGGTTCGAACAGCGAAGGGTGTTCACGGGTCGGGTTGAGGTTGGCGCTGGGCGCGATGCCGATGGTGCCGGTGCACGCCGGGCCGAGGTCGGACAGGATGTCGCCGAACAGGTTGCTGCCCACCACCACGTCGAAGAAGTCCGGGCGCTGCACGAAGTGCGCGGTGAGGATGTCGATGTGGAACTTGTCCACCGTCACGTCCGGGTACTGCTTGGCCATCTCGGCCACACGCTCGTCCCAGTACGGCATGGTGATCGCAATGCCGTTGCTCTTGGTGGCGCTGGTCAGGTGCTTCTTGGGTCGCGAACGCGCCACCTCAAACGCGTGACGCAGCACCCGGTCCACACCGATGCGCGACATCACCGTTTCCTGCACCACGATCTCGCGTTCGGTGCCGGCGTACATGCGACCGCCGATGCTGGAGTATTCGCCCTCGGTGTTCTCGCGCACGATCACCATGTCGATCTCGCCCGGCTGGCGCGGGCTGCCGTCGCGGCGCACCACCGGCGCGGTCACGCCGGGCATGAGTTTGGCGGGGCGGATGTTGACGTACTGGTCGAACTCGCGGCGGAACAGCAGCAGCGAGCCCCAGAGCGACACGTGGTCGGGCACCTTGTCGGGCCAGCCCACGGCGCCGAAGTAGATGGCGTCGTGGCCACCGATCTGTGCCTTCCAGTCGTCGGGCAACATCTGGCCGTGCTTCTCGAAATAGTCGCAGCTCGAAAAGTCGAAGTGGTCGAACCGCAGCGGGATGTTGAACTTCGTGGCCGCAGCCTCCATCACGCGAAGGCCTTCGGGCATGACTTCGGTGCCGATGCCGTCGCCGGCGATGACCGCGATGCGGTGCGTTTTGCTCATGGGGTGCTCCTGTGGATCAAGGGGTGAAGAATGTGAGGGCTTCGGCGATCACCCGCCCGGGCAGCTCCTCGGCGATGTAGTGGCCGCACGGCAGGGCCTGACCGGTGACCTGATGGGCGCGCTCGCGCCAGAGCGACAGCACGTCGAAGCAGCGCCCCACCGTGCCGTGTTCACCCCAGAACACACGCAGCGGCTGCATCAGGCAATGGCCTGCGGCCACGTCCGCGCGGTCGTGTTCCAGGTCGATGCCCGCACTGGCACGGTAGTCCTCGCAGATCGAGGCCGCCGTGCCGGGCAACGCGGCGCAGCGTTCGTACTCGGCGAGCGCAGCCGGATCGAACGGCGCCAGACCCGCGTGCCGGCTGCCCATCACGCTGCGCACGTAACGCGCGGGGTCGCACGCTATCAGCGCCTCCGGCAGGGGCGGCGGCTGGATCAGGAAGAACCAGTGCCAGTAGGCGCGTGCGAAGTCTTCGGAGGTATGCCCGTACATGGCCAGCGTGGGCGCGATGTCGAGCAGCATCAGGCGCTGCACCGCGTGCGGGTGGTCGGCTGCCAGCCGGTGCGCCACGCGCGCGCCGCGGTCGTGGGCCAGCACGCCGAAGCGGTCAAAGCCATGCTGCGCCATCACGGCCAGCGCATCAAGCGCCATCTCGCGTTTGCTGTGCTCCCGGTGCTCCGCATCCGGCGTGGGACGCGCCGAATCACCGTAGCCACGCAGGTCCATCAACACCACGGTGAAGCACTCAGCCAGCGCCGGCGCCACCCGGTGCCACATGGCCAAGGTCTGCGGATGGCCGTGCAGCAACAGCAGCGGCGGCCCATCGCCGGCCATGCGCGTGTGCAGGCGCACGCCATCGCGGTGCACGGTGCGGGTCTGAAAACCTTTGAACATGGCCGCAAGCTTAATCCGGGTTTCAGCAATAATCAGGCAATTGATTCATTCCCAAAAGGAAACAATTGAACCGTCCCGATCTGGAACTCGTGCTCGCTGTGCGCCAGCACGGCAGCCTGGTGATGGCCGCGCGGGCACTGAAGGTGGCCCCTTCGGCCGTGACCAAACGCCTGGCCGCGCTGGAGTCCCGGCTCGGCCTGCGCCTGTTCCAGCGCACCACCCGCCGCGTCAGCCCCACGGCCGAAGGCGAGACCTTGTGTGAAGGCGCGGGTGGATTGCTGCGCGCCTTTGATGCGCTGGAGGCCGAACTGCGCGAGCGCCAGACCGAACCGTCAGGCCCGATCCGCCTCGCCGCCACCTTCGGTTTTGGCCGCCTCTGGCTGGGGCCGGCGCTGGCGGACTTTCAGGCGCAGCACCCGGCGGTGCACATCCAGCTGCAGCTGACCGAGCAGTTGCCCGATCTGGCGATGGAGGGGTTTGACGGCGCCATCTGGCTCTGGAACGCGCCGGCACAACGCGCCAGCGAATGGGTCTCGCGCCGGCTCGCTCCCAACCAGCGGGTGCTGGTGGCGGCCCCCGCCTACCTGCAAGCCCACGGGGAACCGCGCGCGCTGCAGGAACTGGCTGCCCATGCCTGCCTGGTGGTGCGCGAAAACGGCGGCGGACCGGGACAGCGTTTTGACCACTGGCGGCTGCAGCGCGAGGGAGAGTCCGCGATTCAGCACGCGCCTGTGCATGGACCGCTCTCCAGCAACTCGGGCGAGATGGTGCGCGACTGGTGCCTGGCCGGCCACGGCATCATGCTGCGCAGCCTGTGGGACATCGCGCCGCAACTGGCCAGCGGCGATCTGGTGCGGGTGCTGCCGGCCTACGCCATGCCCGACGCCGACGTCCACTGGCTCGCGCCCTTCCGGTCTCAGGTGCCTCGGCGCATCCGCCTGCTGCTGGATTTCCTCGCTGAGCGCTTCCAGGACGAACCGTGGCGGCGCCTCAGCGCGCCGGCCGCACCACCAGGCTCACGCCGAAAGCGGTGAGTGCGGTGCCGGCGAGGGTCACCGCCGTGATTGGCTCGGCAAACAGCAGCCAGGCGATCAGCGCGGTGCTCGGCGGTACGAGGTACATGAGGCTGGTGACCGAGGCCGCAGCGCCACGCTGGATCAGCATGTAGAGCAGCGAGCTGCCGCCCAGCGTGAGCCCCAGCACCGACCAGGCCATGGCGCCCAACAGCTCGGCGTTGAGCGCGCCGTCGGCCTGTGTCCAGTGCATGGATTCCGACTCCATCAAGGCCAGCGGCAGCGTGACCAGCAACGCGGCGGCCAGTTGCACCGTGTTGGCACTGCGCACGTCGCAGGGCTGCACGAAGCGCTTCTGGTACAGCGTGCCGACGGTGATGGACAACAAGGCCATCACGGCGAACGACAGGTTGATCCAGTTGGCCTGGTCGCCCGGCCCACCGGCGCCGAATTTGCGCGAGACCACCAGTACCAGACCAGCGAAACCCAGCAGCAGACCGAGCCATTGCCGGCGCGACACGTGATGCCCACCCACACTGGTGAGCCAGATGGCGGTGAGCACGGGCTGGATGCCGACGATGAGCGATGACAGCCCCGAACCCATGCCCGCCTTGACCGCCGCCCAGACGCCGCCGAGGTAGCCTGCGTGCATCAGCACACCCGTCACGGCGAGGTGCAAGGCCTGTTTGCGATTGCTCGGCCACTTCACGCCGGCGAGCACGATCCAGGGCAGGAAGCAGAGGATGGAGAGCGCGTAACGCACCGCGAGAAATTTCATCGGTGGCGCGTGCGGCATGCCGTAGCGCGCCACGATGAAGCCCGTGCTCCAGATCAGCACGAAGACCCAGGGCATGGCGCGCAGCCATGCGTTGTCGCGGTTGGAATGGGGCATCAGCGCGAGCGGGCCCGTATCTCGGGCAGCGCCTTCTGCAGGTAATACACCATCGACCAGACGGTCAGCACCGCCGAAATCCAGATCAGCCAGGTGCCCCAGAAGTGCGTGTCAATCACACCGAGGAGTTTGCCGTTGAACAGCAGAAAAGGAATCGCCGTCATCTGCACGGCGGTCTTGAGCTTGCCGACCATGTGCACCGCCACGCTCTTGGTGGCGCCGATGATGGCCATCCACTCGCGCAGCGAGGAAACGGCGATCTCGCGGCCGATGATGATGAGCGCCACAAACACGTCGGCCCGCTCCAGATGCACCAGCACCAAGAGACTGGCGCAGACGAGGAATTTGTCGGCCACCGGGTCCAGGAAGGCGCCGAAGGCCGAGGTCTGGTTGAGCTTGCGCGCCAGAAAGCCGTCGGCCCAGTCGGTCGCGGCAAACACCACAAACAGCACCGTCGCGATCAGGTTCTGCTCTTTCGCACTCATGCCTTCCAAGTAGAACACCCCGATGATCAGCGGGATGGCGACGATGCGCGCCCAGGTCAGCAGGGTGGGGAGGTTGAAAAACATGGCGCGATTATGGCGGAGCGCCACTCGCGCGAATCGCCACAGGGGTTTGGGCAGGCCATCTCCGCCATCCGGTTCAGTGCAATGCCCGGTAGATGGCATCGGCCAGTTCGGTGGAAATGCCTTCCACCGTGCAGAGGTCGTCCACACTGGCCGAGGCCACGCCGCGCACACCACCAAAACGTTGCAGCAGGCGCGCCCGCTTCTTTGGCCCCACGCCCGGGATGTCTTCGAGCCGGCTGCCGCCGGTGCGCACCTTGGCGCGCTGGGCGCGCATGCCGGTGATGGCAAAGCGGTGCGCCTCGTCGCGGATCTGGGCCACCAGCATCAGCGCCGCCGAATCGTGGCCCAGGTAGACCTTTTCGCGACCGTCTGCAAACACCAGCTCTTCGAGTCCCACCTTGCGGCCCTCGCCTTTTTCGACGCCGACGATCAGCGAAAGGTCCAGCCCGAGCTGCTGGAACACCTCGCGCGCCATGCTGACCTGGCCCTTGCCGCCGTCGATCAGCACCAGATCGGGCAAACGCGGTCCGGTCGGCAGGCCCGAGGTGGCGTCGGTCCCGGCGGCCGGGGTGTCCGCATCCCCCAGCGACGCAGTGCCCACCGCCGCGCACTCGGCCCCGGCGGCCAGTTCGCCCTGCTCGCGCAGCGCCTCGGCGATCTTGCCGTAGCGGCGCAGCAGCACCTGGCGCATGGCGGCGTAGTCGTCACCGGGCGTGATGCCGTCGATGTTGTAGCGGCGGTACTGCGCGTTCTGCATCCTGTGTGTTTCGAACACCACGCAAGACGCCTGGGTCGATTCACCCGCGGTGTGCGAGATGTCGAAACATTCGATGCGCAGCTCGTCCAGGTTGTCGTCGGGCAGACCCAGCGCCTCGGCCAGCGCGCGGGTTCGCGCCTGCTGAGAACCCTCTTCCGACAGCAAACGGGCGAGCGCGATGTCGGCGTTTTTCTGTGCCATTTCCAGCCAGATGCGGCGGTGCTCGCGCGGCTGGTGCACCGCATTCACCTTGGCGCCAACCTGTTCAGTCAGCGCATCCAGCAGCGGCTTGCCCACCGCATGGCTGGTCACCAGGGTGTGCGGCATGGCCGTGCCCAGGTAGTGCTGGCCGATGAAGGCTTCGAGCACCTGCACCGCCACGCGCTCGGCCGGGTCGGTGCTGCGGCTGCCCTCTTCCGCCATCAGACTGTCGATCTGGGTCGCGTCATCCACATGGGCCGGGAAATACGGCCGGTCGCCGAGGTGGCGGCCGCCGCGGATCATGGCCAGGTTCACGCAGGCGCGCCCGCCCTGCACCTTCACCGCGAGCACATCCACATCCTTGTCGGACACGTTGTCCACCGCCTGCTGGTGCAACACCTTGGAGAGCGCACTCATCTGGTTGCGGATTTCGGCCGCCTGCTCGAATTCGAGCTTTTCGGCGTGCGCCATCATGCGCGCCTCCAGCTCGTCCAGCACCGCCTGGGTTTCGCCGCGCAGGAAGCGCTCGGCGGCCGCCACATCGCGGCCGTAGGCTTCGCTGTCCACCAGGTCCACGCAAGGACCGCTGCAGCGCTTGATCTGGTACAGCAGGCAGGGCCGCGTGCGGTTGGCGAACACCGTGTCTTCGCAGGTGCGCAGGCGAAACACCTTCTGCAACAGCGTGATGGACTCCTTCACCGCCCAGGCGCTGGGGTAGGGACCGTAGTAGCTGTGGCGCTTGTCCACCACGCCGCGGTAATACGCCATGCGCGGGAACGCGATCATCGGGATCGGCTTCGCACCGGCGGTGCGGTAGGTCTCGCGGGTGCCGGTGATCTTGAGGTAGGGGTAGCTCTTGTCGTCCCGGAACAGGATGTTGAACTTCGGCGCCAGCGTCTTGATGAGGTTGTTTTCCAGCAGCAGCGCCTCGGCCTCGGAGCGCACCACCGTGGTCTCCATGCGCACGATCTTGCTCACCATGTGGCCGATGCGCGTGCCGTCGTGGTTCTTCTGGAAATAGCTGCTGACGCGTTTTTTCAGGTTGCGCGCCTTGCCCACGTAGAGCAACTGGCCCTGCGCGTCGAAGTAGCGGTAGACGCCCGGCAAGCCCGGCAGGGCCGCGACTTCGCTGAGCAGTTGTTCGGAATGCGGTGCTTCGGATTCGGATTCGGGGCGGGACATGGGCGGTATTGTGAACGGCGCACCAGCCGCCTGCGGCGCTGGCCGGTGGCAAGATCACGCCCATGTCAACCAACGATCCTTCCCCACCCAACCCGGACACCCCCTTGCGCTGGGACATCTTCTGCCAGGTCATCGACAACCTCGGCGACATCGGCGTCTGCTGGCGCTTCTGCGCCGGCCTGGCCTCCCGGGGGCACGCCGTGCGGCTGTGGATCGACGCGCCAGAGGATCTGCGCTGGATGGTCCCAGGTGCGCTGGAAGGTCGCATCGAGGGCGTGCGGGTGCTGCCGTGGACCGAGCCGCTGGCGCCGGGCCTGCTGCACAGGCTGGCGCCGGCCGACGTCTGGATCGAAACCTTCGGCTGCCGACCGCCGCCCGAAGCCCTGGAACACCGGGCGGCTGCCATCGCCGCTGGCGCAGCGGCGCCGGTGTGGATCAACCTCGAATACCTGAGCGCCGAGCCCTACGTGGAACGCTCACACCGGCTGCCCTCGCTGGTGTCTGACGGGCCGCTGCGCGGCGTGGGCAAGTGGTTCTTCTACCCCGGTTTCACCGCCGCCACCGGCGGCCTGCTGCGGGAGCAAGACCTGCCCGAGCGGCAAGCCGCCTTCGACGCCGGCGCATGGCTCGCTTCGCACGGCCTGCCCTACACCGGCCAGCCGCGCGCCAGCCTCTTCTGCTACGAACCCACCGCCCTGCCCGCACTGCTGCAACGGGCGGGCGGCGATGGACCCAGCGACTGGCTGGTCACCGCCGGGCGCGCGGCCGATGCCGTGACCGCCGCCCAGGCGCAGGGGCTGGACGCGGGTCAGGTCACCCTGCACCGCCTGGCGCGCCTGACCCAGCACGATTACGACCACCTGCTCTGGGCCTGCGACCTCAATTTCGTGCGCGGCGAAGACTCGCTGGTGCGCGCGCTGTGGGCCGGACAACCGTTGGTGTGGCACATCTACCCGCAGCACGACAACGCACACCACGCCAAGCTGGAGGCCTTTCTGGACTGGCTGCAGGCGCCCGATTCGTTGCGCGCGTTTCACCGCCTCTGGAACGGCATGACCAGCGCCCAACGCGTCTGGCCGGGCTGGAGCGTGGTGGCCAGCTGGCGCCCCTGTCTGCTGGCCGCACGCGAGCGCCTGCTGGCCCAACCCGACCTGGTCAGCCAGCTGCTCGATTTCATCGCCGAAAAGCGATAAAATTCAAGGCTTTGCAGAAAACTGGACCACCAGACCCCGGCGGCCGTTTCCTGAGCGCCATCTGCTTAGCCGCACAGATCGCCCCTATCAGCACAGTTCCCGGGTTCGCACCCATGCACGGAACACGCGGCCCAACTGTTGGAAACCTTATGAAAATCGCTCAAGAACTCCGCGCCGGCAACGTCATCATGCACGGCAAGGACCCGATGATCGTCCTGAAAACCGAATACGCCCGTGGCGGCCGCGGTGCAGCCACCGTGCGTCTGAAGCTCAAGGCCCTGCTGAACAACATGGCCACCGAAGTGGTCTGCCGCGCCGACGACAAAATGGACCAGATCATTCTGGACAAGAAGGAGTGCACCTACTCCTACTTCGCCGACCCCATGTACGTCTGCATGGACAGCGAATACAACCAGTACGAAGTCGAAGCCGAAAACATGGGCGACGCCCTGAACTACCTCGAAGACGGCATGACCGTTGAAGTGGTGTTCTACGACGGCAAGGCCATCTCGGTCGAACTGCCGACCAGCGTCGAACGCGTGGTCACCTGGACCGAACCCGCCGTCAAGGGCGACACGTCCGGCAAGGTGCTCAAGCCCGCCAAGATCGCCACCGGTTTTGAAGTCGCCGTGCCGCTGTTCGTGGCGCAGGACGACAAGATCGAAATCGACACCCGCACCGGTGAGTACCGCAAGCGCGTCTGATTTCAGATCCTGCATTGAAAAGGCTCCCGAGGGAGCCTTTTCATTTTGGACTGCCGACACATGGACCTGATCCTCCGCATCGCCGACGTCATCATCCCGGTGTTCCTGATCGTCGCTGTCGGCTACGGTTATGCACGCCGAACGCCGCCCGACCTGACGGTGTTCAACCGCATAGCGCTCGACGTGCTGGCGCCCGTGCTGGTGTATTCGGCCCTCGCGGCCAAGGACTTCCGGATCGCCGACCACCTGCCGCTGCTGGCCGGCGGCACGGTGCTGATCCTGGGCGGCGGCCTGCTGGCCTGGCCGCTGGCCCGCGCGTTTGGTGCCCAACCGCGCACCCTGGTGCCGGTGGTGATGTTCAACAACTGCGGCAACATGGGTCTGCCGCTGGCCCTGCTGGCCTTCGGCCCCGCGAATTTCGGTGCCGCCGTGGCGCTGTTCTCGGTCAGCAACCTGTTCCACTTTTCCCTCGGCGCGCGCATCACCAGCGCCTCCGCCCGCACACGCGACCTGCTCACCAGCCCACTGATGATCGGCACCGCATTGGGCTTTCTGAGTGCGCTGACCGATGTGCGTCCGCCCGACGTGTTGCTGTCCGGTCTGAAGCTGCTGGGCGACGCCCTGCTGCCCATGATGCTGTTCGCACTCGGCGTGCGCCTGACCACGCTCACGCGCGCGGGCCTGGCGCTGGGCCTGCTGGGCGCGCTGGCGCGCCCCCTGATCGGACTGGCCATCGCCATTCCGCTGGCGTGGACGCTGGGGCTGGAGGGAGCTGCCCGCGGTCAGCTGTTGCTGTTCGCGGCCTTGCCACCGGCCGTGATGCAGTTCATGCTGGCCGACCGTTACCACCAGGAACCCGACAAGGTGGCCGCCATGATCATGCTGGGCAACGCGCTGGCCGTGGTGTTTGTGCCGCTGGCGCTGGCCCTGGGTCTCTGAGCGGACTGACCGCCCAGACACCATCCCGTTTCACGAACAACCGAATCCGAAGGAGCGCCCCATGGAAGCCACCCAAGACCTGAACGAACGCCGCCTGGCCGATGCCTGGGCCGAGCTGCAGTCGCATTCCAACAAAGGACGCCCGCTGCAGGCCGACGCCTACCGCCTGGCCTTCGCCGACCCCGAATTCCTGCTGCGCCGCGAGACGCGCGGCATCCGTTTCCAGCTGGAAATGCTCAAGCCCGACCTCGCACAGCGCGACCTCGGCATTGAAAACACCATCGTGGTTTTTGGCAGTGCGCGCGTGCGCGAACCCGCCATTGCCCAGGAACACCTTGCACGTGCCGAGACCAGCGGCAAGGCCGATGAGATCGCGCGTGCACGGGCCATGCAGCGCAACGCCCAGCACTACGAACAGGCCCGCGAGTTCGGTCGCATCGTGGCGCGCTACAGCAAAGCCTGTCCGCGCGAAGACCAGCTCTTCATCTGCACCGGTGGCGGTCCCGGCATCATGGAGGCGGCCAACCGCGGCGCCCACGACGAGGGCGCGTTCAACGTCGGCCTGAACATCGCCCTGCCCCACGAGCAGGCCGGCAACCCCTATGTGTCACCCGAGCTGAGCTTCAAGTTCCACTACTTCGCACTGCGCAAGATGCATTTCATGATGCGCGCCAAAGCGCTGGTGGCGTTCCCCGGCGGTTTCGGTACGCTGGACGAGCTGTTCGAGGTGATCACGCTGGTGCAGTGCAAGAAGGCCAAGCCGGTGCCGATCGTGCTGTTTGGCAGCGCCCACTGGAAACGCCTGATCAACCTGGAGGTGCTGGTAGAAGAAGGCATGATTGGAGCCGAGGACCTGGAACTCTTCCACTACGTGGACGATCCCCAGGCCGCGTGGGACTACATCATGAAGTTCTACGATTTACCGCAAGTCTGAAAACTGGGACGGCCCAAGCGCACATAAGCAGCGGTGGACCGTCCAGCACACACCGTGGAACCGGCTTTGCCGGACCACAGGTGTGGCCCCCCACCGGGGGGAATACGCGAAGCAGCGCAGGGGGCTTCAGTACCCGCCGCCGAGCGCCTTGTAGAGAGCGACCTGGTTCTGCTGCTGGGCCAGCCGTGTCTGCGTCAGGGCCTGCTGGATGCTGAACAGCGAGCGCTGCGCATCCAGCACATCCAGGAAGCTGGCCACGCCGTTGCGGTAGCGCAGCTCTGCCAGGCGGAAGCGCTCGGCCTCGGCCGTGGCCTGGACCTGCTGGGCACGCAGCTGCTCGCCCAGCGTGGCGCGGCCGGCGAGTGCATCGGCCACCTCGCGGAACGCGCTCTGGATCGCCTTTTCGTACTGCGCCACGGCAATGCTGCGCGCGGCGTTGGCCGACTCCAGACCAGCCCGGTTGCGGCCCGCGTCAAAGATCGGCAGCAGCGCCTGCGGCGCCAGCGTGAAACCCCAGGAGCCGCCCTTGAAGAGACCCGAGAGTTCGCTGCTGGCCGATCCCACGCTGCCGGTGAGCGAGATACGCGGGAAGAAAGCCGCACGCGCCGCGCCGATGTTGGCGTTCGCTGCGATCAGCGTCTGCTCGGCCTGGCGGATGTCCGCCCGGCGGGTGAGCAGTTCGGACGGCAGGCCGGCGGGCAGATCACGGAACAGCGACCGCGCGGTGACCGCTTCGCTCGCGGGAGCGGTGAGCGGCGCTGGCAGAGGCTGCCCCACGAGCAAGGTGAGGGCGTTGAAGTCCTGCGCACGCTGGCGCTGCTGCTGGGCCAGTGCGGACTCGGCCGCCGCGGTCAGCGACTCGGCCTGGCGCAGGTCCAGCGCTGACGTGGCACCGTTGTCAAAGCGCAGCTTCGTCAGGCGCAACGAATCCTGGCGCGTGGCGAGCGTTCGCTGCGTCAGCGCCAGCAGTTCATCGCTGGCCTGCAGGCTGAGCCAGGTGCTGGCGACCGAGGCGACCAGGCTGGTCTGCGCCGCGTTGCGCGCCTCTTCGCTGGCCAGGTACTGGGCCAGGGCCACTTCCTTCAGGCTCGCCACGCGGCCAAAAAAATCGATCTCCCAGCCACTCATGGCAAGACCCGCCGTGTAGAGGCTGGTGATGCTGTCATCGCCGCTGCTCTGGCGATTCCCCGCGGCGGCCAGGTTCAGCGTGGGGAACTGATCGGCACGGCGGATCTGGTACTGGGCACGCACCTGCTCGATGTTGAGCGTGGCCACGCGCAGATCGCGGTTGTTCCTGATCGCCAGACCGATGAGCTCACGCAGGCGCGCATCGCTCACGAAATCCGCCCAGGCGACGTCGGCCGCGGGGGTTTCGGCCGCCACCGGCACCACGCCGGACCACTCTGCGGCGACCGGTGCGGCCGGCCGCTCGTAGGTCGGGATGAAGGAGCAGCCGGACAGCGCCAGAACCGCCAGGGCCAGTGCGCTGCGGCGCAGGTTCAAAGCAAACGTCATATCAATGCACTCCATGGTGTTCGGCTTCTTCGGCTTCCCGGCGGTGCTGGCGATCGCTGCCCTTGAACAGGGTGCGCACCACCACAAAAAAGATCGGCACGAACACCACCGCCAGCACGGTGCCCGTCAGCATGCCGCCGATCACACCGGTGCCGATCGCGCGCTGGCTGGCCGATCCGGCGCCCGAAGCCAGGAACAGCGGCAACACGCCCAGCGTGAACGCCAGCGAGGTCATGATGATGGGCCGGAAGCGCAGGTGGGCGGCGGCCAGCGCCGCTTCGATCACGCCCTTGCCCTGCGCCTGCAGATCTTTCGCGAACTCGATGATCAGGATCGCGTTTTTCGCCGAGAGCCCGATGATGGTGATCAGGCCCACCTGGAAGTAGACGTCGTTCGAATAACCTCGCAGCAGCGTGGCCAGCAGCACACCCAGCACACCCAGTGGAACCACCAGAATGACCGACAGCGGGATGGTCCAGCTCTCGTACAGCGCAGCCAGGCAGAGAAACACCGCCAGGATCGCAAAAGCGTAGAGGATCATGGCCTGCGAGCCGGCGAGCTTTTCCTCGCGGGACTGGCCCGTCCACTCAAAGCCGAAGCCTTGCGGCAGCCGGGCGGCCAGCGCCTCCATCTCGGCCATGGCCTGGCCCGTGCTCACGCCGGGCGCAGCGCTGCCACTGATGCGCATGGACGGGTAGCCGTTGTAGCGCACGGTCTGCATCGGGCCGGTGATCCAGTGCGTCGTGGCGAAGGCCGACAGCGGCACCGCCTGGCCTTTGCTGTTGATCACGTTGATGCGCAACAGGTCTTCCGGCTGCATGCGTGCCGTGGCATCGGCCTGAACCATCACGCGCTGCAGACGCCCGGCGTTCGGGAAGTCGTTGGCGTAGGTGGAGCCGAGTGCCGTGCCGATGGCGCCACTGATGCTGTCAAAGCCCACACCCAGTGCATTGGCCTTGTCGCGGTCGATGTCGATCTGCAACTGCGGCGCATCTTCCAGACCGTCGGGCCGCACCTGCGTGAGCACTTTGCTCTGCGAGGCCATGCCCAGCATCTGGTTGCGTGCCGCCAGCAGCGCTTCGCCCCCCAGACCCGCCCGGTCCTGCAAGCGGAAGCTGAACCCGGAGGAGGCACCCAGTTCGGGAATCGGCGGCGGACTCAGCGGGAAGACGAAAGCGTCCCGGATGCCCGAAAAGGCACCGAAAGCACGGCCGGCCAAAGCCTGCGCCGAACTGCCCGGGCCGGTGCGTTCGGACCAGTCCTTGAGCGTCACAAACGCGAGCGCGGCGTTCTGGCCCTGGCCCGAGAAGCTGAAGCCCAGCACCCCGACCATGCCCTCCACCTCCGGCTGCTGGAGCATGAAGCCTTCCACCTGCTTCATCACTTCCAGCGTGCGCTCCTGCGTGGCGCCCGGTGGCAATTGCACGTTGACCAGCAGCGTGCCCTGGTCTTCGTTGGGCAGGAAGGACGTGGGCAGGCGCTGGTAAACCACCGCCACCGCCGCCACGATGGCCGCGTAGATCACCAGCGTGCGGCCGGCGCGCGGCAGCAGCTTGGCCACGCCACCTTCGTAGCCTTTGGCGGTGCGCGCGAAGCCGCGGTTGAACCAGCCGAAAAAGCCGGTCTTGGCGTGCGCGTGGCCGGCTTCCACGGGCTTGAGCAGGGTGGCGCAGAGGGCGGGCGTGAGCGACAGGGCCATGAAGGCCGAGAAGCCGATGGACATGCCCATCACCGCCGCGAACTGGCGGTAGATGTTGCCCACCGAGCCGCTGAAAAACGCCAGCGGCACGAACACCGAGATCAGCACCACGGTCACGCCGATGATGGCACCCGAAATCTGGCCCATGGCCTTGCGCGTGGCTTCCAGCGGTGGCAGGCCTTCTTCGCTCATGATGCGTTCGACGTTCTCCACCACCACGATGGCGTCGTCCACCACAATGCCAATCACCAGCACCATGCCGAACATGGTCAGCACATTGATCGAGAAGCCCAGGGCCATCAGTCCGGCGAATGTCCCCAGCAAGGCCACCGGCACCACCAGCGTCGGGATCAGCGTGTAGCGCCAGTTCTGCAGGAACAGGAACATCACCAGGAACACCAGCGCCACGGCCTCCGCCAGCGTCACCGCCACCTGTTCGATGGAGATCTTGACGAAGCGCGAGCTGTCGTAGGGAATGGCCCAGGTCATGCCCTTGGGGAAGAATTTCTCCAGATCCGCCATCTTGGTGCGCACCGCCTCGGCCGTGGCCAGCGCGTTGCCGCTCGGTGAAAGCTGCACGCCAATACCCGTGGACGGCTTGCCGTTCAGACGCGCCGAGGTGGCGTAGGCCTGGGCACCGAGCTCGATGCGTGCCACGTCTTTCAGTCGCACGGTGGCACCGTCGCTGCTGGCGCGCAGCACGATGTTGCCGAACTGCTCCACGCTGCCGAGCTGGCCGTTGACCACCACGGTGGCGGAGATGCTCTGGCCCGCCACGTTGGGCAGGGCGCCGATTTCACCGGCCGACACCTGCGCGTTCTGCGCACGGATGGCGTTGGTCACGTCGGCCGCGCTCAGGTTGAAACCGAGCAGCTTGGCCGGATCGATCCAGACCCGCATGGCGCGCTCGGTGCCGAACAGCTGGGCCTGACCCACACCGGGCAGGCGCTGCAGTTCGGGCACGACGCTGCGCGACGCGTAGTCGCCCAGCGCCACCGGGTCCCAGGCCGGGTCTTCGCTGGAGAGGATAGCGAACAGCAGGAAGTTGTTGCGTGATTTGTCCACCCGCACGCCCTGCTGCGTCACCGCCGAGGGCAGGCGTGGCGTGGCCCGCGAGAGGCGGTTCTGCACGTCCACCTGCGCCAGGTCGGCGTTGGTGCCGGGCTGGAAGCTCAGCGTGATGCTGCCGGTGCCGTTGGCCTGGGCCACGGCTTCCATGTAGATCAGGCCAGGCGAGCCGTTCATCTCCTGCTCGATGACCGACAAGACGCTGTCTTCCAGCGTCTTGGCCGAGGCGCCGGGATACGACGCGTTGATGACGATGGACGGCGGCGCCACCGGCGGGTACTGCGCAATCGGCAACTGCGTGATGGACACCGCGCCCATCACCATGATGAAGAGCGCGATCACCCACGCAAAGATGGGCCTGTCGATGAAGAATTTCGCCATATCAGTTTCCGCCGAGCCGCCTCAAGGAGGCTGAAGCCCCCGTGGGGGGCAGTGAACACAGTGAACGTGGGGGTCGGGTCATTCGGGGCGCTCCTTACTTCGACGCGGCCGGAGCCGGTGCCGCAGCCGGAACGGCAGGGGCCGTGCCCGGCGCCTGCCAGGGCACGGTCTTCACCGGGGTGCCCGGCGGCATCATCTGCAGCTTCTGGAAACCGTCCACCATGACCTGCTCGCCGGCCTTCAGCCCGTCCAGGACGACCCACTGCCCCCCTTGCTGGCCACCGATCTTCACCGTGCGTTTCTCGATCTTGCCGTCGGCGCCAACCACCGATACCGTGTCGCCCTGGGCCGAACGCGTCACCGACTGCTGCGGCAGCGTGATGGCGTCGCGGGCCGTGGCCTGCTCCAGACGCACACGCACGTACAGGCCCGGCAACAACGCGCCACCCGGGTTGGGCACCTCGGCGCGCAGCGTCACCTGGCCGGTGGTGGGGTCGACCGTGAGGTCCGAGAACAGCAGGCGCCCCGGCCTGGCGTATTCGCTGCCATCTTCCAGCACCACGCGCACCGCCGCGGAGCCCTGGCCAGCGTCCTTGAGTTGCCCGCTTTCCATGGCGCGCTTCAGGCGCATGGCTTCCGAGGCCGACTGCGTGAAGTTCACAAACAGCGGGTCCACCTGCTGGATCACGGCCAACGGAGTCGCCTCGCCCTGCCCCACCAGTGCGCCTTCGGTCACCAGCGCACGACCGATGCGGCCGGCAATCGGCGCCGTCACGTTGGCATAGCCCAGGTTGATGCCCGCTGTCTGCAGCGTGGCCTTGGCCGCTGCCACATCGGCCTCGGCCGCCTTCTGGGCGGCTTCGGCGTTCGCGTATTCCTGCTGGCTGATGGCGTTTTCCGCCACCAGCGGCTTGTAGCGGGCGGCCAGGGAGGCGGCCTGGGCCAGGTTCGCCTCAGCACGCGCCAGGCTGGCCCGCGCGCTCTGCAAGCTGGCCTGATAGGGTGCCGGGTCGATGCGGAACAGCGCCTGACCGGCCTTCACATCACTGCCTTCGCGGAACAGCCGCTGCTGCAGGATGCCCGCCGCCCGCGCCCGCACCTGCGCCACGCGCGAGGCTTCCAGCCGGCCCGGCAACTCCGTCTGCAGGCCCACGTCACCCGGCGCCACCGTGACCACGCCGACTTCGGGCGCCGGCATGCCGCCACCCGGCGGCACCGCGGCGGGCGTCTCGGCTTTGCCGCAGGCGACCAGCAGCACGGCCACTGAGATCACCGACAGGCGGCGGGCCCACGACGCCGAGCGACCGGGAGTCGCCAGCGAGGGGTTGAACAGGACGGGAGGCTGGGGACTCTGGGCAGGCATGGGAATCCTTGGAGGCATGACATCGGAAGAGCCGTCTGATGAAGCGGCCGGCATGGCCGTCGCGGGCATACCCAACGAAGGCGAGGGGTTGAAGTATACATACGTACTTGAATGTATGTATAGTCAAACAAATACAAGTCCCCGTTTGCATACGGGGACATTCGACTGGAGACATGACATGGTTCGCCGCACCAAAGCCGACGCCGAGGCCACCCGCCACAGCCTGCTCGACGCAGCCGAGCACCTGTTTCAGGCGCGCGGTGTTTCACGCACCTCGCTCAACGACATTGCCGTGGCCGCCGGCACCACCCGGGGCGCCATCTACTGGCACTTCAAGGACAAGGCCGACCTGTTCAACGCAATGATGGAACGCGTCACTTTGCCGCTGGAAGAAACCCTGGCAGGCATAGGAAAAAAGGCCTCAGCGCTCGACAACCCGCTGCAGCCGCTGCGCGATGCCATCGCGCACGCGCTGCACAAGGCCGCCACCGACGAGCAGACACGGCGCGTGTTCGAGATCGCGACCCTGCAAGTGGAATACAACGACGAAATGCACGCGGTGCGCGCCCGCCACCTCCAGGGCCGCAACGACTGTGTGCAACAGACCGCCAAGATCTTGCGCTCGGCCGCTGACCACCAGGGCCTGAAGCTCGACGTCCCCGTACAGTGCGCAGCCCTGGGTCTGCACGTGATGATCGACGGCCTGATCCAGAACTGGCTGCTCGACACCCGGGCATTCGACCTCCGGCGTTGCGGCCGGCAGGTGGTCGACACCTACCTGACCGGCCTGGGCTTCAGTCAGCCGGGCGCTCGGGCACCGCGTCGGCCGGCACCGGAGCGCGGGACGGCAGTTTCAGATGCAGCGCTGCCTGCGCCAGCAGGTTCGCCGAGACGGGCGCCGTCACAAACACAAACAGCGTGATCAGCAGCTCGGCGAAACCCGGGCGGCCCTGCCCTGCTGCGATCAGCATCGACGCGATCAACACACCGCCCACGCCCAGCGTGGAAGCCTTGGTCGGCGCGTGCAGGCGCATGTAGAAATCGGGCAGGCGCACCAGTCCGATCGCGCCCACCAGCAGGAAGAAGGCCGCGATCACGATCACGGCGGCCGCGGTCCATTCGATGAAGAGGTTCATGTTCAGGGCTCCTTGCCGTTCATTCCACCACGTCGCCACGGCTGAGGTAGCGCGCCAGTCCCACCGTCGAGGCAAAGCCCAGCATGGCCACCAGCAGCGCGCCTTCAAACAGCAGCGCCGTGTTCCAGCGGATGCCCAGCAGCACGATCAGCGCCACCGCGTTCATGTAGAGCGTGTCCAGCGCGAGCACGCGGTCGGTGATGGTGGGACCGCGCGTCAGGCGCACGGCGCACAACAACACCGCCAGTGTCACCGCACCGATGCCGATGTTCAGCGCAATATCGAGCACATTCATGCCTGGCTCCCCGGTTGGAGGTGGAAGGCGCGCAACAGCGGCGCCTCGTAGCGGTTCTTCATGTCGGCGGCCATCGCGGCCGGATCGTCGCAATTGAGCGCATGCACCAGAATCACGCCCTGTTCCTCGTTGATCACCGCCGACACGGTGCCCGGCGTCGTCGTGATGATGCTGGCAAACAGGACGTTGACGCGGTGGTGGTTGCAGGCCAGCGGCACGGGAATCCAGCCGGGTTGCATGCGGTTCAGTGGCCCGAGCACCAGCTTGGCCACCACGATGTTGGAGATCACGATGTCCCACAACACCACACCCAGCAGGCGGATGGCGGTCGGCCAGTGGATCACGCTGGCCTGCGTCAGGAACGGGCGCAACAGGCGCGGAATGACCAGCCCGATCAACACGGCCGAGAGCAGGTGCACCGGCTCCAGGCTGTGCGAGAGCGCGAGCCAGCTCACCCCCAGCAGCACCGACAGCACCGGGTGGGCGAACCAGCCGGTCGACGGGTAGCGCTTGCCACTGTTGTTGACGTTGGGTGAATTCGGGTTCATGGCAGGACCTTCGCGGGCACCGACTCGGCGGCAGGCTGGACGTGTGTGGCGTTGCGGGAGCCGTCGTAAGGTCGCGCCGTGTTGGCACGCGCACCGCCTTGCGAGCCCAGCACCGCTTCGGCGTAGGCGGCGGTATCGGCCAGTTGCAGGGCCGCCTCATCGGTGTAGCGCTTGACCGGCGATGCCAGCACCGCCAACGCCACCGTGATGGCCATGAAGGCCCAGGCGGCCGAGAGCAGCTTGGCGCTGGAACCCGACGCGACACTCGGCAGCTCGCCGTCGGGCTGAATGTGCCAGAACACGATCACTCCGGCGCGCGCCAGGCCCACGATGGTGAAGAAGCCCACCACCAGCACCACGCTCCAGACCCAGGCCTGCGCCGCCAGTCCCGAAGCGCTCTGCAGGATCATCAGCTTGCCCAGAAAGCCCGGCAGCGGCGGTAGCCCGGAAGCCGATGCGGCACCGAACAGCATCATCATGCCCAGCAGCACCGGTTCGCGCACGGCCACCGCCGGGCGCAGCTTGTCGCCGGCCTCGCCGCGCTGTGCGGCCACCAGCTCGACCAGCAGGAACAGGCCGGCGATCACGATGGTGCTGTGCAGCGTGTAGTACAGCGCGGCCGACAGCGTCTCGGGCGTGAACAGGCCCACACCGGCGAGGATGGTGCCGACCGATGACACGGTGAGGTAGGCGACCATGCGGCCCATGGTGTGCGCCGCCAGTGCACCCAGCGCACCGAGCACGCTGGTGCTCAGCGCCAGCGGCAGCAGCCAGGCCTGCGCCGCCAGACTGGCCTCGCCCGCCTCGACACCGAAGATGCCCCAGTGCGTTCGGATGATGCTGTAGACACCGACCTTGGTCATGATGGCAAACAGCGCCGCCACCGGCGCACTGGCCGAGGCGTAGGTGCCGGGAAGCCAGAAGTACAGCGGCACCAGCGCCGCCTTCAGGCCGAACACCACCAGCAGCACCAGCGCGGCCGCGCGCGCGATCAGTGCCGAATCGCCTGTGAGCTGTGCCACGCGCAAAGCCAGATCGGCCATGTTCAGCGTGCCGGTCACGGCGTAGATCATCGCCAGTCCGATCAGGAACAGGCCCGAGCCCGCGAGGTTGAGCACCACGTAGTGAACACCCATGCGCATGCGCTCGCGACCCTGGCCGTGCAGCAGCAGCACGTAGGAAGCGATCAACAGCACTTCAAAAAACACGAACAGGTTGAACAGGTCACCGGTCAGGAACGCGCCGCTCAGACCCATCAGCTGGAAGTGGAAGATGGCGTGAAAGTGGCGTCCGCGCATGTCCCAGCCGCCGGTGGCGTACCAGAGCACGGGCGCCGCCACCAGATAGGTCAGAAACACCATCAGGGCCGAGAGCCGGTCGAGCACCAGCACGATGCCGAACGGCGCCGACCATTCACCCAGCTGGTACACCAGCAGCTCGCCGCTGGCCGCGCGCCAGACCAGCCCGGCCGCCATCACCGTGCCGAGCACCACCGACGACAGGCTCAGGCGGCGACGCCAGCGCACCCGGGCGCTGCCGTGCCCGCCGCCCTGCCCCGCCATGCCACCGAAGTCACCCAGCAACAGCAGGCCCATCGCGGTGAACGACGGCAGCAGCACCGAGAGCACCGGTGCATGTTGCAGCCAGAAAGCCAGGATCGCATCCGTCATCAGCTGCGCTCCCCGTTGCGGGCCGATCCGGCCGCCGGCTGGTAGCCCGTGGCGTGTCCGGGTTCATGGCCGTCCACGTGGTCGCTGCCGCTTTCATGGCGGTTGCGCAGTGCCAGCTCGATCACGAAGCCGGTGGTGGCAAAGCCGATCACGATGGCCGTGAGCACCAGCGCCTGAGGCAGCGGATCGGCTACCGGCCCCTCGCCCACCAGGATCGGCTGGGCATTGGTCCACAGCCGGCCCATCACGAAGATGAACACGTTGACCGCGTAACCGAACAGCGAAAGTCCCAGCACCACCGGGAAACTGCGCCCGCGCAACATCAGGTAGATGGCGCAGGCGGTGACAAAGCCGATGCCCGTGGCCAGCAAAAACTCCATGCTCATGACTGGCCTCCGGCCGAAGCGGTGTGGGTGGGCGTGCTTTCGCGGCTCACCGAGCCCAGCACCGAGATGGTCAGCAGGGTCGCACCCACCACCGTGAGATAGACCCCGAGGTCGAACAGCGCGGCCGAGGCCAGAGGGAGTTCACCCAGCAGCGGCACATGCGGATGCCCGTGGGCGCTGGTCAGGAACGGCCGGCCCAGGACGAAGGCGCCAGCCCCCGTGAGCCCGGCAATCGACAGGCCCGCACCGACCCAGCGCACGAAGCGGCGCCCGGCCTGCGCGCGCAACATCGCCTCCGCCCTGGCCTGGCCCAGCGCCATGAACTGCAGCACCAGCGCCACCGCGGTGATCAGGCCGGCAATGAACCCCCCACCGGGCAGGTTGTGGCCGCGCATGAAGATGTAGAGCGTGAACACCAGCGCCAGCGGCAACACCACCGAAGCGGCCACGCGCAGCATCAGCGGCTGGGCCGCAAAGGTCCAGGCCAGGCCTTGCGGGTCGGCCAGTGGCCTGCGGCTGCGCATGCCGTCCATGAGCGCGAGCACGCCGATGGCCGCGATGCCCAGCACGGTGATCTCGCCAAAGGTGTCGTAGCCCCGGAAGTCCACCAGGATCACGTTGACCGCGTTGGTGCCGCCGCCCACGGGCAGCGATTTTTCCAGGAAGTACCAGGAGATGGAGTCGTGGTTGCGCGTGAGCAGCACCCAGGCCACCCAGGCCACGCCCGCGCCACCGGCCAGCGCCAGCACGCCATCGCGCGTGCGGCGCAGCGCCGACGATTCGCGCGGCGAGTGCTGCGGCAACAAGGCCAGCCCCATCAGCAGCAGCACGGTGGACACCACCTCAACGGAGAGCTGCGTCAGCGCCAGATCGGGCGCCGACAGGCTCACGAAGGTGAGCGAGGTCACCAGCCCGACCACACCGACCAGCACAACGGCCTGGAAACGCTGGTGGTGGGTGAATGCAATGGCCACGCAGGATACGAACAGCAGCAGCCACACGGCGATGGCCAGCGGCGACGCGGGCAGCAGTTCGCGCGTGCCGGCACCGATGCCCTGGCCCACCAGCTGCGTCGCTGCCGCCACCACCGCCGCACCGATCAGCCAGACCAGGTAGCGCTGCAGCGAGCCGGTCTCCAGGCGGATGGAGATGCGACCGGCGAGCGAAAACAACCCGTCGATCACACCGTCAAAGATCTGCCGCCCGGTGGCCGGCCCGAACCAGACCTCGGACTCGATGCGGTGCATGCGTTTGCCGCGCGCCAGCAGCAGGTACAAACCGATGCCCGCGGCCAGCGCGATCGCGCTCATCAGCAGCGGCAGGTTGAAACCGTGCCAGATCGCCAGGTGGTACTCGGGCAGCGGCTGGCCCACCAGGGCCGTGGCCGCCACGTGCACCAGCGGCCCGAAGGTGATGGCCGGCAACAGGCCCACCACGATGCACATTGACACCAGCAGCATCGCCGGCAGCTTCATGCCCAGCGGCGGCTCGTGCGGATGCTTGTTCGGCACCTCGCCCAGCGGCCCGTTGAAATAGGTGTCGTGCACGAAGCGCAGCGAATAGGCCACGCTGAACACGCCCGCCAGCGTCACCAGCGCCGGCACCACCCAGCTCCAGATGCCCGCCGTGCCCACCACCGCTTCGGTGAAGAACATTTCCTTGGACAGGAAGCCGTTGGTCAGCGGCACGCCCGCCATCGACGCGGCCGCCACCATCGAGAGCGTGGCCGTCCAGGGCATGAGCTTGTAGAGGCCGCCGAGCTGGCGCATGTCGCGCGAATGCGTTTCGTGGTCGACGATGCCCGCGATCATGAACAGCGAGGCCTTGAAGGTGGCGTGGTTGAGCACGTGGAACACCGCGGCCACGGCGGCCAGCGGTGAACCCAGCCCGATCAGGAAGACGATCAGGCCCAGGTGGCTCACGGTCGAATACGCCAGCAGTCCCTTGAGGTCGTGCTTGAAGAGCGCGATGAAGGCCGCGAACAGCACCGTGGCCAGACCCGCCACGGTGACGATCACCTCGAACCAGCCCGAACCCGCGAGCACCGGGTACATGCGCATCAGCAGGAACACGCCCGCCTTCACCATGGTGGCCGAGTGCAGGTAGGCCGACACCGGCGTGGGTGCGGCCATGGCGTCGGGCAGCCAGAAGTGGAACGGGAACTGGGCGCTCTTGGTGAAGGCGCCAAGCAGGATCAGCAGCAGCGCCGGCACAAACAGCGGATCGGCCTGGATCATGGCCACACGGCCCACCATCTCGCTCAACTCGTAGGTGCCCGCGATCTGCCCCAGCAACACGAAGCCGCCCAGCATCGCCAGACCGCCACCGCCGGTCACGGCCAGCGCCTGACGCGCCCCGGCCCGCGCATCGGCGCGGTGGCTCCAGAAGCCGATCAGCAGGAAAGACGACAGGCTGGTCAGCTCCCAGAACACCACCAGCAACAGCAGGTTGTCCGACAGCGCCACACCCAGCATGGCCGCCATGAACAGCATCATCTCGCTGTAGAACTTGCCCGCCGAGTCCTTGGGGCTCAGGTAGAAGTGCGCGTAGAGCACGATCAGCAGGCCAATGAACAGGATCAGCCCCGCAAACAGCAGGGAGAGACCGTCCAGCCGGAACGTCAGGTTCAGCCCGATCTCGGGCACCCAGGCCCAGGCGTTGCGCACCGTCTCGCCCGCCATCACCGCAGGCGCATGGCTCAGCAGCACGGCCAGACTGGCAGCGGTGACCGCGCCGGCCGCCAGGGCGGTCAACAGACGGGACTTCGGACCGAGCCAGAATGTGGCTGCGGTGCCCAGCAAAAGTGGCAACAACACGATCAATAACAGCACGGCTCTTCTTTCAGGTTGGCCTGCGATTCTAAAAGGCTCACGCGCCAAACCTCCCGACAGGCCATCGAACCGCTTTTGCGCGGGCGCAAACTCAGTGCCTCTCGGGTTCGCTCAGCGTCGGTCGCAAGGTCCAGGCCAGACGCGAACCCAGTCCCACCACCGCGCCCACCGCCCAGAACACGCCGGCCACGCCGACCACCACACCGGCCGATCCGAACAGCAGCGGCATCACCACACTGGAGCCGTTGATGGCCATGGCCCGCAGGCCCAGGGCCTCGCCATGGCGGTGGTGGGGTGTGATCTGGTGCAGCGTGCTCATGATCATGGGCTGCACCGAGCCCAGCGCCAGCCCCAGGCCGATGGACAAGGCGCCCATGGCCCAGGCCGCATGGACCAGCGGGTAGACCGAAAACAGCAGCGCCGTCACCACCATGGCCGTGCCGATCACCACCGACTCGCGCAGATGGGCCGCCAGCCAGGGCATGGCCAGCCGGATCGCCGTGGCCGCCAGCGCGAACGCACCGAGGATCGAGCCGATCACCGTGGCGCTGAGATCGCGCTCGTGGCCGATCACCGGCACCAGAAAAGTGTGCACATCCCAGCACGAGGACAGCATCCAGTTGATCAGCATGAGGCGCCGGAAGTCGGGCTGGCGCAGCAGGTTCCACGAAGAACCGCTGGCGCCGCGCTGGGCAGGCGCCAGCGGCTCGTGTTCCACCGCGCTGTGCACCCAGAACCAGGCCAGCGACGGCAGCAGGGCCAGCAGCAGGTAGGCCGCCCTGAAACCCCAGGCGTCGATCATCAAGCCGGCCGCGAACGGCCCGAGGAAATTGGAGATGGATGGCCCGATCGCCATCCAGCTGAACACCTGCTTGAGTTCGGTGGCGTTCGTGGCCATCCGGCCCACGTGGCGCTGCAGCGCGATCATGGCCAGGCCCGTGGCCGCGCCGCAGGCCAGCGCCGTCAGGCACAACACGGGAAACACCGGCCAGGCCACCGCAGCCGCCGCGCCCAGCGTGGCCGTGCCGATGGACAGCGCAAACGGTTTCTTGAGCCCGCGCCGGTCGGCGTAGCGCCCCGCGGGCAGCGCCAGGAACACCTGCGCCAGCGCAAACAGCGCCAGCAGCATGCCCACCGCCGCGGCGCTGTGGCCTTCGCGCAGCGCCATCAGCGGCGCGGCCATGCGAAAGCCGGTCATGCAGGCGTGCAGGCTGACCTGCGCCGCGATCAGGCGCGCCAGCCCGGCGCGCAGGCGGGTGCTCAAACCTCCCCGCGGTCGTTGGGGTCCAGCGGCAGCAGCGCGCTGGCCTGTTCCTGCGGCAGCGCCTCCACCGTCTTGAGCGCGCGGCTCATGGCGCGGCTGCGCGTTTCGGCGTTGTCCAGCGTGTTGAGCACGGTCTGCGTCTGGCTCTTGACCTTGGCCAGCACATCGCCGAACTTGCCGAACTCGGTCTTGACCGCACCCAGCACCTGCCAGACCTCGCTGCTGCGTTTCTCCAGCGCCAGCGTTCGAAATCCCATCTGCAGCGAGTTGAGCATGGCCATCAGCGTGGTCGGTCCGGCGAGCGTCACGCGGTATTCACGCTGCAGCACCTCCATCAGCCCAGGGCGGCGCAGCACCTCGGCGTACAGCCCTTCGGTGGGCAGGAACAGGATGGCGAAGTCGGTGGTGTGCGGCGGCTCCAGGTACTTGTCGGCCATGCTTTTGGCTTCGAGCCGGATGCGCTGCTCCAGCCCGCGCGCGGCCAGTTCGGCGCCTTCCACGTCGGCGCGCTGCTGGGCGTCGAGCAGGCGTTCGTAGTCTTCGTTCGGAAACTTGGCGTCGATCGGCAGCCAGCACGGCGCACCGTCGTCACCGCGCCCCGGCAGCTTGATGGCGAAGTCCACCACGTTGCGGCTGCCCGGGCGTGTGGCCACCTGGGTGGCGTACTGGTCGGGCGCGAACACCTGCTCAAGCAAGGCGCCGAGCTGGGCCTCGCCAAACATGCCGCGGGTCTTCACATTGGTCAGCAGGTGCTTCAGGTCGCCCACGCCCTGCGCCAGCGTCTGCATCTCGCCCAGCCCCTTGTGCACCTGCTCCAGCCGGTCGGCCACCTGCTTGAAGCTCTCGCCCAGGCGCGCCTGCAGCGTGCTCTGCAGTTTTTCGTCCACGGTCGCGCGCATCTCGTCGAGCTTGGCGGCATTGCTCTGCTGCAGTTGCGCGAGCTGGCCGTCCAGCGTGGTGCGGATCTCGGCCAGCCGGCGGGCATTGCCCTCGCTCATGTCCTGCAGCTGGCGCGTCAGCGTGTCGCCCAGGGTGCCCCGCAGTTGCACCAGTTGCTGGGCAAAAGCGTCGATCTGCGCGTTCTGCGTGCGCGTGGCCTCAGCGGCCTGCTGCCCCATGCCCAGGCTGATCGCCTGAAGCTGCTGCGTCAGCGTATCGCCCAGGGTGCCGCGCAGCTGCAACAGTTGCTGGGCGAAGGCATCGAGCTGGGTGTTCTGCGTGCGCGTGGCTTCGGCGTCCTGGCGCGTGAGCGTCTCCTGGAAGGTCGCCAGGGTCTGCTGGATCTCCTGCCGGCCACCGCGCGCGTTGTCGGTGATCTCGCGGCGCAGCTCGCCCTCGATGTGCTCCATGCGCTGCGCCTGGTTTTGCAGCGAGCCCAGCAGCAACTGGCGGTGCGCCAGCTCCGCGGCGTCCACCGGCTGGCGCCGCAACAACAGCCACAGCAACAACAGCAGGATCAACCCCTGCATCAGCAGACCCAGGACCATCCAGAACGACACGGCTTCAAACATGCAAACGATTATCGGTGAGGCACGGGCACGTCCGGGCGCTCTATAGAATGACCCGATCCCCCTTTTCTGGAGCCCCCCATGAGCGTCTACGACAAGCTTTCCCAACTCGGCATCGAACTGCCACCCGTGGCCATCCCGGCCGCCGCCTACGTGCCCTTCGTGCAGACCGGTAATCTCATCTTTCTGAGCGGCCACATTGCCAAGAAAGACGGCAAACCCTGGGTCGGTCAGCTCGGCCTGACCACCACCACCGAAGAAGGCAAGCTCGCCGCCCGCGCCATCGCCATCGACCTCATGGGCACGCTCGCTGCCGCCTGCCTGGTCACCGGCAAGACGCTGGACGACGTGAAACGCATCGTCAAGGTCATGAGCCTGGTCAACAGCACCAGCACCTTCACCGAACAGCACCTGGTCACCAATGGCTGCAGCGAACTGCTGGGCGAAGTCTTCGGCCCCCAAGCTGGCGCCCACGCCCGCAGCGCGTTTGGCGTGGCGCAGATTCCGATGGGTGCGTGCGTGGAGATTGAACTGATTGCCGAACTGGGGTGAACAACGGGCTCGCCAGACCGTCGCCCCGATGGGCAAACAAAAGAGGCTCCCGAAGGAGCCTCTTTTGTTTTCAGGAGCGACGGCCCGAAGGCCGTTCACGCCGGGATCAGACCTTGGAAGCCTTCTTGGCCAGGTCGGCAGCCTGCTTGGAAGCGACGGCGAAGTTGGCCTGGGCGGTGGCCGAGGCTTTCTTGATGGTGGCCTGGGCCGTTTCGACAGCCTTCTGGCCCTGGCTCAGCGCGCTCTGCAGAGCGGCGACGGCGGCTTCGGAGCCGGCCGGTGCGTTCTTCACCAGTTGGTCCACGGAGGCGCCGATGGCCTTCTGTGCGTCAGCCACGGTGGCTTCGAACTGCTTGGTGAAATCGGCGCTGCCTTCGGTGGCGATGCTCTGCACGTGCTGGAAGTAAGCGGTCGACTTTTCAGCCAGGGGCTGGAAGAAGGCGGCTTGCAGGCTCATGAATTCCTGGGGCGTCTTGACGGACATCACGGCCTTGGCGTGGTTGAAGGACTCGCCCATGGCGGCCTTGGAAGCGGCCATGTTGAGTTCGACCAGCTTTTCCATGCCGGCATAAGCCTTCTTGGTGGCGCCTTCGAAGGCGTCCATGTTGGCTTTGTTGGCGGCGATGATCTGTTCAGCGGGGTTGTTCATTTCGGGTTCCTTGATGTGGAGGGTTGAAGGAGCCGCTCTTGAACATGTCCCGGATCACCGAGTTATGTTGCAGTGCAGCATGACCGCCATTCTACGGGTAATCCCGGGGATGGCAAGCGTTTTTTGCTGCAGTGCAGCAATTTTAGAGACGTCCCCCAAAACCAGGGGGGTCACTGGCGGACGCAGGTCGCCGGACGCTCGTGCTCAGAACCAGGTCGTGACCGCGTCCACCACGCGGTAGGCGTCGTCCACCACCGGCATCCAGCGCCATTTGTCAAAGGTGGTGCAAGGATGCGAGATGCCCGAGGCCACGGTTTCACCAAGCTCGGGCCACTCATCCTTTGGCGCCGAGCGGTTGTAGCGCAGGTAGGCGTGCTGGTCGTTGAGCGCGTCGATGCGCCAGTGGGCGGGCACCGCCGTCGGTGAACCGTTCTTCGCGTCAGAGCGCCAGATCGGCAGGGGCAGATCGAGGTCGTGGCCCACGTCGCGTTTGCCCATGCTGAGCAGGGCCAGGCCGGGCTCGGGACAGCTCTGCACGCAGGCCAGCACTTCCAGTGCGGGCTTCAGGGTTTCGGCCAGGCTCAACCGCTCGCCCACGCAGCAGAGGTAACGCCGGTAACGCCGGTAGCGCTGGTGGTCGTGGGTGAGGTAGCAGCCCGAACGCAGCACGCCACGCACGGGCATGCCCAGGTCTGGTGTGAGCCGCTCGGCCACCAGATCGAAGATGGCGGAGCCACCGGCGCTGAGGATGATTTCTTCATGGGCGAACCAACCCTGCGCGATGGCTTCGCGTGCGATGGCGTCCACCCGGTCCATCAAGCCCTTCACGGTAGCGCGGTCCTTGGCGTGGTCGCAGGTGGCGGTGGTGCCCTCGTAGCACTCGATGCCGGCGAGCCGGAGCACCGGGCTGGCAGCGATGCGCTGCGCGATTTGCCGGGCTTCTTCGGCCGTGCGGCAGCCGGTGCGCTGGCCGGCGATGCCCAGCTCCAGCAGCACCTCGAACCGGCCCTGGAAACGACGCGCCGTGGCCCAGGCTTCGATGGCGTCCACCTGCCCGGTGGCATCCACGAGGAACATCGAACGCAGCGCAGGCCGCTCGGCGTGCAGCAGCGCCAGCGCGTCCAGCTCCGCGCGCTGGATCACCTGGTTCGCGATCAGCAGCACAGGCACGCCATGGCGCGCGCCCACCGCCGCCTGGAACACGGTGGCGAAGCTGATGCCCCAGGCCCCGGCGGCCAGCTGCATCTGCCAGAGTTCGGGCGACATGGTGGTCTTGCCGTGTGGCGCCAGGCTGATGCCGCGCTGCGCGCAGAAGTCGCGCATCCAGCGCAGGTTGTGTTGAAGGGCGCTCTGTTTGAGCACCGCCAGCGGCAAGGCCAGATCGCCGCGCAGCAGCTGCCAGCCCTGTTCTGCCACCTGCCCGCGCGTGAGCGGCGCCTGGCCGGAGGGGAAGCCTTTGAGGTGGGGGCCGAATGGGCGCTGGTTGTGCATGGTGGCGGCTTTCATCAACGCTGCGCTCGGCGGGAGGGCGTCAGCCCTTGTTCTTGCGCGCCTGCGCGCGCCGCACCTGACGGCTTGACGAGGCCTGCGCGGTGGCCTCGTCGCGGGCCTGGCGGCGCTTTCTCGACACCGCCGCGATCACCCGGGCGATGCCGAAGGCGATGGCGAAGCTGACCGCCGCCACCACCACCCCGGAAACGCTGAGGTCCATCATTCCACCCGCGTGATGCGGCTGGGCTTGAAGCCCAGGTCGGCGGCCTTGCCCTTGCGGGCGCGGGCGGCGCGGGCGTTGTTGAGGCTGCGGATCTCCAGCGTTTCGTCGCGCTCCTTGCCGCCGCGCCCGATGCCTTCGATCTTCACGCTGCGGGTGTAGGCCGCGGCACCGGCCAGGGTGTCTTTGGCTTCGAGGTCGATCAGCATGAGGCCACGACCGCCCTTTTCCATCGCCTTGAGCTCCGCGATTTCAAAGGTGAGGATGCGCCCGCCGGTGGAGGCGCAGGCCACGTGGGTGGCCGGCAGCAGCGGCTGGCTGCCGGAGGTGTTGGCCACATGGGAGGGTGCGCAGACCGTCTCGCCATCGCCCACGCTGATGAAGGCCTTGCCGGCCTTCTGGCGCGAGACCAGGTTTTCGACCGTGGCGAGGAAGCCGTAGCCACCGGTGCCGCTGAGCAGCAGCGTGGCGCTGGCGGGGCCGGCGAAATAATGGAGCGGCTGCGTGCCACTTTCGAGCTCGATGAGCGTGGTGATGGGCTGACCATCGCCGCGCGCGCCGGGCAGGCTGGCCACGGGAACCGAGTACACGCGCCCGTTGCTGCCGAAGACGATGAGCAGATCCACCGTGCGGCATTCGAAGGTGCGGTACAAGCCGTCGCCCGCCTTGAAGGCGAAGCTGCCGGCCTCGTGGCCATGGCCGGTGCGCGCACGGACCCAGCCTTTGCTGGAGATGACGACCGTGACCGGCTCGTCCACCACCTTGATTTCGGCCACGGCCTTTTTCTCGGCCTGGATCAGCGTGCGGCGCGGGTCGGCGAAGGTCTTGGCGTCGGCCTCGATCTCTTTGACCATCAGGCGCTTCAGGCTGGCCGGGTTGCCCAGGATGTCTTCGAGCTTGCCCTGCTCTTCGCGCAAGTCCCTGAGCTCCTGCTCGATCTTGATGGCTTCAAGCCGCGCGAGCTGACGCAGGCGGATTTCGAGGATGTCTTCGGCCTGCCGATCACTGAGCTTGAAGGCTTCAATCAATGCAGCCTTGGGCTCGTCGCTCTCGCGGATGATGCGGATCACCTCGTCGATGTTCAGCAGCACGAGCTGCCGGCCTTCGAGGATGTGGATGCGGTCGAGCACCTTGTTCAGGCGGTGCTGCGTGCGGCGGGTGATGGTGGTCTGGCGGAACTCGATCCACTCGCCCAGCATCTGGCGCAGGCTCTTCTGCGTCGGCCGGCCGTCGAGGCCGATCATGGTCAGGTTGATCGGCGCCGAACTTTCCAGGCTGGTGTGGGCCAGCAGCGCGGTGATGAGTTCCTGTTGCTCGATGCGGCTGCTCTTGGGCTCGAACACCAGGCGCACCGGCGCGTCCTTGCTCGATTCGTCGCGCACCACGTCCAGCACCATCAGCATGCTGGCTTTCAGCTGCGTCTGGTCCTGGCTCAGGGCCTTCTTGCCGGCCTTGACCTTGGGGTTGGTGATCTCTTCGATCTCTTCCAGCACACGCTGGCTGCTCACGCCGGGCGGCAGCTCGTTCACCACCAGTTGCCACTGTCCGCGTGCGAGGTCTTCGATCTTCCAGCGCGCGCGCACCTTGAGGCTGCCGCGGCCGCTGCGGTAGGCGTCGGCGATGTCGCCCACGGGGCTGATGATCTGGCCGCCGCCGGGGTAGTCCGGGCCGGGGATGATGGCGAACAGCTCGTCGTCGCTGAGCCTGGGCGACCTGATCAGCGCCACGCAGGCGTCGGCCACCTCGCGCAGGTTGTGGCTGGGGATTTCGGTGGCCAGGCCGACAGCAATGCCGCTGGCACCGTTGAGCAGGTTGAACGGCAGGCGCGCGGGCAGCTGCCTGGGTTCTTCAAACGAGCCGTCGTAGGTGGGGATGAAGTCCACCGTGCCCTGGTCGATTTCGTCGAGCAGCAGGCCGGTGATCTTGGCCAGGCGCGCTTCGGTGTAGCGCATGGCGGCGGCGCCGTCGCCGTCTCGGCTGCCGAAGTTGCCCTGACCGTCGATCAGCGGGTAGCGCTGGCTGAAGTCCTGCGCCATGCGCACGAGTGCGTCGTACGCTGCGCTGTCGCCGTGCGGGTGGTACTTGCCCAGCACGTCGCCGACCACCCGGGCACTCTTGACCGGCTTGGCTGCGGTGTTGCCGCTGAAGCCCAGGCCCATGCGGTCCATGGCGTAAAGGATGCGGCGCTGCACCGGCTTCTGGCCGTCGCACACGTCGGGCAGGGCCCGGCCTTTGACGACGGAGAGCGCGTATTCGAGGTAGGCGCGTTGCGCGTAGGTGGCGAGGTTGTCGGCTTCAGGCTCGCCGGGCAGGCCCAGCGGGAGTTCGGGAGTGAGGATGTCCATGGAGAGGCTGGTTCAACGCCGGTTCACAGTTGGGCCGTTTTCAGGGGGTCCTGCGATGGCGCGTTGGCGGTTGAAGTGGTGGCCGTTCGCTGGCGCAACAAGGCACGCGGCGGAAGGAGATTCTGGTGCAACTGCGTCACCTTGCGCACGTAGTCCCGGGTTTCGCGGTAATTCGGGATGCGGCGGCCGGCGCGCAGCACCGCGCCTTCGCCCGCGTTGTAGGCGGCGAGCGCGAGCTCGGTGTTGCCATCGAAGTGCTTGAGCAGCCAGGACAGGTAGCTGGCACCAGCGAGGATGTTGGTGCGCGGATCGATGAGCCGCTCCTGCAGGGTTTCGGTGCGACTGGGTTTGACGCCAAAGCGCTTGGCGGTGTCGGGCATGAGTTGCATCAGGCCGACCGCACCTTTGGGGCTGACCGCGCGGGCATTGAAGCCCGACTCGGTGGCGATCACGGCTTTGAGCAACTCGTATTCGAGCCCGTACGCCGTGGCGGCCTCGCGGATCAGGTGGCGCACCGCCTTGTACGACGTGGACACCGCGAACCGGGCCTGCAGCCACGGCGCATAGGCGGCACCCGGTGTGATGCTGGACGAGTTCTTGCCCGGGCGCTGGCCTCCCCGGTAAAACAGTTCGTAGCGGCGGTCGACCTGGTGGTCGGCAAAGTGGGACTCGCCGTGCCGGTCCACATAACCCCAGATCTCGGCCCAGGCGGGCGCAGACAGCGAGAGCACCAGCGCCATGGCGGTGCCCTGCAGCCAGCGGCGCAGCGACCCGCGCAGCGGCGGAGCCCCGGCTCTGCACCGAAGGTGGAGAGACGCTTGGGGGCTTTGTCTCACACGTCCACCTCGACGGAGTCGCCGTGCAGCTCCATCAGCTCGCGGCGCGAAGCGGCCTCGCCCTTGCCCATGAGCTTGGTGATCAGGGCTTCGGTGCCGGCGAAATCCAGCGTGCCCAGGTTGACCTGCATCAGGCGGCGGGTATCGGGGTTGAGCGTGGTGTCCCAGAGCTGCTCGGCGTTCATCTCGCCCAGTCCCTTGAAGCGGCTGATCGGGCACTTCTCGCGCGGCACGCCGTCTTTCTCGGCCTTGTCCAGGATGGCCTGCAGTTCGCCGTCATCGAGCGCGTACTGTTTGAGCGCGGGCTTCTTGCCGCGCGCGGGCACGTCCACCCGGAACAGCGGCGGTCGCGCCACGTAGACATGGCCGGCCTCGATCAGCTTGGGAAAATGACGGAAGAACAGCGTGAGCAGCAGCACCTGGATGTGCGATCCGTCCACGTCGGCGTCCGACAGGATGCAGACCTTGCCGTAGCGCAGGCCGCTCATGTCGGGCGTGTCCAGCGGGCCGTGGGGATCGACGCCAATGGCGACCGAGATGTCGTGGATTTCGGTGTTGGCGAACAGGCGGTCGCGCTCCACCTCCCAGGTGTTGAGCACCTTGCCGCGCAGCGGCAGCACGGCCTGGCTTTCCTTGTCGCGGCCCATCTTGGCGCTGCCGCCAGCGGAGTCGCCCTCGACCAGGAAGACCTCGTTGTGCGCGAGATCGCGGCTCTCGCAGTCGGTCAGCTTGCCTGGCAGCACGGCCACGCCGGAGCCCTTGCGCTTTTCCACTTTCTGCCCGGCCTTCTGCCGCGTCTGCGCGGCCTTGATGGCGAGTTCGGCCAGCTTTTTGCCATAGTCCACGTGCTGGTTGAGCCAGAGTTCGAGCGCCGGGCGCACGAAGCCGCCGACCAGACGCACCGCGTCGCGCGAGTTGAGGCGTTCCTTGATCTGGCCCTGGAACTGCGGGTCCAGCACCTTGGCGCTGAGCACGTAGCTGGCGCGGGCGAACACGTCTTCGGGCAGCAGCTTCACGCCCTTGGGCAGCAGTGCGTGCATCTCGATGAAGGCCTTGACCGCCTGGAACAGGCCGTCTCTCAAACCGCTGTCGTGCGTGCCACCGGCGCTGGTGGGGATCAGGTTGACGTAACTTTCGCGCACCGGCTGGCCGTCTTCGGTGAAGGCCACACACCACGAGGCGCCTTCGCCGTCGGCGAAGTTGTCGTCCTTGGCGTCGGCAAAACCTTCGCCTTCGAACAGCGGAATCACCGGTTCGCCGTTCAGCGTCTGCTGCAGGTAATCGCGCAGACCGCCCTTGTAGAGCCAGGTCTGGATGTCCTTGGTCTTTTCGTTCACCAGCGTCACCGTCACGCCCGGCATCAGCACCGCCTTGCTGCGCAGCAGGTGGGTGAGTTCGGTCATGGGCAAAGCGGCGGATTCGAAGTACTTCGGATCGGGCCAGGCGCGCACCGTGGTGCCCTGCTTGCGGTCGCCCTCGCCTTTGGGCGCGATCACCAGCTGTTCGATCACGTCACCCGCGGAAAACGCAAGCCTCGCCACCTGGCCTTCGCGGTAGCTGATGACTTCGAGCCGGGTCGAGAGCGCGTTGGTCACGCTCACGCCCACGCCGTGCAGGCCGCCCGAGAAACTGTAGGCACCGCCGTTGCCTTTGTCGAACTTGCCGCCGGCGTGCAGCCGGGTGAACACGAGTTCGACCACCGGGGCTTTTTCTTCCGGGTGCAAGCCGAACGGGATGCCACGGCCGTCGTCTTCGATGCTCACCGAGTGGTCGGTGTGCAGCGTGACCTTGATTTTTTTGCCGTGTCCGGCCAGCGCTTCATCGGCCGCGTTGTCCAGCACCTCCTGGATGATGTGCAGCGGGTTGTCGGTCCGGGTGTACATGCCCGGACGCTGTTTCACCGGCTCCAGTCCCTTGAGGACACGGATGGAGCCTTCGGAATATTCGTTCGTGGATTGGGTCGCCATGGGGGCGGATTGTATGCGCCCCGTCCAAAAACACTGGATGCAATCACAGACCAAACACCGGCCATCTCTACCGATACGCGTTGCGCATCAATCGCGGCCTGCAATTTCATGACCCCACGCGCCGGGGCGACACCCACCGAAAGGCCGGATTCGCTACAGTCTCGGGATGATTGCTTCTCCGGCCGCCGCGTCGCTCCCCCGTCTTTCTGCGTTCCAGGTGCTCGCCTGTGGCGCTGCCATCGTCACCCTGTCCATGGGCGTGCGCCACGGTTTCGGCCTCTGGCTGCTGCCCATCACCCAGGAAATGGGCTGGACGCGCGAGAACTTCGCCTTTGCGCTGGCGATCCAGAACCTCTCCTGGGGCCTGTTCGGCATCTTTGCCGGCATGGCGGCCGACCGATTCGGCGCCTTCCGCGTGTTGCTGGTGGGTGCCGTGCTGTACGCACTGGGCCTGGCCGGCATGGCGCTTTCACCCACTCCGCTGACCTTTGCGCTCACCGCGGGTGTGCTGATCGGTGCGGCCCAGGCCGGCACCACCTACGCCGTGATCTACGGCGTGATCGGCCGGCAGATACCTGCCGAAAAGCGCTCCTGGGCCATGGGCGTGGCGGCAGCAGCCGGCTCGTTCGGCCAGTTCCTCATGGTGCCGGTCGAAGGCTGGCTCATCAGCGCGTTCGGCTGGCAGGAGGCGCTGCTGTTCCTGGGCGCCGCGGTGCTGCTGATCATGCCGTTGGCGCTGTTTTTGCGCGAGCCGGGCTTCGTGGGCGGTGTGGCGCCCAAGCGCGAGCAGACCATCCTGCAGGCGCTGCGCGAAGCCTTCAAATACCGCAGCTTCCAGTTGCTGATGGCGGGCTATTTCGTCTGTGGCTTCCAGGTGGTGTTCATCGGCGTGCACATGCCGAGCTACCTGAAAGACAACGGCCTGTCGCCCCAGGTGGCGAGCTATGCGCTGGCGCTGATCGGCCTGTTCAACGTGATCGGCACCTACGCCGCGGGCGCCCTGGGACAACGCATGCCCAAGCGCCACATCCTGGCCTTCATCTACCTGGCGCGCGCGGTGGCGATCAGCGTTTTCCTGATCGTTCCGCTGTCGCCGGCCAGCGTGTATGTGTTTTCCGCCGTCATGGGCGTGCTGTGGTTGTCCACCGTGCCGCCGACCAACGCCGTGGTGGCGCAGATCTTCGGCGTAGCGCATCTGTCCATGCTGGGCGGCTTCGTCTTCTTCAGTCACCAGATCGGCAGTTTCATGGGCGTGTGGCTGGGTGGCGTGCTGTACGACCAGACCGGCAGTTACAACATCGTCTGGTACATCTCCATCGCGCTGGGCGTGTTCGCCGCGCTGATCAACCTGCCCGTGCGCGAATCGCCCATCACCCGCGGTCCGCAACGCGTGGGAGCGGCGGCGTGAAGCCCCTGGCGATCAAGGCGCTGGTCTGGGCGGCGGTGGCGCTGGCCCTGCTGGGCACGCTCGCGCTGTACAACCAGCCCGACTTTCTGGTCAACCTCGCCGACCAGCTCTGGAGCTGTTTCTGATGCACGGCACCGAAGCGCCTTCTGCCTGGATCAGCCGCTGGTCGCATCTCGTGCGGCCCGGCGGCGGCGTGCTGGACGTGGCCTGCGGCCATGGGCGCCACCTGCGCTGGTTTGCGCAGCGGGGCCACGCAGTCACCGGTGTGGACCGCTCTGCCGAGGCGATCGCGGCGGTGGCAACGCTCGGTCGTGCCGTTGAAGCCGATATCGAGAACGGCCCCTGGCCCTTTGCGGGCGAACAGTTTGACGTGGTGGTGGTGACCAACTACCTCTGGCGCCCGCTGCTGCCTCAGATCGTGGACAGCGTGGCGCCGGGCGGCGTGCTGCTCTATGAAACCTTTGCCGCCGGCAATGAAACCGTGGGCAAGCCCTCGCGGCCCGATTTCCTGCTGCAGCACGGCGAACTGCTGCGTGTCTGCGCGGGTCTGCACATCGTGGCCTATGAAGACGGCTACACCGACCGGCCCGAGCGCTTCGTGCAGCGCATCGCAGCGGTACGAAAACCCCCGGATCCGTCCGCCCTGCCCGCGCGGTATCCGCTGGATGCCACTGGGTAGAATGTCTGATTCGCGCGCCCGCTGATGGCGGCCTCTGCACAGAGGCCAACAGGCAGGTGCCCTCCTCTTGAGCCCATCGCTTATGAAACCCATTACCGGCAGCATCGTGGCCTTGGTCACGCCCATGAACACCGACGGCAGCGTGGATTACCCCGCCCTGCGCAAGCTGATCGACTGGCACATCGCCGAAGGCACCGATTGCATTGGCGTGGTCGGCACCACGGGCGAGTCGCCCACGGTCACGGTCGAGGAGCACTGCGAAATCATCCGCGTAGCGGTCGAACAGGCTGCCAAACGCGTGCCCATCATGGCCGGCTGCGGCGCCAACTCCACCGCCGAGGCCATCGAGCTGGCAAAGTTCGCGCGCAGCGTCGGCGCCGACTGCCAGCTGCAGGTCGTGCCCTACTACAACAAGCCCACGCAAGAGGGCCAGTACCAGCATTTCAAAGCCATCGCCGAAGCCACCGGCGACCTGCCCATCGTGCTCTACAACGTGCCCGGCCGCAGTGTGGCGGACATGTCGGTCGACACCGCCTTGCGCCTGGCGCAGGTGCCGGGCATCGTCGGCATCAAGGAAGCCACCGGCAACATCGAGCGCGCCCAGTGGCTGATCCGCGAAGCGCCCGAAGGCTTTGCGATCTACTCCGGTGACGACCCCACCGCCGTGGCGCTGATGCTCTGCGGCGGCCAGGGCAATGTGAGCGTGACGGCCAACATCGCGCCACGCCTCATGCACGAGCTCTGCGTGGCCGCCATCGCGGGCAACACCCGCAAGGCCATGGATATCCAGCTGCGCCTGATGCCGGTGCACAAGAACCTGTTTGTTGAAGCCAACCCGATCCCGCTCAAGTGGGCCATGGCCCGCATGGGTCTGTGCTCGGAGACCATGCGCCTGCCGCTCACGCCGATGTCCCGCGCCCTGGAACCCCTGGTCGAAGGGGCGCTCAAAGACAGTGGCCTGATCGATTGAACGTTGCCGCCCGACTTCCCCCTTTCTTCCGAACCCCGAGTCCGCTCATGCAAGTTACTTCAAAACGCCCGACATCCCTCACGGCATCGCCCCTCGCCTCGCGCCCTCTGGGCCGCATCAGCGTGATTGCCGTGGCCGCCCTGCTGGCGAGTGGCTGCACCATACTGCAGGAAGACAAGATCGACTACAAGAGTGCCCAGCGTGGCAACACCTTGGAAGTGCCGCCCGATCTGACGCAGCTCAGCCGCGACTCGCGCTACAACGTCCCGGGCGCTGCGGTGACCGCGAGCGGCCAGCAGGCGGCTCAGGCGGCGGTCCCGCCCGGCACCACGGCAGTCTCCTCGGTGGGCGACGTGCGCATCGAACGCGCGGGCAACCAGCGCTGGCTGGTGGTGAACCGCCCGGCCGAACAGCTGTGGACACCGGTCACCGACTTCTGGAAGGAAAACGGCTTCCTGCTGGAACTGGACCAGGAAAAACTCGGCATCATGGAAACCGACTGGGCCGAGAACCGCGCCAAGATTCCGCAAGACTTCATCCGCAGCACGATTGGCCGGGTGTTTGAGAACCTGTATTCCACCGGGGAACGCGACAAGTTCCGCACCCGGCTGGAACGCAACGCCGCCGGCGGAACCGAGATATTCATCAGCCACCGCGGCATGGCCGAGGTCTACACCAGCAGCCAGAAAGACCAGACCGTGTGGCAGCCCCGGCCCACCGATCCCGAACTGGAAACCGAGTTCCTGCGCCGCCTGATGGTCAAGCTCGGCGTGAGCGAAGCACAGGCCCAGGCCATTGCGGCCGCAACGCCCGCCCAGGCCGCCGCCAAGGTGACCATGCTGGGTCAGCAGCCTGTGGTCCAGCTCGATGACGACTTCGACCGGGCCTGGCGCCGTGTCGGCCTGACGTTGGACCGCACCGGTTTCACGGTCGAAGACCGAGACCGCACCCAGGGTGTCTATTTCGTGCGTTACGTGCCCACGACCGCGGCCGACGCCCGGAAACCCGGTTTCTTCGGCCGCCTCTTTTCGAGCTCAGCCTCCCAGGCCACACCGGTCAAGTACCGCGTGAAGGTGCAGAGCAGTGGCAACAGCAGCACGGTCTCCGTGCTCAACGAACAGGGCCAGCCCGAAGCATCCGCCACCGCCCAACGCATCGTTCAGCTGCTCGCCGACGACCTCAAGTAGGCGTCACCGTCCGCAGTGCCCGGCCTGGGCACCCAACGAAGAAAGCCGCCCGAGGGCGGCTTTCTTCATGGCCGGGCCAAAAGCCCGACAGGCCCATCAGGTCACTGAGCGGGCTTTGCAGCAGCCTTGGCCGCTTCGGCAGCAGCGGTGGCGGCATCAGCGGCGGCAGCGGCAGCATCCTTGGTAGCGTCTGCAGCGGCAGCGGCAGCGTCGGTGGTGGCAGCAGCTGCGTCCTTGGCGGCATCAACAGTGGCAGCGCCAGCAGCGGCAGCGGCGTCAACAGTGGCGGCGCCCGCAGCGGCAGCGGCGTCGGTGGTGGCAGCAGCTGCGTCCTTGGCGGCATCAACCACGGCGGCAGGCTCGGGGATCGTGATGGCGGCTTCTTCCTTTTTGCCGCAAGCGGTCAGTGCCACGGCGGCGAGCAGGCTGGCGAGAACGATGGATGTTTTCATGACAGTGTTCCTATGGATGAGGATGAACAAACTTCAAAATGATTTTGAATCAACCAAAAAAAAACCCGAATCAAGGATTCGAGCTCGGTTGACCCAGTCAGACCACCGATTGAGACCCGGCCTCCAGACTGGATTGAAATGATAGCGGGGAAAATGCATCCGCATTTACCCTAAGCATCTTTTTCTTTTTCTCACAAGAAAGTGATGCAGAACCAGAAAATCCCACCACGAAAGCTCACAAACCCAGCGTGGTCGCCGGAAACGATGGGCTGCCCATGGCCCAACAGGTGTCGAGCCGCTCTTTCAAGGCCAAACGCCGTCGGGCATCCACGCTGGCCACCAACGTGCAGCGCAGGGTATCGAGCCGTTCCAGGGTCCAGCCGGGTGACCAGATCGCACTGGGCAACTCGGTGCCCACCAAACTGGTGCAGGCGTGGGCCTGCACCAGATGCGACCACGTGACGCGCCACTGCACCAGGCGGGGGCACAGCTGGCGCAGCGGCCCGAAGTCCCGCGCCATGAACTGGATGTGGCGCCCGCGACCGGCCCAAGCCTGCAGGGCATCGACCACCACCCGTTCGCCCAATGGCCAGTCCGCAAAGTCCGCATCGCTCAAGACAATGTGCGTCCAGCCCTCCCGGGCAGCACAGACCATGGCCTGTCGAACCAGATCGGCAAAGACCTGCCGGCCCTCCAGTCGCCCCAGCGGCAACGCCAGCGCGGGTGTTCCCTTGCCCGATTCGGACTCTTGACTCATGGCCCCACCTCCGTATACGCAAAGAATGCAAGAATCAATCGGCCGCCACACGGTGCAGCCAGCCGGCTTCAAACCAGTCCTGCAGCAACGCCAGCGCATCGGCGCTGGCGCGTCCCGCCTGGCGGGCATCCAGGCAACGCTGGTCGGCCAGCGTGCGCATCAGGCGTGCATCCGCACCGCCGGCGCGGAAACTCTCGCCGTTGATGAACACGTGGCGGTCGTCGTACATCATGCGCGTGCGGCGATCCAGCGCCAAGGGGCCAGGCGTCCAGCCTGCCTCGGGTTCTTCGAACCAGACGCGGGGCTTGGGCTCGGTCATCACCTCACCCAGCGCACAGGCGAGCGACTCGCGCTCGGCCAGCAGACGCTGCAGGCCATCGGCCGCAAAGGCCTCCAGCGCGGGCGGCATGGCCGCGGGCGTGGCGGTGGCGGGCTGAGCCGGGTCGCGGTACAGCGTGGCGTCGTCGAACGCATCGGCCATGCGCTGCAGCAATTCACCCGCCAGTCCACCGCGCTGCGGCACGCGGAAGCCCACCGAATAGGTCATGCAGTCATCGCCCACCGCAATACCGTCGTGCGCCCAGCGCGGTGGCAGGTACAACATGTCGCCAGGGTTGAGCAGGTGCTCCTCTTCGGGCTCGAAGTTGCTCAGGATCTTGAGCGGCACGTTCGGCTCCAGCGACAGGTCTTTCTGGCGTCCGATGCGCCAGTGGCGCTGGCCGCTGGCCTGCAGCAGGAACACGTCGTAGCTGTCAAAGTGCGGACCCACGCCACCCCCATCGCTGGCCCAGGAAATCATCAGGTCGTCCAGACGCGCGTCGGGCACGAAGCGGAAGCGCTGCAGCAACTCGTGGCCCGCGTCCAGGTGCAGGTCCACGCCCTGCACCAGCAAAGTCCAGCGCTTCTGTTTCAGCGGTGGGAAAGCCGTGCGGGCAAAGGGACCGTGTTTGAGTTGCCAGCCCGCGGATTTGTGCACGATCAAACGCGACTCGACCGCTTCATCGGCGGCCATGGCAAACAGCGCCTGTCGATTCACAAACGGCTTGAAGTCCGGAAAGGCATTGCGAATCAGCAAAGGCTTTTTCTGCCAATACCGGCGCATGAATTGCGCGGGCGAAAGACCGCCGAGCATTTCGCGGGGCATGTCGGGGCCAAAGGTTTTGGGGCTGGAGGTGGTGGCTTGGGTCATGGGACAATTGTCTGATGAAAACGACGATGAAAATCAACCCTCAGTGCGTCGTCGCACTGACGTGGACACTCAAGGACACCCTGGGCGAAGAGCTGGACGTGCTGGACGAACCGATCGAGTTCCTGGTGGGTGGCAGCGACCTGCTGGCCGGACTCGAGGAGGCGCTGCAGGGGCATGTGGCGGGCGATACGGTGGAGCTGCAGCTCGAACCCCAGCACGCGTTTGGCGACTACGACGATCGCCTGCTCTTTCTGGAACCCCGACACCTGTTCCCGGACAACATCGAGGAAGGCATGGGTTTCGAGGGCCTGCCCGCGGGCTGCACCTCCTCCGCACCGCACGACCGCCTGTATTTCGTGAGCGACATTTACCCCGACCATGTGGTGCTGGATGGCAACCATCCCCTGGCGGGCATCGCCTTGCGCATCCACCTCAAGGTGCACGCCGTGCGCGAAGCGCAAGTCAGTGAAATCGGTCGTGGCACGCTGGGCGCGGGCTTCTTCCGCATGCAGGTCGAGAGCGGCGATACCCCGTCGGACCCCGATGCGCCCTCGGGCAAGCCCACGCTGCATTGATGGGCAGACGCCCAAAACGCAAGAGGGCTGCCAGCGCAGCCCTCTTGTTTTTTCAGCGCGTCGGCGCTGACAGGTCAGCCCCGACCCGTTGACCCGTAACCGCCGGCCCCGCGTTCGCTGGCCACATCGAAATCGTCCACCAGGTTGAAATGCGCCTGCACCACAGGCACGATCACCATTTGCGCGATGCGCTCCATGGGCTCGATGGTGAAGGCCACATCGCTGCGGTTCCAGGCGCTCACCATGAGCTGGCCCTGGTAGTCGCTGTCGATCAGGCCAACCAGGTTGCCCAGCACGATGCCGTGCTTGTGACCCAGACCCGAGCGCGGCAGGATCATGGCTGCATAGCCGGGGTCGGCCAGGTGGATGGCCAGCCCCGTGGGCACCAGCTGCCAGGCGTTCGGCGCGAGGGTGAGCGGGGCATCGAGGCAGGCGCGCAGGTCCAGACCCGCACTCCCGGAAGTCGCGTAAGCCGGCAGCTGGCTGGCCATGCGCGGATCGAGCACCTTGACGTCGATCTGCATCACTCGGCTTTCTTCAATGCGTCCTCGAGCGCTTTGGTGGGATCATCCGCTGCTTCGGACGCCCCTTCTTCGGCCTCGGGCGCCGGCCCATCGGCGGCCGGTTCCTCGGCGGTGGACGGCTCATCGGAGCCGTAGGGATCGTCAGACTGCAGATCCTGCATGTTGTTGAGCATGTCCAGAACCTCCGCGTCGTCGACCTTCATGGCTTTGTCCAGGTTGCCGGTCACGATGCCCGGGTTGAACACGATCACCGCCACCATGATGACCTGCAGGATGATGAAGGCGATGGACCCCTTGTAAATCTGGGCCGTGGTCACCGCCGGGATGCGCTGGCCGGTCACCACATCGTCGTAGTCGTTGCGGGCGGCCACGCTGCGCAGGTAGAACAGCGCAAAGCCGAACGGCGGTGTGAGGAACGAGGTCTGCAGGTTCATCGCCAGGATGATGCCGAACCAGATCAGGTTGATGTCCAGTTTCTCGGCCACGGGTGCCAGAAGCGGCACGACGATGAAGGCGATTTCGAAGAAGTCGATGAACATGCCCAGCACGAACACCAGCGCGTTCACGAACAGCAGGAAGCCCATCTGCCCACCTGGCAGCTTGTCGAACAGGTGCTCCACCCAGATGTGACCATCGGCCGCGTTGAAGGTGAAGCTGAAGACGGTCGAGCCGATCAGGATGAACAGCACGAAGATGGCGAGCTTGGTGGTGTTTTCCAGCGCCTGCTGGAGCAGACCGAACGACAGCGTGCGGCGAGCGCCCGCCATGATCAGCGCGCCGATGGCGCCCATGGCACCGCCTTCCGTGGGCGTGGCCACGCCCAGGAAAATCGTGCCCAGCACCAGGAAGATCAGCACCAGCGGCGGGATCAGCACAAAGGTGACGCGTTCGGTCAGACGCGAGAGCAGGCCGATGCCGAACAGCTTGTTGACCAGCGCCAGCGCCAGCGCCAGGAAGGCGCTGATGGTCATCGACAGGATGAAGATTTCATCACCGGGCGCGGGCATTTCGCGCTCCAGCCAGGGATTCATGATCGACTCGTGCACCTGGGACCAGCCGTAACCAGCCGCAGCACACAGCACCAGCAGGGCCAGCAGGGATCGGTGGCCGCTGGAGCCGTTGGGCTCGTTGTAGATGCGCGCTTCGACCGGCAAGGCGGGCACCCACGAAGGCTTGAACAACGCCACCAGGATGATGAAGGTCAGGTACAGGCCCACCAGCGCCAGGCCGGGAATCAGCGCGCCGGCGTACATGTCGCCCACGGATCGGCCCAGCTGGTCGGCCAGCACGATCAGCACCAGTGACGGCGGCAAGGCTTGTGCCAGCGTGCCGGACGCCGTGATGGTGCCGGTGGCGATGGTGCGGTTGTAGCCGTAGCGCAGCATGATGGGCATGGCGATCAGGCCCATCGAGATCACCGAAGCCGCGACCACGCCGGTGGTGGCCGCGAGCAGTGCGCCCACCAGCACCACGGCAATGCCCACGCCGCCGCGCAGCGGACCGAACACCTGGCCCACCGTTTCCAGCAGGTCTTCAGCCATGCGGCTGCGCTCCAGGATGATGCCCATGAGCGTGAAGAACGGGATGGCCAGCAGCGTGTCGTTCTGCATGATGCCGAACACCCGCAACGGCAAGGCCTGGAACAGGTTGGAGGGGAACAGCTCCAGCTCCATGCCGATGAAGCCGAAGAACAGGCCGGTCGCGGCCAGGGAAAACGAGACCGGGAATCCCATCAACAGGAACACCAGCAGACCGGTGAACATCACCGGAACGAAATTGGCGGTCAGAAATTCGATCATGCTGAGGCTCCCGCCTGGCGGGCTTTTTCCTGTTCGGCGAGCTCTTGCGCGAGCATTTCGGCGTCACTGGGGCCACCATGGCTCAGGACATCCGGCCCCTGGCCGGTGAGGAAGGCGAAACGTTTGATCAGTTCGGAGATGCCCTGCAGGAACAGCAGCGAAAAACCCAGCGGGATCAGGGCGTACACGGGCCAGCGGATCAGTCCGCCGGAATTGGATGACATTTCGCCCGATACGTAGGCGTTGACGAACAAGGGCCAGCCCAGCGTGGCCATCATGTAGCACAGGGGAAACAGGAAAATCAGGATGCCGCCGATATCGATCCAGTTGCGGGTGCGGTCGCTGAACCTGCTGGAAATGAAGTCGATGCGCACGTGGGCGTTGCGCAGGAAAGCGTAACCGCCGCCGAGCATGAACACCGCGGCGAACAGGTACCACTGGATTTCCAGCCAGGCGTTCGAGCTGGTGCCGAATATTTTGCGGATGAGGGCGTTGCCCGTGCTGATGAGCGTGGCGGCCAGGATGAGCCACATGGCCATCTTGCCAACGAGCTCGCTGATGGCATCGATGAGCCGGGATATCTGGAGTAGGAACGACATGGGAATCCCCGATTGGTTGGGTTGCTCGTGGCAAGCCCGCCAGTTTAGCGAAAGCGGGGCCTCTGATCAGAGAGACAGGGCGGTGAGGCGATGCATGGCCGGGTCACGGTCAAACATGGCCAACCTGCACAAAAAACCCCGCAGGGGCGGGGTTTTTTGCCAGGCTTGGACAGCCGTTACAGCTTGGCCGACTGCATGTAGCGGTCGAACTGGGCTTCGGTGAAGCGGAACCACAGGTTCTGGTCCTTGCGGAAGGCCGAGTAGTCGGCGTAGATCTTCTTCCACTTGGGATTCTTGGCGTTCAGATCGCTGTAGAGAGCCATGGACTCGTTGTATGCGGCATCCATCACCGATTTCGGGAAAGCCAGCACCTTGGCACCGCCAGCCACCAGACGCTTGAGGGCGGCCGGGTTGCGGGCGTCGTACATGGCTTGCATGGTGGTATGCGCGTTGGCAGCAGCGCACTCGACGATCGCCTTGTTCTCGGGCGACAGGGCCTCATAGGCCTTGTTGTTGATGTAAAGGCTCAGCTGTGCACCGCCCTCCCACCAGCCTGGGTAGTAATAGTTCTTGGCAACCTTCTGGAAGCCCAGTTTTTCGTCATCGTACGGACCCACCCACTCGGTGGCATCGATGGTGCCCTTTTCCAGTGCCTGATAGATTTCGCCACCGGGAATGTTTTGTGGAACGCCACCCATGGCCGTCAGCACTTTGCCGGCAAAGCCACCAATGCGCATCTTCAGGCCCTTGATGTCAGCCGCGCTTTTGATTTCCTTGCGGTACCAGCCGCCCATCTGGGCGCCCGTATTGCCCATGGGAAAGTTGACAATGTTGTAGTCACTGTAGAACTCGCGAAACAGTTTCAGCCCGTTGCCGTCGTACATCCAGGCTGTCAGCTGACGGCTGTTCAGACCGAACGGAATGGCCGTGTCCATGGCAAAGGTTTCATCCTTGCCGAAGAAGTAGTAGGGAGCGGTGTGGGCCGCTTCCACGGTGCCTTGCTGCACACCGTCCACCACGCCGAACGCCGGCATCAGTTCACCGCCAGGGTGCACTGACACCGTGAATTTTCCTCCGGACATTTCGCCGACCTTCTTGGCGAACACTTCGGCCGCGCCGTAGATGGTGTCCAGGGCCTTGGGGAAGCTGGAAGCGAGTCGCCAGCGGATGGTGGCCTGGGCATGCACCGCAGGCGCGGCGCCTGCGGCCAGCACCCCGGCAATGCCGGCATGCTTGATGATGGAACGACGATCCATAGTTACAACTCCATTTAGGTGATTTTTTCTCGACCAGCACACACGGTTGTGGTGTTTGGCCAAGGCGCTTTGGCCCGTGAATTGTAAGGACCGCACAGACGCGGTCTTCACGGGTTTTCCCTCGGGAAAAGCCACTAAAGTCCGTTGCGCGACGTGCTTTTCACACGCTTGCCGGGGAAATGAAAAACACTTCAAGCCTCGCGTGAAAAATGCTCACGGAAACGAAGGCTTCAATGGCCTGGAATGGTCGTTTTTTTGTCGTGTGCGATCCGGGCATGCACGTCGTGCGCGTGGATCGACTCGAAGTTGGTGACATCCACGGTGTAGGCCCGCACGCGTGGATCGTCGTTCAGCGCCAGCGCCACATCGCGCACCAGGTCTTCGACGAATTTGGGATGGGCGTAAGCCTGCTCGGTGACCCACTTCTCGTCGCTGCGCTTGAGCAGTCCCCAGAGTTCGCACGATGCATGGTCTTCGGCAAAACGAACCAGTTCGGTCCAGGGCACGGCCTCGTCCAGCAGGACCTCCAGCCGGATGTGCGAACGCTGGTTGTGCGCCCCGTCTTCGCTGACCTCTTTGGAACACGGGCAGAGCGACTTCACCGGCACCGTGGCCACCATGCGCAGCTCGGTGCGACCGCCCTCGCAGCGCGCCAGCCAGCCGCCCTCGTACTCCAGCAGGCTTTGCTGACCCGACACCGGGGCTGTCTTGCGGATGAAAAAAGGAAAACTCACCGCCAGGCCAGCGCTGTCGGTCTCCAGCAAGGCCATCAGCTCGGGCAGGGCTCGCTGCAGCCGATCGAAGTCGACCACCTCGCCATCGAGCGTGAACGCGTCGAGCCAGGCCAGCAAGCGCGACATGTGGGCACCCTTCTGCTCGGCCTTCAGCCCCACGTGCAGGTCCCAGAGCCCGACGCTGTGCTGCGCGCGTCCAGCGATCTGCAGAACCAGGGGGTAGCGCAGGTTCTTCACGCCCACGCGGGCAATCGGCATGGCTCGCACATCGCGCCGGCCCTGCACATCGGGCATGGGGGCGCGCACGCCGGTCAGGGCATCGGACATCAGGCCGCCACTTTCAGACCCGGCACGGCGTCCAGGAGGCTGGCAAAACGTGCCCGCACCGAGCGTTCGATGCCCATGGCGTCAAGCCCCTCTGCGGCCAGCAGTTTCGCCGGATCACCGTGTTCGGTGAACACATCGGACAGGCCCAGCTGCAGCACCGGGATGGCAAAACCCTCGGCCTGCAGCGCTTCCAGAACCGCACTGCCCGCGCCACCCATGGTGCAGCCTTCTTCGACCGTGACCAAGGCGTGGTGGTGGGTGGCAAGTTCGCGCAGCAACTCCAGATCCAGCGGTTTGGCCCAGCGCATGTTGGCCACACTGGCGCCCAATTGTTCTGCCGCTTCCAGCGCCGGGTACAGCAGCGTGCCGAACGCCAGGATGGCGACGTTGAGACCCGTGCGGCGCATCTCGCCCTTGCCGTAGGGCAGCCCTTCAAGTCCGGCCGGCACCTTCGTGCCCACACCCGCGCCGCGCGGATAACGCACCGCCACCGGGTGGTTCTGGGCGTGCGCGGTGCTCAGCAGCTGCCGGCATTCGGCTTCGTCGGCCGGGCAGGCGATCGACATGTTGGGGATGCAGCGCAGAAAGGCGATGTCGTAGGCACCGGCGTGCGTGGCGCCGTCGGCGCCCACCAGGCCGGCGCGGTCGAGCGCGAAGACCATGGGCAGGTTCTGCAACGCCACGTCGTGGATGAGCTGGTCGTAGGCGCGCTGCAGGAAGGTCGAATAAATCGCCACCACCGGCTTCATGCCTTCGCAGGCCAGGCCGGCGGCGAAGGTCACAGCGTGTTGTTCGGCGATGCCGACGTCGAAATAGCGGCCCGGGAAGCGGCGCTCGAACTCGACCATGCCCGAACCTTCGCGCATCGCGGGCGTGATGCCCACCAGCTTGGGATCGGATTCGGCCATGTCGCACAGCCACTGGCCAAACACCTGGGTGAAGGTGGATTTGGGCGGTGTGGCTGGCGCGGTCAGGCCCACGGCCGGGTCGAACTTGCCGGGGCCGTGGTAGGCCACCGGGTCGGCCTCGGCGAGCTTGTAGCCCTGGCCCTTCTTCGTGACCACATGCAGGAACTGCGGGCCACTGTCCTTGTCGAGCAGGTGGCGGATGTTCTCCAGCGTGGGAATCAGCGAGTCGAGGTCGTGGCCATCGATGGGGCCGATGTAGTTGAAGCCGAACTTCTCGAACAGCGTGGCCGGCACCACCATGCCTTTGGCGTGTTCTTCGAGACGCTTGGCCAGTTCGAACAGCGGCGGCGCGCCCTTGAGCACCTGCTTGCCCACGTTTTTCGCCGCGGCGTAGAACTGCCCGCTCAGGAGCTGGGCCAGGTAACGGTTGAGCGCACCCACCGGCGGCGAGATCGACATGTCGTTGTCGTTGAGCACCACGAGCAGGCGGCCCTCGGCCACGCCCGCGTTGTTCAGCGCTTCGAACGCCATGCCCGCGGTCATGGCACCGTCGCCGATGATGGCCACCGAGTGGCGGCTTTCCCCCTTCATCTTGGCGGCCATCGCCATGCCCAGCGCAGCGGAAATGCTGGTGGACGAGTGCGCGGTGCCGAAGGTGTCGTATTCGCTTTCGTCGCGGCGCGGGAAGCCGCTGATGCCACCGAGCTGGCGCAGCGTGCCCATGCGGTCGCGCCGGCCGGTGAGGATCTTGTGCGGGTAGGTCTGGTGGCCCACGTCCCAGACCAGGCGGTCTTCGGGGGTGTTGAAAACGTAGTGCAGCGCGACGGTGAGTTCCACCGTGCCGAGGTTGGAGCTGAGGTGGCCGCCGGTCTTGGACACGCTGTCGATCACGAAGGCCCGCAGTTCATCGGCCAGCGGATGCAGTTGGGCGCGGGACAGCCGGCGCAGGTCGGCCGGCGATTCTATGGAAGACAGAAGTGAGCTCATGACCATCGTGGCGTGTGGCGCTTGTTGTTGCGGGGCTCAGCTGACGCGCCGGCCTACCCAGTCGGCCAGTGCATGCAAAGTATCGGTGTGGGCGAGGCCGCTGTCACGCAGTGCCTCGTGGGCCTCGTCGAGCAGGCGATCGGCGCAGGCCTGGGCCGGTTCCAGACCCATCAGGGAGACAAAAGTCGGTTTGTCGCTGGCGGCGTCCTTGCCCGCGGTCTTGCCCAGCGTGACCGAATCGGTGGTGACATCGAGGATGTCGTCCACCACCTGAAAAGCCAGACCCAGGCGGTCGCCGTAGCGGCGCAGGCAGGCGAGCGCGTGTCCGCCGGGGCGTCCGGTGGCGGCCCCCATCATCACGCTGGCCTGCAGCAGCGCACCGGTCTTGCAGCGGTGCATGGCCTCCAGCGCCGGCCGGTCCAGCGCCGAGCCCACGCTGGCCAGATCGATCGCCTGCCCACCGGCCATGCCGGCGGCACCCGCGGCCTGCGCGAGCTGCCGGCACAGCGTGGCCGAGAGCGCGGGATCGGTGGACCCGTCGTCGGGCACCAGCAGCTCAAAGGCCAGGGCCTGCAAGGCGTCGCCCGCCAGCAAGGCCTGGGCTTCACCAAACTGCACGTGCACCGTGGGCTTGCCCCGGCGCAGCACGTCGTTGTCCATGCAGGGCATGTCGTCGTGCACCAGCGAGTAGGCGTGAATCAGTTCGACCGCACAGGCGGCCCGCAGTGCGGTGCCGGCATGGCCCTGCACCGCTTCGCAGGCGGCGAGCACCAGCAGCGGGCGCAGGCGCTTGCCGCCATCGAGCACCGCGTAGCGCATGGCCAGCCCGAGACCGGCCGGGGCATCGGGCGGTACCCAGTCGTTCAGCGCCCGCTCGACCAGCGCCTGCTGCGCCGCGCGCCAAGCCACGAAGCCCAGGCTATCGGACATCGCGGTACTCAAGTGGCGCTCCAGGATTTGAGTTCGCCGCCTTCGAGCAGCTGGATCTGGTTCTCCACCGCTTCCAGCCGGCTGCGGCAATACGCCAGCAACTCGGCGCCGCGCTGGTAGCGCGTGAGCAACTGGTCCAGCGGCAGCTGACCCGCATCCAGCTGGGACACCAGTTGCTCCAGTTCTTCCAGGGCGGCTTCGTAGCTGACGGCCACGTCGGCAGACGCGGCGGCGCGGCCAGCGGAGCGGGGTGACTTGGTGGTGGTGGATGTGGTCATGCGAGCGAAAAAAGGATCGGCTGCGGCCAGAGCTCGAATGGCCCGGATCGGGCATCCCTGACAGAGGGCAAGCAGGACAACCGCCGACCGACGGGTGCACCGCAGCAAGCGGGGATTTTATCCCCCCGCCAGACCGGGACACCAAGTGAGGCAAAGCCCCTCCAGACAGCCCGCCCTGGCTCACCGGCGGTGCCGTCCCGGATGGCATGCCCGGGGTACAATCCGCCCTCCTTTTCTCCACTGACGGGCCTCATCCGCCCGGAGGGACGCACCACTCCACCCATCCCGCGCGAATTCGTCTGACGAGCACAGCGCTTACCCTGCCCCTTCATAGGGGGAGTCTCTAGGTCAAGACACATGTCTGATTTAAGTCTTCAACTCCAGCAGGCCAGAAGCCAACTCCCGGTTTCCAGCTATTTCGACCAGGCGCTGTACCAGCGCGAACTGGAAACACTCTTCCAGCGCGGACCCCGCTACGTGGGGCATGCCAACGCTGTGCCGAACGTCGGCGACTACCACGCCCTGCCCCAGGAGGGCGAAGGCCGCGCCCTGGTGCGCACGGCCAACGGCGTGGAACTGGTGTCCAACATCTGCCGCCACCGCCAGGCCGTCATGCTCAAGGGCCGCGGCAACCTGGGCGAGAACCGCAGCGGCCACGCCGGTGGCCACATCGTCTGCCCGCTGCACCGCTGGACCTACAGCGGCGGCCAGAACAGCCCGCTCGGCTCGCTGCTCGGCGCGCCGCACTTTGCCCAGGACCCCTGCCTGGATCTCAAGCGGTATCCGCTGCGCGAGTGGAACGGCCTGCTGTTTGAAGACAACGGCCGTGACATCGAAGCCGATCTGGCGGGCATGGGGCCGCGCGCCGCGCTCAACTTCGACGGCATGGTGCTCGACCATGTGGAGCTGCACACCTGCAACTACAACTGGAAGACCTTCATCGAGGTCTATCTGGAGGACTACCACGTCGTGCCCTTCCACCCCGGCCTGGGCGGTTTCGTCACCTGTGACGACCTGCGCTGGGAGTTCAAGCCCGAGTTCTCGGTGCAGACCGTGGGTGCGCAGAACCTGCTGGGCAAGGCCGGCAGCCCGGTCTACCAGCGCTGGCACGAGCAGCTGATGCAGTACCGCCAGGGCGAGGCGCCTTCGCACGGTGCGATCTGGCTGACCTACTACCCGCACATCATGGTCGAGTGGTATCCGCACGTGCTCACGGTCTCGACCCTGTACCCGCTCAGCGTGGACAAGACGCTGAACATGGTGGAGTTCTACTACCCCGAGGAGATCGCCGCCTTCGAGCGCGGCTTCGTCGAGGCGCAGCGCGCCGCCTACATGGAAACCTGCATCGAGGACGACGAGATCGGCGAGCGCATGGACGCCGGGCGCAATGCCCTGCTGGCGCGTGGCGACAACGAGGTCGGCCCCTACCAGAGCCCGATGGAAGACGGCATGCAGCATTTCCACGAGTGGTACCGCGCCCGGATGCAGGCTGAGTGCCCCCCTACGCCGCCTGCGGCGTCACCCCCCCAGGGGGGCGCCACCAGCGGCCCGGCGAAGCCGGTTCCGCGGTGACTCTCGGTTCAGACACCGCACGCGTGACACTTCTTTTGTTGCACACACCCTCGGCGAGCGAAGTGTCTTTGCCCAAGGGCACCGCGGAACCGCCCTTCGACAAGCTCAGGACCGGCCGCCAGTGGCGCCCCCCTGGGGGGGTGTCGCCGCAGGCGGCGCGGGGGGGCTGACATGTTATGGATGCTGCTGGGCGCGTTGTTTTTTGCCACCATGGGGGTGTGCATCAAGTTCGCTTCGGTGCACTTCAACAGCTTTGAGATCGTCTGCTACCGCGGCCTGGTGGGGGTGTTCTTTCTCATCGTGCTGACACGGGTGCGTGGCGTGTCGCTGCGCACGCAGGTCCCGATGATGCATGTGTGGCGCAGCGTGGTCGGCGTCACCGCGCTGACCACCTGGTTCTTCGCCATCGCCGCCCTGCCCCTGGCCACCGCCATGACGCTGAACTACATGAGCAGCGTCTGGATCGCCGCCTTCCTGCTCGGCGGCGCGCTGTTGACGCAGGGCCGCAACGCGCCGATCCGCCAGCAGGCGCCGCTGTTCCTGGCCGTGCTGGCCGGCTTCGGTGGCGTGGCCATGATGCTGCGCCCCACGCTCCAGCCGGACCAGATCACGGGCGCGCTGCTGGGGCTGCTCTCGGGCATCTTCTCGGCCTTCGCCTACCTGCAGGTGGCCGCGCTGTCGCGCGCCGGAGAGCCCGAAAGCCGCACGGTGTTCTATTTCTCGGCCGGCGCGGTGCTGGTGGGCGCCATCGGCATGCTGCTCACCGGCGCCAACACCTGGCACTGGCCCAGCGCGCTGTGGCTGCTGCCCATCGGGCTGCTGGCGGTGTTTGGTCAGCTGTGCATGACACGCGCCTATGCCAGCGGCGCCACCCTGGTGGTGGCCAACCTGCAGTACTCGGGCATCGTCTTTGCCGGCATCTACAGCATCACCATCTTTGGTGACCAGTTGCCACTGATGGGCTGGCTGGGCATGGGCCTGATCGTGGTCAGCGGCATCACGGCCACGGCGCTGCGCGCACGCACGATTCCCAACGCACCCGCCGAAGACCACTGACACCCAGGCGATGGCGTTCGACAGCGGGTGCTGTCGGCAGCAAAACGCGCCTTGTGTGTGGAGTCGGCCGGTGAATCCCTCACAATGGATTGCATGTACACCACCCTCATCACCCCCAACGAGCTGCGTGCCCTCCAGAGCCATTCGGCACCGCTCCAGCTGTTTGACTGCAGTTTCGAACTCGCCAACCCGGCCGCCGGCGAGGCCCAGTTCAACGAGGCCCACATCCCGGGCGCCCTCCACGCCCACCTGGACCACCACCTGAGCAGCCATTCCGCGGACGACCGCGCCAGCGGCGGGCGCCATCCCCTGCCCTCGCGCGAAACCTTGGCGGCCTGGCTCGACCGGATCGGCCTGACCGCCGACACACAAGCCGTTGTCTACGACCGCCAGGGCGCCAACTACAGCGGCCGCCTCTGGTGGATGCTGAAGTGGTGCGGACACGAAGCCGTCGCCGTGCTCGACGGCGGCCTGCAAGCCTGGCTCGCTTCAGGCGGCGCCGCTGAAACCGGTCCCGCCACGCCCCGCAGCCCGGGCGCACCAGGAGGCTTCGTCCTGCGAGACCCGCTCGTCAGGCTGGTCGACACAGCGGCCATCGCCAGCCGCCTCGGCGACCCGGCGCTCACGCTGGTCGATGCGCGCGCCGCCGCCCGCTTCCGCGGCGAGGTGGAGCCCCTGGACCCGGTGGCCGGACACATTCCCGGCGCGCTCAACCGGCCCTTTGTCGACAACATCGGTGCCGACGGTTGCTTCAAACCCGCTGCTCAGCTGCGCGCCGAGTTCGAGCAACTGCTGGCCGGGCGCGCCCCGTCCACCGTCATCCACCACTGCGGCAGCGGCGTGAGCGCGATCCCCAACCTGCTGGGCATGGAAGTCGCCGGGCTGGGCCGCAGCGCGCTTTATGCAGGCAGCTGGAGCGAGTGGTGCAACACGCCGGGCCTGCCTTGCGCGCAGAGTCAAGTCGCTCCGACAGCGATCGACACCCCCCGGGGCTGAGCCCGATCAACCGGCACCCCACCCGAATCACGCCCAACCAGCCCGCGCCCGTGGCCTCTCTCAACAGACCCCACCCCCCACCAGCGCCCGACGTGAGCGCAGACGGGAAGAACCGACTGGTCACATTGCAGACGATCTCGCTGCTGGTCGGTGTGGTGGCCACAGTGCTCACACCGCTGGTGTACTTCACCACGAGCAACCCGCCGGAGGTGCTGGCGCCGGCGCTGATCGCGCTCACCAGCTGGTGCTCGCTGTACCTGCTGCGCAAGGGCTACGTCCGCTTCGTGCCCCACACGCTGGTGTTTGCCGTGGTGCTGTCGGCCATTCTGGCCGTGCTGGCGCACGGCTCGGTGCGCACCGCGGCCGGGTTCCTGTTTGTTGCGGCCGTTGCCTGGGCCGGCATTTTCCTCGGACGCACCGCCCTGATCGCCACCGTGATGTCCTGCGTGGCCGCACTCGGCGGCCTGAACATCGCCGAACAGCGCGGCTGGCTGCACACGCCGGACTTCAGCGTCGGCATCACCGTCTGGCTCACCCACTCCGCCACCCTGCTCGTCGTCGCGATCATGGTGTACCACAGCCGCATCCGGGCCCAACAGGCGTTGACGAGGCAGATGGAAGAACTCGAACGGCGCAAACACACCGAACAGGAGCGCGACCGCAGCATGGAGCGGTTCGCCCGCATCTTCCACACCAGCCCCAGCGCCATGCTCGCCCAGTCCGCACACTCGGGCGTGATCCTCGACGTCAATCCCGCCTTTGAACGCTGCTACGGCCACTCCCGCGACCAGGTCCTGGGACGGGTTGACAACTTCCTCTGGGTCGATCCCGAACAGCGGACCGACTACCTGGAACGCCTGTTCGTCAACCGCCGCGCCCTGCAGAAGTCCGTGGTCGGACGGCGCGCGGATGGCAGCACCTTTGACGCCCTGATCTCGAGTGAAATGGGCGAAGACCCCGAAGACCGGCTGGTGATCAGCACCGTCATCGACATCAGTGAAGAACGCCGTCGCCAGACGCAGCTGCTGTCCCTCACGCGAGGCCTCTCGGTGCCCAGCGGCGACGCCCTGTTCCATGCGCTCACGATGCACATGGCCCAAGCCATCGGCGCCGACATGGTCACCGTCGGCGAACAGCACCAGGATCGGCGTGTGCGCACCCTGTCGGTGTGGAAAGACGGCGCCACCAGCCCCAACTTCACCTTCCCGCTTGACGGCGCCCCCTGCGGCGAAGCGATGCAACAGACCGACCTGTGCGTGCACCTGGAAGGCGTGGCCGAGCGGTACCCGCACGATCAGGTGCTGACCGATCAAGGCTTCCAGGCCTATGTGGGCCAGTCGCTGCGCGACGAAGACGGCACGGCCATCGGCCTGCTCAACGCGCTCTGGCGCCGGCCGATCCAGCTGCAGCCCGACACCCGGGCGCTGATCGCCATTTTTGCCAGCCGTGCCACGGCCGAGCTCATCCGGTTGCGGCGCGACCGCGAAATCCTGCGCCTGAATGCCTCGCTGGAACAGCGCGTGCACGAGCGCACGGCCGAGCTGGAAAAACTCAACGCCGAACTCGACTCGTTCGCCTACTCGGTGTCGCACGACCTCAAATCACCCTTGCGCGCCATCGACGGCTTCACCCAACTGCTGACCGAGCAGCTGCAAGGGCGCCTGCAGGCCGACGAGCAACAACTGTTCGACCGCGTGCTCGCCGCCACCCGCCGCATGAGCCTGCTGATCGCCGACCTGCTGGCGCTGGCCCGGGTCAGCCAGGGCAAGCTGTCCCGGGACGAGACCGACCTGAGCGCCCTGGCCGAACAGGTGATGCGGGCCGAAGACGGACGGCATCCCGAGCGGCATCTGCGCTGGCACATCACACCCGACCTGGTCTGCCAGTGCGACGCACCCCTCGCCCGCATCGTGCTGGAGAACCTGCTCGGCAACGCCGTGAAATACACCCGCGACCAGAAGGCCCCGCTGATCGAGTTCGGCCAGCTGAGCAGCGACGGCCACCCGCCCGGCGCCTTCTTCGTGCGGGACAACGGCGTGGGCTTCAACATGCACCACGCCGACAAACTCTTCAAACCCTTTCAGCGCCTGCACACGCCCAGCCAGTTCGAAGGCACGGGCATCGGCCTGGCCACCGTGCGGCGCATCGTCGAACGCCACGGCGGCAGCATCCGCGGCGAGTCGGTCGAAGGTCAAGGCGCCCTGTTCGTGTTTACCCTGTCCGCGCCACCGGCACCGCCGCCCGCGCCGCCTCCGCCTGCTGCACCACCCCCTCACGCCATGTCCTGACCCGAGCCGGGCCGCAAGGCACCGCCGCCCCCCGGACCGGCCGGGCGCGCTTCGGTCAGCGGGCGTGGGCCAGCCCGCTGACCAGCGTCACCAGTCCAATGCCCGCCAGCAGCCAGGCCACCTGCGCCGCCGTCTCGCGCAGGCCGAGGCGTTTTTGCAGCTGGGGAATCAGATCGGCCAGCGCCACGTAAACAAAACTGCTCGACGCCGCCACCAGGAAATACGGCAGGTAGTCTTCCAGCTGCGCCAGCAGGAAATACCCCACCACGCCGCCCAGCGCCGTCACCGTGCCCGCCAGCGACACCTTGACCAGCGCCGCGCGCTGCGTGCCCGAGGTGTGGCGCAGCACCACCAGGTCGCCCATGTGGTGCGGCACCTCGTGCGCCAGCACCGCCACCGCCGTGACCACGCCCAGCCGCATGTCGGCCATGAAAGCCGACGCGATCAGGATGCCGTCGCCAAAAGCGTGCACGCTATCCCCGGCCAGCACCGCCCAGCCGCCGGAGCGCGGGCCGTGGTGCTCGTGGCCGTGGGCGTGCCCGTGGTGCGCATGGTCGTGACCCTCATGCCCCTGCTCGTGCCCCGCATCGTGGTGGTGCTCGTGGCCGTGGTGCCAGAGCTCCGCCTTGTCCAGCAGGAAGAAAAACACCAGCCCTGCCAGCAGCACCGCAAACAGCTCCTGCGCACCCGCCTCGCTCTCGAACGCTTCCGGCAGCAGGTGCATGAAGGCCGTGGCCATCAGCGCGCCGGCCGCCAGGCTCAGCATGTGCTGGGTGTAGCGCGCCAGCATGGCAAAGCCGAGCGCGGCCGCCAGCCAGACGCTGCCCACGCCGGCAGCCACGGTTCCCAACAGGATTGCAATCAGGGTCATCTTGAATCAGAAGTCACAAAAAAAGGGCCGCAACAGCGGCCCCCTGGTTCGGAAAAGCCGGCCCGACTTCAGGCCACGCCGTGCTGCCTGAACCAGTCCGTCGCCCGCTTCCAGCCGTCTTCGGCCGGCTCCTTGCGGAAACTCGGCCGGTAGTCGGCGTGGAACGCATGGGGCGCATCCGGGTACACCACAAAAGTCGAAGCCTTGGCCGCCGCATTGCCCGCGGCCAGAACGCTCTTCATCTTATCAATCGTGTCAAGGGGGATGCCCGTGTCGGCACCGCCGTAGAGGCCGAGCACCGGCCCGTGCAGCCCGGCCGCCACGTCCACCGGGTGCTTCGGGTTCAGCTCGCTGACCTGACCGACCAGGCGGCCGTACCAGGCCACCGCCGCCTTCACCTGAGGGTTGTGCGCCGCATAGAGCCAGGTATGGCGCCCGCCCCAGCAAAAGCCCGTCACGCCCAGCTTGCGGGTGTCGCCGCCGTTGGCCGCGGCCCATTTCACCGCCGCGTCCAGATCGCCCATGACCTGCGCATCGGGCACCTTGGACACCACCTCGGCGATCAGCTTGGCCATCTCGCCATAGCTCTGCGCATCGCCCTGGCGCACGAACAGCTCGGGCGCGATCGCCAGGTACCCGGCCTTCGCGAAGCGCCGTGCCGTGTCGGCGATGTACTCGTGCACGCCAAAAATCTCCGACAGCACCAGCACCACCGGCAGCCCCGTCTTGCCCGCGGGCGCGGCGCGGTAGGCCGGCATCTGGAAACCGTTCACATCGATCATCACCTCACCCGCCGTCAGGCCGTCGGTCGGCGTCTTGATCGCCGTCTGCGCCATGATGGGCAGCGCGGCAGCGGCATAGCCCACGCCCAGGGCGGCCTTGAGGGCGGTGCGGCGGGTGGCGGCTCCACCGACTTCACGCGCATTCAGAAGCGCCTGGCTGTCGGTGATGAAATCTGCATTCAGCATGTTGTTCTCCGGTTGGGGTTGTCTACAGGTTGCCGCCCACCTGCGGACACGCTGTCGGGCGACAGCTTGTCCTGATCGTTTGCATGTTGATTGGTTCACCAAGTGAGGGAAGACACATGCTACAGCCCGGCCCGGTCCTGACGTTTCTCGGTTGCCAGGATCACATATGAGGCTTGGTGTTCTCGTCGTCATGGCCGCACCAAGCTCAAGCAAATCGTAAAAGAACTGGCGCCGTTTCATCCCCGCTCGTGCGGGGAGCACGCCATGGGCGTCGGCACTGTCACTTACACCGGCGGTTCATCCCCGCTCGCGCGGGGAGCACAATGCCTGCTCCGTGTGGTAGCGGCCTTTGACCGGTTCATCCCCGCTCGCGCGGGGAGCACGTTTCGGCGCTTGGTTCGCAGGTCTTCCTGGGCGGTTCATCCCCGCTCGCGCGGGGAGCACATAAGTCGATCATTCAGAAGTGACCTTGCCCCTGAAATGTGGAGTTCTTAGCCCTTGTTGAAAATACCGACAAGGAGTCAAGGAATGAAAGCCAAGCAGGTGCGTGCGCAATACACGCAGGAATTCAAGTTGGAGGCGGTGCGCCAGGTGCGTGAGGGCCAGGCCATCGCGGTGGTGGCCAAGGTGTTGGGCATCCCCAAGGCCAGCCTGGGCAACTGGGTGCGCCAGGCTGCCAAGGGTGCGTTGAGTGGTGCCGGAGGCGAGGACAAGGCGGCGAAGGTCTCGCCCGAGCAGATGGAGATAGCGCGTTTGCGCGCTGAGGTTGCCCGGCTTCGGATGGAGCGCGACATCGCAAAAAAAGCCGCGGCGTACTTCGCGCAGGACACGCTGCGAGGTACGCCTGGATTCACCAAATGAGGCAGCAGTACGCGGTGAGCGTCTCCTGCGGCGTGCTGGAGGTCAGCGCCAGCGGCTATTTCAACTGGCTGCGCCGCCCACAGGACATGGCTGGCAGGCCCGGCGGGCGCCACAGCGATGAAGCTCTGCTGGCACACATCCGCGCCATCCACGCCGAGGTCAAGGGAGAATACGGCTGGCCTCGGATGCACAAGGAACTGCTGGCCAGGGGCATCCGGGTGGGTAAGGATAGGGTGCGCAAGTTGATGCAGCAGCACGGTATCCGTGCCAGAACCAAGCGCAAGTTTGTGGTCACCACCGACAGCCGCCACAGTCTGCCGGTGGCACCAGACCTGGTGCAGCGGCGCTTTACCCCCGAGGCACCGAACCAGCTGTGGAGTGGAGACATCACCTACATCGCCACCGACGAGGGTTGGCTGTACCTGGCTGCGGTGATCGACCTGTTCAGTCGCCAGGTGGTGGGCTGGAGCCTGCAGCCGCACATGCAGGCGGCCCTGGTCAAGGACGCGCTGGCCATGGCGTGGTGGCGGCGGCGCCCGCCGCCGGGTCTGATATTCCACAGCGACAGGGGCAGCCAGTATTGCAGCGGCAAGTTCCAGGATGTTTTGAAAGACTGGAAGATGCGTTCCTCAATGAGCAGGAAGGGCAACTGCTGGGACAACGCGCCGACCGAGAGCTTCTGGGGCCGGCTGAAAACGGCCAGCGTGCATGGGCACAAGTTCGCCACCAGAGAGCAGGCCAAACAGGCTGTGATGGACTGGATGGCTTTCTACAATCACCGCCGGCTGCATTCGTCGCTGGGCTACCTCAGCCCGATGCAGTTCGAGCAACGCTGGTACGAGGCACAGCGCAAAAAGGCCGCGTAATCGTCGGGCTAAGAGCTACACGAAACGAGGGCAAGGTCAAACAGTGCTCCCCGCGCGAGCGGGGATGAACCGCGCTTCACGGCGCGGGAGCTGGAGCTGCGCGAGTGCTCCCCGCGCGAGCGGGGATGAACCGCCCGTGGCGCCACCTTCCACAGTGATCGTGGTGTGCTCCCCGCGCGAGCGGGGATGAACCGTCAATGACCGTTTGTCGGAAATCCAAACACAAGTGCTCCCCGCGCGAGCGGGGATGAACCGGGCTACAACCGCACGGCCGTTGGTATCAGCAGGTGCTCCCCGCGCGAGCGGGGATGAACCGACCCTGGCCGATCTTCGCTGGCTGCTGGAGAGGTGCTCCCCGCGCGAGCGGGGATGAACCGCATTGATGCTGCCGAACACCTGAATTCAGGGGGTGCTCCCCGCGCGAGCGGGGATGAACCGTCGATGCCGCAGGATGTGCAGTTGATCGCGCTGTGCTCCCCGCGCGAGCGGGGATGAACCGCTCTTGGCGACCGGCGTTTTTGGTGATGGCCAGTGCTCCCCGCGCGAGCGGGGATGAACCGCCCAAGCCGCTGACCTTGATCACCATGCTGTCGTGCTCCCCGCGCGAGCGGGGATGAACCGTACGGCGACATCGCCCAGTTCGGCACCGAGGGGTGCTCCCCGCGCGAGCGGGGATGAACCGGCGACACAGGCGCGGCTGGCGCTGACCTACGAGTGCTCCCCGCGCGAGCGGGGATGAACCGTCTGCTCCGAGGTGCCTGCGGCGGCATTTGCCGTGCTCCCCGCGCGAGCGGGGATGAACCGACCTGCAGGTATGCGCAGTGCGCCCGTGAGGCGTGCTCCCCGCGCGAGCGGGGATGAACCGGACTGGCGCGGTGTGGGCCGTATCTGCAACATGTGCTCCCCGCGCGAGCGGGGATGAACCGGCCGTAGCGACCACGGCGGGCGTGGTGGGCGTGTGCTCCCCGCGCGAGCGGGGATGAACCGGGTGAGCACCCAGTTGACGCCAGCAATGAGGCGTGCTCCCCGCGCGAGCGGGGATGAACCGCCCTCGACGGGCAGATGCGCAAGCTCGAAGCAGTGCTCCCCGCGCGAGCGGGGATGAACCGCCGGCGGGCGGCATCTTGTGCGGGTCGGTCTGGTGCTCCCCGCGCGAGCGGGGATGAACCGGATGCGCCCATCATCACCAGCCCGATCTGCTGGTGCTCCCCGCGCGAGCGGGGATGAACCGGCACCAGTCCCGATCTGCTGGATGGTGTCATCGTGCTCCCCGCGCGAGCGGGGATGAACCGGCCGAGCAGGCCGCCTATGAGGGCCTGATCTCGTGCTCCCCGCGCGAGCGGGGATGAACCGTCAGACCATCGGCCCATGCAGCGACCAATCAGGTGCTCCCCGCGCGAGCGGGGATGAACCGTCGCCCGTGCCAATGGCAAAACTCGGTGTTGAGTGCTCCCCGCGCGAGCGGGGATGAACCGCACCGAGGATTACGAGCACGTCTGGGAAGGCAGTGCTCCCCGCGCGAGCGGGGATGAACCGGCTTTGGCCACATCGTCGCCGTCGCGCTCGCCGTGCTCCCCGCGCGAGCGGGGATGAACCGGAAACGCGATGATGATGGACCGAAATATCCACGTGCTCCCCGCGCGAGCGGGGATGAACCGCACTTCCTCGGCGTAGCGTGGGTGGCCCACATGTGCTCCCCGCGCGAGCGGGGATGAACCGGAGCGTTTGATCTCCCGCCAGTCGGTGACGGGGTGCTCCCCGCGCGAGCGGGGATGAACCGTGACTGCTCAGACAAGCCGAGCGACGGGGCCAGTGCTCCCCGCGCGAGCGGGGATGAACCGGGCTACAACCGCACCGCGCTGGGCGTGAGCAGGTGCTCCCCGCGCGAGCGGGGATGAACCGCGTGCGCCGCTGGGCTGGGCTGAGGCCTACACGTGCTCCCCGCGCGAGCGGGGATGAACCGCTGTCCGACTGGGTCATTCAAAACGTGGAGCGGTGCTCCCCGCGCGAGCGGGGATGAACCGGCTGTGGACCGGAGGGTTGTGGACCGGAGTTCGTGCTCCCCGCGCGAGCGGGGATGAACCGCCCGGCTGCGCGGCCGCGGCGAAACGGTGGAGGTGCTCCCCGCGCGAGCGGGGATGAACCGACTTGGGCCGCGGTGGCAAAGTGGTACCGGTTGTGCTCCCCGCGCGAGCGGGGATGAACCGTGGTGGGTCGCCTTGTGGTCGAACTGCCAGAGGTGCTCCCCGCGCGAGCGGGGATGAACCGGCGGTGCAGGCCGCGGGCATCAGCAAGCGCGCGTGCTCCCCGCGCGAGCGGGGATGAACCGCGACGTGGGTGATGTTCGTCAGTTCCTGAGTGGTGCTCCCCGCGCGAGCGGGGATGAACCGGCCTCAACGCTGCTGGGTTCGCTCATTACGACGTGCTCCCCGCGCGAGCGGGGATGAACCGACCGGGAGGCATGCAAAGGCACCCGGCAAAAAGTGCTCCCCGCGCGAGCGGGGATGAACCGGTGTGGCGCCTGGCCTACCGGCTGGCCGGCAAGTGCTCCCCGCGCGAGCGGGGATGAACCGACCTACACCGTCACCGCCGGCCACGGAGCCGCGTGCTCCCCGCGCGAGCGGGGATGAACTGGGTATTTCGGACCAACGTGACCGGTGATTTCGGCATCGTGACCGAGGATTTCGGTCGATCGTGACCGAACTCCTTTTCGGCTCATCGTGACCGGCCGTTTCGGCAACGTGACCGATCATTTCGGTCATCGTGACCGCCG
>JAURYH010000065.1 GCA_030653975.1 Hydrogenophaga sp. | reverse complement strand
AGCCGGCGCTGGTGCCCAGGGCCACCAGCAGGTCCATGTTGCCGGCGCCGGCGCGCACCGCCTTCCAGCCCGCGCGGTAGAAGCGCGCACCCAGCCAGAACTGCACCGGGGTGGCCAGCGCGAGCTGCAGCCAGCCGTTGACCGTCCATTCGATGCCAAAAACCGTGGCGAGCATGGGCAGAACCAGGGGCAGCGACAGCGCGGCGGCCAGCGCCACGGGCCACCAGGGCTCGCCCTTGCTTTTGGACGCCACGGCACGGCCGTCCTCGGTCGACTCTGTGCCAACGCTGTAGCCGGCCTTGTGCACCGCAGCCACCAGGCTGGCGGCAAGTGTGGAAGTGACAGCGTTTACTGTGGCCCGCTCGGTGGCCAGGTTGACGCTGACGGCCTGCACGCCGGCAACGGCCTTCAAGGCCTTTTCGACGCGGCCGACGCACGAGGCGCAGGTCATGCCTTCGATGGGGAACTGATGTTCGATGAGGGATGCTGTGGCGGTGCTCATGGGAGGCTCCTGTGATTGAGGGTGGAGCGGATGTTTGGCCTTGACACGGTGTCAAGTGCAATCGCCGATATGGCTTGACCTTGCCTCCGTGGCAATGCCCAGAGTGCGGGTTCCCTCAACCCTTTCCGGAGTCATCCATGCACGAATTCCACCTCCCCGACATGACCTGCGGTCATTGCGCGTCCAAGGTCAGTGTGACCCTCAAGCTGCTCGATCCTGCCTGCGAGATCCAGGTCGATCTGCCGCAGCAGCTTGTCAGCGTGAAGAGCGGTGAAGAACGCGAAGCCCTGGCCGAGGCGCTCACCGAAACCGGCTATCCACCGCGCTGACCGGCGAAGGTCAAGACCCTCCGGGTGAGGGTCTTGACCTTCCCACCATGACAAGCTACATCCTTCGACCCATGCAGTCACCCAGTCCACGGAGCACACCATGGCCACCCTCATGAACATCGGCGAAGCGGCCGCCGCCGCAGGCGTCTCTGCCAAGATGATTCGTCACTATGAGCAGATCGGCCTGCTGCCTGAGGCCGAACGCAGCGAATCGGGTTACCGTCTCTACGGCGACCGTGAAGTCTCGGTGTTGAGATTCGTCCGCCAGTCGCGCCACCTCGGGTTTTCGGTGGCCCAGATCGCCGAGCTCATCGGTCTGTGGAGCGATTCACGGCGCACCAGCCGCGAAGTCAAGGCCGTGGCCCAGCGCCACCTGGCCGACCTCGAAGAAAAGCGGCGCGAAATCGATCAGATGATGGACGGCCTGTCGGTGCTGGTGACGGCCTGCCACGGCGACGACCAGCCCCATTGCGCCATTCTGGAAAAACTCTCACTGGGCAGCGCGGCCCGGCACCAACCGCGACACAAACCCCAGCTCAAGAAATCCCCTGCCAAGTCCGATGAGTCCAGCACCGGCACTTCCAGCCATATTGACCTCATGGCCTGGATGCGCGGCGTACGCGTTCACCACGGAACTCACTGAGAAAGGCAGGCCTGTCACGACGGTGGCACGATTTTTTTGATCTCGTGCGACCACTGTCAGCCTGAAACAGGCGGCCGGTTGCCCCTCTCCACGGTTTGCCGATGGCCGACAGGCTCCCGTTTTCCGTCTTGCCCGACGGATCGGCTTGCAACCGGTGGGGCGGGTGGCCTATGGGCAAACGGCACCGTCGGCGTCCAAGGCAGGCGGGCGCATCAGGTCTTCGTCGATGCCCATGACCGCGCTGGCCCGTTCGACGGCCCGCCACAGCAAGGTCGGCATCTTCAAAATCTCGTCGGGCGAGTCGGCCTGTGCGATCCAGCTGCTGATTTGTTGGTGTTCATCGGGGGTCAGCAATGCCAGGTTCAGCATTTCGTCGATTGTTTTCATGGTGGCTTCTCGCAAGTCTTGGTCAATGGCACTGATGCTGTCACATATCCGTTGCGCCAGCTTTCAGCACAACCCTTCAACCCTGGCCTTCATCGCAAACCCGCCTTGCGCAGCCGGTAGCCGAACTGCCGCAGCGTGAGCCCCAGGCTCTGCGCCGCGCGCGACTGGTTGCCCTGGTGGCGGGTCAGTGCGTTCTGCAGCGTCTGCGCGTCGTGCGAGCCAGCGCTCTGGTAGTCGCGCACCAGCCCGGCGCCAGCGGGCAGGGCGGGCGGGATCGGGGCCGAGGCGGGCGCGGGTCGCGCATCGCCCAGCGCCTCGGGCATGAAGCGCTCCAGCGCCGCGGCCGTCACCAGCGTGTGGTCGGCCAGCAGCACCAGGCGCTCGATCAGGTTGCCCAGCTCGCGGATGTTGCCGGGCCAGTGATGCGCCTCCAGCCGCGCCAGCGCGTCGGGCGCGAGATTGACGTTGCGCTGGTGCGCCTGGTTGGCGCGGCTCACAAAATGCAGGGCCAGCGCGCGCACGTCTTCGCGCCGCTCGCGCAGGCTGGGCAGGCGGATCGGGATCACGTTGAGCCGGTAATACAGATCCTGCCGGAAGCCGCCGGCCTGCACCTCACGCGCGAGGTCGCGGTTGGTGGCCGCGACCAGCCGCACGTCGATGCGGATCTCGCGCGTGCCGCCCAGGCGCACCAGCGTGCCCTCTTGCAGGGTGCGCAGCAGTTTGCTTTGCATGGCCAGCGGCAGCTCACCGATCTCGTCCAGGAAGATGGTTCCTCGGTTGGCCTGCTCGAACCAGCCCGCGCGCGCCGTGCTCGCGCCGGTGAAGGCGCCGCGCTCGTAACCGAACAGCTCGGACTCGAACAGCGTGTCCGGAATGGCCGAGCAGTTGACCTTGATGAACGGCTGGTCGCGCCGGCCGCTGGCCAGGTGCACCGCGCGGGCAAACAGCTCCTTGCCGGTGCCCGACTCGCCCAGCAGCAGCACCGTGGCCTGCGACGAGGACACACGCTCCAGCTCGCCCAGCGCCCGCAACAGCGCGGGCGAGCGGCCGATCAGCCCGTAGCGCGCGCTGCCCACGTCGAGCGCGTGCTCCAGCGCCTCGTTGCGCGCGGCCAGCTGGCGCCGCTCTTCGGCCACCAGCTGTTCCAGCTGCAGCAGCTGGCCGGCCAGCGTGGCCAGGATGCGCAGCAGCGCCAGGTCGTCGTTCAGGTGCCGCTGGCGGCTGCGGATGCGGTGGCAGGCCAGCACCCCCACGGTGGCGCCGTTCACCTCGATCGGCAGCGCGATGAAGGCCACGGTCTGCGGCGGCAGCTGGGCGCGCGCCACGGTGCGAAAGAGGAACAGCGGCTCGGCGTCCACGTCCTGCACGATGGCGGGCAAGCCGCTGGCCAGCACCCGGCCGGTGATGCCTTCGCCCCAGTGGAACACGCCGCGCGCCGCCTCTTCGGCGGTGAGGCCGTAGGCGTGGCGGACCGAGGCGGTGCGCTCCGCGCCCGGCACGGCGTCGTCGGCCAGCACCATGCGCCCGCGGTTCAGGCCCAGCAGCTCGCTCATCAGGTGCAGCATCTCGCGCAGCACAAAGGCCGGCGCCAGGCTGCGGCCCACGAGCTTCATCACCTCGCGCATGAGCAGCAGCTCCTGGGCGTGCCAGTCGGTGCTGGCGTTGTCGGGGTCGTTGCGGTGAGGGGCCATGCCCCGGGTGCTAGCAAACATCGCACCAGATGCGTGCGCAGGCGGTTGGCGGCTAAAATCAGCGGCTCTCAAGGAGCGCTGCAGCGCCGGGGGAATCGCCCAGATTCCCGAACCCGGTGTCAGGCTTGAGAGTCCGGGCCTTCATCGCCCTGCCGGCCAGACCGGCCCCAACGGCGCTCACCAGTTTCAGAAAACTCTCTGGTGAGCCCCATGTCCGACGCCGTTTCTTCCATCTCCGTTCCCCCCATGCTGCTGTCCGGCCTGGAGCCGCTGCGCATCGGCGGGGTCTATCCAGTGGGGGACAGCGCTGAAGGGCAGTCCCCCATCGCTTCGTTTGTCAACGTCGGCGAGCGCACCAACGTGACCGGCTCCAAGGCCTTCGCCCGCATGATCCTGAACGGCGAGTACGAGCAGGCGCTGGCCGTGGCGCGCCAGCAGGTGGAGAACGGCGCTCAGGTGATCGACATCAACATGGACGAGGCCATGCTCGACAGCAAGGCCGCGATGGTGAAGTTCCTGAACCTGATCGCGGGCGAGCCCGACATCGCGCGTGTGCCGGTGATGGTGGACAGCTCCAAGTGGGAGGTGATCGAGGCCGGCCTGCGCTGCGTGCAGGGCAAGGGCGTCGTCAACTCGATCAGCATGAAAGAGGGCGTGGACGAGTTCAAGCGCCAGGCGCGGCTGGTCAAGCGCTACGGCGCGGCGGCCGTGGTGATGGCCTTCGACGAAAAAGGCCAGGCCGACACCTACGAGCGCAAGGTCGAGATCTGCGAGCGCGCCTACCGCATCCTGGTGGACGAGGTGGGCTTCCCGCCCGAAGACATCATCTTCGACCCCAACATCTTTGCCATCGCCACCGGCATCGAGGAACACAACAACTACGCGGTCGACTTCATCAACGCCACGCGCTGGATCAAGCAGCACCTGCCAGGCGCCAAGGTGAGCGGCGGCGTGTCCAACGTGTCGTTCAGCTTCCGCGGCAACGACCCGGTGCGCGAAGCCATTCACACCGTGTTCCTGTACCACGCGATCCAGGCGGGCATGGACATGGGCATCGTCAACGCCGGCATGGTCGGCGTGTACGACGAGCTGGAGCCCGAGCTGCGCGAGCGCGTGGAAGACGTGGTCTTGAACCGCCGGCCCGACGCGGGCGAGCGCCTGGTGGAAGTGGCCGAAAACGCCAAGGGCGCGGCCAAGGACGACAGCAAGAAGAACGAGTGGCGCGCGCTGCCGATCCGCGAGCGCCTGAGCCACGCGCTGGTGCGCGGCATGAACGAGTTCATCACCGAAGACACGGAAGAGATGTGGCGCCAGATCGAAGCCGACGGCGGCCGCCCGCTCAACGTGATCGAAGGCCCGCTGATGGACGGCATGAACGTGGTGGGCGACCTGTTCGGCCAGGGCAAGATGTTCCTGCCCCAGGTGGTGAAGAGCGCGCGCGTGATGAAGCAGGCCGTGGCCCACCTGCTGCCCTACATCGAAGCCGAAAAACTGGCCCAGGCCGCCGCCGGCCAGGACGTGAAGACCAAGGGCAAGATCGTGATCGCCACCGTCAAGGGCGACGTGCACGACATCGGCAAGAACATCGTCACCGTCGTGCTCCAGTGCAACAACTTCGAGGTCGTGAACATGGGCGTGATGGTGCCCTGCCACGAGGTGCTGGCCAAGGCGAAAGAAGAGGGCGCGGACATCGTCGGTCTGTCGGGCCTGATCACGCCCAGCCTCGAAGAGATGCAGTACGTGGCCAGCGAGATGGAGAAGGACGCGCACTTCCGCGAGAAGCAGATCCCGCTGCTGATCGGCGGCGCCACCTGCAGCCGCGTGCACACCGCCGTGAAGATCGCGCCGCACTACAGCGGTCCCGTGGTCTACGTGCCCGATGCCTCGCGCAGCGTGAGCGTGGCGCAGGGGTTGCTGAGCGAGCAGGCAGCGAAGTACATCGCTGAGTTGAACGCCGACTACGACAAGGTGCGCACGCAGCACGCCAACAAGAAGCAGGTCACGCTGTGGCCGCTGGAGAAGGCGCGCGCCAACAAGTGGCTCCCCGCATCGCCCCCTCTCCCCCTGGGAGAGGGCAGGGGTGAAGGCTCTCCCGCATCCGCCTGGGCCGGCTTCAAACCCACCAAGCCGAAGTTCATCGGCAAGCGCCAGTTCAAGAACTTCGACCTCGCCGAGATCGCCAAATACATCGACTGGGCGCCGTTCTTCCAGACCTGGGACCTCGCCGGCCCGTACCCCGCCATCCTGCAGGACGAAGTGGTGGGTGAGCAGGCGCGCAAGGTGTTCGCCGACGCGCAGGCCATGCTGAAGAAGATCATCGAAGGCCGCTGGCTGTCGGCCAACGGCGTGATCGGCCTCTACCCGGCGAACACGGTGAATGACGACGACATTCAGCTCTACACCGACGAGACCCGCAGCCAGGTCGCGCTCACCTGGCACGGCCTGCGCCAGCAGACCGAGAAGCAGGAGGTCGATGGCGTGATGCGCCCGAGCCGCTGCCTGGCCGACTTCGTGGCGCCCAAGGGTGTGGCCGACGATTACGTGGGCCTGTTCGCCGTCACCGCCGGCCTGGGCGCCGAGAAGAAAGAGCAGCAGTTCCTCGACGCGCACGACGACTACAACGCGATCCTTTTCAAGGCCCTGGCCGACCGCCTGGCCGAGTCCTTCGCCGAGTGCCTGCACCACCGCGTGCGCACCGATTTCTGGGGCTACGCGGCCGACGAGACGCTGAGCAGCGAAGAGCTGATCAAGGAAAAATACCAGGGCATCCGCCCCGCGCCCGGGTACCCGGCCTGCCCGGACCACTCGGTCAAGCGCGCCATGTTCGCGCTGCTGCAGGCCGACGAGATCGGCATGGCCCTGACCGAAAGCCTGGCCATGACGCCGGCCGCCAGCGTGAGCGGCTTCTACCTGAGCCACCCGGACAGCGTTTACTTCAACGTCGGCAAGCTCGGCGAAGACCAGGTGCAGGACCTGGCTGAACGCAGTGGGGTGGCGGTGGCCGAACTGCGGCGCTGGCTGGGCACCAACCTCTAGGAACTACCGCCGTTGCTGGCTGCGGACGCCGCGCCGAAAGCGTTGCCATGACCGCGACCGAACCGGTCGAGGAACGCCCGGTTGCGGCGGTGGCAGAGGTGGCGCCCAAGTCGGTCGTGGTCCAGCCACCGACACCCGTCAACACGGTGGAGGCGGTCTGCGCCGGCAGCAGCAACTTCTTCACCCGGGGCCTGTGCCGCCTGCGCGAATGGGGCAAGGCGTCGTTTGCCCGCGACCCGACCTGCGTCAGGTTCCGTGAGATGGAAGAGGCGCGTCGAAGCGCGTCGGCAGAGTGAACATCTCGGCCACCAGCCGGTGCTCGCCGTCGGGCGGCAGCGTCACCACCTCATCCGCCGCGTTGGCGGTTTCCACGCAGACGAAGCGCCGGTGGTCGCCGTCCGCCAGGTCGGCCAGGCCGGCCGCCAGCGCCGCCCCCGGGTTCCATACCACGGCGGTGCGGCTGCCCTCGGCGCTGATGCGCAGCGTGTGGCCTGAAGCGCCATCCACGATGTCCAGTTCGGCGGGTGCCCCGGTGTAGATGCGGTCGACTTCGCCCGCGAAGCGCACCGCGCCGCGCTGCTGCGTGATCGCACCGTGCGCGCCAGCGGCCTTGTCCAGGTAGTGGCAGCCATCGAGTCCGTTCACTGTGGTTTGCGCCACGTCATTCACGGCGAAATACGTGTGCAGCGCCTGCGTGAGGGTGAAGGGCCGATCGCCCGTGTTGCGGGTGATCAGCGCAAGCCGCAGCGCGGCACCCACGGTGATCTCCAGCCTCAGCTCAAAGGCATGAGGCCAGATGGCCCGTGTGTCGGGTGTGTCTGTCAGCACCAGAGTGAGGCGGGTGGCGCCGTCCGGCAGGGCCGCCGCGCTGGCCACCGACCACGGGCGCGTGCGCGCCAGGCCGTGGTTGGGCCGGCCCAGCGCTTGCGGGTCGGGGCCGAACCAGGGCCAGCACACCGGCACGCCGCCCCGGATCGCCTTGCCCGCCTGGTACGTGGCCTGTTCGCTCACGAACAGCAGGTCGCTGACGGCACCGCGCGGCCGGAACCGCAACACCTGGCCGCCATAAACCGACACCTGCGCGGCCGCGTGCCCGTTGTGGATCTGCACGAAAGGCAGGCCCCCGGGCCCCGCGACAAAGCGCAGTTGGCCGGTCAGCCCGTGCCGGGTGTTCAGGGTGTCGAGAAGGGCGGTGTCTGGCGCGTCCATGGCCCCGACTGTAGCGGGCCGGGCGCCAATGGCCGGTGCCGCCTCAGCTGCGACGGCGGTCGGGGCGGACGGCGGTCTTCCAGTACCCGAACTCGTCTTCGTGGACCTCGATATCCAGTTCCTGCGTCCGGGCCAGCATGCGCTCCTGCGCATCGGCCACGGCCCGGTTGTAGACGCAGGGACCGATCTCTTTCAGGAAGAAATTCAGCAAGCCGCCCGCGGCCACGTTGCCGATGGGCTCGTCCATGTGTTCGCGGAAATAGCGCTCGATGGAGCTGATCGCCTGCTGGCGGGCTTCTTTGGAGAGTTCGATGGACATGGCCGGGCCTGGAAATGCGGGTGGAACACCCCTGCGCCCGGCGAGCCGGGTGGTTCACGCAGCGTCTTCGGGCTCCCAGGCCCGCAGGGCCCGGAGCAGGGGGGTCTTCTTGGTCTGGTGACCGGCCATCCGCCGCAGGATGTCGTCCAGCATGTGGATGGCCTCTGCAATGTAAGGCCCTTTGTTCAGCATCACGCACTCGGCGCGAACGCCCATGCTGGCATCGGAGATTTCCGCGCGCGAGGGCACACCGGTCTTGGCCAGGGTCTCCAGCACCTGGGTGGCCCAGACGACGGGCATGTGCGCAGCCTCCGCACACCAGAGCATCTCTTCCTGCACCTCGGCCAGGCGTTCGTAACCGCACTCCACGGCCAGGTCGCCGCGCGCGATCATCACCCCCGCGCTGGGCGCGGCCATGGCGGCCAGCAGCAGCTCGGGCAGGTTCTCGAAACCCTGCAGGGTTTCGATCTTCAGGATCACGCCCACCTGGTGTGCCCGCAGCGTCTGCAGCGCCTGCAGCGCCTGCAGCAACTGGTGAACGTCGTCCGGTTGCTGGGCGAACGACAGGCCGACCAGGTCGGCGACCTGGGCCACTGTCTGCAGGTCTTCCAGGTCTTTGTCCGTCAGCGCGGGCAGGGCCAGCTGGCTGTCGGGGAAGTTGATGCCCTTGTCGGCCATCAGCTGTTCGCCGCCCGCGCGGGCCTGGACGATCTCCACCTCCAGCCCGCGCGACGACGCGCGGCGCACCACGCCGCCGATGCGGCCGTCGTCAAACCAGACCCGTTCTCCGACCCGCACCTGGCCGAAGACCTGCGGCAAGGTGCAGGGAATGCGCGGGATGGCGTCGTCGTCCGGCCTGGCGTGTTGCGGCGCTTCGGCAGCCAGCTGGACCCGGTCGCCCCGGTGCAGGCGAATGGCGCCCGGCAAGGCGGGAATGCCCTCGGGATACACCGTGTGCAGCTTGTGACCGCGGGGGCTCTTGCAGGTGAGCGCGGTGTCCGGCGTCAGGTAGCAGGTCTCCAGGCACTCGGCCACCACGCCGTCGGCATCGGACGCCACCACCAGCCAGCGCCGTTTCTTGCCGCGCGCGTCGCTCAGGTGGATCTGTGTGCCCACGCGCAGACGGGCCAGCCAGTCCGGGTCCACCACCACCTGTGCGTCGGCATCCGGCAGCGCGGGGGCCGCGCCCGCGTGAACGAGGCGCAGGCGCGCGGCCTGGACCGCGAAGCCCAGCTCGTCGCGGACCGGCTTGAGCTTGAGCACCGGGGGGCGCGGGGCGATGGCCCCGGTGCGGATCTTCGGGCCACCCAGGTCCATGAGGATCTGGATGTCGCGCTGCGCGCGCTTGGCCGCGCGGCGTACCTGCCGGGCCATGGCCTTCCAGGCGGTGGCGTCGTCGTGCGCGCAGTTGATGCGGGCCACGTCCATGCCCGCCTGCACCAGCCGGCGCACCAGGGCCGGGTCGGTCGCCGCTTCGCTGGGCAGGGTCACCATGATGCGCACGTGGCGATCGCGCACGGCGGGGCCCAGCAGCATGTCGGTGTGGCGTTGCAGCAGGAGCGGGCCGGTGACACTGCCCGCCGGCTCTTCAGGAGAAAGCGCTTGCCAGGCCTGCCCGGTGAGCCGGTGCAGGATGCCCAGCACCTTGTCCACGTTGGCCAGCACGTGAGACTCCGAGTGGCCCAGCGACGACACCCCCAGCCAGGCCAGCTGGCTTTGCAGGCCGCGCAGATCGGTGGCCCGCATCGCCAGGAAATGCACCAGATTGCGCGCGCTGTCCCGCTGGTGGACACCCGCCCGCTCGATGGCCAGGGCGTAGCGGTGCTCGGCGGCCAGCATCGACTTTCTCAGCGCCCACAAGCGCTCGATCAGCGCCAGGCACACGTCCGCATTCCAGGGGGGATCGCTGGCGGACGGCGGTGTGGAACGGGCAGGGCTGTGATCGACGAGCATGCCCCTTTGTATGTCGGCTGCGTGTCAAAGGCATGACGGCACGGATCACCCGCCCTGCCGCAGCGCCCGCCGGTACTGCACCGCCTCGGCCACATGCCCCACGCCCACCGTGTCCGCCTCGGCGAGGTCGGCGATGGTGCGCGCCACGCGCAGCGCGCGGTGGGTGCTGCGCGCGCTCCAGCCCAGGCGGGCGGCGGCGGTGTTGAGGAACTTGAGGGCTGAGGGATCGGCCAGGATGTGCTGGTCCAGTGCCTGGCCGGCCAGTGCCTGGTTGGTGCAGCCTTGCCGGACCTGGGCGCGCTCGCGCGCAGCCACCACGCGCTCGCGCACGGCGTCGCTCGGCTCGCCGGCCACGCCGTGCAGCAGGTCGTTCGCCGGCAGGGCGGGCACTTCGACGTGCAGGTCGATGCGGTCCAGCAGCGGGCCGCTGAGCTTGCCCTGGTAGCGCGCGATCTGGTCGGGCGTGTCGCTGCAGGCCCGGGTGGGGTGGCCCAGGTAGCCACAGGGACAGGGGTTCATGGCAGCGATCAGCTGGAAGCGCGCCGGAAACTCGCTCTGCATGGCCGCGCGCGAGATGCGGATGTGGCCGCTCTCCAGCGGTTCGCGCAGCGCTTCGAGGGCGGCCCGGGGGTACTCGGGCAGTTCATCCAGAAAGAGCACACCGTGGTGCGCGAGCGAGATCTCGCCCGGCCGCGGTGGCGAGCCCCCGCCCACCAGCGCCACGGCACTCGCCGTGTGGTGCGGTGCGCAGGTGGGGCGCTGCCCCCAGTGGTCCAGCCGAAAGCGCCCGGCGAGCGAGGCCACGGCGGCGGATTCGAGCGCTTCCGAGTCGGTCATCGGCGGCAGCAGACCGGCGAAGCGCTGGGCCAGCATGCTCTTGCCCGAGCCGGGCGGCCCGACCATCAGCAAGCTGTGTCCGCCGGCCGCCGCGATCTCCAGCGCGCGTTTGGCCGCGGCCTGGCCCTTCACTTCGGCGAGGTCGGCATAGGCCGGGGTCTGGCCGATCTGCGTGGGTGCCAGCCGCGCCCAGCCGCCGTCATCGGGTGGCACCTCGCCGGCTGCTGCGCCTTCGGGCAGGAACTGCGCCACCACGTCCAGCAGGTGGCGGGCGCGGTACACCTGCGCCTGGGGCACCAGCGCGGCTTCTTCGGCGCTGCCGGGCGGCAGCACCAGTTTGAAAGGTGCCGCTGTCGCAGCGTCGGCATCGCGGTGCAGCGCCAGGCTCATGGCCAGCGCACCGCGCACCGGGCGCAGCTCGCCGCCCAGCGACAGTTCGCCCGCAAACTCCCAGCCCGCCAGCCGGGCGGCGCCGATCTGGCCGCTGGCGGCGAGGATGCCGATGGCGATGGGCAGGTCGAAGCGGCCCGAGTCCTTGTGTGAATGAAAGCGTTTTTTGAGAAAATGGCCAATCGCTATTTGAGAAAGCTCCCATGGATGACTTTCGAGACCGGTTGTTGGCCTTCTTTGCACAAGGAGATCAACAGATGGTTTACGGACCTATAAGGCGGGTGCGAGAGAACCCGATCAGTGTGACGGCTCGCCTGTCCAGTCCCAAGTTGGGGTTGATGGTCGAGGCAGAGTCGTTGCTGGAATACGATTTCTATTCCATTCTGGACTTCGACCCCAGAGTCCAGAAGTATGGCGTCCAGTGCGCTGTGCTTCCCTGGAGAGACGAGCGTGGGCGCCGGCGTCGATATCACCCAGATGTACTGGTTCAATTCAACAACCCGATGGTTGATGATCTGGCGCGGCCACTTGCCACGGCGGCTGCGAGGTTCCTTCCCACGGTGTACGAAGTGAAACCATGGCAGACCCTCAAAGAAGATTGGGCCGAACTCAAGCCCAAATTTGTGAGCGCGCGTGACACCTTGCAGCCCATGGGAATTCGGTTCCGAGTGATCACTGAGCGCCAGATGCATCCAGTGTTCCTGCAAAACGTGCGCAAGCTCGTCGAACTCAAGAAGCAGTCTCATCCCAAGTGGACCTCGCCAGCAGATCCGGAGACGGCCACCCAGATTGCCAAGATGGTGCGCGCCGGAGGATGTGCGGTGACACCTCAACAGATCATGGACCAGCTGGGACTCAACCAGCAAAGCGGCTGGGAGCTGCGCATGCGGGTCATTCGAGAGATATGGACGCTGGTGGCCCTTTGCCACCTCGACGCCGACTTGATCGAGCCGTTGAGCCTGTCCACACTGATTTGGCCTGGACAACTCTTTGATCGCGAGCGTCGTTACCCAACCCCCAAATGGAGGCAACCCCCCTATGACTGGTATCGCTAAGGTGATGGTGGGCTCGGTCGTTCGCCTGGACGACGGGCGAGACTATTTGGTCAGACGCTTTGTGAGTGCTACGCGAGTTGCGGTGCGCGACATGGAGACGAATGCTGCTCGTGAGGCCGACTTGGTAGACATCCGGGTACCTGTGTCCAGCGGCAAGCGTGAGGGCCTGGATCTCAGTGCGATCAAAGAGACCCGAATGGATGCGGCAAGTGAGAAGTTTCAGGTGATCAAGGCGCTGTTGGAGCCTGGGCGCAGATCAGTGGCGGCAGTAGATGAAGCTGCCGAAGCTGCCGGAGTCGCTCGCTCGACCATATATCGATGGATCAACGAGTATGAAAAGGGACTCCTTGTAACGAATCTGATACGCAAGACCCGTAGCGATGCAGGCACCAAGAAGCTACCTGATGAAGTCGAGAAAATTATGGCGGACGCCATCGCGGACTACTGGATGACCCCGGAGCGCAGAAGTTCGGCTTTGGTACATCGGGAAGTCAAAAGGCGGTGCTGGATTGCCAAAGTGCCTCCGCCCAGTTTGGTGACCTTTATCAAACGCTTGGACGAGGTGGACTCTGTTCAGGCGGCGCGTCGTCGCGAAGGCCGCGCTGCGGCTGAAAAGCTCGACCTGATCAAAGGTAGCGTGCCATTTGCAGACCGACCCTATGGCTTGATTCAGATCGACCACACTCCCGTGGACGTGCACTTGGTCGATGAGGTCCACCGGATATGGATAGGACGGCCATTTCTCACGTTGGCTATCGATGTCTATGCCCGAGTCGTCGTGGGGTACTACATCTCGTTTGATCCACCGGGAACTCTGGGAACGGGTATTTGCCTCGCGAACGCCATCCTGTCCAAAAAGCCCATGCTTGCGAGACTGGGTCTGACCTATGAGTACCCGTGCATGGGAAAACCCGGCATCGTTCATCTGGACAACGCCAAGGAGTTCCATGGAAAGACCCTGGAGTTGGCATGCCAGGAGTACGGTATCGACCTGATTTTCCGCAAGGTGAAGACGCCTCGGTACGGTGCGCACATCGAGCGTTACCTGGGTACGCTGATGGCAGAGATACAGGCGCTACCGGGTACCGCATTCTCAAACACGGAACAGCGTGGCGAATACGACTCCCAAGGGCGTGCTGTCATGACGCTCAAAGAGTTCGAGCTGTGGCTGGCAAACCTCATCCTGGGGGTCTATCACAACCGGGAACACTCCGCATTGGGCTGCGCACCTTTGGCCAAGTACACCGGCGCGTTTGTGAACGATGATCCTATGGGTCTGAGCATGCCCCTTGAAGTCGTCACCAACGAAGAGCGACTGCGTACCGATTTCCTTCCCATGTTTGAAGCGACTGTTCAACCGTACGGGATCAAGATTGACCACATTTCCTATCAATCTGACGTGTTGCGTCGGTGGGTAGGTGCAGTGGATCCGAAAAGCAGGAAGAAGCGACGGAAGTTCATCTGTCGCCGCGATCCCAGAGATATCAGCTACATCCTCTTCTTTGACCCAGACGCCAAGACGTACTTTCGGATTCCGTATCGGGATCTCAGTCATCCGCCGATCAGTCTTTGGGAGTTGCGGGCCGTGCGCGCGTTCCTGACCGAGCAAGGGAGAAAGAATGTCAATGAATCGGAGGTATTTCGTGCTCTCAACGAGATGCGCCGTATCGAGGAAGACGCCAAGATGGCAACGAAGAAGGTTCGATACAGCGACCGTGCAAAGCGTGCTGCCCGCAGGCGAGACTCTCCTCAAGCCATGCATTCGGCTGTGGACACCCAACCACAGGAAGAGGCCATCAAGACACAACAATTCGTTGATTCAACTCTTTCTGGCGGCATTGAGCCGTTCGATGAGATCGAGTGGCTTTGAGGAGAACTCATGAACGTACATGATGATCCGGAACTGAGGATCCAGGCGCTTAAGCAGCCGGTTTGGGTGGGTTATGCCAGAGCGGTGGCGATTCGCCAGCAGATGGAAAACCTCTTGGTTCATCCGCGCATGCATCGGATGCCCAACATTGCTTTGATCGGTGACTCAAACAACGGAAAGTCAATGCTGCTCAATAACTTCGCGAGAAAGCACGACATGCGGCTCGCGGCAGACTACGACGTCAACAGCGACGATATCCGTCGGCCAGTGTTTCTGTTTCAGGCGCCTCCGGAACCTGATGAAGGCCGACTGTACAACCGCATGCTGACTGAGTTGACCATTTCTCCAGGATCACCACGGGAGCCGACCGAGAGCAAGCTCAGACGTTTGAGCATCATTTTGTCTTCACTGAAGACTCAGATGATCCTGATTGATGAGTTTGGTTTTTTTCAGGCTGGAACGCCGGTCAAGCAGCGAAAGCTCCTCAATGCACTGAAGTTTCTTGGCAATGAACTCCAGATTCCGATGGTGGTCGCCGCGGTTCCAGAGACGTTGAACTTGCTGCAGTCAGATCAACAGGTGGCCAACCGATTCGAGCCAGTCTTTTTGCCTCGCTGGAAGCTTGATGACGAATTTAAACAGTTGTTGGCTACGCTAGAGCGAACCCTTCGTCTCAAGCAATCGTCGAACTTGGCCCACGAAGAACTTGCCTCTCGCATCCTCGAAGCCTCTGACGGCATCATCGGCTACATGACGGATCTCTTGCACCTCCTGGCTGCGGCGGCCATCCGCAGCGGTGAAGAGCGGATCACATTGGATGCCCTCAGTCCACGAAACTTGCAGCGACTGGGCTGGAAACATCCAACACAACGGCATCGGTTTCCCACATAGATCGCAGCGAACATGCGCAGGCTGCCAGTGCAGGTTCTCCCTCAGTTCGATGAGGTGTTCCTGTCTTGGTTCGTTCGTCTGGCCCATGCACATGGTGAACGCGTACAAAGCCTTGCACATCAGCTTTGGGGGCGAAAGCGGATGATGGGGTTGGGGTCGGTTTTCAAGGTCGAAGGCGCCAATTTGGATCCGGTTTCCGAGGCAACTGGACTCTCTCCAGAGACGATCAGGAGCCTCACGATGGAGTCTCTGGTCGGCTTACTTTGGAATGAAATTGAAGCCAGGGGCGCGCGCAAATGGGTTCTGCCGACCCTAGACAAACATCGGAAAACGCTCCGCTTCGGACAGCAGGTCTGTCCCGGTTGCCTGCGTGACGACGCTGTTCCCTACTTCCGTAAGTCCTGGCGCTTGGCGTTTCACACGATCTGCCCGGTGCACCGAAACACCCTCATTGATCGATGTCCTTGTTGCGGCGCGCCCATCATTCTGGAAAGGCTGGACATCGGAATGTTTGTCCCCACCTCGCAGGCGGTCGCCTATCGTTGTTGGAAATGCGGGGCAGACCTTCGAGAGGCAGTGCAGTTTTCGGATGTCGATTTGGAATTGAGCAAACACCAGATGTTGCTCCTTGATTGCTTGAGGCGTGGGTGGATCAACGTTGGGGGGCGCGTTGTTTACTCAACACAATTTTTCGAGGGGCTTTGGATCCTCTGGTCGTTTCTGGACGACAACCGTTGGTCAAAGGGGCTGGGGATTGATCCCCAAGATGGAACCAGAGAAGACCGCAGCATGAACCGACAGTCACTGTCCCACACATCAACGAAGCGAAGGCGCGCATTGCTGGAAAAGGCTGGCAACTATCTGAATGACTGGCCTGATCGCCTCGTACATGACATGTCAAAACTGGGCCTGTCCGGTGGGAAGCTCTTTCGGTTTCAGAAGCACTATCCAAGTAGAGGAGTCCCATTTTGGCTCTGGGAGCCCGTCCATTTGTTCTTGGATGGCACCATGTACATTCCTTCCGATGCGGAGGTATTGGAGGTGGTTCGATGGGTGTTTGCTCGAGACGGGTTTGTTCGCGCAAACGAAGTCGCACGACTCCTTAACATGCGTACAAGAAGCAATGCGCGCGTTTTCGAAATTTGCCGAACGTTTTCCGGCCGAAGATTGAATACTCGCCAGTGATCACGTTCGCTATATCCAGGGTGGAGATTTATGTCGAATCAAAAAGGTGCGGGTTACGAATCTGCAATTCATGCACAAACTTGACCTATCTCCCCTCTTGAAGGTGACCGCAAGGCTGTTGGATCTTCATGATTCCCGACGAGCGAGCGGTGAGTCACCACAGTATCAAAGTGAAGAACGGCCCGGATTGGGTGATGGTAGATACCTTGCCATGGCGCAAGAGGTCCTCGATGTTTTGCAGGGCTTTGGCACGACCTCCGGCGATGAGTACGCATCTCTGGCCTCGATACAGCAAGCGGTCCAGGAAAGACTCGCGTGGGCTGTAGATCTCGATATCGAGTACGTGCTCAATGTCTTGGCTCGCCCCACGGAACTCAGACTGCTTCACGCCGAAGACGGGACCCCTACGCATGTCATCGGCGACAAGGAAACGGCTCTGGTCGAGAAGGCTGCGCATGTGGTCGAATTCAGGCTTTCCCGCATGGGGAAAACAGCCCTGGCCATGGCTTCAGACAACATGGACATCGTCTACATCGAGGGAGATGTGACGAAGCTCATTCGAGCCCTCGAAGCCGGCAGATTGACTGCGGCACTCGGATTTGTCGACCGACTGCTGCTCCAGCTTAGGACAGAACAGCTTGCACTGATTGCACTCATCGAGCAGACATCAGGCGGACGCAAATCGAGGGACGATGCGATCGCAGATCTTGAGGCGCATCGGCAGACAATGAGTCGGACTGTCGGCCTGGTGGATGAGGCTCGCATCAAGGTAGACGAGATCATTCGAAGAGACGTCCAGCTCGATGAAGAGGTGCCAATCGGACTGGTCAAGGCCAAGATCAAGGAACTCTCTGGCGGTGTGGTCCGCTACGGACGTGAACTCACCCGGCTGGCAGAGCTTTTCATGAACAACGTGCAATCGTCGGTGCAGGCGCCTTCGTTTCGTGAGCTGGCGCAACAATGGGTCAAAACGCCTCCAGCGAACAACCAGGTTGGCCTGGTTCTGTCCATCGTGGGCCCCGTCGTTGCAGCCGGCATACAGCCCACGGGCACTGACTTCAATGGACTGATCAAAGCACGAGTTCAACAGGCCGCGTTGGCACAAAACATCGAGCTCGACGGGTTTGAAGTACCTCCGGAAGACCGATTCCTCGAATGGTTGAGTCGGAACCAGTCGACACTGGAGACTCGACTTCAAAATGGTGGCGTGGACCTGTTCGAAGCGCTTCGCGAGGGGTTGGGCGAAATGGATCGGAACGCCGCCTTGAACTGCTTGGTGACCGCGCTGACCGCTCCAGACGAATGGGTCAATGAGCCTGTCGCAGCAGATCTGGACAGGTCGCTTGCCCGATCCCATGTTCCAGGGCTTGAGGCCCTGACCTCCAGCCTGACGCTCAAACGGGCATCCAACGAAGCCAGGGAAGACTCACATGACCCCTTATGAAATGGGCCGCATCAGCTCCTTCTTGATCAAGCACCGAAAGCTCGAAGACCGGACCGACAAGAGAGGGCTGCAACGGGAAGAGAAGGACCTCGCCGTGGTACTGCGCGAGGCCTCCATCGAGAACATCAGAGACCTGGAAGAACTGATGAGCGGACAGGGCTTTTCGCTCATCACGCTCAACAGCTTTGATGTGCCAGGCATCGGGCAGGGGGCGCGCGTTTACCTGCTTGCGCGTCGTGCAGACAGCCTTTGCCCACTGCTCGACCCTGGGCGATTGGCCGAGCGCATGGACCCATCCAATGGCCGTGCGACAGCGGCCAAGATCTGGTTCACGCAGATCTGGCTCATTCACCTGGACTTGCTGTACACCCAACGCGATCGTGGTCCGCATGAACGGCACAAGTGGCTTGATGCCTCCTTCACGAGGGACATGTTGGAGCAGAGTGTGCGGGAGCACATCAACGGCCATGTTCGCAGACTCAACCCTGCGGAGCTTGCCAGCAGCGAGGTCTACGAAGCGCTGACCTCAGAAAAAGGCGCGGACATCACCCGCTACACCAAGCGGTTCCTGGACCTGATGTGCGAGGGCGGGATGCTTGATGAGCGAAGCGACGGCGTGTATCGGCAGTCGCTGCTGTCAGCGGTCGAGATCAAGGAAAACTTTGATCGAACGCTGGCGCCACTGATGGTAGTGGGCAGCGACTCACCAGCCGCGCCACAGCTGGCTGCTGTGAGTCACAACCTGCTGACGCGAAGGGATGACAACGAAGAGCAAGGGAGCGAACTGTGAGCCTAATTTCACGCATGGAGGTCACCAACTACCTCACCGAGGGCATCAGTGCCCACCGACGGGCAGCCGACTGGAAGCCGATGCTCACGGGCCTCACACTTCGAATGGATGGCGGCAAGTCGGCGCTGATCAACATCACCAACGGTGGCGGTAAGACATCGTTGGTTGAATTGCACCTTTACCTCCTGAGCCGTGATGCCCGACTGCTCAAGCGGATCCGGGAGAAGGTGGCCCCCAAGAGCCGCGGTTTCACGCATGCACGCATCGAATTCAGGACCCCGCCCGAGGACAGCTATTCGGCCCCCAGCCTGCTGGAAATCGACCCGCAGAACCTGCCTGGCGAAACCAATGTGATCGGGGTGGTGCTCAACGACGACGTCAACGACCCGCCGATCTTCTACTCCTACAGCGGCACGCTGGAGGACTCGCCCTGCTACGTCTACGACGGCAAGTCGATCACCTCGGTGCCTGACAGTGAGTTCGTCGCGCGAACCAAGGCGCTGCGCGGCTGCAAGTGGAACAAGTTCACCAGCCGGCGGGAATGGGAAGATCACATCCGGTTGTTCCTGCCCGTGGAGGTGATCCGTCGAAACGTGCTCTACCAGCTCAAAGGCTCGGACGACAAGAACGCGAGCTTCTTCGACTTCACCCCCCGGCCTGGGGAGTCCTACGACAGCGCGTTTTTTCGGTCGGTTGTGGCACCGGACTTGCTGAGCAATCTGCTGAGCTCGTTCTCGGAAGAGGATGAATCAGCGGTCGAGGACACGCTGCTCAAAAGCCTCACTCGCATCGTCGATGCCGAGCGCGAGATCGTTCGCAAGGAGCGCCGTCTGCAAATTCGCGAGACAGGCATTGAACAGCTCAGGCCGATCATGGACGCCGGCACTTCCGCTCAAGACTTGAAGGGCCAGCGGGACACGATCTTGCGCAGCCTGCGCAAGGACATCGCCTTCTTGCGGCACTTCGGTGCCCAGGGTGGTCCGAACTCGATACCTGGCATCCCACGGAGCCTGCCCAATCTGGGCGATCAGGACCCGCGCATCCAGGTCGCGCTCAAGGGCATGGTGATCACGCGAGACGATGGGATCCTGCTGCTGGACAAAACTTTGAGCGATCTGGCCGGCATTGAGGTCAGCAAGATCAATGAAGTGGCAAGTAGGAAGTCTCTTCTGTCGGTAACCCCGAAAACGCAAGTCATTGATTTTGCTTGCGATTTCGAAATTGTAACAAGCGGAGGTGTCAAGGGTGGCCACTACCGCAAGGGCTACCCCCGAGACTCTGCATTGGCCATACCCGATGCAGTCGTCGGCATTTCTGGCGCAAAAACCGCAGGCCTCAAGGAGGTCGTTGCAAAGGCGTTTGACCTGGCCGAACGTCAAATCGACACCAACCCGGCTGCGCAACAGGTTCGACAGCTGCAGGCGAGTTCGAAGCAGCAGAAGCAGAATCAGACTACAGCGGAAAACCAGGCCGCGGACCTCCAGACGGCGATCAAACAGCTGGAACTGCAGATCAAGGACCGACAGGAAAACCAGGGCGCCTGGGAAGACTTCATCAAGATCGCTCATCTCTTGCCTGAGGAGCACCGGGCTGAGCCGCTCGGTGCCAAGAACTGGATTGGCGAGCAACAAGGCAGCCTGCGTGACACGCTGGCTCATCGCAATTTGCAACAGGGCAAGTTGAGCCAGGCCTGGGAAAACTACACCGCGGTACTGGAGCACCATGGGCTCGAAGGACTGCAGGGTGCCACGGACAGGTATGAGCACCTCAAGGCTCAAAAGACCCACATCCAGGCGGAGACCATCAAAATCGGGAAGGCCATCGCTGAAGCGGGCCAATCAATCACCCAATTCCAAAACCGGCGCCCTCCCCTGAACAAGCAATGCGTGAAAGCCGTTGAGAGACTTGCCGGGTTCGATCGGCATTCCCAGGGCCTGGCTTTGTACGCGCAGTTGTTTGGCTCAGCTGACCCTGCGAAAGTGAACCCCATCGGGGACCTGTCGAAAGCGACAAAGGATGTAGCGAACAAACAAACCGCCATCCGCACGCTCGACGATGAGGTCAAGGAACTGGCGTCGCTCAAGAGCCAGGCGCATCCATTTCATCTGATTTTTGGCAAGGACGCGGATCCGACGACCTGCGACCCACAGCGCGAACTGGCGGCCGTGAACGACAACGTTTCGGCTGCACGCGAGTCGATGGCATCCCTTCTTGCACACAAGGAGGCGTTTGAACAGTTCCAGGAGACCCACCCGGATGTTTCTCCTGCAGAGTGGTTGTCCAAGGCGGACAACGACCGGCTGCGCCTCACGGAGACCCAGCGAAAGCTCACGAATCTGGAAAGCGAACTCGGCAAGGAGTTGCAAGCTCTGGAGCAGATGAGGTCGGTTGAAGATGGCGCCTTTGAACAGGCTTGGGCCGTTCTTGAGGGCAGCAGGTTGCCTTCCCAGCGGTTGCACCAAGTGGTTCTGGATGCAGACCTGTTGCTGGACCAGCGAAACGACATCCTGAGCGCGTTGTCCGGGCTGCTCTCGGCTCCAGTGTTCGAAACGGTTGAGGATCTGCAGGCCGCTGCCGGCGCCTTGCAGGCCGCCAACGTGGCCGTTCCTCTGGCACTGCGCAGCGAACTGTTCGAGTCCATCCATCAGGGTGTCGTTCGGAGCGGGGATACCCGGCTGCTCGGCTTCATTGGCGGCAACACCTCGCGCAGGGTTCGCATCCTTCTGGATTCCGAGTTTGCCGCGGCAGAGCGAACGCGCATGGAAGCGGAACTGACCGCCGCGCTGGGGCAGCTGGCACAAACCACTGAAGCGCTTGCTGAGGTCGATGCCGCTGGCCCACCCTACCAGCTGGCGATGCGTGCCAAAGCAGCGGCTGATCAGGGGGCTTTGGAGAAGTACCTGGCTTTCGAGGCCGAAGCGACCCGTCTTGAAGGCCGGGTCACAGAGCTCAAGCCGCAGATCACAGCCCAGTCATTGGAGGTGCTGCGCTGCGCAAGGGACTTCATCGCCAAAGGGGGAGATGCCCGATACGCGGCGATCTCTGAAATGCTGCCCCCGCTGAAAGACGATCTGGCGAAGCTGCAGACGGCCGAGGAAGTGGCGAAGAAGCGCGCTTCACAGCAAGGCCTGAACGCCCGAGACGACGCACTGGCCTACCAGCAATTGGGCGGCCTCACCGAGCACGATCTTGCCCGCACGCGCAGTGAACAACTGTCGAACGAAATGGAGGTGCTGGACGGCCAGATCGAGGAGGCTCAGGCCGTCTTTGGGACCTTGACCGATCAACAGGGTCTCGTCGTGCAGCAGGCCCAGGCTTTCGAAGACGAGCAAGGCCCACGGGAGCTGGAGCGATACAGGATCGCCATCGAGTTTGCAGCGGACGCTGAGTCCGTGGACTTCATGACCCACTTTACTGGTCGTCAGCAGGACATCAACGCTGCGCTCAACGAACTGATCGGCGCGTCCAGCGTGAACTACGAGCGTGCCGAGGCCTTCAAGGCCAACCAGGACAAGAGCGATCAGGCAATGCAAGTGGACATCGACCTCAAGCGCCAAGACATCGAAAAGCTCAACGGTATCGCGAACAAGGCCAAGATCGAGGTGAGCCGGATCAACGATGCCGAGATCCCGGCATGGTCCAGGCTGGCCAAGGCCATTCACGAGTTGGCCTACGAGGTGGGCAGCCGGGTCGCGCGCACCAGACGCATTGCTGAGCAGGCACGCGATCTTGAAGAAGGCGACGCAGTACCGGAGGCGCACCCCGCCTACCGTGCAATGTATGCGCTGGTCCAGTCCCTTCGCGGTGACCAGTTGCAGGCATATGGCCACCAAGTGGATGAGGTAGACCGCCTGTCTCAGATCGTTCAGGAGATGGATCTGGAGGACGGCATCAGTAGGCACAAGCAGATCGCCTCACAGTACGAGACGGCCCTCCAAAAGTACATCGATCTCAATGTCGCATTCTGCAAAGCCGCAGAGGCGCAAACCGGGACCCCGGCAACTGCCTTCAACGAGTTGGAGATCGAAGAGATCAGGAAAGCCACGCCAGAAACCATGCGTGCGCTCATGAACCTTTTTGAGCAATTGCAGGCGAGCCTGAACAAGGAGAGAAACGAGGCTCAGCAGGCAAAAACGGTTGCAGAGGAGACCAGTGCCGACACGCTGACTCAGCTCACTCAGTTGATCGTCAGTGCAGAGGACAACCTGAACATTCTCAACAAGGTCATGAAGAAGTACCCCAATGGGCGCTTCTATTTCCAGACCCAGATCAACAAAGATGAAGCGGTGCTCGACCTGATCAACGACCTGAAGGAGGAGGTTGAGCGCGCGACACGGGAAGTTGATCCCAAGTCCAGATCCATGCGGCGCACCGATGAAACGCAGCTCAAGCGGTTGCTTCGGGACAAGCTGATCCAGTGTGTGTTCACCAACACCTCGGTCGAGTTCGTCAATGCGGGCATCTGGGCCGGTAAGAAGAGCCATGTGTCCGAGAAGCTGTCCACCGGGCAGAAGATCGCCCTGGAGTTCATGTGGATCGTGCGTCAGGCTGAATACGAGATTGAGCGTGGTCTTCTGGAGCTCACCAGCAAACAGGCTGCCAAGTCGCGCACCAAGGCCAATCGGGTCATCCTCATTGACGGCATCTTCAGTACGCTGTCCGATCGAAAGATCATTGGCGAGGCCTTGAACGGCTTGCGCGATCTCGGCGGGAATTTCCAGATCATCGGCTTCCTGCACTCGCAAACCTGGAACAACGACTACTCGGTTTTCCCGGTCTACCACGTGGGCAAAAAGCTGATGAACAGCGCTGGTGACGGGTTGGTGTCGTTCATGGAGCGCGGTCGTGAAGCTGGCACGGTCGGCTTCTTTTCTTCGATCACGCAAGCCACTCCCGCAGAGATCACCACATGAACGTGAGACGCTTCGAGTCGGATGCGTCTGCGGCGGTCCTCGCGGAACTTCGGAGCATGGCCCCTCCGAGCGGCAAGCTGCGCACGTCCTCGTGTCTGCCCAAACTTGGGAACAAGCTAAGACTCCCCAGCATCGCAGTGGACGAAGCCATCAGAGACCTGTACCGCGCCGGTATGCTGCGCTACCAGGCTGACGGTCGAGAGCTTCCCGCATCTGGGCACATCTTCGTCGTGCTGGAACCAGTGAGAGCAGATCCACAGGAGACGGCTTGGCTGCACGCTTTGGATGCAGCAGGTTTCGGGCAGGTGGAGTCTGGCGCCCTGTCTGCATTGGCCCCCGTACTTGGTGGATTGACACCGCAGGATCTGGCTGTATTAGCTCGTGGTCTCCGGCAATTGAGTGAGGTCGATCAGGCCGAGACCGATGACGCAGGCTTCAATGTCAGCGCGAGACACTTGATGGGAAGCTCAAAGGTCCTTTCGAGGATGAGCGCTCGGATGCTGGAGACACTTGGATTGCCCATGCGTCTGCGCAACTCGTCTCCCCGGTACGTCATCTGCGCGGGACCACCCGAGCCTGTTGCTACGCTGCTGATCGAAAATCCAATGGCCTTTGAGAATGCCGTGAGCAGCGGGCTATCTCAAGAGGTGGCACTGATCTGTACCTATGGTTTCGGTCTGAGCTATCTTGGGCAGGAGTGGCTGCACACGAACGAAACCCCAGAACATGACCGGCCGATTTTGATCGTGCGTGGAGGCTCTCCACCGCCCATCAGTGAGCTTTTGAGAGGAGGGCGTGTGTTTTTCTGGGGAGATCTCGATCTCGCCGCGATCAGTATCTACAAAGCGCTCCAGCGCGCATTCCCAGGCCTGCGAATGAGCAGGATTTACGAATCGATGTTGTCGATGGTTCGAGATGAAGATCTCTCACACCCCTATTGCCATTTGTTCGACAAGAGTGGTCAGGCCAGAACCGAAGCGGTCGACAACTATGAGCCTCTTGATCTGGATCCAACATGCCTTGCGCTATGGCGTGCGTGCAAGGTGCGCGCGGTCGATCAGGAGGCGGTTCCCGTGTCGACGATACGTGCGCTTGGTTCCTATGGGCTGGTTCTTTGATGTAAAAATGTCAAGGCTACGCTGAATAGGCCCTTTCTTCAAGCGCGGTCTAATCGGCACGTTCCATCACGTCGCTGGAAGCAGCTGTAGCGCGACAGTGACGAGTTCAGCTTCCGATTTAGCACTCGTTTAGCCCTCAGCTTTAGTGACACTGACCGAGCGGCTTTGGCGCTCAATGGTCGAGTGGCTCTTCGGCTTCATCACACCCTGTCAACTGAAATTGAAGTGAAGGTTCGCAGAAGCTGAGATGTTGCCTGTCGATTGGTTTGCCTCAATGTGATCAAGGACCGCTGGCGCCCAGAGTGCTTCAGTAACACCGTTCCTCACCAACCCCTGACCCACGTCAAAACCTCTCTCGAAGTATTCACCGAGCGCCTCTCGCACACGCGCTCGAAAGTCTGCCTCAGTCTGGGCTGTTGCGATCATTGAGCAAATGGTCCGCCCCTCTCCCGTGGCTGAAATATCGGCCCAGCCTGTCCAGATTTTCATCTCGTCCATCTGACGCTCCTTCTATCCGTGGATGGCCATGGTGTGTCCCACATGCCTGTGGAAAGCGCTGTGCCCCAAAAACTATTGAACCCGAAGGGGATGGCGTTGACCGTCATACGAAAATAATCTGCGAGTTCCTATGGCAATCGGCGCCACCCGACCTCTGGCGACTCGGATCTCTGCTCGCTGGCATCTATCCCCAATTTCAAAGTTCGCAAACCTGCTGCCAGCTTTGACCAAGTGCAAAGGACCGGTCTCCAGGTGCAGACATGACCAGGATCTTCATGTGCTGCTCCCAGTTTTTGGCCGAACAAGCGGTGCGCGCACCTCGGGTGCGAGCCAGTGCTGATCCAGGAATTCCCGCGGCATCCGGTCCACATCCTGGATCATCTGCATCAGATCAGCCGGCTCAGGGTAGTGGCGCAACGTCAGGCGCGCTTGCTGCTTGAGGTCTTCGGGAACGTCTTTTCGAGATCGCATCTCGCGCAAGATCTCGCCGGCAAAGCGAAGGGCACGAGCCCTCTCATCTGGCATCGTCATGGTCATGCTCCTTTCAGATTGAATTGCTGGGTATTGACGAGCTCACCCAGTCCGTTTTTGATGCATCGAAAGTCCACCGCCCGCGCATCGAATCCCAGTCGTTCGCGCTGCGAGGCATAGGCCTCACTCAGATCGTCGTGCGTGTGTCCGTGGAAAGTCCGAAGAACCCCCATGTCCCTGGCCAATTGGTCCAGCGCATCCCAGCCGTATGGATGGCAGGAAGGCGCCTCGTGGGTGACCAGAATGCCGGCGCGTTGTTGCCCCAAGGTGGCAACATCGTCGGGATAGATCGCGCCGTGCAGCTTCGGACTGGGTCGCTGTCCATCCCGCCAGCCATACGGTCCACGCTTCATCGCAGCCACCTTGTCGGTGAATGTCGGCGGTGACGGTGGTGCCCACACCCTACCCATGAAGTTGCCGCCCAGTCCCGCCACCCGAATGCCGTCCAGATCCACCACACGACCGTGCAATGGCACGGCATCGCCGCAGTCGTGCAGACACAACCAGTGGGCGTAGGTGTCGGCATCGTGATTGCCGTGGATGAACGCCACCCGGAGTTCCGGCGACAGCGCCAACATAGGTTCAAGCACCACCCGCAGAGGCCGCTGATCGATGTCGAGGTCGCCCAGAAACACCAGCCAGCTCGGCAAGCGGTTCGATCCTCGGGCCGCATGGAGCACTACCTCGATGTGCTGGAAATCGCCGTGCACATCCCCGGCGAACCAGAGCCGGCGCAGCGCTTGTTCGTGCTGCCGGTCAAAGGCCCCCACTTTTGACTGGATGGATGCAGCGGAATTCATGAGCACCTCCGCAGGATCATGTGCTCGAGCCTGTCGACATCCGTCTCGGTAAAGCCCGTGTGCGGATTGGTCACCAAAAGGTTGGAGCACTCCGATTCAAACCACCACGGTCGGTCGTCGATGGCAATCCAAGGGTGGTCCTGCTTTCTGTTTTGGTGGAGCCAGGCCTCGATCTCCCGCTGCCGTGACCGCGCGCTGAGCGGAACGGGGTACCAAGCCAGGTCGTACAGGCTGAGCACAGGGGTGGCACCTTGCACTCGCCCAGCGATGTCGCTGGAGAACAGGTCCTTCAACTCATCCAGCGGATACTTGGTTCGCCAGGTGGTGCTCAAGATCACCAGCACGCCCGGGTGGCGGCGAAGCACAGACTCGATCAGAGGAAGTGACTGGAACAGTTGATCCTTGTCAGGGGGTTCCGGATGGGTGACCCCGTCAAAGTCCAGAAACAGGATCGGTGCAGTTTCGGTGTTCATCGTGATTCCCGCCTCAGTGCAGAAGCGGCGCTTTGACAAGGCCTTCACCTTGGTCATGAAACACCTCGGCCGGCAAGTCCTGGCGCACCAGGTGTTTTCGTCCATTTGTCGAAGCCGACGCAAAAGCCTGTTCCAACGCCTGGATCTGCTCTCTCGGCGTCAGGTGCGCCACCAGCGAAGCCAGGTGCCGGATCGGCGCCTCGAAGGCCGGAAAGCGCTGGTGTACGGACCTTGCCACCGCCCGGGCCAGATCCAGGGCCTGCCCAGCCGTCGGAGCCTGCAGGTTGAAGATCCGGAACCGGGACTGAATCGGCGCGGGGATGTGCCGCAGATCATTTGCGGTGGCGATCCAGAACACATGGCTGGCGTCAAAGCGGATACCAGCCGAGATGTCGACGACATCGCGGGCGGTCACGGGTTCAAGCAGGCTGTGCAATGGTCCCAGCGCATTGTTCCTGCCCAAGACATCGGCCTTATCCAGCTCGTCGAGCAAGATGATGGGGTCGGCACTCTCGCCCAGGCAGATGGCGTTGAACACCCGCCCGGTTTTTGTATTGCTCCAATGTCGATCCGAACCCATGAGGGCACTGCCCGTGTAGTCCCCGTCAAAACTGTGGCGCTCAATGGGGCGCTCCATGGCCTTGGCCAGTGCCAGCGTGAAATGGGTCTTGCCAACCCCCGGGGGCCCGACCAACAAGATGGGTGGCAGAGCCAGGGGGGTTGCAGGTTCACGCGCGAGCACGATCCTGGCCTTGATGAAATCGATCACCTCTGCGAAATGTGGCTGCTGCAAGCTCAGCTCGCCGAGGGCATCCTGGGTGGCCGCGTAGGTACAGCGATGGCGCACTGTCCGGAAGGCGCCAAGGTCCTTGAGGCGTTCGTACAGGTCATTGTCGCGGGCGAAAAGGTGCCGGTCGGAAATAGACGGACCCGCCTTGCCCAGGAGCTTGAGTGGTTCGTCCCATGCATAGACTTGAACCTGGGAAAGGCCACTTTGTTCGAGCTGCGATAGGCACTCGGAAAATTCTTCGTACTCCCTCTTGAGCGCCACACGTGCGTCGCGAATTGCAGGACTTGATGAGGTCGTCTGGCTGGAGGTGGATGATGGGGTTGACCGTGACAAGGCACGGGCCTCGCCCGCCGGCTTCTGGGTCGAGAGACGCTCCTGCTCTGCCTTCTCGACCTGGGCGACCTGGGTTTTGACGCGCTCAGCGTGTTGCAGCAGCCACTGATCGATGTCGTCGTTGTCGGGCAGGATCAAGCCGATCTTTTTCAGCCTGTCCTTGTCAATCACTTGGATCGGACGCAGAGCAAAACCAACAGGGATGTCTGTGTCGACAAAGCCTGGGGTTGTAGGAAGGAGAAATGCCATTGAGGGCTCCGGTGTGGAGCCTGGGCGGTGGTGTGTCTTGCCCTGGCTCCTTGTTGATCCACTGTGTGAAACGACAAGGGTGGGCCGAAGGTGAGACCGCTATGTGCGCAGTCGAATGTCCGCAGCCCACCCGGTGCATATGCATCGGATGGAGCCGGAGGAGATCAGTGAACGGCGCTGCGACATGGAAGAAATGATGTACCAGAAGAACCGTCGCCGCAAGCATTTGATCGCAGGGGTGTTGCGTAGAAAATAAACGATATCGGCAATTCAAGCGGGCGTACCAAGACGTCCAGACCGGCCGTGAAGGCCATGCATACATGAACCGTCAGAAGCCACGTGATCGCAGCAGGATCGAGCCGCCTCGCGATCGGCCGAGCGAGGCCATGGGAGAACAGCGGTATCAGGAACTCATGCAGGGCCTGAACCAACTTTTCCAGGAAACCGAACAAGACACGCAGGCCCGAAGGGATACCGAGCGTCAGCGGGTGATCGAGGAGATCAATGCCTTGATGAAGCTCCATCGGCTGACGTTGGAGGACATCTGCGAGTGATGGTGACCCGGGGAGCTTGTTCGCCGCTTGCCTTGTCGACCAGGATGTTTATCGGGGATGCGTCTGGTGTGACACGTTGGCATAGACCCAGATGATCGCCTTGCCAAAAGGCCTAGAGTTGCATGAGATTCCATGGTGACTTGTCGTCATACAGGCGCTTGTTTGACTCCACCGATAAATGCAGATGCTGGTCGTGTGGGTTCCTTCCGTTGTAGGAGCGCCAAATCCACGGCGAGACACTTGCGCTGATGATGCGTCTGTTCCAAATGATGTATTTGATTCTGGCGTCACGAGACATCACCAGTGATTGAACAATTTGGTTTGCATCGCATCCCATTGAAGGGTCATGTGTGATGTCAATCGCAGTGACCACTCCAGTCGCTCCATCTTTGACCCAAGGGTTGTGGTCAGAGTCCCGCGTCGAGTGCGCGGCATCTCCGATGGTGCCATCTGACGCCTTGCTGCGAGTTGGCCAAAGCGCATCGACTTGATTTCGAAGCTCCAAAAGTGACGCAGCGACCCTCCAGTTTCGAGTTCCCAAAGGGGGTAGTCTCAGGAATGATCTCTCCAACAGAGCCTTGCGATGGGTTGTCCAGTTGCTCATTCTTTATTTCTCTGAGTTGTTGAACATCAATAGAAATGGCGGCCGACTGTCAGAGCCCCAAAGGCATGGCTCGGCGGATTCAAGTCCGAAGTGCAACACCCTGGGTTTCAATGAACGAGGGTGGAATGCTGCGGGCTGTTGAGCAGGAGTTCTCGATAGACCGCCAAGGGTGATCGTACGCCCAGACCTTTCCTGGGCCGGTTGTTGATCTGATCGGCAATGGCATCGAGCTGCTCCTGGCTGTAGCCCGAGAGATCTGTTCCTTTGGGCAGGTACTGGCGCACCAGCCCGTTGGTGTTCTCGTTGGAGCCACGCTGCCAGGGGCTGTGCGGGTCACAGAAGTACACCGCCATCTGAGTGCGACGGCTCAGCTCTTTGTGCATCGCCATCTCCCGGCCTTGGTCGTACGTCATGCTCTGGCGCATGGGCGCTGCGATCCCCAGCAGCTTGTCAGAGAAGGCCTGCATCACGTTGGCTGCACTGGCAGGCTTGAACTCGGGCAGCTTGATGAGCATGAGCAGCCTGCTGGTGCGCTCGACCAGGGTTCCCACCGCGCTGGCGTTGGCCGCACCCTTGATCAGGTCCCCCTCCCAGTGCCCGGGGAACTGCCGATCCTCAATCTCAGGCGGGCGCAGGTGGATGCTCACCATGTCGGGGATCTGACCGCGCCGGTCCTGTCCTTTGCTGCGCGGCACGCGCTTGTTGTGGGCGTGGCGCAGGGTGGCGATCAGCTCGCGCTTGAGCTCGCCCACGGGCTGGGCGTAGATGCAGTTGTAGATGGTCTCGTGTGACACGCGGTGCTCATGGCCTTTGGGGAAGATGCAGGCCAGTGTCAAGGCAATCTGTTCAGGCGACCAGCGCTCGCCCAGAAAGTGGCGCATCAGACCGAACAGGATGCCATCACGGTGGAGCTTGCCCAGAGGGCGGCCCTGCAGGCGCCGGCGATGGGCGCAGGCACGCGCTATGGTGCTGGCGTAGCCTGCGGCCTGAGCGTTGCGCCGCAACTCTCGGCTGATGGTGCTTGGTGAACGACCTAGGACTTGGGCCATGGCGCGAACACTGTACTTCTGCTGGGACAGACTGGCCAGGGTCACGCGGTCTTCAGGCTGGAGTTGTTGATATCTTCTCTGCGGGGTGCTTTGCATCTGCGGACCTTACTCCGTGGCAGGTGTTGCACTTCAGACTTGAATCCGCCGTGTTTTTCTTCTGCCTCCGGATCTACTCGCGCTCCGTTTGGACATCTACCACGTCGCAGAAACCGCAGCGGTTTTCAACCGTATCTTGGTGACTTCTCCAAGATCGTTCTGCATAAGAAATTCAGGGGCGATTGATTTAGGCGGTCGCTTGTACCACTGCAAACAGATGTTGACGAGATCAGCACTGGCGGGTTTTTGCAGGAATGACCTTCTCAGGTCGAAGGTCAGCTCCGGGTTGGGAACCAGGTGAAAGTCTCCTTCGTGATCTAAGGAAACTCTGCATAAGTCCCCCTGAAATTTGTTAAAGAAAACACCTTGTTGCCCTTGCTGAATATACTCTGTTTGCTTTAAAATACATAGCATGAAATCTAGCATATATCAGCCTTCTCTGGGCTTTTCCATGTCCCTTCGCAAGACCCGTAAAGCCATCTTTCTCGACCAGATGGATCGGGTCGTGCCCTGGTCTCGTCTGGTTGACCTGATTGCACCGTACTACCCGGCAGGTCGAACCGGTCGTCCCCCGTTCGAGCTGGAAACGATGCTGCGTACCCACTTTCTGCAGCAATGGTTCAACTTGTCTGATCCGGCCATGGAAGAAGCCTTCTTTGACACCCCGCTGTACCGCGAGTTTGTTGGCTTGGCTGACAACGTCCGACTTCCCGATGAAAGCACTATTCTGCGGTTCCGCCACCGGCTGGAGAAACATGCTCTGGCAGTCAAAATCCTGGTCGAAGTCAATGCTGTACTGAGTGAGCGTGGCTTGATGCTCAAAGAAGGCAGTGCTGTGGATGCCACCCTGATTGCTGCACCGAGTTCGACCAAAAATAAAGACAAGGCCCGTGACCCCGAGATGCATTCGAGTCAAAAGGGCAACCAGTGGCACTTTGGCATGAAGGCCCACATTGGGGTGGATGCCGATTCCGGTCTGGTGCACACGGTGCGCTGCACCAGTGGCAATGCGCATGACATCACCCAGGCCCACCGGCTGCTGCATGGTCATGAGAAGTCCGTCTGGGCTGATGCCGGGTATCAGGGTGTTGAGAAGCGCCCAGGCGCTGACCCCAACGTAGCTTGGCATGTAGCCATGCGCCCGGGCAAGCGCAAGACACTCAAGAATGCAGGGGGCACCATGGGTGACATGTTGGACAAGGCCGAGAAGCTCAAGGCTGGTGTGCGTGCCAAGGTGGAGCATCCGTTTCGGGTAATCAAGCGTCAGTTTGGCTTTGCGCGCGTTCGCTACAAAGGACTGGCCAAAAATGCGGCGCAGATTGCGACCTTGTTTGCGTTGTCCAATGTGTGGATGGCGCGTCAGCATTTGATGGGAGCGCAGGCATGAGTGCGCCCGAAATGGGCCAAAGAGGCTCAAACGGGGAACAAAAAGCCCCGAAGGCCCCGGGCAACGGGGTTCAGATGATCCGCGTTCGGAACTGATATCCCGGAAACCATGATGACGAGTGAGATAACACATCGGTTTTTAGTTATTCAGACGTTCCCTAAATGCTCATGACTCGGTGCCATGTCATCCAATCTTTTCTGGAACATGCGTCGGGGAACCGTGAACGGGTGCCCAGAGGATGCGCACGTTTCTGGAAACATCGGCGCCATGAAATCGATGACGTAGCCCTCACATTGGATCCAAGCGTGGAACGCGGTGTCCGAGCTTTGAACCTAAAAACCGCAGTTACCCGACGCCCGCGAGGGCCGACGGCTGGGATGACAAGACGGTTTGACGTGTAATTCGCTCGCAGATGTAGCCCAGCAGGACACGCCAGCGATCAATTTTTGGCAACTGCTCCGCAGCGC
>JAURYH010000060.1 GCA_030653975.1 Hydrogenophaga sp. | reverse complement strand
CCCGAAGGGAATGGGTTGAAAACAGCGCCACTCGTTGTTGCACTCCTAGGCCAGACATCCAGTCTGGCCGTCGTCGCGCGCCTAGATTGGCGCTGTTTTCAACCCATTCGCACTTGGAAAAATAGTGTGAACAGGCCCTAGGCTGGTCGCGGTCATCCAGTTTCGACGGACCGATTTCCGCTGTCGCCACTACTGGTCAATGAGCTTCCTGCCGTATGAATGTGGATTTCCACCCAGAAGTGACCCACCGACCCCCAAATGGGTTAGGTTGGCGTGGAAATCAACAAGCGGGCTTCAGCTAGATTCAGCCCAACCATAGAACGGGATTTGCTTCGCATGGAACATCACATGCTGCTTGTCGACATCGCGGGTCGATTCACCCGCGATGGCGCCAATCTTTCTGTCACCACAGGCGGTGTTGCAATAGCCGCCGACCGTGCCGACTATGTTCGAACCCTCTTGCCTCCCGGCCTTCCCAAGTGGGGGTCGTGCACATTTGCACAGGCGAAGGAGGTCGGGCGGATCGTGGGCCGCGAGTGCCTCGCGGTCGGCGCAATTACCCGAGATCTCGCGACGCCTGCATGGCAGAGGTTCTGGGAAGACAGCGCGGCTCATGAATCCATGTTGAACCGCCTCCAACGCGGAAAGGCGGGCTTGCTGAAGGCCGCCAACATCGCTAGGTCCATGGCGCTCATTGATGGCGCGGTCGTCGCAAGCGGACATGCTGCGTATCTCTCGAATGCAATCGAACGGGCGAAGGCGAATGGCCCGATTACCATTGGTCAAACGCTGATTTTTGATGATGAGCTTGGCGGCGAAAGCCGAGGCTTGTTCATTGAGTTGTGGAATGGGGCGCGGCCTCAACCCAGAGCGCAGGCAGTTGGCGTTACGTTCAAGACCTGTGATGTTCGACTGACCACGGAGCAAGATGAGCCATTGCTCCTGCTTCCCGACTATGTGGCCGGCATGCACCACTGCGTGCAGTTAGCGGGTGCGGGGACGGACAAGTTTCCGTTGGCAGCTTCCGAAGCCAATGAGTGCTTAGCCCCGATGAGGAACGGAAAATTCAAGATCGGTAAGGCCTCTTTCGATCTTGACTATCGCTCAATGTTTGGTGACGCCATCGCGAGCGCCGAAACAGAGATGCGTAGAAGATATCCGAACGGCTAACTACTTAAATCCGACCGGGAAAGACTTGGCGGCACCGGCGACTTCGGTGCACGTCATGGAAGCCATGTATTTCGATCAGAAAGGCTATGCCCCACTTCTTCGCGCCGGTGACGGCTTCAACATCCGTCCAACATTGCACTCGCGCTCGGGTAGGTCGCTGAACACAATGACCACTTGGCAGCGGACAGCGTGAGTTCGACCGATTTCCGCGACCGGCTCCTTGCGCTGCACTGCGACTGTTCGCGGTCAGGGACTATTAGGCTGCTCCGGGTCGAACCCACCCGCAGCGCCATACCTCACCCGCTTCCGCGCGGACTTTACCAACCCCGGGTCAGCCCCAGGCTCTACAGAAAACACCGGCTACACTCGCTATTCCATTTAGGGATAACGAATCCCTACCGCCGTGTCCCGCTCCGATCCGAGGTCACCATGCCCCTGTCCTTTCGCCCTCTCGCCGCCCTGCTCTTCGCCGCCCTCGCGCACAGCGCCGTCTGGGCCGCCGAAGCCCAGGTAGCAGTCGCCGCCAACTTTTCCGAACCCATCAAAGCCATCGCCGCCGTGCTGGAGAAGACCACGGGCCACACGCTGAAGATCACGCTGGGCTCCACCGGCAAGCTGTTTGCGCAGATCAGGAACGGCGCGCCGTTTGACATGCTGCTGGCCGCCGACACCAGGACGCCCGAGGCGCTGGAGAAGGCGGGTTTGGCGCAGCCGGGCAGCCGCTTCACCTACGCCACCGGCAAGCTGGTGCTGTGGTCGGCCAAGGCGGGGCGGGTGGATGACCAGGGGGCCGTGCTCAAGGCGGCGGATCTCGGCAAAGTGGCCTTTGCTGCGCCCAAAGTGGCGCCGTATGGCGCGGCGGCTGTGGAGGCCATGGACAAGCTGGGCCTGAGCGCGGCGCTGGCGCCGAAGCTGGTGCAGGGCGAGAGCATTGGCCAGGCCTTCAACTTCGTCTACACCGGCAATGCGGACGTGGGCTTTGTCGCGCTGTCGCAAGTGCTGGAAGGTGGCCAGCTCAGGAGCGGCTCGGCGTGGGTGCTGCCCTCAACGCTGTACAGCCCGATCCGGCAAGACGCGGTGGTGCTCAGGCGTGGGGCGGGCAACGAAGCGGCGCAGGCGCTGGTGAAGCTGTTGCAGAGCCCGAACGTCAAAGACCTGATCCGTTCCTACGGCTACGGGCTCTGAACGCTGCCGCACGCCATGCTGCTGACCGATTCAGACCTGCAGGCGATCTGGCTCACGCTGAAGGTGGCCACGCTGACCACGGTGATCCTGGCCGTGATCGGCACACCCCTGGCCTGGTGGCTGGCGCGCACGCGCTCGTGGCTGAAGACGCCGGTGGCGACGGTGGTGGCGCTGCCCATCGTGTTGCCGCCTTCGGTGCTGGGCTTTTATCTGCTGGTGCTGATGGGGCCGAACGGCCCGGTGGGGCAGTGGACACAGGCGCTGGGCCTGGGCACCCTGCCCTTCACCTTCTCTGGCCTGGTGGTGGCCTCGGTTTTGTATTCGCTGCCCTTCATGGTGCAGCCGGTGCACAACGCCATGGAGGCCATGGGCAGACGCCCGCTGGAGGTGGCGGCCAGCCTGCGCGCCTCGCCGCTGGACACGTTTTTCAACGTGGTGCTGCCGCTGTGCAAACCGGGCCTGATCACGGGCGGCATCATGAGCTTTGCCCACACGGTGGGCGAGTTCGGCGTGGTGCTGATGGTGGGCGGCAACATTCCGGGCGTGACGCGCGTGGTCTCGGTGCAGATCTACGACCACGTGGAAGCGCTGGAGTACGCCGAGGCCCACCGCCTGGCCGCGGTGATGCTGGGCTTTTCTTTCGTCTGCCTGCTGGCGCTGCACCTCTACAACCAGCGCGGCCGGAGGAGCGCCGCATGACGGCCCGTACCGACACAGCCACCGGACTGCAGCTGCAGGCGCGTCTGGAGCGCCCGGGTTTTGTGCTCGATGTGGACATGGCGCTGCCCGGCAAGGGGCTGACCGCGCTGCTTGGCCCGTCGGGCTCGGGCAAGACGACCTGCCTGCGCGTGCTGGCCGGACTGGAACCGAACGCGCGCGGCCTGATCCAGGTGCTGGGCGAAGCCTGGCAAGACAGCGCGCGCGGTGTGTGCCTGCCGGTGCACCGGCGCCCGCTGGGGTATGTGTTCCAGGAGGCCAGCCTGTTCGACCACCTGAGCGCGGAAGGCAACATCCGCTTCGGCTTCCAGCGCACACCGCCGGCGCAGCGCCGCCACGGCTGGGACCACGGCCTGGCGCTGCTGGGCATTGGCCACCTGCTGCAGCGCATGCCGCACGAGCTCTCGGGCGGCGAGCGCCAGCGTGTGGCCATGGCGCGGGCGCTGGCCACCAGCCCGCGCGTGCTGCTGATGGACGAGCCGCTGGCCGCGCTGGACGCGGCGCGCAAGGCCGAGATCCTGCCCTGGCTGGAGCAGTTGCATGAGCGGCTGGACATCCCGGTGGTCTACGTGACGCACTCGACCGACGAGGTGGCGCGTCTGGCCGACCACGTGGTGCTGCTGGAGCAAGGCCGGGTGCTGGCGCAAGGGCCGGTGCTGGAGCTGATGACCCGCGCCGATCTGCCGCTGGCCCACGGCGACAGCGCGGGCGCGCTGGTGGAGGCCGTCACCTGCGGCCTGCAAAGCGACAGCGACCTGTGCGAACTGCGCTTTGACGGTGGCACGCTGCTGTTGCCGCAAACCCGCGCCACACCGCTGCCGGAGCGCACACCGGTGCGCGTGCGCATCCAGGCGCGGGATGTGAGCCTGTCGCTGGTGATGCCCGAGCAGACCAGCGTGCTCAACTGCCTGCCTGCCACAGTGGCCGACGTGAGCGAGGACGGCCCGGGTCAGGTGCTGGTGGGCCTGCGCCTGGGGCAGGACACGCGCCTGCTCTCGCGCATCAGCCGGCTGTCGTGCGAGCGGCTGGGTATTGCGTCCGGCCTGCCGGTCTATGCGCAGATCAAGGGCGTGGCGATGGTGCGGTGAGGGTCGCGCGCAGCGCGGCGGGGGTGGGCCTATTTCGTGGCGTTCGGGAAAAAGAGCTGTTCACCGCCGATCTTGTAGCCGGCAATCGCGGCCTGTCCGGCTGGGCCCGTCACCCAGTCCACGAACTTCTGACCCTCGACCGTTTTCACCTGCGGGTGTTTGGCGGCGCTGACCAGCATCACGCCGTACTGGTTGAACAAACGCTTGTCGCCCTCGACCAGCACCACCATGTCGGCGCGGTTCTTGAAGTTGAGCCAGGTGCCACGGTCGGCCAGCACGTAGGCGCCGCTGCTGGCGCCGATGTTGAGGGCGGGGCCCATGCCGCAGCCGCATTCCTTGTAGCCACTGCCCTTGTTGGCGTCGGTGTCGGTCATCTTCCAGAAGCGCAACTCGGCCGCGTGCGTGCCGCTCTTGTCGCCGCGCGAGATGAAGGGCGCGTTGGCGGTGGCGACCTTCTTGAGCGCGGCCATGATGTCGCTGCCTTTGGTGACGGCCGGGTCGGCCTTGGGGCCGATCAGCACAAAGTCGTTGTACATGACCTCCTGGCGCTTGGCGGCAAAGCCGTCGGCGACGAACTTCTCTTCGGCCACCTTGTCGTGCACGAACAGCACGTCGGCATCGCCACGGCGCGCCATGTCGATCGCCTGACCGGTGCCCAGGGCCACGACCTTCACGTCGATGCCGCTGGCCTTCTTGAACTCGGGCAGCAGGTAGCTGAACAGGCCGGACTGTTCGGTGGACGTGGTGGACGCCACGACGATGCTGCTTTGCGCCAGCGCGGCGGTGCTGCCCAGCAGGCCGGCGGTGACGAAGCCGGCCGCGGCCAGCAGGCGCACGATGGCGCGACGGGAAGAGATGGAAGTTTTCATGTGGTTTCTCCTTTGACAAAAGCGCTGGCCTGCGGCGAACGTTGTTCGAGCAGGTCCTGGTTGAAGAAGTCGTGCACCGGCAGATCGGCCAGCACACGCCCCTGTTCGAGATAGATCACGCGGGTGGCCAGGCGCTTGACCTGGCCGAGGTTGTGGCTGGCCAGCACCAGCGTGGGCGGCCGTCGGCCGGCCGCGGGCAGCTCGTCGCCAAAGTCGGCGATCAGCGCCTCCACATCGCGCTTGGCGTGCGGGTCGAGGCTGGCGGTGGGTTCGTCGAGCAGCCACACGTCGGGCTGCAGCGCCCAGGCGCGCGCCAGCGCCACGCGCTGCTGCTGCCCGCCCGAGAGGGCGCGGCCGTTGCGGTCGGCCAGGTGCACGAGTTCGACACGCACGAGTGCCTGCTGCGCACGACCGCGCGTCTGCGCCCAGGGCACGCCGCTGAGCCACAGGCCGAGCTGCAGGTTGCGCCGCACCGACATGCGCAGCATGTGGGGCCGCTGGAACAGCATGGCGATGCGCGAGGCCTGGGGCACCCGACGCTGTCCCGAGGCGATCGGCAGCAGACCGTGCAGCGTGCGCAGCAACGTGCTCTTGCCACAACCGTTGGGTCCGACCAGGGCCACGCGTTCACCGGCCTCGATGCTGAGCGTGATGCTGCGCAGCGCTTCAACCTGCGCCGCCGGCCCCAGGCTCACGTTCACGCCCTGCAACTCCAGCACGGTGTCTTGACGCACCGTGGCACCGGCCGCACTGCCTTCGGTGGGTCGTTCGATCCTCATGTCGTGGCCATCCGCAGGTCGCCACCGTCCAGGTGCTCGCGCCAGCGGCGCAACAGCGCCACCAGGCTGTTGAGCAGCAGCACCACGGCCAGTAGCACGATGCCCAGTCCGAGGGCCAGCGGCAGGTCACCCTTGCTGGTCTCCAACGCAATGGCGGTGGTCATGACGCGGGTGAAACCTTCGATGTTGCCGCCCACGATCATGACCGCGCCCACCTCGGCGATGGCGCGGCCAAAGGCGGTGATCAGCACCGTGAGCAGGGCGTAGCGCTCGTCCCAGGCCAGCAGCAGGCTGCGCAGGCCCAGGCCCGCACCCAGCGACGAGAACTGTTCGCCATGGCTGCGGTCGACGTCTTCCACCACCTGGCGCGTGAGTGCGGTGACCAGCGGCAGCACCAGGATGGCCTGCGCCAGCACCATGGCCTGAAAGCTGAACAGCCAGCCCAGAAAACCCAGCGGCCCCGAGCGTGAGAGCAGCAGGTACACCACCAGCCCCACCACCACCGCCGGCACGGCCAGAAAGGTGTTGAGCAACGTCAGCACCACGCCCCGGCCCGCGAAGCGCGACACCCCCAGCCAGGCGCCCAGCGCCAGTCCCAGGCTGCAGGCCAGCAGACAGGCGGTGGCGCTGACGGCGAGCGAGCGCAGCACGATGGCCCAGAGGCCCGCGTCGCCCGAGAGAATCAGTTGCAGCGCGGTTCCCGCGCTATCGGAAAAGGTGTTCATAGGGTGTGAACGAGCTTACGTGGGCACTGTGGGTTTGAGAGTACGTAGTGACGCGGTATGAACCCGCGTGCATAGGTGCCGGGCCAGCGGCGGTGGCGCTTGAGGCACACTCGCGCCCATGAGAAAGGTCGAGCTTTCGTATTCGCTCACGGCCCAGGGCACGGGCCGCACGCCCCACCATGCGCTGCTGCGCAACACCATGATGGACGTGCTGCACGCCGTCCGGGAGCGGGGGTCCATCTCGGGCGCGGCGCGCTTTCTGGGTCTGTCGTACCGCCACGTCTGGGGCCAGCTCAAGGCCTGGGAGACCGAGCTGGGCCAGGAACTGCTGGTGTGGGAACGCGGGCAGTCGGCCCTGCTCAGCCCGTTCGGCGAGCGCCTGCTGATGGCGGAGCGGCTGGCGCAGGCGCGCCTGGGACCGCAAATGGAAAGCCTGCGCGCCGAGCTGGAGCGCGCCTTTGCGCTGGCCTTCGAGCCCGAAGCCAGCGCGGCGGGCGCCGAAGTGCTGACGCTGTACGCCAGCCACGACCACGCCCTGAACGAGCTGCAGGACATCGCCGCCAGCCCGGTGGCCGGCGCCACGGGGCTGCACCTGGACATCCGCTTCTGCGGCAGCGTGGACGCCATCCGCGCCCTGAACGAAGGGCGCTGCGTGCTGGCGGGGTTTCACACCCAGCCCTTCGCCGACGCGGCCAGCCTGAGCGCGCGCACCTACCGCCCACTGCTCAAGCCGGGCACGCACAAGATCATCGGCTTCGCCCGCCGCTCCCAGGGCCTGATGGTGGCGCCGGGCAACCCGCTGCGCCTGTGGGACATGCGCGACGTGGCCCGGCTGCAGGCGCGCTTCATCAACCGCGCCAAGGGCACAGGCACCCGCCTGCTGCTGGAGGAACTGCTGGCGCAGGCCGGCATGGACCCGATCGATCTACGGGGCTTTGACCGCGTGGAAAGCTCACACGCCGCCGTGGCGCAGGCGATCGCCAGCGGCGACGGCGATGCGGGTCTGGGCACGGAATACGCGGCCCGCAACCAGGGCCTGGGCTTCGTGCCCCTGACCGATGAGCGCTACCTGCTGGTGTGTTTGAAGTCCGCGCTGGAGCTGCCGGCGGTGAAGCGTCTGCTCGCACTGCTGGGCAGCCAGGCGTGGCAGGCGCGACTGGACAGGTTGCCTGGGTACACCAGCGATCACAGTGGCGAGGTGGCCGCCATGAAACGGTTGCTGCCCTGGTGGAAGACTTGACCCACCCCCATCGCTTGCTCGCTGCGCCCCGGATTGCCGCCTCATGCGGCAATACGCTTAGCCGCTCCGCCCCTCAAGGGGCAGCACCTGCGGCCCGTCCTGAGCTTGTCGAAGGGCAGTTCCGCGGTGCTCTGGGTTGAGCTTCCCTTCGACTCAAAAAGCGTCCTTCTCGGCTTCGAGGTACGCCAGGCTCGTGTACTTGCCGATGTTGCTGTCAAAGCCGTCCATGGTTTTGGCGCGGCTGGCGACGCGGGGGTCTTTGAGCACCCGGTCTTTCGCGCCGTCCAGCGGAATGCCCTCTTTCACCGCCTGCACGCAAGGCTCCCAGATGCCTTTCATGAAACTGCCGTAGGTGTCGAGCAGGTCCTTGCTGCCGCGGCCATGGCCGGGCACCCAGAGCTGGTCACCCGCGGCCTTCTTGATCGCGTCGTAGTACTTGAAGGTGCCAGGGTAGGAACCGTCGTCGATGTTGGCGATGCGGTTCGCCATGGCGATATCGCCCACGTAGGTGAGCTTGTCCTGCACCACCTCAATGCTCAGGTCTGAAGGCGTGTGCGCCTTGCCATAAAAGTGCATTTTCAGCTGCACGTCACCGTAGTCGAACACCTGGCCGTGCTCGACCACCTTGTTGGGCGCAAACACTTTGGTGCCCATCGTGGCCTGGTTGGTCCAGCGCTCCATGAGACTGCGCCAGAGATTGCCCTCGTGCCCGGCGATCTGCTCGCGGGTGTGGGCCAGCGCGTGGATCGGCAGGTCCTTGCCGTAGGTCTCGACAAAGGCGTGGTTGCCCAGCCAGTGGTCACCGTGGTAGTGGCTGTTGAAGACCGCGATCACCGGCTGGGGGGTCACGGTCTTGATCATGCGGATCGCCATCTGGCCGATCTGCACCGACGCGCCGGTGTCCATCACCACCACGCCCTTCTGCGTGATCACAAACAGCACACTGGCCATCAGACCCTGGTTTTCCTGGGTCGGGAAACCGTCTTTGGCGTAGACCATCCACACGTGCGGAGACAGCTGTTCAGGCTTCACATCGGGCACCGGCGGGCCTTCGATGAACTCATGAACCTGCTGGGCAAAGAGCCTCACTTCAGGAACAAGAGCCAATCCGGCCGCCCCAAGACCGACGCCGCCCATCATGCGAAGCCATGTGCGGCGGCTGCGCTGGATCGTCGTCGGATTGATGGCATGGCCGGCCTGTGTCGGCGAGGACCTTGTGTTCATGGCTTGTCTCCTGTCTTTCGAATCATCAAATAAGCATGTGCTTATTCTTGATCATAAGACCGGAACCTCCGGGCAGGCAAGCTGCCCAGCGACAGGATCAGGTTGGCAAGCGCAGCGCGATTTCGGCCACAAGCTGGCGCGCGAGTTGCAGCTTGGAGGCCTTGGGCAGATCGGTCGTGCCTTGGGCGTCCACCAGCAGCAGGGCGTTGTCGTCCTGGCCGAAGGTGTCGGGTCCGATATTGCCCACCAGCAGGGGCACGCCCTTGCGTTCGCGCTTGGCCTGGGCGTTCGCCAGCAGGTCGTGGCTCTCGGCCGCAAAACCCACGCAGAACAGCTGTTGGTTCTGGGCCCGGGCGCCCGAGGCAATGCCGGCCAGGATGTCCGGGTTCTCGACGAAGGACAAGGTGGGTACCCGGCCGCTGCCATCCTTCTTGATTTTTTCGTTGGCCGACTCTGCGGGTCGCCAGTCGGCGACGGCGGCAGCGGAGATGAACACGGTCGCTGTCTGGCTCAGCACGTTGAGCGTCTTCTGCATGTTCAGCGCCGACTTCACGTTGATGCGCCCCACCCCACGCGGCGTGGTCAGGCTCACCGGTCCGGCCACCAGGGTCACGTGAGCACCGGCTTCGTGCGCCGCACGCGCAATGGCAAAACCCATCTTGCCGCTGGAGAGGTTGGTCAAACCGCGCACCGGATCAATGGCCTCGTACGTGGGGCCGGCGCTCACCAGCACCTGCCGGCCCGCCAGCACCTTGGGCGTGAAGAAGCGCACCAGTTCGTACAGCAGCTCGTCGGGTTCCAGCATGCGGCCATCGCCCGTTTCACCGCAAGCCTGATCGCCCACACCGACATCCAGCACGGTGGTGCCGTCGGTGCGCAACTGGGCCACGTTGCGTTGCGTGGCCGGGTGCGACCACATCTCGCGGTTCATGGCCGGCGCCAGGATCAGCGGCACCTTGTCCAGCGGACGCGCCAGACACATCAGGCTGAGCAGGTCGTCGGCCCGGCCATGCAACAGCTTGGCCATGAAGTCGGCGCTGGCCGGCGCCACCAGGATCGCGTCGGCCTCGCGGCTGAGGTTGATGTGTGGCATGTTGTTGTCCGAGCCACCGGACGTGCGCTGGTCCCATTGCGAGGTGAACACCGGACGACCCGACAGCGCCTGCATCGTGACCGGCGTGATGAACTGCTCGGCCGCCGCGGTCATGACCACCTGCACCGAGGCGCCGGCCTTGATCAGGGTGCGACAGAACTCGGCCGCCTTGTAGCAGGCGATGCCGCCCGAAAGGCCGAGGACGATGTGTTTTCCGGCGAGGTCGTTCATGATCTCAATGTATCAGTTTGTTTGCGGTATTGACCAGCGCTTGCAGGCACAATGCCCCCGATAGGACTTGCGCCCGCGTCAATGCGAACCGCAGTGATAATCACCTGCCACATCAACCAGACCAACAGACACCGCCATGCGTATCGCTCCCGCACTTCGGACCATGGGCCTTTGCGCCGCCCTCGCGACACAGGCTGCCTGCGGCGGTGGATCGGATGAACCCGAAATCATCCCGACGGGGTCACCCCTGGCCAATCAGTTGTTTATCGACAGTGACAGCTACTTCCCGCTGGACAAGCTCAAGTCCGACGGCAGTTACTACGTCGGCAACGAACCCGATTTCGGACCGCGAAACCCGGCGTATGCGGCCAACCCCCGGACCGAATCACGATGGGCCATCGACACCTCGGCCAGCGTGCCGACTGGCCATACGCTGAGCTACAGCTTCAAGGTCAGCGGGGTCAACGTCGGCGCTGCCGAGGTCGCCAGCCTGACCAACAATCTCCGGATCCAGGCGGACACCGGGCTGATCACCCAGAGTTGCACGGGCTTTCCCAATTGCTACGACAACCACAGCGCCCAGGACCACGAATTCCTGATCACCGCGACAGCCAGCGTCAATGGCAACAAGGGCTCGCTGACTCGCAAATTCGCGTTGCGCGTGAAGGCCAACAACTGAGTGCTCCCTGACGGTCGTCCGGCCCGGTCCCATCGGGCCGCAGGCCGGCTTGTTCCGGGGGGTGGCCTCTATAATCGGCATTTCCACCTCCTGCGAGCGACCGGCTCGCCCGAGACATGACCAAATTTGTGTTCGTCACCGGCGGTGTGGTGTCCTCCCTGGGCAAGGGCATCGCTTCTGCTTCACTGGCTGCGATCCTCGAATCGCGCGGCCTCAACGTCACCCTCATCAAGCTCGACCCGTACATCAACGTGGATCCGGGCACCATGTCGCCCTTCCAGCACGGTGAGGTCTTCGTCACCGACGACGGCGCCGAAACCGACCTGGACCTGGGCCACTATGAGCGTTTCATCGAAACGCGCATGAAGAAGACCAACAACTTCACCACCGGCAAGATCTACCAGTCGGTGCTGGAGAAGGAACGCCGGGGCGACTACCTCGGCAAGACGGTGCAGGTCATCCCGCACGTCACCAACGAAATCCAGGAATTCATCAAGCGCGGCGCCGGCATCGGCACGCCCGACGCGGTGGACGTGGCCATCGTGGAAATCGGCGGCACCGTGGGTGACATCGAGTCACTGCCCTTCCTCGAAGCCGTGCGCCAGATGAGCCTGCGCATGGGGCCAAACAACACCGCCTTCGTGCACCTGACCTACCTGCCGTGGATTGCCGCGGCCGGCGAGCTCAAGACCAAGCCCACGCAGCACACGGTGCAGAAGCTGCGCGAGATCGGCATCCAGGCCGACGCCCTGCTCTGCCGCGCCGACCGCCGCATCCCGGAAGAAGAACGCGCCAAGATTTCGCTGTTCACCAACGTGCCCGAGTGGGGCGTGATCTCCATGTGGGACGTGGACACCATCTACAAGGTGCCGCGCATGCTGCACGAGCAAGGCCTGGACGGCCTGATCTGCGACAAGCTGCGCCTGAACACACCGCCCACCAGCCTCAAGCGCTGGGACGAACTGGTGCACGAGACCGAGCACCCTCAGGGCGAAATCACCATTGCCATGGTCGGCAAGTACGTCGACCTGTCGGACAGCTACAAGTCGGTCAACGAAGCACTGCGCCACGCCGGCATGCGCAACCACGTGAAGGTGACCATCGACCACGTCGATTCCGAAACCATGGAAGGCGCGGACGCCGCTGAAAAGCTGGCGAAATACGACGGCATCCTCGTGCCCGGCGGCTTTGGTCTGCGTGGTGTGGAGGGCAAGATCAACACCGCCCGCTTCGCCCGCGAACACAAGGTGCCCTACCTGGGCATCTGCCTGGGCATGCAGGTCGCCACCATCGAATACGCGCGCCACGTGGCCGGCCTCGAAGGCGCCAACAGCACCGAGTTCGACCCGACCACCCCACACCCGGTGATCGCGCTGATCACCGAATGGAAAGACGCCGATGGCAGCATCCAGACACGCAGCGCCAGCTCCGATCTGGGTGGCACCATGCGCCTGGGCGCCCAAAGTTCCGACGTGACCAGGGACACGCTGGCACACAGCATCTACGGCGACGTGGTCACCGAGCGCCACCGCCACCGCTACGAAGCCAACGTCAACTACCTCGACCAGCTGCGCCAGGCCGGGCTGGTGATCTCGGCGCTGACACAGCGCGAGCAGCTGACCGAAATCGTCGAGCTGCCCAAGGCCGTGCACCCCTGGTTCATCGGCGTGCAGGTCCACCCCGAGTTCAAGTCCACGCCCTGGGCCGGTCACCCGCTGTTCAACGCCTTCATCAAGGCCGCCGTCGAACAGCACGGCCTGCAAAAACTCAAGGCTGTGGCCTGAAACGGGAAAGCCCACCCATGAAACTCTGCGGATTCGACGTCGGCCTGGACCAGCGCTTCTTCCTGATCGCCGGCACCTGCTCGATCGAAGGGCTGCAGATGTCCATCGACGTCGCCGGTCAGCTGAAGGAGGCCTGTACCGCGCTGGGCATTCCGCTGATCTACAAAGGTTCTTTCGACAAGGCCAACCGGTCTTCGGGCACCAGCCAGCGCGGCGTCGGCCTGGAAGCGGGCCTGAAGATCCTCGACGAGGTGCGCCGCCAGTTGCAACTGCCCATCCTGACCGACGTGCACGATGCATCGCACGTGGCCGAGGTGGCCAGCGTGGTGGACGTGCTGCAGACGCCGGCCTTCCTGTGCCGCCAGACCGACTTCATCCGCGCCGTGGCTCAAAGCGGCAAGCCGGTGAACATCAAGAAGGGCCAGTTCCTCGCCCCCTGGGACATGAAGAACGTGATCGACAAGGCCCGCGACGCCGCTCGGGAAGCCGGCCTGTCGGAAGACCGCTTTCTGGCCTGCGAACGCGGCGTGAGTTTTGGCTACAACAACCTCGTGGCCGACATGACCAGCCTGGCCGAGATGCGCAAGTCTGGCGCGCCGGTGGTGTTCGACGTGACCCACTCGGTGCAGAAACCGGGCGGCCTGGGCTCGGTCAGTGGTGGTGCCCGCGAGATGGTGCCGGTGCTGGCCCGGGCCGGCGTGGCCGCGGGAGTGGCCGGCCTGTTCATGGAAACCCATCCCCGGCCCGCCGAGGCCTGGTCGGACGGCCCGAACGCTGTGCCGCTGAAACACATGAAGGCGCTGCTTGAAACCTTGGTGGCGCTCGATTCCGTAACCAAAACAAACCCGCTGCTGGAGGACGATTTCGCATGAGTGCGTACATCATTGCGGAGGTGACGGTGACCAACGAGGAGCAGATGAAGGTCTACCGCGAATGGAGCTCGCGGGCCATGACGGAATTTGGCGCAGAAGCGCTGGTTCGTGGCGGGCGCGTCGAGCCACTGGAAGGCGACTGGCATCCGCAGCGTGTGGTCGTGCTCAAGTTCAAGGACCTGGCCACCGCGCAGACCTACTACCACTCCGAAACCTATACCCATGCCCGCCAGTTGCGGGAAGGCGCGGGATCGATCCGCATGTTTGCTGTTGAAGGCGTTTGACCGGATTCCCGTGATCTACGTCTTCATCCTCGGGTTGATTGTGTTGATTTATTTTGGATTTTTTTGAAGGACCGTTATGAGTGCAATCGTTGACATCGTTGGCCGTGAAGTGCTGGACAGCCGCGGCAACCCCACCGTCGAATGCGACGTGCTGCTGGAAAGCGGCGTGATGGGCCGTGCGGCCGTGCCGTCGGGTGCCTCCACCGGCAGCCGCGAAGCCATCGAGCTGCGCGACGGCGACAAGAGCCGTTACCTCGGCAAGGGCGTGCTCAAGGCCGTCGAACACATCAACACCGAAATCTCCGAAGCCGTGCTGGGCCTCGACGCTTCCGAGCAGGCCTTTCTCGACAAGACCCTGATCGACCTCGACGGCACCGACAACAAGGGTCGCCTGGGCGCCAACGCCCTGCTCGCCGTGTCGATGGCCGTGGCCCGCGCCGCCGCTGAAGAAGCCGGCCTGCCCCTGTACCGCTATTTCGGCGGCATGAGTGCGGTGCAGATGCCTGTGCCCATGATGAACGTCATCAACGGCGGTGAACACGCCAACAACAACCTCGACATCCAGGAGTTCATGATCATCCCCGTGGGGGCGCCGAGCTTCCGCGAAGCCCTGCGCTACGGCGCCGAGGTGTTCCACGCACTCAAGAAGATCCTGCACGACCGCGGCATCAGCACGGCGGTGGGCGACGAAGGCGGTTTTGCCCCCAGCGTGGAGAACCACGAAGCCGCGATCCAGATGATTCTGGAAGCCATCGACAAGGCTGGCTACACCGCCGGGGAACAGATCGCCCTGGGCCTGGACTGCGCGGCCTCCGAGTTCTACAAGGACGGCATGTACGTGCTGGAAGGCGAAGGCGGCATCAAGCTCAACGCCGAACAGTGGACCGACATGATGGCCAACTGGGTCGACAAGTACCCGATCATTTCCATCGAAGACGGCATGGCCGAAGGCGACTGGGACGGCTGGAAGCTGATGACCGACCGCCTGGGCAAAAAGGTGCAGATCGTGGGTGACGACCTGTTCGTCACCAACACCAAGATCCTGAAAGAAGGCATCGACAAAGGCATTGCCAACTCGATCCTGATCAAGATCAACCAGATCGGCACGCTGACCGAAACCTTCGCCGCCATCGAGATGGCCAAGCGCGCCGGCTACACCGCTGTGATCTCGCACCGCTCGGGCGAAACCGAAGACAGCACCATCGCCGACATCGCCGTGGGCACCAACGCCGGCCAGATCAAGACCGGCTCGCTGTCGCGCTCGGACCGCATGGCCAAGTACAACCAGTTGCTGCGCATCGAGGAAGACCTGGGCGAGGTGGCGGTGTACCCCGGTCGCGCGGCGTTTTACAACCTGAAGTGAAGTTTGTGGGCGTCCTGCGCCACTAGACTCCTGCCACCATGGGCTCACGCTTCATCCCCGCCCTGCTGATCTCGCTGCTGCTGGTGCTGCACGCGCAGCTGTGGTTCGGCCGGGGCAGCGTTCCCACGGTGTCGGGCATGAAGCAGGAGCTGGCCCAGCTGGATCGCAACAACCGCGAGGCCAAGCTGCGCAACGACCAGCTCGCCAGCGAGGTGCGCGACCTGCAGGAAGGCCTGGATATGGTGGAAGAACTGGCCCGGCAAAACCTGGGCATGGTCAAGCCCAACGAGGTCTTTGTCCAGATCGCGCAGACCCGGCCCTGAGCCCGGGCCGTCGAACCACCCGGTGCGCTTCGTCCTCACCACCGCACCTTGTTGACCGTCCCGCCTGTGGCCACCACGATCACGCTGCTCGGTGGCGAGTCCACCGGCAAATCCGCTTTGGGACAAGCCTTGCAGCAGCACCTCAACGAGGTGCTTCACATCCCCACCGTGTTCGTTCCCGAGCAGCTCCGTCACTGGTGCGAAGCCATGGGGCGCGCGCCGCAAGCGCAAGAGCAGGCCGCGCGTGCCGCCGAGCAAACGCAACACATCGAAATCGCCGCCTGTCAGCACGGTGTGGAACTGGTCATTGCCGACACCACGGCGCTGGTGATCGCCGCCTACAGCGAGCTCTATTTCAATGACCGCTCGCTGCTGCCCGCCGCTCGGATCGAACAGCAACGCTACGACCTGACGCTGCTGATGGGGCTGGACCTGCCCTGGGTCGCCGACGACCTGTTTCGCGACAGCCCGGCCGTGCGCGAAGCCACCGACGCGGTGCTGCGGCGCGAGCTGCAGATCGCCGGCGTGCGTTACCAGACCATCTATGGAAAGGGGCCAGCGCGTCTGCAGCAGGCACTGCGGGCCATCGGCGGCCACCTTGGCCGACCGCTGCTGGTCGACGATCCGGCGTTGCACCGCGGCCGCGGCCGCTGGATCTGCGACAGCTGCAGCGATCCGGACTGCGAACACCGCCTGTTCAGCCAGCTCCTCTCCACCGAGTCCTCCCGGAGCACCCCGCCATGATCCCCGCACAGCCCCTGCCCGACTTCCGGTCACCCGATTTCCTGCGCACCCACGTGCGCGACACGATGGCGTTCTACCTCCCGAGGGCCATCGACCCCAGTGGTGGTCTGTTCCATTTCTTCCGCGACAACGGCGAGGTCTACGACCGCCACACGCGCCACCTGGTGAGCAGCACGCGCTTCGTCGTCATCTGCGCCATGGCGCAGCGTCTCGACCCGAACGACCTGCACCGCAGGGCGCTGCAACAGGCCTTTGACTTCCTGCAGGTGCATCACGATCCGGCCACCGGAGGCTACGTCTGGCTGCTGGACTGGCGCGAGGGCCGCAAGACGGTGCTGGACGCCACCCACCACGCCTACGGCCTGGCTTTCGTGCTGCTGGCCCATGCGCACGCCCACATGGCGGGACTGAGTGGCGCGCATGCGGGCATTGCCCAGACCTTCGACCTGCTGGAACAGCGCTTCTGGGAGCCGCAACACGGCCTCTACGCCGACGAGGCCACGGCCGGCTGGCAGCTGCAGCCCTACCGCGGCCAGAACGCCAACATGCACCTGTGCGAAGCCCTGCTCGCCGCCTTTGATGCCACCGGTGAACCCCACTACCTGGACCGTGCTGCGCTGCTGGCCGAGCACATCACCGTGCGCCAGGCGGCGCTGGCCGGCGGTCTGGTGTGGGAACACTACCGCGCCGACTGGTCGGTGGACTGGGACTACAACAAAGGCGACCGGACCAACATCTTCCGGCCCTGGGGTTTCCAGCCCGGCCACCTCACCGAATGGGCCAAGCTCCTGCTGCTGTTGAACCAGCGCCGCCCTCAAACCGGTCTGGTGCAACGGGCGCAGCACTTCTTTGACACCGCCATGAAGACCTCATGGGATGCCGAACACGGCGGCCTGTTTTATGGCTTCGCGCCCGACGGCAGCGTGTGCGACAGCGACAAATATTTCTGGGTCCAGGCCGAATCCATAGCCGCCGCCGCGCGTCTGGCCAGCGTCACGGGCGAAGCGCGTTACTGGGCCGACTACCAGCGGCTCTGGGCCTACGCCTGGGAACATTTCGTGGACCACCAGCACGGCGCCTGGTGGCGCATCCTGCGCGCCGACAACAGCAAGATCAGCGACGAAAAAAGCCCGGCCGGCAAGGTGGACTACCACACCATGGGGGCCTGCCACGACGTGCTGGACGCGTTGTGCAACGTGGTCGGCGACGGGGGTTTGCTCCCTCTCCCCCTGGGAGAGGGCACGCCCGCCCGGACCACCTACAAACGCTGAACGTTCCATGGACCCAGAGCAGGGCTGAGCTTCGAAGGGGCCGCAACGCCAGCGCCAGCCCTCACCCCTGCCCTCTCCCAGAGGGAGAGGGAGCAACAGCCCTCGCGCCACTGCTTCTCGCCCTCAGCCTCTCAGTGCATTCCGTCAGGAGCCGGTGGCTGAATGGCTGGCTGCAGAAACACCTGGGCGGCTTCGATGGGGTCAAACCGGTACATCGCGCCGCAGAAGTCGCAGCCCACCTCCACCTGGCCCTGCTCGGCAATGATGGATTCGATCTCCTCGCGCCCCAGGCTGCGCAGCATGTTGCCCACGCGCTCGCGCGAGCAGGTGCAGGCGAAGCGCGGCCCTTCGTCGCCCACCAGGGGTTCGAAGCGGCGCACGTCCTCTTCCCAGAACAGGCGCCGCAGGATGGTTTCGGCGTCCAGCTCCAGCAGCTCCTCGCGCTTGAGGCTGGCCGCCAGGATGGCGATGCGGTTGTAGTCCTCGTTCAGGCCGATCTGGTCTTCGTCCTTGGCCACCGCGCCCGCACCGGCCAGGTTGGCCTCGCCCTGCAGCGGCAGGCGCTGGATCAGCAGGCCCGCGGCGACCTTGTCGTTGGCGGCGAGCACCAGGCGCGTGTCGAGCTGCTCGCTTTGCAGCATGTAGTGTTCGATCACTTCGCTGAGCTTTTCCAGCTTTTCATGGCGGTCACCAAACAGCGGCACCACACCCTGGTAAGGCTGCTGGCCCGGCTGGCGGTCTTTCGGGTCGAGCGTGATCGCGCAACGTCCCTGGTTGTTCACGTTGACCATGTGCGAGAGCGGCGCATCGCCAGCAACCTCGCCCAACACCGTGGCCGTGGCGCGCAGGCTCAGGTCGGGCTGCACTTCGGCCACGGCGAGCTTCACCGGGCCGTCGCCCATGATCTGCATGATCAGCGCGCCGTTGAACTTGATGTTGGCCTGCATCAGCGTGGCCGCTGCCGTCATCTCGCCCAGCAGTTCCTGCACCGCCGCCGGATAGCCACCCGACTGCTCGCGCCGGGTCAGGATGTCGGTCCAGGCGCCGGTCAGGCGCACCAGCATGCCGCGCACCGGCAGGCCTTCAAACATGAATTTGTGGAGTTCGGACAAGGGGTTCTTTCGGTTCGGTCAACGCTGGCAGATCGGGATCAACCGATCTTTTTCAAGCCGCGCCGGAAGCGCTGCGCGTTCGCCACGTAATGTTTCGCACTCTGGCGCAGGCCTTCGATCTGCTCGGGCGTGAGCTGGCGCACCGCCTTGGCCGGGCTGCCGATGATCATGGAGCCGTCGGGGAATTCCTTGCCCTCGGTCACCAGCGCACCCGCGCCCACCAGGCAGTTCTTGCCGATCTTCGCGCCGTTGAGCACGATGGCACCAATGCCGATCAGCGACTCGTCGCCGATGGTGCAGCCGTGCAGCATGACCTGGTGGCCCACGGTCACGTGTTCGCCAATGGTCAGCGGCAGGCCCATGTCGGCGTGCAGCACGCTGCCGTCCTGGATGTTGCTGCCGCGCCCGATGCGGATCGTGTCGGTATCACCGCGCACGGTCACGCCGAACCACACGCTGCAGTCTTCGCCGAGCTCCACATCGCCCATCACCTGGGCGTTGTCAGCCACCCAGGCCGACGCGGCCAGGCGCGGCGCGGCACCATCGAGTTCGTAGATCGCCATCGGGGAAGTCTCCTGGGGTTCGGGGTCGGTGGCCGGCGGCTGGCGCCGGCGCGAAACCTAGAATTGTAGGGATGCAAGCCCGCGCCGACCGCCCCACGCCACCCATGCCCCGCCCCAGCCTGAGGGCTCAGGCGCTGCAGGCGCTGGGCATCACCGACCCGGCCACCAAGGCGCAGGCGGCGCACCGCCTGCTGGACACCCTGCGCGAGATGCCGCCCGGGGACGACGGCTTGCGCTGGCTGGAGCCGGCCGCCGAGCTGAGCGCGGCCCCCGACATCCCCCTGCCCGGCCGCCCGGCGCGGCCGCCGCTCATCGCGCCCGCCGACGTGCCACAGCGCTCACCCTTCACCCCGGAAGGCATGGCCGCGCTGCTGCACGCCATCGCGCACATCGAGTTCAACGCCATCAATCTCGCGCTCGACGCGGTCTGGCGTTTTGCCGGCATGCCGGTGGACTTCTACCGCGACTGGCTGCGGGTGGCGGCCGAAGAAGCCACCCACTTCGGCCTGCTGCGCAGCCACCTGCAAAGCCTGGGCCACGACTACGGCGACTTCCCCGCGCACGACGGCCTGTGGGAGATGTGCGTGAAGACGCAGCACGACATCACCGCGCGCATGGCGCTGGTGCCGCGCACGCTCGAAGCGCGCGGGCTCGACGCCACGCCGCTGATCCAGGCCCGGCTGCGCAAGGTCAACACCCCGGCCGCGCTGCGCACCATCGAGATCCTGAACGTGATCCTGCGCGACGAGATCGGCCACGTGGCCATCGGCAACCGCTGGTACGGCTGGTTGTGCGCGCAGCAGGGGCTGGACCCGCTGGCCCACTACCGGGTGCTCGCGCGGCGGCACGAAGCCCCGCGCCTGCGGCCCCCGTTCAACGACGCGGCGCGCCTCGCGGCGGGCTTCAGCCAGCAGGAACTCGACTACCTGCTCGGCGCCTGAGAGGCTGAGTCGCCACAACGAAGCGGTTTGCACCAACGCCCGGCACCGTCTGTAAGGGGTATGGAATATTTCCGTGCGCGCGGGAGGAATCGCCTTTAGTATTTTGGCGATGAGCGCCACACACATCCGACTCGACGAATACCTGGGACAGGCGTTTGATCGCATTCCGGTGGCGATGGTGGTGGTGAACCAGCGGGGAGAGATCACCCGCTTGAACCGTTTGGCAGAAACCACCTTCGGCTACACCAGCGAAGAGCTGTTGGGTCAGGCGGTTGAGGTGCTGGTGCCGGCGCGTTACCGCCACGCCCACCCAGGCTACCGCAGCGGCTTCCAGGCCGAAGCCACCGCCCGCCCTATGGGCGCCGGCCGCGACCTCAGCGGCCTTCGCAAGGACGGCAGCGAGTTCCCGGTGGAGATCGGCATCAACCCGGTCGAGACCGGCGAGGGTCCGATGATCCTGTCCGTGATCCTCGACCTGAGTGAACGCAAGCAAAACGAAAAGCGCATCCACGCTGCCCTGCAGGAAAAAGAACTGCTGCTGGAAGAAGTGCACCACCGCGTCAAGAACAACATGCAGGTGATCCACAGCCTGCTCGACCTGCAGGCGCTCAAGATCAAGGACCCTGAGCTGGTGGCCATGTTGCGCGACAGCCAGAACCGGATCCGCTCAATGTCCATGATCCACCAGACCCTGTACCAGTCACACGACTTCGCCCAGGTTGACTTTCAGCAGTTTCTGGGTGAATTGCTGCCCACTCTGATGGACTCTTACGGCATGGTGGCCGGGCATGTGGCCGTGGAGATCGAAGCCAACCATGTCAAGCTGCCCATCAACGAAGCGATTCCCTGTGGCCTGATCGTCAACGAACTGGTGAGCAACGCGCTCAAGCACGGCTTTCCGGCCGGGCGACGGGGCACGGTTCGTGTGGTCATGCGCCCGGACGACAACAACCACATCGAACTCGCCATCAGCAACGATGGCATCGACATTCCCGCCCATCAGAACCTGGAACGCGCCGGTTCACTCGGCCTTCAGCTGGTCCAGTTGCTCACGCGCCAGCTCCAGGGCCGGCTCGATGTGCAGCGCAGTGCGCCCACCTGTTTCACCTTGCGTTTTCCACTGGAGCGAAAAACATGAACCGACCCTCCCGCATCCTGGTGGTGGAAGACGAGAGCATCGTCGCCTTCAACCTGCAACAGCGCCTGTCGCAACTGGGCTACGACGTGCCCGCCATTGCGGTCTCCGGTGAAGAATGCATGGAGCTGGTCTCGCAGACCCAACCCGATCTGGTGTTGATGGACATCCACATCCAGGGCGACATGGACGGTATCGAGGTGGCCTCCCGGCTGCGTGAAACCCACTCGGCCCCGGTGATCTACCTGACCGCCTATTCCGAGGACTCCACGCTGGAGCGCGCGCGACAGACCCGCCCCTATGGCTACCTGCTCAAGCCCTTCTCCGAGCGCGAGCTGCACGCCACCATCCAGATGGCGTTCGAGCGCCAAAAACTGGAGAACCAACTGGTGGACAACCAGCGGCTGCTGCAGCAAGCGCTGGACGCAGCGAGCATGGGCGTGCTGGAGCTGGACACGGTCACCTCGGCCATCACCGCATCGCCCCGAACGGCCGATCTGCTGGGCTGGCCGCAGAACCAGCCCCGCTCCCGGGACGACCTGCTCTCCTGCGTGGACGCCGGGGAACGGACCGAGGTAACCAACCGGCTGGACGAGAGCCTGGCCGAACTGAAAAGGTTCAGCGAAGAGTTTCGTGTGCTGTCCGAAGACATCCCGCCACGCTGGATCAAGCTCGACGCGGGCCACGCCTCCGGCCGGCGCATGACGGGTGTGGTCCAGGACATTTCGGAGCGCAAGAACAACGAACTCCGGTTGAAGCTGCTCAACGACAGCCTGGAGCGCCTGGTGACCGAGCGCACCACGGAGCTCCAGCAGTGCCTCAAGGAGCTCGAGGCCTTCAGCTACTCGGTGGCGCACGACCTGCGTTCCCCGGTCCGCGTCATCGTCAGTTTCAGCCAGGAACTGATCAAGGAACACGCCAGCGACCTGGGCGCCGACAGCCTGGATCTGGTCAACCGGATCGTGACCTCGGGCCAGCGCATGGGTGCCCTCATCGACGCGCTGCTGCACATGTCGCGCCTGAACCAGTTGCCCATGCAACTGCGCGTGGTCAGCATCAGTGAAATCGCCAGCGAGATCGCCGCCCAGCTCATGGATGCCGCCCCCGAGCGGTTGGCTCAGGTGCGGATTGCCCCGAACCTGGAAGCCATGGCCGATCCAACGCTGGTGCGCAGCCTGCTCGACAACCTGCTGCGAAACGCCTGGAAGTTTTCTGCCCGCAGCGAAATGACCCACATTGACGTGGGCAGCAAGACGCTCAACGGCGAAACCATCTTCTTTGTGCGCGACAACGGCTGCGGCTTCGACATGGCTTCGGCGGACCGTCTTTTTGGCCCCTTCCAGCGACTGCACCGCGAGGACGAATACGCAGGCACAGGCATCGGTCTGACCATCGTGCAACGCATCGTCATGCGCCATGGTGGCCGGGTCTGGGCCTTTGCCGAACCCGGCCATGGCGCCGCGTTCCACTTCACGCTGAGCTCCTGAAGCCCCTGTGCGTTTCGCCCCACCGACCCCGGTTCTGTCACTGTCATCGGGCAAAACCGATAATCGGGGATGACCACTGTTTCCCCGATCGATTCTCCCGCCGCCGATTTCAGCCAGTTGCCGCTCACCCCGGCCATGCTGGCCAACCTGCAGCAGCTCGGCTACCTGAGCATGACGGCCATCCAGGCCGCCAGCCTGCCGGCTGCCCTGCTGGGCAAAGACATCATTGCCCAGGCCAAGACCGGCAGCGGCAAGACCGCCGCCTTCGCGCTCACGCTGCTGTCCAACCTCAACCCGCGCCGCTTCGCCGTGCAGACGCTGGTGCTCTGCCCCACGCGCGAACTCGCCGATCAGGTGACAACCGAAATCCGCCGACTGGCGCGCGCCGAAGACAACATCAAGGTCGTCACGCTCTGCGGCGGCGTGCCGCTGCGCGGGCAGCTCGCCACGCTGGAGCACGGCGCGCACATCGTGGTCGGCACGCCCGGCCGCATCATGGACCACCTGGAGCGTGGCAGCCTGCAGCTGGAGGCCATGAACACCCTGGTGCTCGACGAAGCCGACCGCATGCTCGACATGGGTTTCTTCGACGACATCGTGAAGGTCGCGCGCCAGTGCCCGAAAGAGCGCCAGACCCTGCTGTTCTCCGCCACCTACCCGGAAGGCATCGCCAAACTCGCCGCGCAGTTCATGCGCGAGCCGGTCACGGTGACCGTGGAAGCGCAGCACGCCGGCGGCCAGATTGAGCAGCGCTGGTACCAGGTGAAAGACAGCGAGCGTCTGCACGCGGTGAGCCAGCTCCTGCTGCACTTCCGCCCGGCCAGCACGCTCGCGTTTTGCAACACCAAGGCGCAGTGCCGCGACCTCGTGGCCGTGCTGCAGGCGCAAGGCATGAGTGCGCTGGCGCTGTTTGGTGAGCTGGAGCAGCGCGAGCGCGACCAGGTGCTGGTGCGCTTCGCCAACAAGAGCTGCTCGGTGTTGGTGGCCACCGACGTGGCCGCGCGCGGGCTCGACATCGCCAGCCTGGCCGCCGTGATCAACGTGGACGTGACGCCCGATGCCGAGGTGCACATCCACCGCATCGGCCGCACCGGCCGCGCCGGCGAAAGCGGCCTGGCACTGAACCTGGCCAGCATGAACGAGATGGGCTCGGTCGGCAAAATCGAGCAGCTGCAGGGCCGCGAATCCGAGTGGCACGAGCTCGCCGAACTGGTGCCCACCGGCAAGGGCCCGCTCATGCCGGCGATGGTGACGCTGCACATCCAGGGCGGCCGCAAGGAAAAGATCCGCCCCGGCGACGTGCTGGGCGCGCTCACCGCCGACCTGGGCTACACGCGCGAGCAGATCGGCAAGATCAACGTCAACGACTGGTCCACCTATGTGGCAGTGGACCGCGACATCGCCGAGCAGGTCGCCAGCCGCCTGAACGACGGCCGCATCAAGGGCAAGAGCGTGAAGGTGCGGGTGCTGGAAGATTGAGGCATTCAGGCAGCAAAGTAGCGGTGTTCCAGCGTGCCTCGCCAGTCACCCTCAAAAACCAGGTCGCAAACCACTTCCGTTCGATCCTGCCCTTCCAGCTTCAACTCACCGGCACGCGAAAACCGCTCGTCTTTGAACGCTTGCGTCAACCGCGCGAGCAGCGCCTGCTTGTAGCTGGTGTCTGAGTTGCCTTCGAACTGCAAGCCTTTTGTCTCCATCACCACGGTGCGTGTCTGTCCGTTCTGATTGACCACGCCAAAGACAAAGTCGGGGTACACCTTGTGGCGCTTCCACCCCTGTAGCCCGTACTGCGTTCGTGCCACATTGCGATGCCACCAGCGCAGCGCTGCTTTCTGGTCCAGATAGCCCGCAAACGCAACCTCCAGATCGTTCATGTCTGGCGTGTGCAGGGCGGGTTCCAGCAGGCTCTTCTCCACAGCGCGTGCATCCGGTCGCTGCAGCACCGCAGGCTGAGCGGACAGCAGAAGTTCAGCCGATTGAGGAAGCTCATAGTCCGTGGCGTCCGCCCGCAGGGAGAACTGCACCAAACCCGCATCAACGAGGCGGTTGAACACACCCTGAGCCAGGCGGTCACGCTCTTTCTCGATATCAATGCGCAAGCGCTCGGTCAGCGACGGCGCGGAACGCGCCAACACAGACTCGGCCATGCCCTGTTGCATGAGTCGCTTGAGCACCCGATCCACCCAATCCCAGACCAACCAGGCATTGGGTGCAAGGTCCAACAAAGACCTCACCATACGCGCGCGATCCAGCGTTTCCATCTGTGCCGCGTCTTGGGTCTGCTGGGCATGCCCATGGCGCGAAAGAATGGACAGATCAATCGTCAAATGCTGCGCACCGCCCATCTGCAGATCGGGCGCCCAGGCCATGGCCAGCGCATCCACATTCAAAGAAGCCCACTCCAGCCGCGCCAACACATCGCTTTCGTAGACCAGCTCGCGACGTTCCTCGCCCGCCTCGGCCCAGGTCACCTTGGGCACGAAAATGCGCAGTTCAGCCAGTGCAGCCCTGCGCTTCAGGGGAATGCGGCGCTCCGTTTTTTCCGTCGCTGTTGCGTCGCCGTGCACCGCCACGGCCAGGTCGCCCATGCCCTCACCCTCCAGCGACTGTTTGATGGACTTCACCACGTCTGACGTCTTCGCGTCAAAACACTGCACATAGCAAGCGTCCAGCGACTCACGCCCCGTCTTGGTCACCTGCGGCTGGCGCAGGATGCGCCCCACCAGCTGCGTCATCGCCGCCGGGTTGCGGCCCGCCGCCAGCGCACTCAGCACATAAGCAAACGGACAATCCCAACCTTCTTGCAGCGCCTGCTTGGTGATGATGGCCCTGATCTCGCACTGGGGTGACAGCAGGTCGATGTTTTCCGGCTGCTTCAATTCGTCTTTCTCAGACGTCTTGATCGCGATCTGGCGCTCAGTCAACCCGAGTTGCAGCAGGTAAGCCTTGGCGTCTTCGGCGTGGATGAAACCCGCGTCGCGCATGTCCGCACCCGTGCGCTCCACTTGCACCAACAAGATCGGCCGGATGTAGCGCGCCGTCTCCGCCTGCAGCATCTCGGCCTCGCGCTGCAAGGCGTCCAGCTGGTGCAGCGATGCCGCCAGACAAGCCTGCCAGTCGGTCCAGCGCCGCACCTCCACATGGATCGGCAGCTTGATCATCTCTGCATCGTCCAGGTCGGTCCCGCGCACGTCCACCAGGATGTTGGAGCCCCGCCCCTTCGCCGACGCCACGCGCGGCGTGGCCGATAGCTCCAGCATGAAGCAGGGGTTGAAGCCGTCGAGGGTGGACAGCGCGTTTTCCGAGTAAGCGTGGTGCCCTTCGTCGATCACCACCATCGGCCGCAGCAAGCGCATCACGTTGCCCAGCGAGCTTTTGACGATGGAGCCCTTTTGCGCCCGGGCTTCTTGTGCGCTCTGCCAGGGGCTGCCATAGGCGTCCAGGTTGGGCACCTGACTCAACAGCTCCCAGTGCGCTTCAATATCGTCCTCTCGCGGCAGAAAGCCCAGCACATTGCCCCGGTCGCGGAAGAAGCGCAGCGTCTCCTTGCTCTGCCGCGCGGCAGACTGCAGCATCAACACCATCACGCACAAGTGCGATTCCACATCCAGGCGGGACAGCGGCGAATTTTTCTCCAGAATCTTCACCCGCCCGGCCCCCGCTACGTTCAGCATCTGGCGGTACGGGTGGTCGCGGTCGCTCAGGGTCTTGAGAGTCTGCCGGTAAATGGCTTCATTGGGCACCACCCACAACACCAGCCCCGTATGCTGATTCAGGTAGGCGCTGAACACGCGCGCCACGCTGGCCGCGGCCAGCAGCGTCTTGCCGCCACCGGTGGGCACCTTCAGGCACACATTGGGGATCGCGCGGCCCGCGCCGTCGAAGCGGCTGGAATACGGCTGTTCCTTGAACGCAGGTGGCAACACATGGGCTCTGCCCAGAGCGGCCCACGCCTTCTTGGGGAAGTCCGCCGCCTCGCGCGCCAAGTCTTCCGCACCTTCCATCGCCCGCAACGCAGCCGTCAGTTGCAGCGCCTGTGCCTGGTGCTTTTTCAGCTCGTCCAGGTAGCGTGCCAACTGCTGGAGCACCGTGGACTGAAAGCTCTTCATCTGGGTGCCACCCAGCTCTTCCACGTTGGCCACATGCTGCACCGGCGACCACAGCAAGCGTCTGTGTCGTTCAATCTGCTGCTTGAAATCATCCCCTTTGACATGCTCCAGGCGCACCAGATCGATGCCGTACAACAAGCCCAGATCGTCGATGCGCTGCCGGAACGCTGCCTCTTCTGCCGCCGACATGTCGGGCGCCTCCACCGCAATGTCCACATCAGACTCGGTACGGTGCGTACCCGCCGCACGAGAACCAAACAACCAGGCCGCCTCAAGCCGAGGCGTGGTCTCGAACGCGCGAAGCAATCGCGCAAGCGAAGCGGCAGCCACGCCACAGTCGCGCCGCGTCAAAGCATCATCCAGCTTCTGTTGAGGTGAAAGTCCCTCCATCAGCGGCTTTCCAAGTTGGCCAGCAAGGCTTCAAACGCCACCACTGCTCGAGCCCGAACAAAGGCCGCCATCTCCAGCGCCTTGTTCTTGTCGTACTCGTGCGACGAATCGTTGCGCGCGGCCGCTATCTCGGCCCAAAGGTCGGCATCGCTCACCAGCGCCGTCTTGAAGGCCGCTTCCATCACGGCCTTTTTCGTGGATTCGTAGGTCACCTCCTCCTCGTCCACCAGCCACTGCCGCATCGCCTTGCGTGCGGTCTCGAAGCTCAGCTCAAAGCGCTTGATGATCGAATCCCGCATGAACTCATCTTCCGGCTGCGCCAGCGCCAGCTTCAAAGCGGCCACGGCATCGCGAAACTGCGCCAACCTCTGGTCAAAACGGTCTTCACTCATGGCGGCTCCCTTCAGGCTTCACGGTACAGCGCAAACGGCAGCGGCGCGTAGTCCACGCCGTGCTCCTGCAACTGGCGGTTGCTCAGGTACTTGGCCGGGGCAAACACCAGGTGGCGCAGCGGCTTGCGCTCGCGCGTCGCGTCGTGCTGCTTGCCCCAGGTGTGAAACTGCTTCGCCAGGCTCAGCGTGAGCGCCGCCTCGGGGCTTTTCAAGAAGTTCAGCTCCGGTTTGTAGACCAGCCACACATGGCTGTCTTTCGCCTCACCCAGGTACCAGGCGGGCGCTTGCTTGGGCGCGGGCGGCAGCACGCCGCCCGTGGCGGTGTAGAACAGCCAGGCGCCCAGCGCGTCGAACGTGGGCAGCTTCTCGCCGCTGAGCAATTTGTCCAGGTCCACCGCATCGCCCAGCGTGCAATAGGTGAAGCTGCCGCCCAGGCCCGGCGCCATCTCGGAAATGCGGCGCACGCCCTCCACGCGCAACACACCATCGTCGATCTTGGTTTCGATCTTGTCGAAGCGCTTGCGCTGAGGTCTTACGCCCTCTCCCACTGGCGGGAGAGGCTTGGCCTGTCCTGAGCTTGTCGAAGAAGGGTGATGGCTCTGCGCACCCAACTCCATCTGCTCATCACCACCCAGCAGCCCCTCGGCCCGCTTGATTGCATCCACCTTGGCCAGCCACTCACCCGCCTTCTTGAACTGCGTGAGCGTGATCTTTTCTTCCAGCAGCGTCTCGCGCTGCGTGCCTTCCCAAGCGTACCCTTTGATGGCCCGGCGCACGCGCTCGGCCGTCAGCGTGTCGGCGTAGGCCTCGCCCTCGACGAGGATGAACTTTCGGGAGCCACCGTCTTTGGCGTTGGCTTTGAGCACGGCGTGGGCTGTGGTGCCGGAGCCGGCAAAGCTGTCGAGGACGAGGGAATCTGGTCGGGTAGCGATCCGGATGATCTTCTCCAAAAGCCGAACGGGCTTGGGTGTGGCGAAAAATACATCCATACCGAAATTCGCCAACTCTTTGCTGGCTTCATCGGTGTGTCCAGAGGTGTCATGGGCCCACCAAGTCGTCGGAACAACCGTTTCTGCCTCTTTCAGATAGCGCTTGAAAGATGGCGCGCCATCTTCGCCCTGTCCAAAATAGGCCAACCCTTTCTCGACCACTTCCAGCCATTGGCTTTCTTCGCGGGACCAGCAGCGGCCTTTCGGCGGAAACCGCAGACTTCCCTTGGGCGTACGAATGGGGTAGGACAAGTTCTCCCGAATATTGGGTGCATCCCAAGGAATGGCTCGCCAAGGACCGTTCGGGTCATTGTCCGGATTCGAATATTGCCTGCTCTGCTTTTCGTCCCTGTCAACTTTGTTGCGCAGCAGCTTCCAAGTTTCAGGAGCCCGTGAGTAAACAAGAATGTGGTTGTGGGAGTTGGAAACCGAAGCGTCGTTCGAGACGGAGTAACGCGCTTGCCAAACGATGGAGGCCACGAAACCATCGTCTCCAAAAATCTCATCCAGCACCATCCGCGCCCGGTGCACCTCGTTGTCGTCCAGCGTGATCCAGATCGAACCCGTCTCGCTCAGCAGCTCGCGCAGCAGCACCAGCCGCGGCCACATCATGCACAGCCACTTGTCGTGGCGCAGCATGTCTTCGCCGTCCACCGGGTTGGTGCTCAGCCACTCTTTCATGATGGGCGAGTTCACACCGTCGCTGTAGCACCAGCCTTCGTTGCCGGTGTTGTAGGGCGGGTCGATGAAGATCAGGTCCACCGCGCCCGCGCAGCGCGGCAGCAGGCTCTTGAGCGCGTGCAGGTTGTCGCCGTGGATCACCAGGTTGCCGCTCAGGTCCGGTGCGCCGACGCCCTTGCCCTCCTGCGGCTCCAGCGGCCGGTACGGCACCGTGAGGTGGTGGTTGTAAACGTACTCTTTGCCTTTGAAGACGATTTCGGGCATGGCGGTGGATTTCCTCAGTGTGCAGACATTATCGGGGGCCGGCCTGCCCTGCCCACCCACCCAGGCACGGGCGCTGCCCCGGCTGGACCGGTCATCCAAAGATACGGGAAAATGAGCGCCTGTTCTCTCCCCCACACCGCCTCATGACCGACACCAGCCAGCGCCCCGCCCTGCCCGACCGCCTCTCCATCGACCCGCGCAGCCCGCACCACGTGGCCGCCGTGTTTGAACACGACATCGGCATCCGCTTCAATCACAAGGAACGCTTCGACGTGGCCGAGTACTGCATCAGCGAAGGCTGGGTCAAAGTACCTTCCAGCAAGACCGTGGACCGCAAAGGTCAGCCCCTGCTGATCCAGCTCAAGGGCAAGGTCGAGGTGTTCTACAAGTAGGCCCCGCCGTCATGCACCGCCGCCTTCTGCTGTCCGCCTGGATACCGCTGCTGCCCTGGATCGGCACGGCACGGGCGCAGGCGGCTCCTTCACCGGAAGCGGCGCCCGCTTCGCCGCCCCGCCTGAACGTGCCTCTCGATGTGCTGCAGAGCGAGGTGGGCCAACGTTTCCCGCTGCGTTACCCCGTGGCCGGGCTGGTGAACCTGGACCTGGCGGTGCCCCAGCTGGGCTTGCTGCCGGCCTCGAACCGGCTGCGTGCCGAGATGGCGGTGAACGCGGCCGGCCCGATCCTGCAGCGCAGCCAGCCGGGCACGTTCACCGTCGATTTCGCGTTGCGCTACGAGCCCAGTGATCGAACGCTGCGCGCCCACCAGCTCAAGGTCTACCGCATGCGTTTCCCCGGCTTGCCGGCCGACGCGGCGGAGCTGCTCAACACCTACGCGCCGGCGCTGGCCGAACAGTCCCTGCGCGAAGTGGTGCTGTACCAGTTGAACGCCCAGGAAACGGCCATGGCCGACCTGCTGGGCCTGCGACCGGGCCGAATCACCGTGACCGATCAAGGCCTGGCGGTCGAGCTGGTCACGAAACCGCTGTAACCCCCAACCGGCAGCCCGTTCGCGGGCAAAGCCGGGTGCGATACTGCGCCCGCACACCGCATTCAAACGATGACAGGGAACACAGCATGAGTGGGAGCCGATGGACCCTCTGGCGGGCCGCGAAAGTCCTCGCCTGGAGCCTCGCGGGCGTCTTCGTGGGCCTGCCCGTGCTGCTCTACCTCGGTTTCCTCGGCATCCAGGAAGCGAGCGAACGGCAGTGGCTGGGCAAGGCCCCCACACACCCCGCCATCGACGTGCGCTCGCACGAGCCCCACACGGTGGCCCTGCTCGACGTCGGCTTTGACTCGCTGGCCACACGCATGCGGCTCATTGAAGAAGCCAAAGATTCCATCGAGCTGGAATTTTTCATCTATGAGGTTGACACCGCGAGCCGGCTGGTGACGCAGGCCCTGGCGCGCAAGGCCCGCGAAGGCGTCAAGGTGCGCCTGCTGGTGGACTTCGCGCTGCCGGTCTTCAAGCTCGCGCCGCGCTACGCCCAGGCGCTGGAGGCCGCGGGCGTGGAAGTGCGCTACTACAACACGGCCGGCCTGGCCCGGTTCTTCGCCTCCAACCACCGCACCCACCGCAAACTGCTGGTGGTGGACCGCCGCAAAGCCATCATCGGCGGGCGCAACATCGCCGACGACTATTTCGACCTCTCGGAACGCTACAACTTCCTCGACAGCGACATGCTCATCGATGGCCCGGTGGTGGCGGGCATCACCGACAGTTTCGATCTGTACTGGGCGTCGGACTGGGTGACGAACCCCATCGACGTGGCCGTCGGATCACAGCCCGTGCAAGGCACGGAGCTGCTGGGTCTGCCCACCCCCGCCGAGGTCGCGCTGGCCGCCGAACTGCAGCGCCACCCACCCCAGCACGCGTTGAGCACCTGCAATGACATGCACTTCGTCACCGACTACCCGGGTTCGGGCGTGGAGCGGCGCAAGGTGTTTCTGGAACTCACCCGGCTGGCGCAGGAAGCGAAGCAGCAGATCATGGTGGAGAGCCCCTACCTGGTCCTGCGCGACGACGGCCTCGCGGTCTTGCAGCAGGTGGCGCAGCGCGGCGTCAAGCTGCAGATCCTGACGAACAGCCTGTATTCCACCGACGCGTTCTACACCGTGGCCAGTCTGGCGAATTCACTCGACCGCCTGGCCCTGCCGAAGCTGGAGGTGTGGGCCTATGGCGGGCAAGCGCTGGCGGGCAGCGCGCGGCCGTCCGCGTCACCGCGCTGGGGCGTGCACGCCAAACGCGCGGTGTTCGACGACCACACGGTCGTCGTCGGCACCTACAACATCGATCCCCGTTCAGCCAATCTGAACTCGGAGCTGATGGTGGTCTGCCGCAACAACCGCTTCCTCGCCGAGACCCTGCAGCACAACATGCGGCTGCGCATCGCGCAGTCACGCGCCGTGGTGGGTGCAGCGAATGCGGGGGGTTACGAGACCCTGGTCGAGGGGGCTGACAGCAACACCCTCTTCAAGATGCGCGCCATCGCCCCGTTCGCCAGCTGGCTCGACTTCCTGATGTAACTGCCCCCGGTTGGCCGCTGGCAAACCCTGTGACATGGGCGCCGGGCGCACAATCCCCCTCCTGCACCCGCGTGCTCGCACGCACGTTGCATGTTCACCCGACGTGCACCGGCCAACTTTCCCACGCACACCCTTCACCGCCATGAACCCCGCATCCGACACCCCCACCACCCCCGAACCCTCGCCGCTGTGCGAACCCTGCCAGGGCATCCAGCGCAACTGGCGCGGTGCGCCCGGCCATGCCGAACTGCAGCAAGGCAACCACCGCAAGGAACTGCGCGGCGATGTGCAGGTGACAATCACCGGCTACTTCTGCGACCGCTGCGGCGCGCACTGGCACTACACCAACGACAAGACGAACCAGCGCGCCGGCTGGTCGCTGGCGCCCAAGTGAGCGCTTCCCGCACCGGGCGTTTGCCCCAATGAAGGCGCCGCCCCGCCTGCAGGCGCTGATCGAAGAAGGCCTGATCGACTCCGTGGTGCGCCAGCTCATGAGCGGCAAGGAAGCCATGGTGTTTGTGGTGCGCTGCGGCGACGAGACGCGCTGCGCCAAGATCTACAAAGAGGCCAACAACCGCAGTTTTCGCCAGGCGGTGGACTACACCGAAAACCGCAAGGTCAAGAACACGCGCCAGGCCCGCGCCATGGCCAAGGGCACGAAGTTTGGCCGCGAGGCGCAAGAAGCGGCCTGGCAAAGCGCCGAGGTGGACGCGCTCTACCGCCTGGCCGCTGCCGGCGTGCGCGTGCCGCAGCCTTACAACTTCTGCGACGGCGTGCTGCTGATGGAGCTGGTGACCGACGCCCACGGTGACGCCGCCCCGCGCCTGAACGACGTGCGCTTCACGCCCGCGCAGGCACGCCAGCACCACGCCACCCTGGTGGCCGAGGTGGTGCGCATGCTGTGCGCGGGCGTGGTGCACGGCGATCTGTCGGAATTCAACATCCTGCTCGCGCATTCGGGCGAAGCGGACGGTGAGGACTTCCCGGTCATCATCGACCTGCCGCAGGCGGTGGACGCGGCCGGCAACAACCACGCGCCGCGCATGCTGCTGCGCGACGTGGCCAACCTGCGCGATTTCTTTGGCCAGTTCGCGCCCGAGCTGCTGGCCACCCGCTACGGCCCCGAGATCTGGAGCCTGTACCAGCGCGGCCTGCTGAGCGACGACACGCTGCTCACCGGGCGCTACACACCGACCCACGCCGAAGTGGACCTCGCCAGCGTGATGCGCGAGATCGACGACGCGCGCGATGAAGACGCGGCACGGCGTCTGCGCATGGCGCAGTGACCCGAGCGGGTTGATTCAGAGACGGATTCGCCCAGGGCACCGCCGGGCCGCCCTTCGACAAGCTCAGGACGGACGGCCAGTGCCGCCCCCTTGGGGGTAGCGCGAAGCGCTGCGGGGGTGTTTCACGCTAACCGCGCGGGTGGTGCTGCGCCACGATGCTCTTGAGCCGTTCGCGCGCCACGTGGGTGTAGATGGTGGTGGTGGAGATGTCGGCGTGGCCCAGCAGCATCTGCACCGCGCGCAAATCGGCGCCGTGGTTGAGCAGGTGCGTGGCGAATGCGTGGCGCAGGGTGTGCGGGGAGAGCGGTGTGGTGATGCCGGCGGCCAGCGCGTACCTTTTCACCAGCTGCCAGAACATGGCGCGCGTCATGGCCTCGCCCGCGCGCGAGCCGCGCGAGGTGACGAACAGGTCTTCGCTCTGCAAACTGCCCAGCACCTCGCGCCGCCCCTGGCCCAGCCAGGCCTGCAGCCACTGGCCTGCGATCTGGCCAAACGGCACCAGCCGCTCCTTGTTGCCCTTGCCGGTGATGCGCAGCACGTGTTCGTTCATGCCCACATGGAAGGTCTTGAGCGTGACCAGCTCGCTCACGCGCAGGCCGCTGGCGTACATCAGCTCCAGCATGGCGCGGTCGCGCTGACCCAGCGGCGTGCCGGTGTCGGGCGCGTTGAGCAGGGCTTCGACCTGTGCTTCCGAAAGCGTTTTGGGCACGCGCAACGGCTGGCGTGCGGCGCTCAGCCGCAGCGTGGGGTCGGCGGTGATGAGGCGTTCTCGCAGCGCCCAGCGGTAGTAGCGCTTGAACACCGTCAGTCGCCGGTTGGCGGTGGTGGCGCGGGTCTGCGCATGGCGTTCGGCGAAGTAGGCGTTGATGTCTGCCTCGCCCGCTGCGATCAGGGCGGTGTGGCGCTGGGCCAGCCACTGTGCAAACAGCGTGAGGTCACGCCGGTAGGCGTCGAGCGTGTTGCGCGAGAGGCCCTCTTCGAGCCAGAGCGCGTCGGCAAAACTCTCCGCGCTCGCCTGGCTGGCGAGCAGCAGCGGCGATGCGGCGACGGGCGGGTCGGCGGGAAAGAGCGAAGGTCGTCGGGTTGTCATGGAAACGATGAAAAACCACGGACACTGTCACCTGCGGCACAGGCTGCGTCGGGGAAAACCCGCCCCCGCTCATAAGCGTTTACCGGGGGTGGTCTGCTATCGAATTGGGGTATTCTGCCTTTTTGTTTTCATCCCACCCAAAGGAGACACATCCATGCGTTTGATTCACAAGATCGGTCTGGGCTTGAGCGTGGCCGCGGCCATCGCATCGGGTGCTGCCGTTGCACAACAACAGCAGTTCATCAACGTGCTCACCGGGGGCCAGAGCGGTGTGTACTACCCCATGGGCGTGGCGCTGTCGCAGATCTTCGCCAAGGACATCCCCAATGCGCGCTCCACCGCTCAGGTGACCAAGGCCTCGGCCGAAAACCTCAACCTG
>JAURYH010000056.1 GCA_030653975.1 Hydrogenophaga sp. | reverse complement strand
GGAGATCGCCCGCGACACCCCGGGCATCGTGCGCGTGCTCGACGACGTGCCGGCGGTGCGCTTCCCGATCTGGCTGGTCACCCACCGCGAACTGCGCACCTCGCGACCGATGCGGGTGGTGTTCGAGGCGCTGGCGCAGGGGTTGACGAAAGGCCTCTGAGCCCGGGCCGGTGCAGCCGCAGTCAACGGGTGCGCGCAACCGGCCGAACCCACCACCAGGCCACCGCCACCAGCACCGCAAACGACGTGTAGGCCACCTCGAACGCCCACCAGGGCGCGTCCCAGTACAGCAGGCGCGAGAGCCAGTGTTCGATGAAGCCCTCGCGGTAGCCGCCTTGTCCGGCCAGGCGCCGCAGGTCCTGTTCCCACACGGTCAGCGGGCAGAGCTGGTCGAGCCAGGTCTGGGCGGCGATGTACAGGATCAGCACCAGGTGCGTGAAACGCAGGCCGCGGTGGTGCACCCAGTGCCAGCCCAGCGCGCCGCCGATGAGCACCAGCGGCAGCAAGCCGACCACAAACACCACCACGCCCACGTGCAGCGTGAGCAGGGTGTTGGCGAGCAGAGCAGCGGTGGCGGCGTTCATGACGCTGAGTCTGCACCCGAAACCCGATAAAGAGAGCCGCCAGCGCACCAGGCAGGACAGCTCCATCGGGTTCGCAACGAACGCGCCCTCAGCAGCACATGCGCACGGCCAGCCGCGCTTCAGCGCCGATGGGCTTGACTTCGTGCGGGAACGGACCGGTGCTCGCGCCAGGCCAGGGCGGCTACATCCGTATTTCGGTGACCTTCAGCCTTGCACCGACGCGCTGGCGCTTCAGCCGGTGACGCCAGCGTGCCGCGTGTTCGCCACCGCACAGACCCGCCAGGCCCGGAGCGCTACAAGCCAACATGTGTATCGGTTGACATGCCGTCGGTTGATGTGCATCGTCAGGAGAACCGATGAATGCCGACACCCACCCAATGAAGGCGACTCGCTTCGAAAGGCCTGTATGGCAGCAGGGCGTGTCATGTTTCGCTACAGGTTGAAAGGCCTGGTCGGCCTTGCGCTCGTGGCGCTGGGGCTGTTGGGTTTGCTGTGGCCCGGCACCCCTGGTTTTCCTCACGCGGCGGCCCAGGGCGTGCCCGCGAAGCCCATCGTCTATGTGCTGCCCATCGAGGGCGTGATCGATCTGGGCCTGGCACCTTTTGTCCAGCGCGTGCTCGACGAAGCCACACAGGCGGGCGCGGCGGCGGTGATCCTGGAGATCGAAACCTTCGGCGGGCGCGTGGATGCGGCCGTGCAGATCCGTGATGCCTTGTTGAACAGCCCGCTGCGCACGGTCGGCTTCGTCAACAAGCGCGCGATTTCTGCGGGGGCCCTGATTGCCCTGGCCACGCAGAAGCTGGTGATGTCCAGCGGCAGCACCATCGGCGCTGCGGCGCCGGTGCTGGCCGGCGCCCCGGGTGTCGAGGCCAAGCCGGCGGAAGAAAAAACGGTGTCGTACGTGCGCAAGGAATTCCGCGCCACGGCCGAGGCGCGCAAACGCCCCTTGTTGATGGCCGAGGCGATGGTGGATGCCGATGTCGAGGTGCCCGGCGTCGTGGCCAAGGGCAAGCTGCTGACGCTGACGACCGAGGAGGCGCTCCAGCACAAGGTGGCGGACTTCTCGGCCGACACGCTGCAGGGCGTGCTCCAGCAACTGGGGCTGGAAGGCGCGGAGGTCCGGCACGCGGTGCCCCACTGGGCCGAGAACGTCGTTCGCCTCCTGACGCACCCGGTGCTGAGTTCCTTGCTCATCAGCATCGGCATGCTCGGCATCCTGCTCGAAATGCGCACGCCGGGCTTTGGCGTGGCCGGTGCGCTGGGCATCGCCAGCCTGGGGCTGTTCTTCTTTGGCCACTGGCTGGTGCAACTGGCGGGTTGGGAGGAACTTCTGCTGGCGGGGGCAGGTCTCCTACTGATGGTGGCGGAGATTTTTTTCATACCGGGTTTCGGCATCGCCGGGGTGCTGGGCATGGCCGCCTTGCTGGGTGCGCTCGTGCTCAGCATGACCGGTGCTGGCGACACGGCGGCCGTCATTGTCGAAGCGACCTGGCGCGTTGTCATCGCTTTGCTGGTGGCGCTGCTGGCCGGCTTTGCACTGTTGCGCTTTTTTCCGCGCCTGCCTTTTGCGCGCCGCCTGGTGCTGGCGGCCAACCTGGGCACCGGGCCGGAACACGGCTCGGCGCCGTTGTCCGATCAACGCTGGATGGGCAAGCGGGGCCACGCGGCGTCGGTGCTGCGGCCCGCGGGCATTGCGGACATCGATGGCGAGCGGGTGGACGTGGTCTCTGACGGTGCGCTCATCGAGCGCGGCGCGGCCATCCAGGTGACGCACGTCGATGGCAACCGCATCGTCGTGCGGCTGGCGCCCGAACCCCCTTCACCCACCCCCGAACCCTTGAAAAGGAATGAACCATGAATGAACTGATGGCCGGACTTGTTGGCAGCGTGGGCCTGCTGGTGGTGGTGATCGCGGCACTGGCCGTGCTGCTCTATCTGGTGCCCATACCGCTGTGGATCGCGGCCTGGGCCTCGGGCGCCTATGTCGGCCTGTTCACGCTGATCGCCATGCGCTTGCGGCGCGTGCCGCCGGCCACCATCGTGACGGCGCGCATCAGCGCGGCGAAAGCGGGCATTGAAATGTCGATCAACGACCTGGAGGCGCATTTTCTGGCCGGCGGCAACGTGACCCGGGTCGTCAACGCCATGATCTCGGCCGACAAGGCGAACATCCCGCTGCCGTTCCAGCGCGCCGCGGCCATCGACCTGGCCGGGCGCAACGTGCTGGAGGCGGTGCAGATGTCGGTGCTGCCCAAGGTCATCGAAACGCCGCGCATCGCGGCCGTGGCCAAGGACGGCATCCAGCTCATCGCCGTGTCGCGGGTGACGGTGCGCACCAACATCGACCGGCTGGTCGGCGGCGCCGGTGAAGAGACGATCATGGCGCGCGTCGGCGAGGGCATGGTCAGCACCATCGGCTCCGCCAAGAGCCACAAGGACGTGCTGGAGAACCCCGACCACATCTCCAAGCACATCCTGTCCAAGGGACTGGACGCAGGCACGGCCTACGAGATTCTCTCCATCGACATCGCCGACGTGGACGTGGGCGAGAACATCGGCGCCAAGCTGCAGATCGACCAGGCCAACGCCGACAAGCAGATCGCCCAGGCCAAGGCCGAGGAGCGCCGGGCGATGGCCGTCGCCCTGGAACAGGAGATGCGCGCCCGCGTGGTGGAGGCTGAGGCCGAGGTGCCGCGCGCGATGGCCGAGGCCTTCCGCGCCGGCAACCTGGGCATCATGGATTACTACCGCATGAAGAACATGCAGGCCGACACCGCCATGCGCGAGGAGATCGCCAGCACCGGCGACGACCCGACCGGCGGCCAGAAGAAGTAGCGGGGCATCGCATGAATTCCACACCCCAAGAACTGTTCTTCTTCCTCCTCTTCGGCGCCGTGCTGCTGCTGCAGTTTGTCTACAAGCAATGGCGCAGGCGACCCGAAGGGATGCAGACGCCGCGCGCACCACAGGACCAGGACTGGGGGCAGGACCTGGACGAGGCCGCTGCCACGGCCGCACCCCCGGCGCCCGCGTGGACTTTCACGCCAGCCGGTGCGAACGGGCCGCAGTGGGCCGCACCAGCCACCATGGCCGCGCGTACCCCGCCCCTGCTTCGGCAGCGCCAGCGCCGCTTTTCCCGCTCAGGCCTGATGCCCGACCGGCGCGCGGTGCAGGACGCCATCGTCATCGCCGCCATCCTCAGTCCCTGCCACGCACAACGACCGCACGGGCTCGAATGAGCGCCGAACACGCCAGGAACCCTGGCAACACCCACCCCCTGGAGACAACATGCAGCATTCCCTGACCCCGCAAGCCCTGGCCGAACTGAAAACGGTGGTGTCCCCGCCCTGCCTGTCGCTGTACCAGCCCACGCACCGCCACCATCCCGACAACCAGCAGGACCCGCTGCGCTTTCGCCAGGGCGTCGAGGCCTTGGCCAGCTCGCTGCGGCAACAACACAGCGCGGAAGAGACGCAAGCGCTGATCGCTCCGTTCCAGGCGCTGGCCGCTGACGCCGACTTCTGGCACCACACGCTGGACGGTCTCGCGGTGCTGGGTGGTGCGGGACTGTTCCGCGTGTTCGTGCTGCCGCGGCCGGTGGCGGAGCTGACGGTGGTGGCCGACAGCTTCCACACCAAGCCACTGCGGCGTTTCCTGCAGTCGGCGGGCCGCTACCAGATCCTGGGCGTGAGCCGGCACCGTATCCGGCTGTTCGAGGGCGACCGTGATGCCATTGCCGAGATGGAACTCCCGCCCGCCGTGCCGCGCACGATCGATGAGGCACTGGGCGCGGAACTGAGCGAGCCGCACCACACGGTGTCGTCCCACGGCGGGATCGGCAACGCGAGTTCGCCCATGCACCACGGCCAGGGTGGCAAGAAGGACGAAGTGGACAAGGACACCGAGCGCTTCTTCCGCGCTGTGGACCGCGCGGTGGACGAACACTGTTCCAAACCCTCGGGCCTGCCCTTGATCCTGGCCGCACTGCCCGAGCACCACCACCTGTTCCGGAAGGTGAGCCACAACCCGCTGTTGCTGGCCACCGGCATTGATGTCAACCCCGACGCATTGAACCCCGAGCAGTTGCGCGAGCGCGCCTGGCAGGCCGTGGAGCCGGAGGTGCTGGCCCAGCAGGCCCGCTGGGCCGACGCGTTCGGTGCCGCGAGCGCCAGGGGTCTGGGCAGCGACGACCTGGCCGATGTGGCCCGGGCCACTGCGGCAGGCCGCGTGGGCACGCTGCTGATCGAGGCCGAACGCCAGATCGCTGGCCGACTGGATGGCGTCAGCGGCAGCATCATCGCCGCCGACCTGGAGAACCCCCGCATCGACGACCTGCTCGACGACCTGGGCGAACTGGTCGAGCAAATGGGCGGCCAGGTGCACGTGTTGCCGGCCGACCGCATGCCGTCCAGCAGCGGGCTGGCCGCGACCTACCGCCATTGAATTCAACCGGAGAAAAATGTCATGAAGATCCAGGTCAATACCGATGCCCACATTGAAGGCCGCGAGGCCCTGACCACGCAGGTCGGCGTCACCGTGGAGCACGCTTTGCAGCGCTTCCAGGGCCATGTCACGCGGGTGGAAGTGCACTTGAGCGACCAGAACGGCGGCAAGAGCGGCCAGCAGGACAAGCGCTGTGTGATGGAGGCGCGGCTGGAGGGGCGCCAGCCGATAGCCGCCACCGACGAAGCCCTGACGATGGAACTGGCTGTGCGTGGCGCTGCGGAAAAGCTCGCCAGGTTGATCGACAGCCAGCTCGGACGCGCGGCAAGCAGCGACCGCTCACCCGTTAAACCGGCCGCCGAGTGATCAAGGCCTGAGCGAAGGCAGCATCCGCTGCACGCACAAGAACGCTCACTGGAGTACCTTCGCCCTGCGGGCTGCGGTGCGAGCTTGCTTGGGATCGGCCCGGCGCGGCGCATGCGTGCAGCGCGTCGGCCAGCAGGCCGGCGGTGGTCGCGTGGAGGGACATGGGGTGGTTCGGTGGCAGAAAAAAAGCCGCTCACGCACGGGGCGTGGCGGCTGTCACGCATGGCCTGACAACGCAGGCGGCGTGGGATTCCGTTGAGCGGTCTACTGCGAGATCTGCATGTAGTCGGAGACGACTTTCCAGCGGTTCTCCTGCAGCTGCGACAGGCGCGTGGCATTGCTGCCCAGGCGCTTGGTGGGGCTGAAGGTCATCTCGGCGCTGCCGAAGATGTCGGGTGGCACCTTCATGGTGTCCATGGCCTTGATGAAGCTCTCGGTGGTCAGGTTGGGGCCGGCCTTGCCGGCGGCTTTCAGGAAGGTGTCGACCAGGCTGTAGCCATAGACAGAGAACACGGTCGGGTCTTCGTTGAACTTGGTCTTGTACTTGTTGGCCCAGAAGCGGATCGGCTGCGAGGCTTCGTCGGTGTAGGGGTTCTGCACCGTCATGGTGGCGTAGAGGCCGTTCATGGCCGGGCCGCCGAGCTTGTGGATCAGGTCGGTGTAGGCGGCGCTGGAGCCGATGAAGGTGGGGTTGAAGCCCAGGCGCTTGGCGGTGGCGATGCCGCCGATGGTCTCGCGGATGATGGTGCCGAGCACGACCATGTCGCACTGCTCGGAAGCCAGCTTCTGCATCTGCGAAGCGAAGTCGGTGGCGCCGCGCTTGTACGAGGTTTCCACGGCCAGCGTCATGCCGATGGACTTCAGGCCGTCTTCGGCACCGCGTTTGACTTCCAGGCCGAACTCGTCGTCCTGGTACATGGTGCAGACCTTCTTGGCGCCCTTGTCCTTCACCAGCTTGGGCACGGCGATCTTCATCTGGTCGTAGTAGGTGGCGGCGAAGCTGTACTTGAGCTTGTGGAAGGGCTCGTACATTTCGCGCGCGGCGGTGACAGGGAAGAAGTTGATCACGTTCTTCTGGAACTGCACCGGCATGGCCGCCATGTTCTGCGCCGTGCCGATGTGGCCGACCATGGCGAAGATCTTGTCCTGGTTCACCAGCTTCTGCGCGGCCAGCACGGCGCGGCGCGGGTCGTAGGCGGAGTCTTCCACCAGCAGTTTGACTTTGCGGCCGTTGACGCCGCCCTGCTCGTTGACTTCGTCCACGCGCAGCATCATGCCCAGGCGCACCTGTTTGCCGAAGCCGGCGATGGGGCCGGAGAGGTCCTGGATGGAGCCCAGCACGATTTCGTCCTTGCTCACGCCTTGCGACTGGGCGAACGCAGCGCCGACCGACAGCGCCAGCGCGGTGGCGGCGATCCGAGTGATTCTGGCTTTCATGGGTGTTGTCTCCTTGGGTTGTTGCCTCTTCAGTTTTGATGATGATGTTTTTGTGGCGGGTGGTGATGCGGAGAAACCCTCCCTCGTCAAATGGCGGGTGGTGGGGCTGGCCTCAGCCTGCATGGATCCGCCTCAAATGAAACGGCGCAACAACAGGCCCACCTTGTGTTGCAACGGGCCGATGGGTGGGTTGAACAGGAAGGCGCCGTTGAGTCGCGGCTGCGACAGCACCGACTTGAGGTGGCTGAAGGTGTCGAACCCGGCCTTGCCGTGGTAGGCGCCGGAGCCGCTTTCGCCGACACCCCCAAAAGGCAAGGTGTCGGCCAGCACGTGGAAGGCGGTTTCGTTGACGCAGGCCCCGCCCGATAGCGTGCCCCGCAGCCAGGCCTGCTGCTCCCGGGTGTTCTCACTGAAGATGTAGAGGGCCAGCGGCGCGGGCTGGCGGTTCACGAAGGCCTGTGCCTGCGCCAGGCTGTCGTAGGGCACCACCGGCAGGATGGGGCCGAAGATCTCCTCCTTCATGAGCTGGCAGTCGGCCGGCGGGTCAATCACCAGGGTGGGCGCGAGCTTGCGCGGTTCGGCGTTGCCGCCGACGGGCTGGCGCAACTGGGCGCCGCGGGCCTGCGCTTCGTCCAGCATCGCCTGCAGCCGGGTGTGGTGCTGCTCGCAGACGATGCTGCTGAAGTCGGGGCTGGCCGCGCCTTGCGGGTAGTAGGCGAGCAGGGCGCGCTCGGCTTCCTGCACGAAAGCGTCGAGCTGCGAGCGGGGCACCAGCACATAGTCGGGCGCCACGCAGATCTGGCCGGCGTTGGCGCACTTGCCAAAGGCGATGCGCTCGGCCGCGCGCCGGAGGTTGGCGTGTTCACCGACGATGGCGGGCGACTTGCCGCCGAGTTCCAGCGTGACCGGCGTGAGGTTGCGCGCGGCGGCCACCGCGATCTCCCGGCCGACGCGGGTCGAACCGGTGAACAGCAGGTGGCCAAAAGGCAGGTCGGCAAAGGCACGCGCCAGCGCGACACCGCCGGTGTGGACCGACCACTCGTCGCGGTCAAAGGCCGACGCCGCCATGCGCGCCATCACCGCAGACGTGCGCGGGGTCAGCTCGGAGGGTTTGAGCATCACGCGGTTGCCGGCCGCGAATGCCGCGGCCACCGGGGCCAGCGACAGGTAGACCGGGAAGTTCCACGGCGCGATCACGCCGACCACGCCCTTGGGCTGAGGCATCACCCGCCCGCTCGCAGGCAGCAGGTGCCAGGGCATGCCGACCCGGCGCGGCTTCATCCAGCCCGCCAGGTGCCGGCGGTTCTGCCGGATGTCGCCCAGCGGCACCGTGACGTCGAACACGGCGGCCTCGGTGGGGCTGCGGTAGCCGAAGTCGGCCTGCATGGCCTGCACCAGTTCGTCGGCGTGAGAGAGCAGCGCGGCCTCCAGGCGCGACAGCCGGTCGCGGCGCGTGGCGGCGCTGGGGTACGCCTGCGCCCGATGGGCGGCCAGGGTGCGCTGGAACTGTGCCGTCAGCGACGGGATGGGGTCTGTTGTGGAGGGGGTCATGAGGCAGGTTCCGGGGCAGGGGTGTGGGCGCGGGCCAGTTCGGCCCGCAGGAAGGCGGCCACGCGGTCATTGGCCGCGTCGGCCTCGGGCGTGAGGCCGGCGTGCACCGGCCAGATGTGGCCGACGCCGGGCCTCAGCAGCAGGTCCACGCGCGTGCCGCCGGCCTGCAGGCGCTGGGCCATGCGCACGCTGTCGTCGCTGAGCAGTTCTTCGGCACCGCACAGCATCAAGGTGGGCGGCAGGGGGCGCTGGTAGGTGTGGAACAGCGGCGAGACGAGGGGATGGCCGCAACCCCCGGGCGCACGGGCAGCGTAGAGACGGGCGGCATGGCGCAGCCAGGAGAGCGGCAGCATCATCTCGCTGGCGCGGTGGCGCCGCACCGAGTCACCCGAGAGGGTCAGGTCCAGCCACGGCGAGAAGGCCACCACCGCCAGCGGATCGGGCAGCCCGGCGGCCTGCAGCCGGGCCATCAGCGCAAAGGCCAGACCACCGCCTGCGCTGTCACCGGCCAGCACGATGCGGTGCCCGGCCGGCAGCTGAGTGAGCAGCGCGTGGTACGCGGTCTCGGCGTCGTCGAGCGCGGCGGGAAAGGGGTGCTCGGGCGCGAGCCGGTATTCGGGCAGGAAGGCGCGCATGCCGCTGGCGTCGGCCAGCGCGCCGGCCCAGTGGGCGTGCGACGCAGGCCCCCCCACGGTGTAGGCGCCGCCGTGCAGGAACAGCAGCACCGCGGGCAGCCGGGAGCGACCCCGGTGGCACCACCAGCCGGGCACCGAGCGCTCACCGTGGGTGAGGCGGTCGGACTCGACGCGAAGGTCGGGCGGTCGGTGGTAGAACAGGCGCGCGTGCTGCGCCGCCACCCGGCGCAGCAGCGGCTGCGACCTCACCGCCGCGATCAGGGGTTTCTCAACCCAGCGTGAAAACCGGTTCCAGAAGCGCTGCCGGGTGGAGACGGTCATGGCGAGGGTGTCCGGATGAGGTCGACCGCCCGCTCGGCGATCATGATCGTGGGCGCGTTGGTGTTGCCGCTGGGCAGTTGCGGCATGACCGAGGCGTCGATCACGCGCAGGCCCTGCAGCCCGCGCACCCGCAGCTGCGGGTCCACCACGGCATCGTCGTCCAGGCCCATGCGGCAGGTGCCGACCGGGTGGTAGACGGTGTCGGCGCGTGCGCGCACCATGGCCATCAGCGCGGCGTCGCTGTCGAGCCCGGCGGTGGTGTGTTCGCGCCGGATGTGGCGGGCCAGTGGCGCGCTGCGCATGATCTTCATGGTGCGTTTGACGGCCCGCAGCAGGCGCTCGGCATCGCGCGGCACCCCCAGGAAGTCGGGGTCGATCACGGGCGCCGCGCTGGGGTCGGCCGAGGCCAGCGTCACGCTGCCGCGGCTCTCGGGCCGCAGCAGGCAGGCGTGGCACGAGATGCCGTAGCCGGGCAGGATGCGCCGGCCATGGTCTTCCACCCGCGCGATCACGAAATGCAGTTGCGCATCGGGCCACTCGGGCTGGTCGTTGTCGATGCTGAAGAAGGCACCCCCTTCGGCGAAGTTGGTCGACAGCAGGCCGGTGCCGCCCCGGCGCCACTCGTTCATGGCGCCCAGCAGGCGGAAGGTGCCGGCGACGCCGATGCCGAACACGTCGGTGGTGTTCACGCCGTAGCTCAGCACCACGTCCGGGTGGTCCTGCAGGTTGCGGCCGACGCCCCGGCGCTCGTGCAACACCGGCAGGCCGTGCCGGCGCAGCTCGTCGCCCGGCCCGATGCCCGAGAGCATCAGCAGCTGGGGCGACTGGAAGGTGCCGGCGCACAGCAGCACCTCGCGTTCGGCCAGGGCCTGCACGCGCTGGCCTTTGTGGTCGTACTCCACGCCGATGGCGCGCTCGCCGTCCATCAGGATGCGGCGGGTGTGCGCCTGGGTGATCACCGTGAGGTTGGGCCGCTCGTGCAGCACCGGGTGCAGGTAGGCCGCGGCGGTGGAGCAGCGCTGGCCGCGCCGCGAGTCGTGGAACTGCGTCACCTGGTAGTGGCCGATGCCCTGCTGCTGGGCGCCGTTGAAATCGGTGTTCAGATTCAGGCCGCTGGCGATGCCGGCCTGCACCCAGGCCTCGGTGATGGGCCGGGGGCTGCAGGGGTCGGCCACCTGTTGGGGCCCGCTGCCGCCGTGGAAGGCGTCGGCGCCGCGTTCGTTGTTCTCGGCGCGCCTGAAATACGGCAGCACCGAGGCGTGGTCCCAGCCGGGGGCGCCCGCTTCGGCCCAGCCGTCGTAGTCGCGCGGGTTGCCGCGCACGTACACCATGGCGTTGATGGCCGAGGAGCCGCCCAGTGTCTGGCCGCGCGGCTGGTAGCCGCGACGGCCGTTCAGGCCGCGCTGCGGCACGGTCTCGAAGGCCCAGTTGTTCAGGCGCACCGGCTTGCCCGGCATCATCGCCACGGCGCCGGCCGGCACGCGGATCAACAGGTCGCGCCCGTCGCCGCCGGCTTCGAGCAGGCAGACCGTCGTCTTCGGGTCTTCGCTCAGGCGCGCGGCCATCACGGCACCGGCCGAGCCGCCGCCAACGATCACGTGGTCATAGCGCATGCGCGTTCTCCAGTCTGGGTCGACGAACCATCGTGAGTTCGTGGGTGTTGATTTCTTTCATGGAGCGAACGAAGTCCTGCCACGGATAGGGAAAGACCACCGGCACACCATCGGCGTCGAGGTACCAGCTCTGGCAGCCACCGGTCCAGACGGACTTGCCCAGGCCGGCCTTGATGTAGCGGGTGAACGCCGACACCGCCTGCGGGGTGGGTTCGATCTCGTCGGCCTCGCCCCGGCGCCAGATGCCGATCAGGCGCACCACGTAGTCGAGCTGCTCCTCGGCCATGCCGATCACCGAGTTGTTGCCGATCGGCGTGCCCGGGCCGAGCATCAGGAAGAAGTTGGGGAAATGGGCCATCAGCACCGCGTGCGCGCTGGTGTAGCGCCCCTGGCCCCAGCTGTCTTCCAGGCGGTGGCCGTTGCGCCCCACCAGGGTCATCGGGCGCACGTAATTGAAGTTGTGGAAGCCGGTGGACAGGACCAGCGCATCGAGTGGCACCAGCCGGCCGGTCTTGAGCCGCACGCCTTCGGGCTCGATGCGTTCGATGGCCTCGGTTTCGAGGTGGGCGTTGGGCTTCTGGATCGCCGGGTAGAAGGTGAAGTTGACGACCATGCGCTTGCAGCCCACGCGGTAGTCGGGCGTGAGTTTCTGGCGCAGATCGCGGTTGCGCACGGCCAGGCGCAGGTAGCTCTTGACGGTGACGTTGAGCAGGGCGTTCTGCACCGGGTGGCCCACCGTGGCCTTGACGAAGAACTGTTCGATGAAGGCCTTGTAGAAGGTCTTCCACGGGCGCATGCGTTCGGGCTTGGCGATCCAGCGCCGGCGCAGCCACTCGGGGAAGGGCAGGTTGGGGAACGGAAACACCCACTGCGGCGTGCGCTGGAACACGTGCACCTGGTGCCCGGCGTTGACCAGCTCGGGCACCACCTGGTGCGAGGTGGAGCCGGTGCCGATCACGCCGATGCGTTGGCCCTGCAGGTCCACGTCGTGCCGCCAGCGTGCGGTGTGCCAGGCCGGGCCGGCGAAGCTGTCCAGGCCGGGGATGTCGGGCATCTTGGGGTGGTGCAGGATGCCGGTGGCCGCGATCACGAAGTCGACCACGAAGTGATCGCCTTTGTCGGTGTCCACGGTCCATCGGCCGCCGGCGTCGTCCCACAGGCAGGACGTGACGGTGCGGCCGAAGCGCACCCGCTCGATGACACGGTATTTCTTCGCCACGTGTTCAAGGTAGTCCTTGAGCTCGGCGCCGGTGGCGCACTGGGCCTTCCACGGGGCGGGCTCGAAGGAATAGCAGTAGTGGTGCGACGGGATGTCGCAGGCCACACCGGGGTAGGTGTTGTCGCGCCAGGTGCCGCCCACGCGGTCGGCCTTCTCGATCACGGTCACGTTGGTGATGCCGGCCTCGCGCAGGCGGATCACGGCGAGCATGCCGGTGGCGCCAGCGCCGATGACCAGCACGGAGGGGGTGCGTTGAGGGTTCTGTGTCATGGGGCGGCCTGCGGGCAAGGGGTCAGAACGAGCGGCCGATCAGCAGCGAGAACACGTCCGGGTCCACCTTGACCGTGGCCTGTCGCGCGATGGGCCCGAAGCCGGGCGTCTGGGTGGTCACGGTGGCCTTGCTGCGGATGCCGTAGCGCGCCCAGCCAGCGTTGACCACCCAGCCGTCCGACAGCGGCAGCAGCGCGCCGAGCTTGACCACGGGGCCGAACGAGGCCTTCACCTTGCCGGTGCTGGCGGTGCCGCCGAAGGCCGCGGTGTAGTTGTCGCCCACCTGGACGTTGGTGTAGAAGGTGTAGTTGACGCCGGCGGCGACATAGGGTTGCACCGGCCCCATCGCGTCGAACCGGTAGCTGGCCAGCACCGCGGGAAACCAGGCGCGTGCGCTGCCGATGCGGCCCAGCGGTGCGGCGATGCCCTCGCCCCTGAAGTGGGCCTTGGGCGGCGCGCCGAAGGCCAGCGAGGCCGACCAGCGATCGGTCAGGTGCAGGGTGGCCTCGATCCCCAGCGTGCTGAGGTCGTCGACCGACATGCGCGCGCCCGGCGGCGTGGTGCCGGGCGGGCCGGAGAGGTCGCTGGACGAGACATTGAAGGCGGCGTGGGCGGGGCCGGCCGTGAGGGTGTAGCGGTGCGCCTGGGCGTGCGCGGTCCCGGCCAGGGTGGCCGAGGCCAGGGACAGGGCAAGCAGGATGGTGTTCTGGCGGTTCATGGGTTGTCTCCTTCTGGGTGGGCTGAAAAAAAGCGAAGCTCGAAAGTCCCTGGCGTGGCGGTTCTTACTGGCCGGTGAATCGGGGTGTGCGCTGGGTGAAGAACGCCGCCACCGCCTCGCGGCAGTCGGCGCTGGTGAAGGTCAGGTTCTGGGCGGCGGCCTCGTCGCGCACCGTCTGTGCGAAGGTGCTGCTCACGGCGGCTCGGGCGAGGCGCTTGGTGTGCTGCACCGCGAGCGGGGCCAGCTCGGCGAGGCGCTGGGCCTGCGCCCGCACCGCTGCATGAAAACCGTCGTCGGCGGCCACGCCATTGGCCAGGCCCACCGACAGGCATTGCGCTGCGGGCAAACGCCGGCCTTCGATCAGCACCTGCAGCGCGCGCCGGTAGCCCATGGCCTGCACCAGCTGCCAGGTGGCCCCGCCGTCGGGCACCAGCGCGATGGGCGCAAAGGCCGGGTACAGGCAGGCGCCCTCGCTCATCCAGAGCAGGTCGCAGTTCAGCGCGATCGACATGCCGATGCCGGCCGCCGTGCCGTGCACCGCGCCGACGTAGAGGCGGCTCGACGCGGCCATGGTGTCGAGGATGGGTTTGTATTCGGCCAGGATCATGGCCTCGACATCGCGGTGCGCCGGGTTGAGCGCTTCCTTCAGGTCGTTGCCGGCGCAGAAGCCGCCGCCCGCCGCCTGCAGCACCACCACGCGCACGCCGTCGGTGGTGTCGAGCTGGCGCATGGCGGCGAGCAGTTCGCGGCGCAGCGTGGTGTTGATCGCGTTCATCGCCTGGGGCCGCTGCAGCGTCAGCGTGGCCACCGGGCCTTCGACCACGCAGCCGACCGTGGGGGCCTGGTTGGGGGCATTCATCGCACGCCCTCAGTTGACCTGGCGGGTGCGGCCCGCCCAGTGCGGTTCGCGCAGCAGGTACTTCTGCAGCTTGCCGGCGGCCGTCAGCGGCAGCTCGTCGCGGTACTCGACGCTGCGCGGGCACTTGTAGCCGGCGATGCGGTCGCGGCAGTGGGCGCGGATCGCGTCCTCGTCGAGCGCGGTGCCCGGCTTGAGCACCACCACCGCGTGCACCCGCTCGCCCAGCGCGTCGTCGGGCACGCCGATCACGGCGCAGCCGGCCACCTGGGGCAGTTGCAGGATCGCGTTCTCGACCTCGGCCGAATAGACGTTTTCACCGCCGCTGACGATCATGTCCTTGACACGGTCCACCACGAACACCATGCCCTGCGGGTCCATGTAGCCACCGTCGCCGGTGTGCATCCAGCCGTCCTTGATCGCCGCGGCGGTTTCTTCGGGCTTGTTCCAGTAGCCCTGCATCACGTTGGGCCCCCGGGCGACGATCTCGCCGACCTGGCCGCGTGGGCATTCGCGGCCCTGCGGGTCGACGATGCGCACCTCGGCCAGCGGCACCGGCCGGCCAGCGGCGCGCAGCAGGCGCTCGCGGTCGGGGCCGGGCCGGTGGGCATCGGCTGGCAGCGCGCAGATGGTGGGCGAGAGCTCGGTCATGCCGTAGAACTGCACGAAGTCGGCCGAGGGCAGGGTGCGCATCGCCTGGTCGAGCAGCGTGGCGTCGATGGGCGAGGCGCCGTAGAGCATCAGCTTCAGGCTGGAGAGGTCGAACTCGGCAAAGCGCGGGTGGTCGACCAGGCGCTTGAGCATCACCGGCACCAGAAAGCCCTCGTCCGGGCGGTGGGTCTGGATCGCGGTCATCAGCGCCACCTCGTCGAACATCGGCACGATGACGGTGGGCATCAGCCGGGCACGCGCCATCAGCAACTGGCCCGCCGCACCGACGTGGAACATGGGCGCGGCGATCACCGATCCGGCCTGCGTGCGCGGCAGCGTCGACACGTTGGACAGCGCGTTCAGGTAGAGCTGCTGGTGGCCGAGCATCACGCCTTTGGGCTGGCCGGTGGTGCCGCCGGTGTACATCACGGCGGCCAGGTCTGATCCGTTGCGGCCGGCGTCGGGCACCGGGGCATGGCCGCTCACCAGGTCTTCAAACCGCAGCGCACCCTCAGGGCACTCGCCACGGCCACAGAAGATCACCGTCTGCAAACTGCGCGAGTGCTCGCGCAGGGCAGGCACCGCCTTGGAAAACACGTCGTCGACGATCAGCACGCGGGTGTCGCAGTCGTCGAGCGAGTAGGCGACCTCGCGCGGGCTCCAGCGGATGTTCACCGGGTTGACCACGGCGCCGGCCCACCAGCTTCCGTAGAAGAACTCGACGTAGCGGATGGAGTTGAGCGCCATCATGGCGACGCGGTCGCCCGGGGCGACACCGAGGCTTTGCAGGCCACCGGCCAGCCGGGCGACCCGGTCCACCAGCTCGGCGTGGCTGCGTTGTTCGTCGCCGCAGACGGCGGCCAGGGCGTCGGGTTGTTCGATCAGTCCCTTGTGCAGGGCTTGGGTCAGGTACATGGCAAGGTCTCCGGGTGGTGTGGGGGTTCAGGTGAGGGCGCCGGCATGGCGCCAGCGCTGCAGGTCGGCGCTCGTCGCGCCGGCCTCGGCGAGCACCGCCTTGGTGTCGGCGCCCAGGGCGCCCGGGGGGCGCGGGCGGCGGGCGGGGGTGCGGTCAAAGCGCGGGGCGGGTGCGGCCTGCCAGACGCCGTCTTCCTGGCTGAGCGTGTGGCGCGCGGCCAGGTGGGCGTGCGCCGCGGCCTCGGAGAAGGCCAGCACCGGCGCCACGCAGGCGTCGCTGCCGTCGAACACGCGGCACCAGTGCGCCTGCGTGTGTCGGGCAAAGGCCTCGGCAATGGCTTCGCGCAAGGCCGGCCAGCGCGCCGGATCGGCCTGCGCCGCCGACCACTCGGCCGGCAGACCGGCGCGCAACAGGAAGTCGGCAAAAAAGGGCGGCTCGATGGCGCCCAGCGCCATGTGGCGGCCGTCGAACGTGGCGTAGCAGGCGTAAAACGGCGCGCCGCCGTCGAGCAGGTTGCTGCCGCGTCGCTCGAACCACTGGCCGCGCGCCAGCAGGCCGTAGAGCAGGCCCATCATGGCCGGCACGCCGTCGACCATGGCCGCATCGATCACCTGGCCCAGGCCCGAGCGCGAGCGCTCGAACAAGGCGGCGAGCACACCGAACACCAGGAACATCGCGCCGCCACCGAAATCGGCCACCAGGTTCAGCGGCGGCAGCGGTGGGCCTTCGGCCGGGCCGATGGCGCCCAGCGCGCCGGTCAGCGCCAGGTAGTTCAGGTCGTGGCCGGCCGTCTGCGCGAGCGGGCCGGTCTGGCCCCAGCCCGTCATGCGGCCGTAGACCAGGCGCGGATGTCGCACGCGGCAGTCCTCGGGGCCCAGGCCGAGGCGTTCCATCACGCCCGGGCGAAACCCTTCGATCAGCACGTCGGCGTGGTTGATCAGGCGCAGCGCCGCCTCGACGCCCTCGGGCCGGCGCAGGTCCAGCGCAACCGAGCGCTTGTTGCGCCGGTTCACGTCGCTGCGGTCGGGCGCTGGGCACGACGCGCGGTCGATGGTCACCACGTCGGCGCCCAAGTCGGCCAGCAACTGCCCGGCCAGCGGGCCGGGGCCGATGCCGCTGAACTCGACCACGCGCAGGCCGGCGAGCGGGCCGTTCATGCGGCCTCCTTCCGGCGCTCGTCCAGGCCCAGCCCGCGCCCGATGATTTCCTTCATCACCTCGGAGGTGCCGGCCAGGATGCGGTTGATGCGCGCGTCGGCGTACAGGCGACAGATCTCGTATTCCTGCATGTAGCCGGCGCCGCCGTGCAGCTGCAGGCCTTCGTCCACGCACCAGCCTTCGAGTTCCGAGCTCAGCCACTTTGCCGCGGCGGCGGTCTCGCCCGTGAGCTGCCCTTCCAGGTGTTCCAGCACGCAGTGGTCGACGAAGGCCTGTGCGCTGTCGATGCGGGCGCGCATTTCGGCCAGCTTGAAGCGGCTGTTCTGGAAGGTGCCGATGGACCGGCCAAAGGCCTTGCGCTCGGTGACGAAGTCCATCGTCACGGTGAAGGCGCGCTGGGCACGCGCCACCGAGCCGACGGCGCTCACCAGGCGCTCCTCCGCGAGGTTGACCATCAGGCTCTTGAAGCCCTGTCGCGGGTGGCCCAGCACGTTCTGCCTGGGCACCTTGACGTCGTTGAAGAACAGCTCGGCGGTGTCCTGGCTGTGCAGGCCGAGCTTCTTGAGCTTGCGACCGCGCTCGAAGCCGGGCATGCCGTCTTCGACCACGAACAGGCCCAGCGCGTGTGGCACCGCAGGGTCGGTGCGGGCGGCCACGATGACCAGGCCGCACAGGATGCCGTTGGAGATGTAGGTCTTGCTGCCGTTGAGCAGCCAGTGGTCGCCGTGGTCTTCGGCGTGGGCTTTCATGCCGGCCAGGTCGGAGCCCGTGCCGGGTTCGGTCATCGCGATGGCCAGCACGGTCTCGCCGCTGACGCAGCCGGGCAGCCAGCGCCGCTGCTGTTCTTCGGTGCCCAGGTGGCGCAGGTAGGGCGCGACGATGCGGCTGTGCAGCGGCGCAAAAAAGCCCGGCTCCACCGGCAGCAGTTCCTCGATCAGGATCTGGTCGTAGCGGAAATCGTCCACCCCGGCGCCGCCCAGGGATTCGTCGGCCCACATGCACAGGTAGCCCTGCGCGCCGGCCTGGCGCCAGATCTCGCGCGAGACCTGCCCGGCTTCCCGCCAGGCCTCGCCGTGGGGCGCGAGCTCGGCGGCGGCCCAGCGCCGCACGGCGTCGCGGAACTGCCCGTGCTCGGGGTCGAAGATGCGTCGTTTCAGCATGGGGGCTCCGCGCGTCAGGCCGGCAGCGCCGAGGGGCTGCGCAGGCTGTCCAGTGCCGCGGGGTCGACCCGGAAGCGTTCGCCGTAGCGGCCCGCGAGCTCGGCGGCGCGCGCCGCGAAAGCGTCGATGCCCGTGCCCCGGATGAACTGCAGGGCTCCGCCGGTGTGGGCCGGGTAGCCGATGGCAAAGATGGAGCCGAGGTTGGCCTCGACCTCCGAGCGCAACACGCCTTCGTGCCGGCAGCGCAGGGTCTCGATGGCCTGGCGGTAGAGGATGCGGTCGATGGCGTCGCGCTGGCTCACGCCGGCGTCGCGCAGCCTGAACTGGCCCAGGCCGCTCCACAGCTGTTTGCTGCCGTCGGGCCGGTAGTCGTAGAAGCCCGCCCCGCCCCAGTGCCGGCCGGCGCGCCCCTGCTCGCACAGGGCCGGCGCGATGGCTTGCGTGGCCGTGTTGTGGACACCGAATCCGCTGACGACGCCCAGGCGTTCGTCCAGCTTGAGGTGGGTGGCGATGGCCTTGCGCGAGAGTTCCATGGACACCTCGTCGTGCACGGCCAGGGGGCCGACCGGCATGCCCGCCATCCAGGCGGCGCGCTCGATGGCGGCGGGCGCCATGCCGTCCTGCAGCAGGTGCAGGCCCTCGTCCATGAAGGTGCCGAAGACGCGCGAGGTGAAGAAGCCGCGCGCGTCGTTGACCACGATGGGCATGTAGCCGATCTGCTGCACGTGGTCGTAGGCCTTGCGCAGCGTGTCTTCGCTGGTCTTGCGGCCCATGATGATCTCGACGATCTTCATCTTGTCGACCGGCGAGAAGAAGTGCAGGCCGATGAAGCGCGACGGGTCCGGGCAGGCCTCGGCCAGGATGGAGATCGGCAGGGTGGAGGTGTTGCTGCCGTAGATGCCGCCCTCGGTCAGCCGGGGGAAGGTCGTGGCGATGACCTTTTCCTTCAGGTCGATGTCCTCGAACACCGCTTCGATGATCAGGTCGGTGCCGTCCAGGGCGGCGTCTTCGGTGGTGGTGGTGATCTGCGCCAGCAGCCCGGCCTTGCGTTCGGCGCTCATGCTGCCGCGCTGGATCGCCTTGTCGGCCAGGCCCACCGAGTAGGCCTTGCCCTGGGTCACCTTCTCGGCCGTGGTGTCCTTGAGCACCGTGGGCAGCGCTTTGTTCGCGTGCGCCCAGGCGATGCCGGCGCCCATCATGCCGGCACCCAGCACCGCCGCCGAGCGGGCCTTCCAGCGTTCACCGGCCGGGCGCACCTGGCCCGACTTGATCGCCTGCATGCCGAAGAAGAAGGTGCCGATGGCGGCCTTGGCCTCAGGGGTGGGAATCAGCGCCACGAGGCCCCGGCTTTCCATGCGCAGCGCGGCGTCGAAGCCGATGCGCATGCTGTTGACGGCGATGTCGACGATGCGCTCGGGCGCCGGCATCAGGCCGCGCGTCTTGGCCTTGACCGTGACCGGTGCCATCACGGCGATCTGGCGCACGGCGGGCGAGGTGGCGTCGCCGCCGGGGTAACGGAAGCCCTTGCGGTCCCAGGGCTGCTGGTGCGCCTGGGGGTTCTCCTTGATCCAGGTTTTGGCGGCCGGCAGCAGGTCTTCGACCGAGGGCACCACCTGGTGCACCAGGCCGGCGGCCAGTGCCTCGGCGGGCTTGAGTTGCCTGCCTTCGAGCAGCAGCGGCAGCGCTTTTTCCAGACCGAGCAGCGCCACCAGGCGGACCACGCCACCGGCCCCGGGCAGCAGGCCGAGCGTGACCTCGGGCAGGCCGACCACGGCGTGGGGCGCGTCCACCACGATGCGTTGGTTGCAGGCCAGGCAGAGCTCGAAGCCGCCACCCAGCGCCGCGCCGTTGATCGCCGCGACCACCGGCACCGGCAGTTTTTCGAGGGCGCGGAACGGCGCCTTGTTGCGCTCGATGAAGTGCATCAGCGCGGCGTCAGCCTGTTCGATCGCCAGCAGCTGGTGCAGGTCGCCGCCGGCAAAGAAGGTCTTTTTCGCCGAGGCAAACACCACGCCGGTCAGGCCGGTCTCGGCGCCCAGGCGCGCCAGCACGCCCTCCATGCCCGTGATGTAGGCGCCGTTCATGGTGTTGGCCGACTGGCCTTGCAGATCGATGGTGACGGTGACGATGCCGTCGGTGTCCTTGTCGTAATGGAAGTCGCTCACGCTGTTGTCCTAAGAGGTTCGGTGTGGGTGGTGCGGGTGGGGGTCAGACCCGTTCGATCACGGTGGCAATGCCCATACCGCCGCCGACGCACATGCACAGCAGCCCGCGCCTGAGCTGGCGGCGCTCGAGTTCGTCCAGCACGGTGGAGATCAACATGCCGCCGGTGGCGCCCAGGGGGTGGCCCATGGCGATGGCACCGCCGACCACGTTGAGCTTGTCGTCGGGCACGTCGAGCTCGCGCTGCAGGCGCAGTGCCACCGAGGCGAAGGCCTCGTTGATCTCGACCAGGTCGATGTCGTCCATCGAGAGGCCGGCCTTGGCCAGTGCCTTGCGCGAGGCGGGCCCGGGGCCGGCCAGCATGATCACGGGGTCGGTCGCGATCAGCGCGGTCGAGACGATGCGCCCGCGCGGCTTCAGGCCGAGTTCGCGCGCAGCCGTGCCCGAGGCCAGCAGCACCAGCGAGGCACCGTCGACGATGCCGCTGGAGTTGCCCGGCGTGTGCACATGGCGGATCGCCTCGACCTCGGGGTAGTGGGCCAGCGCCACCGGATCGAACAGCTTGCCCAGGCCCTCGAAGCTGGGCTTGAGCGCGCCGAGCACCGAGAGGTCGGTTTCGGGTTTGATGAAGTCGTCCTGCGCCAGCACGACGACGCCGTTGTCGTCTTTCACCGGCACCACCGAGCGGTCGAACCAGCCGGCCGCGCGCGCGGCGGCGGCGCGCTGCTGGCTGCGCACCGCAAAGCGGTCCACGTCTTCGCGGCTGTGGCCGTCGAGCGTGGCGATCAGGTCGGCGCCAATGCCTTGCGGCACGAAGCTGGTCTGCAGCGCGGTGGCCGGGTCTTCGCTGAAGGGGCCGCCGTCGGCGCCCATCGGCACGCGGCTCATGCTCTCGTAGCCGCCGGCGCAGATCAGCTGCTCCCAGCCGGAGGCGATCTTCGCTGCGGCGGTGTTCACCGCGTCCAGGCCCGAGGCGCAGAAGCGGTTCATCTGCATGCCCGGCACAGCGACGTTCCAGCGGGCTTTCTGCAAAGCAATCTTCGGCAGCACCGCGCCCTGTTCCATGACAGGGGTCACGCAGCCGAGCATCAGGTCGTCGACGCGCGAGGTGTCGAGGTCGTGCCGCTCGCGCATTTCTTCCAGCAGGCCGCAGACCAGGTCGACGGGCTTGATTTCGTGCAAGCGGCCATCGGCCTTGCCGCGGGAGCGCGGCGTGCGGATGGCGTCGATGATGTACACGTCTTGGGTCATGGTTTCTCCAACGGCGCACCCGGCTGAAGGGCCTTCAAGTGGCGTTGGAGGGACTCTAGGGAGCCGTGCGCGGCGACGCATCGTCCGTTCGGGCGGTTCTGGCCTTCGGGGAAACCCGTAGAGCCGCCACGGGCTGGGTGCCTGGCGGGCGTGCCAAACTCAAACTCCTCGATACCCGACCACCCTTCATGTCCTTCCCGCGTTCCGACGATCCGGGGGCCACCGGCTCCGACGCCCCCGTCCACAAGGTGGCCGACGCGGGCGCCGATCCGGTGATGGCGCTGCGCCTGCGGCCTCCGATGGCGCCGGCCCACCGAATCGACCGGCCCGGCGTCCAGGCCCTGCTCAGCGCCCATGCCCAGGCGCGGGTGGTGCTGTTCTGCGCACCGGCCGGTTTCGGCAAGACCACCGCCATGCGCGACCACTGGGCCGCCTGCGCCGAAGCGCCCGTGCCGGCCCTGGTGTCGTGGTTGACGCTCGATGACGCCGACAACGACGTGAACCGTTTCCTGTCCAAGCTGCGCGCGGCCGCCCGCGGCCTGCCCGGGCTGCTGCAACCCGGGCAGGCCGCGACACCGGCCGAGCTGTTGCAGGGCGGGTTCACGCTGCTGCAGCGGCTCGAAGGGGGCTCGCGCCCGGTGGTCTGTTTCCTGGACGATTTCGAACGCCTGCGCAACCCGGTCGCGCTCGACCTGGTGCACGAGCTGCTGGCCCACTGGCCGCGCAACGGCTACCTGGTGATCGGCAGCCGCGAGCAGCCGCGGCTGAACCTGTCGGTGCTGCGCTCCTCGGGGCGGCTGCTGGAGATCGGCCCGGAAGCCTTGCGGCTGACGCTGGCCGAAGCGCACGCCCTGTTGCGCGGCAACGCGCGCCCCCTGTCGAACCGCACCGTGGAACAGCTGCACGAGCGCACCGAGGGCTGGGTCACCGCGCTGCAGCTCGCCGCTCACGCGCTGCAGCGGCACGCGGCGCCCGACCAGTTCGCCAGCGCGTTCTCGGGCAGCCATTCGTCGGTGGCCGAGTACCTGATGGAGAGCGTGCTGGCCGGGCTGCCGCCGCGGTTGCGCGACTTCGTGATGATGGTCGGACTGCTGGAAGAGTTCGACGCCGACATGGCGCGCGCCGTCACCGGTTGCGAGGACGCCAGCGAGCTGCTGGAGGCCCTGTTGCAGCAGAACCTGTTCCTCAGCGCGGTGGACGAAACGCGGCAACGGTTTCGCTTCCATGGGCTGTTTGCGAACTTCCTGCAGACCGAGGCGGCGCGCCGCCAGCCGGCGCGGGTGGCGCAGGTGCACCGTGCGGCCAGCCAATGGCGGCTGGACCAGGGCAGCGTGGTGCCGGCGATTCACCACGCCCTGGCCGCGGGCGACCAGGCGCTCACGCTGGACCTGTTGCAGGCCCACGCCGAGCGGCTGTTGCTGCAGGGGCGCTTTCGCTTGCTGAGCCGCTGGTTCGACGCGCTGGGCCCGGCGCTGCGCGAGCAACGGCCGGCGCTGGTGCCGTTTCACGCCTGTGCGCTGGCGCTGACGCGGCGCCAGCCCGAAGCGCTGCGCCTGCTCGACGAACTCGAAGCGAGCGAATCGGTGTGGGGTGTTGACCGCGACTGGGTGGGCGCGGTGCGGGGCCTGGCCCACGCGATGCTCGACCAGGCCGACCGCTGCCTGGAGGTGAGCCTGCGCCACCACCGGACCGACGAAGGCCCGCGCAGCGGTGCACCGCACGGCATGCTGGCCAACGCGCTGGCCAGTGCGCTCATCACCGCAACCCGGTTCGACGAAGCCATGGTGGTGCTGACCACCGCCAAGCGCTGGCACTGGAACACCGGCAGCGCCTTCAACATGACCATCGCCGAGTGCGTGCACGCCAACCTGGAACTGGTGCAAGGGCGCTTGCAGGACGCGTGCTCGCGGCTGGAAACCACGCTGGCCTCGCGCACCGGCGCCGAGGCCCATTCACCCGGCGGCAACGCGGCGCTCGGCGTCGGGCTGGCGACCGCGCTGTACGCGCGCAACCGCTTGCCCGAGGCGAACCGGCTGCTGCTGGGCAGCCTGCCGTTCACCAAGGAGGTGGGTCCGCCCGACACGGTGCTGCTGAACCACCTGTTGCTGGCGCGCTGCGCGCACGCGCAGGGCGATACCGAACTGGGTCACCGGCGACTGGCCGAGATGGAGCGCTTCGGCCATGCGGCCGGCCTGGAGCGGCTGGTGTCCACCGCCTGGCTGGAGCGCGCGCGGCTGGCGTTGGCGGAGGGGCAGCCCGATCAGGCCGGCGAGTACCTGGCGCAGGCCGCGATGCACCCGGCGGTGTGGGCGCTGCAGCAGGACTTTCCGGCGAACGCCAACGATGTGGAAGACCTGGCGCTGGGCCGGCTGCGCTGGCAGGTGCGCGCCGGCGATGCGGTGGCCGCCATCGAGCCGCTGCGCCAGGCCGCCCGCGAGGCGCAGGACGCCCGGCGGCGCGTGCGCGCCTCGCTGCTGCGGCTGCTGCTGGCCGAGGCGCTGCAGCGCGACGGGCAGGCGCTCGCCGCCCTGCGCGAAGCGAGCGAGGTGTGCGAGTGGTGCGCGCTCACTGGCCACCAGCGCCTGCTGATCGACGAAGGACCGGCCATGGCGCCGCTGTTGCAGGCGGTGCTGGCGAGTCCGCTGGTGGGCGGTCAGCCCCACCTGGTCGATTTTCTGGCGCCGGTGCTCGCGGCCTGGGGCCAGCCCGCGGTTGCCCAGACCGTGCTGTCAGAGCGCGAAATGGAGGTCTTGCAGATGCTCGCCGAAGGTCGCGGCAACCGCGAGATCGGCGAGCGCCTCTTCATTTCCGAGAACACCGTGAAGGCCCACCTGCGCAGCGTCAATGCCAAGCTGGAAGCGGGCAACCGCACGCAGGCGGTGTCGAACGCGAGGCGCCTGGGCCTGTTGCCCTGAGGAAACACCCCCGCAGCGCTGCGCGCTACCCCCTCAAAGGGGGCGGCACTGGCCGCCTGGCAAAGCCGGCCCGGCGGTGCCCCACGGTGTGTGCTCCTGGCGCGTCTTGTTCTGCGATTGAAGCGAACCCGTGTGTGCTGCTGCTGGTCAGCTGTACATGGCGTCGATCTGGTCCGCGTATTTCTGTTGCACCAGCTTGCGCTTGAGCTTCATGGTGGGGGTGAGTTCTTCGTCTTCGGCGCTGAGCTGGGTGTCGAGCAGGAAGAACTTCTTGATCTGTTCCACGCGGGCAAACTTCTTGTTGACGCGGTCGATCTCGGCCTGGATCAGCGCCTGCACCTCGGGCGCGCGGGTGAGGCTGGCGTAGTTGGAAAACGGCACGTCGTTGTCTTGCGCATACTTCTCCACGTTCTCCTGGTCGATCATGATGATCACGGTGAGGTAGGGCCGCTGGTCACCGATCACCACCGCATCGGTCACGTAGGGCGAGAACTTCAGTTCGTTCTCCAGCTCGCTGGGCGTGATGTTCTTGCCCCCTGCGGTGATGATGATGTCTTTCATGCGGTCGGTGATGCGGAAAAACCCTTCCTCATCGACCGTGCCCACGTCGCCGGTGTGCAGCCAGCCGTCCTTGTCGATGGTCTCGGCGGTTTTTTCCGGCTGGTTCAGGTAACCCATGAACACGTTGGGGCCACGCACCAGGATCTCGCCGGTCTGCGGGTCGAGCCGCACGTCGTTGTAGCTCGCTGCCGGGCCGATGCTGCCGGGCTTGATGCGCTCGGCCGGGATGCCGGTGGAGGCGCCGCAGGTCTCCGTCATGCCCCAGACCTCCAGCATGGGCACGCCCAGCGCCAGGTACCAGCGCACCAGATCGGGCGAGATGGGCGCGGCGCCGGTGACGAGAAACCGGGCGCGGTGGATGCCGATGAGCTTGCGCACGTTGTCCAGCACCAGCAGGCGCGCCAGCCGGAACTGCAGGCGCAAGCCACCGGGCACGGCTTGCCCCGCCATCACATGCTCGGCCACGCGCTGGCCGACGCCGATGGCCCAGGCGTAGGCGGCCTGCTGCAGCGCGCTGGCTTCCTTGAGCGCGATCATCACGCCCGAATAGAACTTCTCCCACACGCGCGGCACGGCGGTGAACACCGTGGGCGCGATCTCGCGCACGTTTTCCGGCACGGTCTCGGGGTTCTCGACGAAGTTGAGTTTCGCGCCGGTGTAGAGCGAAAAGTACTCGCCGCCCATGCGCTCGGCGATGTGGCACAGCGGCAGGAAACACATGCACTCGTCGTGCTCGTCGCGTGCGATCAGCGTGTTGTAGCCGTGCACGGTGTAGACCAGGCCCTGGTGGCTGTGCATCGCGCCCTTCGGTCTACCGGTGGTGCCCGAGGTGTAGACGAGGATGGCCAGGTCCTGTGGCCGGCAGGCGGCCACCCGGGCCTCCATCTCACCCGCGTGGGTCCTGGCGTGGGTGCGGCCGAGCTCGCGCAGGGCGTCCAGGCCGATGACCTGCGGATCGTCCAGCTCGTGCAGGCCTTCCATGTCGAACACCACGATCTTCTTCAGCCGCGGCAGGTGCTGGCGCACCTCGAGTGCCTTGTCGAGCTGTTCATCGTCTTCCACGAACAGCACGGTGGTGCCCGAGTCCTCGCAGAGAAACTGCACCTGCTCGGCCGCGTCGGTCGGGTAGATGCCGTTGGAGACGCCGCCCGCGCTCAGCACCGCCAGATCGGCCAGCACCCATTCGACCGTGGTGTTGGAGAGGATGGACGCGGTCTCGCGCGCGGCAAAGCCCAGCGCCATCAGGCCGTGGGCGATCTCGCGCACCGCTTCGCCGGTCTGGTCCCAGGACCAGCTGCGCCAGATGCCGAACTCTTTCTGCCGCATCCAGACGTTGGGACCGCGCTTCTGCACCGCGTTCCAGAACATCGCGGGAATGGTGTCGCCCGGCAGCACGACCTCGGACTGAGGCTGGATGTGGGACAAATCCCAGAGGTAACTCATGTCAACTTTTCTCCGGCGCGAAGTGCACGAACTCAGAACGCGGGGGAACCGGCTTTGCCGGGCCGCACCGCGTTGCCCCCTTGAGGGGGTAGCGCGAAGCGCTGCGGGGGTGTTCCAAAGTCATCTCCAGTTCTTCTTTTTCTTCCAGCGCCGGTCGGCCCGCACGCCCGCCTCTTTCATGCCCAGGTAGAACTCCTTGATGTCGTCCTTCTCGCGCAGGTGGGCGCAGGTGTCTTCCATCACGATGCGGCCGTTCTCCAGCACGTAGCCGTAGTCCGACGCGTTGAGCGCCATGTTGGCGTTCTGCTCCACCAGCAGGATGGTGGTGCCGCGTTCGCGGTTGATGCGCACCACGATCTCGAAGATCTCTTTGGTGAGCTTCGGGCTCAGGCCCAGGCTGGGTTCGTCGAGCAGGATCAGGTCGGGGTTGGCCATCAGGGCGCGGCTGATGGCCAGCATCTGCTGCTGGCCGCCCGAGAGCAGGCCAGCGTCCTGCACCGCGCGTTCGCGCAGGATGGGGAAATAACCGAACACCAGCTCCATGTCGCGCGCCACGCCGTCGCGGTCCTTGCGGGTGTAGGCGCCCATGAGCAGGTTGTCGCGTACCGAAAGCAGCGGGAACACCTCGCGCCCTTCGGGCACATGGCTCAGGCCCTGCTGCACGATGTGGGCCGGGTCCTGCGCCGTGATGTTTTCGCCCTTGAACTCGATGCTGCCCTTGCGCGGATCGATGATGCCGCTGATGGTCTTGAGGATGGTGGTCTTGCCCGCGCCGTTGCTGCCCAGCACGGTGGCGATCTCGCTGCGCCGGACCTGCAGGCTCACGCCGCGGATCGCCTTGATCGGGCCATAGGCGCTCTCGACGTTGAGCAGCTTGAGCACCGCGTTGTCGGTCACGGGCGCGGTCATAGGACCCCCACGCTTGTCGCTGCGCGTACTGCGCTGCCCCCCAGGGGGGCGTTCGAACCTTGGGGCGGCCCGGCGGTTCTCATGCTGTCGTCCTCACATGGTTTTCCCGCCGCAGGCTGGACACGTCGTCCACCGTGCCGAGGTAGGCCTCGATCACGCCGGGGTGGTTCTGCACCTCGGCCGGCGTGCCGGTGACCAGCTCTTCGCCCATGCTCATGGCGAGCACCCGGTCCGAGACCTTGGACACCAGCGACATGTCGTGTTCGACCATCAGCACCGTGATGCCCAGATCGTTCTTGATGTCGGCGATCCAGAACGCCATGTCTTCGGTCTCTTCCACGTTCAGGCCCGATGAGGGCTCGTCGAGCAGCAGCAGCTTGGGCTCGGTGCACAGCGCGCGCGCCAGTTCGACCACCTTGCGCACGCCGTAGGGCAGGCCGGCGATCATCGACTCGCGGTGGTGCTGCAGGTTCAGGAAGTCGATCACCTGCTCGACCTTGGCGCGCGCCTCGATCTCGGCGGCGCGCGTCTTTCCTGTGAAGAAGATTTCACTCCACAGGCCGGTGCGGCGGTGCGTGTGGCGCCCGATCAGCAGGTTCTGCAGCACGGTGGCGTGTTCGAACAGTTCGATGTTCTGGAAGGTGCGCGCAATGCCCAGGCCCGCGATGCGGTGCGGTGGCTGCTCGGTCAGCTTGCGCATGCCGTTCGGGCCGGCGTAGTCGATGTGGCCGGTGGTGGGCGTGTAGATGCGGCTGATCAGGTTGAACACGGTGGTCTTGCCCGCGCCGTTGGGGCCGATCAGCGTGAACACCTCGCCCTTCTTCACGTCGAAGCTCACGTTGTTCACCGCGAGCACGCCACCGAAGCGCACGCTGAGGTTCTGGGCAGACAGGAGGATGTCGTCGGTCATTTCAAGCGATCCGATTTCTGGAAGGTCTTCTGGCGCTTGAACAGACCGCGCCGGTAGAACGGGAACAGCTGGAAGTACGCCCGCACCTTGAGCCAGCGCCCGTACAGGCCCATGGGTTCGAACAGCACGAAGGCGATCAGCACCAGGCCATAGACCGTGCCCTGCAGGCCGGCGGCCTGGCCGATGGCGTCGGGCAGGTAGTCCTTGCCCAGCGCGATGAGCTGCGGCATGACGATGAGGAAGATCGCACCGAGGAAGGCGCCGTGGATCGAGCCCAGGCCACCGATCACCACCATCAGCAGCAGGTCGATCGACTGGATGATGCTGAACTGCTCGGGCGAGAGGAACTGGATCTTGTGCGCGTAGAGCGCCCCGCCGATGCCGGCCAGCGCCGCCGACAGGGCGAAGGAGAGGGTCTTGTAGCGCGCGAGGTGGATGCCCATGCTCTGCGCCGAGATCTCCGAATCGCGGATGGCGACGAAAGCACGCCCGGTGCTGGAGCGCATCAGGTTGACGATGGCCAGCGTGGCGAGCACCGTGACCACGAGGCAGAGAAAGTAGAACTCGTTGGTGGAATCCAGCTCCCAGCCGAACATCGAAGGCGGCATCACCGACAGGCCCGAGTTGCCGCCCGTCACGCTTTCCCAGCGTGCCATGCCTTCTTCGACGATGAAGCCGAATGCCAGCGTGGCCATGCCGAGGTAGATGCCCTTGACGCGCAGCGCCGGCAAGCCCACCACCATGCCCACCGCCGCGGCCAGCAGACCCGCGCAGGCCATGGCGATCGGGAAGGGCACGCCGGCGTTGACCATCACCGTCTCGGTGTAGGCGCCGACGCCGAGAAAGGCCGCGTGGCCGAGCGAGAACAGGCCGGTGAAGCCCGCCAGCAGCATCAGCCCCAGGCCCACCACGGCGTAGATCAGCACGAAGGTGAGCTGCGCCAGCCAGTATTCCTCGATCACCCAGGGTGCCACCAGCAGGAACAGGCACAGCAGGCCGTACCAGAACACATGCCCGCCATGTTTGGCGAGCCGGATGTCCTGGTTGTAGTCGGTCTTGAAAATGAAGCGCATGTTCTTGATCGGTTGGGGTCAGCGCACATCGCTGCGCGGGTGGTCTGACCGGCAAGGGCTAGACTTTTTTCCTCAGCTTTTCGCCAAAGAGGCCGTTGGGTTTCAGCACCAGCATGATCAGCACCACGATGTAGGGCGCGATGTCCTTGAAACCTTCGGGCAGGTAGAAGCCCGAGAGCGACTCGACGATGCCGATGATCAGCCCGCCGACGATGGCGCCGGGCAGGCTGCCGAAACCGCCCACCACCGCCGCCGGAAAGGCCTTCAGACCGATGAAACCCATGTTGGCGTGCACGAAGGTGATGGGGGCGAGCAGCAGGCCGGCGAAGGCCGCCACGCCAGCGGCCAGACCCCAGACCAGGCCGTTGAGCCGTTTGACCGGGATGCCCATGTAGTAGGCCGCCAGCTGGTTTTGCGATGCGGCCTGCATGGCGAGGCCCAGCCTGGAATAACGGAACATGGCGAACAGCCCGGCGCACAGCAGGCCGGTGACGGCAATGACGACGATCTGTTCGGCCGACACCACCAGCGTGCCCAGGCGCAACACTTCACCCGCATACGGCACCGGCAGCGTGTGCGTGTCGGTGCCGATGTTGGGGATCATGGTGATCACGCCGCGCAGCACATAGCCCACGCCGATGGTCAGCATCACGATGGAAAAAGCGGGCTGGCCGAGGATGGGCCGGATCACCAGGCGTTCCAGCGCCACGCCGAAAGCGCCCATGCCGATCACCGCCGCAGGCACCGACAGCCAGAACGGAAAGCCCAGCAGCGTCATGGTGAGCAGACCGCCGAAGGCCCCCACCATCATCAGATCGCCCTGGGCGAAGCTCACCGTTTCGGTGGCCTTGTAGATCAGCACGAACCCCAGGGCGATGAGTCCGTAGATACAGCCCTGGGCCACACCGCTGATGAGCAGTTGCAGCAGTTGCACGCGGTTCTCCTGTGAGGTCGGATGCCTTTGTCGTCCCGGCCGCTGCAGCAGGCTTTGAGACACGTCTACCCGACGGTGTGCGGTGTTTATAGCTGCCTTGTTTGCGGGCGTTGCTAGGGGTTGACCCGGGCCACAGTCGCGCAGGCGCCATGTCTTGCGGTGCAGCATTTCATTTTTGCAGAGCGTTTGCTTTGCGATATGGGAGCGTCGCCGTATCCTGCGGGGTCCACCACCCCCATGACGTCCATGAAATCCATCCGCATCGGCGCCGGCCTCGGCTTTTACGGTGACAACTGGGAGCCCGTGGCCGCGAGCATTGAGCGCGGCGGCCTGCAGTTCATTGCCAGCGACCACCTGGCCGAACTCACGCTCGCCATCCTGCAGAAAGACCGCCAGCGCGACCCGGCGCTGGGCTATGCGCGCGACGTGGTTCCCATGCTGCTGCGCCTGTGGCCGCTGATGCGCGAGCACGGCGTGCGCTTTGTCTGCAACGCCGGCGGCCTGAACCCGATGGGCGCGGCGCAGGCGGTGCTGGCCGCGTTCGGGGCCAAGGGCTGGGCCGCGCGCATCGCGGTGGTGGCGGGTGACGACGTGCTGCCGCGGCTGCTGGATGACGACACCCCCGCCGCCGAGCTGGCCCACCTGTTCACCGGCGAACCGGTGGCGCAGGTGCGCGAGCGGCTGGTGTTCGGCAACGCCTACCTCGGCGCGGCGCCCATCGTGCGGGCGCTCGATGCGGGGGCACACATCGTGATCACCGGGCGCGTGGCCGACGCCGCGCTCTTCCTCGGCCCGCTGGTGCACGGCTTGGGCTGGACACTCGGTGGCGCCACCGAGGCGATCGATCTGAACCGCCTGGCGCAAGGCCTGACCGTGGGGCATCTGCTCGAATGCTCGGGCCAGGGCAGCGGCGGCAACTTCGGCAGCCAGGGCGCCTGGCAAGCCATCCCCGATCTGGCGCACATCGGTTATCCCCTCGCCGAGGTCTGGGAAGACGGCACGGCGCTGATCACCAAGGCGCCCGGCACGGGCGGCCGGATCAATTTCGACACCGTGCGCCAGCAACTGCTCTACGAGGTGCACAACCCGCACGCCTACCACTCGCCCGACGTCGTGCTCGACATGGGCGGCATCGTGCTGCACGATGAGGGCCACGACCGCGTGCGACTCACGGGCGCGTGTGGCCAGGCGCCGGGCGACCAGCTCAAGGTGGTGGCGGGTTACCGCGACGGTTACAGGGCCGAGGTGACCTGGGGCTTCTCGTGGCCCGATGCCTGGGACAAGGCGCAGGCCGCGATCCACACCATCCGGACACAGCTCGCCGAGAAGCGCATCCCGCACGACGAGCTGTTCGTGGAGTACCCGGGGCTGAATTCCGCGCACGGCGCGCTGGCGCCGCTGCCCGATGCGGCCGTGCTCAACACCATGAACGAGATCTGGACGCGGCTGGTGCTGCGCACGCCATCGAAGGCGGCCGCTGACGGCTTCGGGCGCCTGTTTCCCTGGCTGGCCCTGAGCGGGCCGGCCTACACCTGCGGCTTCAACGGCCTGCACAACACCAGCGAACTGCTGGGCATCTGGCCCACGCTCATCCCGCGTGCGTTGGTGGAACCGAACATCCAGGTAGACATGTTGGGAGGTGTCCCATGAGCCATACGGTGCGCATTCCCCTGGTCCGCATCGCCCACGCGCGCAGCGGTGACAAGGCCGACTGGGTGGACTTCGGTCTCTTCGCCTGGAACCTGCCCGGTTACCGCTTGCTGGAACGCGAAGTCACGGCTGCTCGCGTGCAGGCCCATTTCGCGCCCTGGCTGCCCGGCGAGGTGGACGCCTGGTCGCTGCCCCACATCCTGGCGCTGAAGTTCGTGCTGCGCGGCGCGCTGCAGGGCGGCGGCGCGCGCAACCTGCGGCTGGACAACCTCGGCAAGGCCATGGCCGGCGCGCTGCTGCGGCTGGAGATCGAGGTGACGGAGGCCGAGCTGGAAGAAGCCTTGAGCACGCCGCGCGTGGGCTGGTGGGGCGATGCTGCTCCCTTTCCCTCTGGGAGAGGGCAGGGGTGAGGGCCCGCCCGCCAACCCTATGGAAAGGATGACATGCCCCACTCCGCCGTCACCACCGAAAACCAGGGCGACATCTGGGTCGTCACCCTGAGCCGCCCCGAGGTGCGCAACGCCGTCGACAGCGCCACCGCCCAGGCCCTGCACGCGGCCTTCCTGGCCTTTGAAGACGATCCCGACGCCAAGGTCGCGGTGTTCCACGGTGCCAACGGCCACTTCTGCGCCGGCTGGGACCTGCAATACGGCGCTCGGCTGGCCGCATCGGGCGGGTCCGGCGGGCTGGACCAGCTGGATTTCGATGCCAACGACCCGCGCGCCCTGGGCCCCATGGGCCCGTCGCGCCTGCGGCTCTCCAAGCCGGTGATCGCCGCGGTGAGTGGCGCGGCCGTGGCCGGCGGCATGGAGCTCGCGCTCTGGTGCGACCTGCGCATGATGGAAGAAGACGCCTACTTTGGCGTCTATTGCCGGCGCTTTGGCGTGCCGCTGATTGACGGTGGCACGGTGCGCCTGCCGCGCCTGATCGGCATGGGCCACGCCATGGACCTGATCCTCACCGGCCGACAGGTCGAAGCGGCCGAAGCGCTGCGGATCGGCCTGGCCAACCGCGTGGTGCCCACCGGCACGGCGCGCGCAGCGGCGATCGCAGTCGCACAACATCTGGCGGCCTTCCCGCAGGCCACGATGCGCGCCGACCGCGAGAGCGCTTTCGCCCAGTGGGACCTGCCGCTGGGCGATGCCCTGCGACAGGAATGGCAACGCGGCAAGGCGCGCATCCCCGACGCGCTGGAAGGGGCCACGCGCTTCGCGCAAGGGCAGGGCCGCCACGGCAAGTTCTGACCGTCCTGGTGCGGTGGCGGCTCCCGCCATCCGTGCCCGATTGGTTCCCCAGGCGGGTGCTCGCCAGCCCATCATCTGGGTCATGCAATCAAGTTCGAACGACAACGACAACGCCGACGTGCTGGTGTTGCAGCACCTGAACGAAGACGGCCCGGGCTACCTGGGGCAGTGGCTCGACGAACAAGGCCTGCGCTGGCAGGTGCTGTGCACCGAAGCCGGCGACGCCTACCCCGCGTCGGTGGCGGGCTTCAAGGGGCTGGCCGTGCTGGGCGGCGCCTGGAGCGCCAACGACGATCGCCCCTCGCTGCGGCAGGCCGAAGCGCTGATCCGTGAAGCCGACGCACTGGGCATTCCCGTCATCGGGCATTGCCTCGGCGGTCAGCTGATGGCGCGCGCCTTCGGTGGACGCGTTGAGACGCTGACTCAGCCCGAAATCGGCTGGCTGCCGATCCGCCACAACGGCAGCGAGACCGCACGCGCCTGGTTCGGTGACGCAGCCGAAGCCACGGTCTACCAGTGGCACCACGACAGCTTCGTCGAACTGCCGCCCGGTGCCGAATTGCTCGCCGGTTCACCGGCCTGTGCCCACCAGGCCTTTGCCCTGCGGCAGCACCTCGCGATGCAGTTCCACATCGAGATCACGCCGCAGAAGATCAGCGACTGGATGGCGCACCCGGGTGCGACGTACCCGACGCTGGTCCTGCGGCACCCGGACACCGTGCAAGGGCCCCAGGTCATCGCGGATCGAACCGAGCGGCACCAGAACGGCAGCGAAACTCTGGCCCGGCGCATTTACGAAACCTGGCGTTCGCGCTGGACCCGTTGACCGGATTCAGCCCGCCAGACCCGGAATGTTCAGCCCGTCCTTCGGAATCGGCCGTGGTTTGCCTTCCATGTCGATCGCCACATAGGTCAGGCTGGCTTCGGTCACTTTCACGTACTGCCCCTGGGCCGAGAAGCGTTCGGCGAACACCTCGACCTGCACCGTGATGGAGGTGTTGCCCACGCGCGTGACGTGCGAGAAGAAGCTCAGGATGTCGCCCACGCGGACCGGCTGCTTGAAAATGAACTGGTTCACCGCCACCGTGGCCATGCGCCCGCGAACATAGCGCGCCGGCAGCACCGAGCCCGCCAGATCGACCTGGGCCATGACCCAGCCGCCGAAGATGTCGCCGTTGCCGTTGGTGTCGGCCGGCATGGGAATGACCTTGAGCACCAGTTCGCGGTCCTGGGGCAGGGTGGTTTGTGGGCGGGGGCTTGTTTCGGTGGACATGGGCACAATCTCTGAATCAACTATTTGCCCCATTGTCCCGCATGCGCTCCCATTCATCCCGTGTTTCCATGCCCCTGCCGGCGACCCCCACCCCCGGGGACGCGGCGGCGCAGCGCCGCTCCGACTGGGCCACGCTCTCGCGCCTGTTGCCCTACCTGTGGCAGTACAAGTGGCGTGTGGGCTTTGCGCTGGCCTTCATGGTGGCGGCCAAGATGGCCAACGTCGGCGTGCCGCTGCTGCTCAAGGAGCTGGTGGATGCGATGACGATCCAGCCCGGCAGCGTGCAGGCGCTGCTGGTGGTGCCGCTGGGACTGATCGTGGCCTATGGGCTGCTGCGCCTGTCCACCACCGTGTTCACCGAGCTGCGCGAACTCGTGTTTGCCAAGGCCACCGAAGGCGCCACGCGCAGCATCGCGCTGCAGGTGTTCGGCCACCTGCACGCGCTCAGCCTGCGCTTCCACCTGGAGCGCCAGACCGGCGGCATGACGCGCGACATCGAACGCGGCACGCGCGGCGTGCAGTCGCTGATCTCGTATTCGCTCTACAGCATCTTTCCCACCCTGATCGAAGTGATCATGGTGCTCACCCTGCTGGGCACCAAGTTCGACATGGGTTATGTGTGGATCACGCTGGTGGCGCTGGTGCTGTACATCACCTTCACGGTGACCGTGACCGAGTGGCGCACCAAGTTCCGGCGCGAGATGAACGAGCTGGAATCGGTGAGCCAGACGCGGGCCATCGACTCGTTGCTGAACTACGAGACCGTCAAATACTTCAACAACGAGCAGTTTGAAGCGCGGCGCTACGACGAAGCGCTGGAGAAGCTGCGCCGCGCCCGCATCAAGAGCCAGACCACGCTCTCGCTGCTCAACGCGGGCCAGCAGGTGGTGATCGCGGTGGCGCTGGTGCTGATGCTCTGGCGAGCGACCCAGGGCGTGGCCGAGGGTCGCATGACGCTGGGCGACCTGGTGATGGTCAACGCCTTCATGATCCAGCTCTACATCCCGCTGGGTTTCCTGGGCGTGCTCTACCGCGAGATCAAGCAGAGCCTGACCGACCTGGACAAGATGTTCGTGCTGCTGGAAAAAGAACGCGAAATCGCCGACCAGCCGGGCGCGCAGGACCTGGTGCTTGACGGCCCGCCGGCGGTGAAGTTCGAGAACGTGCGCTTCTCCTACGAACCGGCGCGCGAGATCCTGCACGGCATCAGCTTTCAGATCCCGGCCGGCAAGACGGTGGCGGTGGTCGGACCTTCCGGTTCGGGCAAGTCGACGCTGGCTCGCCTGCTCTACCGTTTTTACGATGTGAGCAACCACGACGACACCGGACCGCACGGCGGAGGGCGCATCTTCATCAATGGCCAGGACATCCGAAGAGTCACGCAGTCCAGCGTGCGCCAGTCCATCGGCATCGTGCCGCAGGACACGGTGCTGTTCAACGACACCATCGAATACAACATCCTCTACGGCCGGCCCGAGGCCGGGCACGAGGCCGCGGTCGCCGCTGCGCAGGCGGCGCACATCCACAGCTTCATCCAGAAGCTGCCGCTGGGTTATGCCACCACCGTGGGCGAGCGCGGCCTGAAGCTGTCGGGTGGCGAGAAGCAGCGGGTGGCGATTGCGCGCACGCTGCTGAAGAACCCGCCCATCGTGATCTTTGACGAGGCGACTTCGGCCCTGGATTCGGCGAATGAGCGGGCGATCCAGGCGGAGTTGAAGAGTGCGGCGCGCAACAAGACTTCACTGGTGATTGCGCACCGGTTGTCTACTGTTGTGGATGCGCATGAGATTCTGGTGCTGGTCAACGGTGAGATCGTTGAACGGGGGACGCATGCTGATCTGGTTTCGCGCGGTGGGGTGTATGCGGGGATGTGGGCGCTGCAGCAGTCCGGGACGGATTGACATCTTTCTCCCTCTCCCGCTCGCGGGAGAGGTTTGGGGTGAGGGTGCTGCTCAAGCCGCCCGCATCTTCCCCGTCTGCTCATACCGGTTGTGCCAAGACAGCGCCTCGTCCAGCAAATGCGGCGTGTGCATGCCGCCATGCCCCGCGCGGGCGTTGGCCTCACTGCGCTCCACGTAGTCGAGCAGCGCGGGTTGGAAGTCCGGGTGGGCGCAGCGTTCGATGATGCGGCGCGAGCGCTGGCGGGGTGACAGGCCACGCAGGTCGGCCAGGCCCTGTTCGGTCACGATGATCTGCACATCGTGTTCGGTGTGGTCCACGTGGCTCACCATGGGCACGATGCAGCTGATGCTGCCGCCCTTGGCGGTGGACGGGGTCATGAACACCGAGAGGTAGGCGTTGCGCGCGAAGTCGCCCGAGCCGCCGATGCCGTTCATGATGCGGGTGCCCATCACGTGGGTGGAGTTCACGTTGCCATACAGGTCGGCTTCGATCATGCCGTTCATGGCGATGATGCCGAGGCGGCGGATCACCTCGGGGTGGTTGCTGATTTCCTGTGGCCGCAGCACGATGCGCTCGCGGTAGAAGTCCAGGTTGGCGAGGAACTCTTCCATCACGGGCGCCGAGAACGAGAGCGCGGTGGACGAGGCCATGGCCATCTTGCCGGACTTCAGCATCGCCAGCATGCCGTCCTGCAGCACCTCGGTGTAGCCCTGCAGGTTGTTGAAGGGTCCCTCGTTCAGGCTCTCCATCACCGCGTTGGCGATGTTGCCCACGCCCGATTGCAGCGGCAGCAGTTCGGGCGGCAGGCGGCCCTGTTTCACTTCGTCCTGCAGGAAGGCCATCAGGTGGGCGGCGATGCGCTTCGACGCCTCGTCGGGCGCCGAGAAGCGCGTGTCGCGGTCGGGCAGGTTCGTCTCGACGATGGCGATCACCTTGGCCGGGTCGCAGCGCAGGTAGGGCTCGCCGATGCGGTCGCCCGCGTGCGTCATCGGGATCGGCTTGCGGTGCGGTGGGCGTTCGGTGCCGTAGTAGACGTCGTGCATGCCTTCCAGACCCAGGCTGTGGCCGTGGTTGACCTCCAGGATCACCTTGTCGGCCTGGTCCAGCCAGGTCTTGTTGTTGCCCACCGAGGTGGCCGGGATCAGGCGACCGTCTTCCAGGATGCCCGCGACCTCGATCACCGCCACGTTGAGCTGGCCGAGGAAGCCGAACCACACGTACTGCGCCACGTGCGAGAGGTGGATGTCGATGTAGGCCATCTCGCCGTCGTTGATGCGCGCGCGGCAGGTCGGGTCGGACTGGTAGGGCAGGCGCATGTCCATGCCGCCGACCTTGGCGAGCGCGCCGTCGAGTTCGGGTGCGGTGGAGGCGCCGGTCCAGACGCCGATGCGGAATGCCTTGCCGGCGTCGTGGTGCGCCTGGATGTGCCGCGCCAGCGCCAGCGGAATGGCTTTCGGGTAGCCGGCGCCGGTGAAGCCGCTCATGCCGACGTGGTCGCCGTGTTCGATGAGGGCCGCTGCGGCCTCGGCCGACATGATTTTCTGGCGCAGGCCGGCATGGGCGATGCGGGACGGATGGATATCGGGCGGGTTTTGTGTCATGGAATGAGGAATTAGGGTTAACCCTAGGTGCTGGCTATCGTAACGGATGCCCATGACCGCAAAACGACAAGGCACCGGGACTCACCGGCGCGCATAATCCGCGGCCATGGAAACCAAGTGGCTGGAAGACTTTGTGAGCCTGGCTGAAACGCGCAGCTTCAGCCGTTCGGCGCAGCTGCGGCATGTGACCCAGCCCGCGTTTTCGCGCCGCATCCAGTCGCTCGAAGCCTGGGCCGGCACCGACCTGGTGGACCGGTCGTCGTATCCCACCCGCCTCACGCCCGCGGGTCAGACGCTCTACGAGCAGGCGCTGGAAACCCTGCAGGCGCTGCAGAGCACGCGCGCCATGCTCAGGGCCCACACGGCCGCGGCGCAGGACGTGATCGAGTTCGCCGTGCCGCACACGCTGGCCTTCACCTTCTTCCCGGCCTGGCTCTCCAGCCTGCGCGAGAGCTGCGGCCCGATCAAGAGCCGGCTGATCGCGCTCAATGTGCACGACGCCGTGATGCGCCTGGTCGAAGGCAGCTGCGACCTGCTGATCGCCTACCACCACACCTCGCAGCCGATCCAGCTGGACGCTGCGCGCTACGAGATGCTGCCGCTGGGCCGAGAGACGCTGTCGCCCTTCGTCAAGCCCAACGAACAGGGTGAACCCCTGTTCACGCTGCCGGGCACGGTGGCGCATCCGCTGCCCTACCTGGCCTACGCGCCCGGCGCCTACATGGGGCGCGCCGTGGAGCAGATGCTCAAGCAGAGCACCGCGACGGTGCACCTGGACCGCATCTACGAAACCGACATGGCCGAGGGCCTCAAGGCCATGGCGCTCGAAGGACACGGTGTGGCCTTCCTGCCCGCCAGCGCCGTGCGCCGCGAGCTGCGCGCCAAGCGCCTGGTGAGCGCGGGGCAGGGACTCGACACCGCGCTGGACATCCGCATCTACCGCGAGCGACCGGGCATCCGCAAGGCCAAGGGCTCGGTGGACGCGTTCTGGAACGATCTGGAAAAACACCTGGCCGCGCAAACCAAGGCCTGAGCGGCAGGCCATTTGAGACAATCGGAGTATGAACGCTCCTGCTCAAACCCTCACGATCACCCGCCCCGACGACTGGCACCTGCATGTGCGCGACGGGGTGGCCCTGCAGACTGTGGTGCCCCACACCGCCGCCCAGTTCGGCCGCGCCATCATCATGCCCAACCTGCGCCCCCCGGTCACCACCGCCGAGCAGGCGCTGGCGTACAAAGAACGCATCCTGGCTGCTGTGCCTGCAGGTGTGCAGTTCGAGCCGCTGATGACGCTCTACCTGACCGACAACCTGCCCCCCGACGAAATTGCCCGCGCCAAAGACGCCGGTGTGGTGGCCGCCAAGCTCTACCCGGCAGGGGCCACCACCAACAGCGACGCGGGCGTGACCGATCTGCGCAAAACCTACG
>JAURYH010000055.1 GCA_030653975.1 Hydrogenophaga sp. | reverse complement strand
CGCTGGAACGATGCCCTGGCCGCCGGCGGTCCATCGGCCACGGGCAACACGGTCACGTCCGACATGGCCAACGACCGCGCCCTGACCGAAGCCACGGCGTTCGCCATCCGCATCGATGTGGCCGAAGAACTCACCCGCCTCGACTCGCACCTGACCGAAATCGAGCGCCTCATCAAGAAAGGCGCCGAGGTCGGCAAACGGCTCGACTTCCTGATTCAGGAGCTGCACCGCGAAGCCAACACGCTGGGTTCGAAGTCGTCCAACCTGGAACTCACGCGTATATCGGTGGACATGAAAGTGCTCATTGAACAGATGCGCGAGCAGGTACAAAACATAGAGTGAGCATGGAATACCCCGGAAACCTGTTTGTCGTCGCAGCCCCCAGCGGGGCTGGCAAATCCAGCCTGGTCAAGGCCTTGATGGAACTCGACTCGCGCGTCGCGCCCTCGGTCTCGCACACCACCCGTCCACCTCGTGGCCAGGAGCTGCATGGGCGCGAGTACTACTTTGTGAGCAAGGAAACCTTTGACCACATGGTCATCCAGGGGTCGTTCCTGGAGTGGGCCATGGTGCACGGCAACCGCTACGGCACTTCCAAGATAGCCATTGAGCAGCGCATGGCGCAAGGTGCAGACGTCGTGCTGGAGATCGACTTTCAGGGTGCCATCCAGGTCAAGCGCATCTTCCCCAACGCAGTGCTGGTCTTCATCCTGCCTCCCAGCTGGGAAGAGCTGCGCTCGCGCCTGGAGCGGCGAGCCGAAGATTCGGCCGAGGTGATCGAACTGAGACTGCAAAACGCCGCCGCCGAGGTGGCCCATGCCCGGGAATTCGACTTCGTTATAATCAACGAGTTGTTCGAGCGGGCTTTGTTTGACCTCAAGGCCATCGTCCATGCCCAGCGGCTCAAGTTCGCCGCCCAGCGTATCGCCCGCGGCGATACCTTCAAAGCGCTCAACATCCTCTGACCCCAAGCCCGTTTACTGGAGCCGTCCATGGCACGCATCACCGTCGAAGACTGTCTTGAAAAGATCCCCAACCGCTTTCAACTCGTGCTGGCAGCCACCTACCGTGCCCGCATGCTCAGCCAAGGGCACGCTCCCAAGATCGAAAGCAAGAACAAGCCTGGCGTGACCGCGCTGCGCGAAATTGCCGAAGGCAAAGTGGGCCTGGAAATGCTCAAGAAGGTTCCGCTCTGAACAGAGCTTGAGGCCTGGAAAAAAACACCGCAATGCGGTGTTTTTTTTCGCCTGTGCGCCCGTCCGTCATCATTCCCACACGGGAGACGGCACATCGCGGGCATCGCTCTCCACGTCAAGTGTCATCACACGCTAAAGTACCCGGATGTCCACCCTAGCCGACACCGGCTCCCTTTTGTCCTCTGACGATCAGGCGCACCCAGCAGCCAGCGCGGCTGCGGCCAGCTTTGCCGGGCTGTTGGCCAAGCTGGACTACCTGAGCGCAGGTGACATCGAGAGCATCCGGCAGGCTTACCGGTTTGCCGATGAGGCGCACCTGGGACAGTTGCGCAAGAACGGTGACCCGTACATCACCCACCCGATCGCGGTGGCGGCCCAATGCGCCGAGTGGAAGCTGGACGCGCAGGCGCTCATGTCGGCGTTGATGCACGACGCCATCGAAGATTGCGGCGTGACCAAAGAAGAACTGGTCGAGCGCTTCGGCGCGCCGGTGGCCGATCTGGTGGACGGTCTGACCAAGCTGGAGAAGCTGGAGTTCGACACCCGCGAGCAAAACCAGGCCGAGTCGTTTCGCAAGATGCTGCTGGCCATGGCGAAGGACGTGCGGGTCATCCTGATCAAGCTGGCCGACCGCACCCACAACATGCGCACCATGGGCGACATGCCCCGCAGCAAGTGGCAGCGCATCAGCAACGAAACGCTGGAGATCTACGCGCCGATCGCGCACCGGCTGGGCCTGAACTTCACCTACCGCGAACTGCAGGACCTGGCGTTCCGGTTCCTGCATCCCTGGCGCTATGAAGTGCTCTCCAAGGCCCTCAATAAATCGCGCAATCGCCGACGCGACCTGATTTCGCGCGTGCAGAAGGAAGTGGAAGCTGTGTTCGCCCACCAGGGCATGAACGTGCGCATCATGGGTAGAGAGAAGACGCTGTACTCGGTCTACCGCAAGATGGACAACAAGCACCTGTCGTTCTCGCAGGTCACCGATGTTTATGGCTTTCGCATCGTCGTGCCCGAGCTCAGCGACTGCTACACGGGGCTGGGCGTGCTGCACCAGCTCTACAAGCCGTTGCCCGGCAAGTTCCGCGACTATGTGGCCATCCCGAAGGTCAACGGCTACCAGTCGCTGCACACCACCTTGATCGGCCCATTCGGCACCAATATCGAATTCCAGCTGCGCACGCACGCGATGGATGTCGTGGCTGAATCAGGTGTGGCCGCGCACTGGCTCTACAAGGCCAGCGAACCCGGCAGCGACATGTCGCAGCGCCTGGGCACGCAGTGGTTGCAGTCGTTGCTGGACATCCAGCAGGAAACCCACGATGCGGGCGAGTTCTGGGACCACATCAAGATCGACCTGTTCCCCGACGCGGTCTACGTGTTCACGCCCAAGAGCAAGATCATGGCCCTGCCGCGTGGCGCCACCGTGATGGACTTCGCCTACGCCATCCACAGCGACGTGGGCAACCACACGGTGTCGGCACGCATCAATGGCGAGCAGCGGCCGCTTCGCACCGAGCTGGCCAATGGCGACGTGGTGGAAATCATCACCGCCGAGAGCGCCGAGCCCAACCCGGCCTGGCTGTCGTTCGTGAAAACCGGGCGCGCGCGCTCCAAGATCCGCCACCACCTCAAGACCGTGGCGCAGGAGAAGTCGCACGAACTGGGCGAGCGCATGCTGAGCCAGGCACTCAGGTCGGAAGGTCTGGCCGCCTTGCCGGCCGAAGATGGCGAGTACCAGAGCACCTGGGAAAAGCTGCTGCGCTTCACCGGCAACAAGACACGTGACGAGTTGCTCTCCGACATCGGCATGGGCAAACGCATCGCCAGCATGGTCGGCAAGAAGCTCGCTGTGCTGTTGTCCGAGATGGGGCTCAAGCCCGATGCGCTGCTGATCAGCACCGAGCGTTACGCCAGTGGTCGCGACGAATCGGCCTCGCAGGGTGTCGTCACACTCGACGGCAGCGAGGGCCTGTCGGTGCAGTACGCCCCCTGTTGCAAACCCATCCCGGGCGACCGCATCGTCGGCTATCTGGGCCGCGGCGAAGGCCTCGTGGTGCACGCGGAAGACTGCCCAACCGGCAAACGCCTGCTGCTGCGCGACAGCGAACGGTTTCTGGAAGTGGAGTGGGCGGACGAACCCGTGCGCTCGTTCGAGACCACGGTGGTGGTGACCGTCACCAACGGCAAGGGTGTGCTGGCGCGCGTGGCGTCCAGCATTGCGTCAGCCGAGGCCGACATCACCCACGTGGACATGGGTGACGAGCCCGCCCAAACGGCCACCGACATCCGCTTCTCGGTCTCGGTGCGCGACCGTCAGCACCTGGCCGATGTGCTGCGCAGCCTCAAGCGCACGGCTTCGGTGATCAAGGCGCAGCGCTTCAAGCCCGTCAAGGCCTGATCAGTCGCTGACCGGGGGCGCCGGGTAGCGAACCGAGAGCACCTCCAGCTCTTGCGTGCCGCCGGGCACGACCAGACGAACCACGTCACCCACCTTGGCCTTGAGCAGCGCGCGCGCCACCGGCGACACCCAACTGATCTGACCCTGCGCGCTGTCGGCTTCGTCCACCCCGAGGATGGTGACAGTGGTCTCGGCACCGCTGCCATCGGCATAGGTCACGGTGACGCCAAAGAACACCTGGTCACCGCCATGGTGCAGAGACGCATCAACCACCTCGGCAATCTCCAGGCGGCGCGTGAGAAACCGGATACGCCGGTCGATCTCGCGCAGGCGCTTCTTGCCGTAAAGGTAATCACCATTTTCCGATCGGTCACCGTTGCTCGCAGCCCAATGCACGATCTCGACGATCTTGGGCCGCTCGTCGTCGATCAGGGTGAACAGCTCGGCTCGAAGGCGGTCGTAGCCGGCCCGGGTGATGTAGTTCTTGCCGCCAGGCACTGGCGGCGGTGACGGGAGGTCGCCCTCTTCGTCCTGATCCGATTCTTTGGTGAATGCCTTGCTCATGGTGGCCTTTCGCCGCAGGCTTGCGCCATTCTTTCGGCGGCAGAAATGAAAAAACCCTGCAGCTTTTGGCTACAGGGTTTTTTGTTTGGTGCGGCTGGCAGGAATTGAACCCACGACCCCTTGGTTCGTAGCTACCAGATCATATTTAAGTTGTTGATTTATATAGGCTCTGTGACCGCCCAATGTACCAAAACTACTCTGTTTAGACATGTATTTCAGAGCCCAGTCCCGCAAAAGTCCCGCAGAGAAATTGCGTGCGAAGTAGCATCGATCAGTTTCTGCGAACGGGGCGCAGACGTTTTCTGTAGCGTGAGCAGTCGCCCGGTGAGAGTTGTGAAGCGACAAAAATGCGCTCGCTCCTTCTGAGCTGTCGGGGAGATAAGTTTCAATAACTATATCTTATCGAAAGTAATTTACATCACGGAAGAGGGCGATGCAAACCAAAAGTACGAGAGTGTCCCAAGGCATCCAAGTCAATGGGGTTGGGCCGCTGCCGACGACGTGCTCGCCCGGAGCGAGCGGCCCACGGTCGAGCGCGTGTGCACGCACCTCGGCCGGGGCTCAGGCCAAGTACCACCAGATCGCTGATTTGGTGCGCCAGGTGTCCGACTGCAAAAGGGCTCGCGGGTCGGGACGGTGAAATGGGTTCCTTGTGCGTACTGCATGCTGAGGCAACGCAGGCGCTGCAGGTAGACGCCCAGCAATTCGCTCCATGCTTCAGCCAGGCGCTTTGCGGCATTGATGTCCTTCACTTGCGTGCTTTTGTCTCCGCCGCACAGCAGGACGATGATCGTGCTTCCTCTCTTCTGGAAGTAGATGCGGTATCCATGGCCATGGTGAACACGCAATTCGCTGATTCCCTGCCCTACGAGTTCCACATCGCCCGCAAGACCAAAGGCCCAAAGGCGAGACGGACCAAGTATTGACTACGCGTCAACCATACGCTGTACAGCGTATGGAATGTTCCTGCTGGATAGTTTATTTCCGTTTCGATCGAGAAAATGGATCTTGTTATTTCAGTCTCTGCGCGTGTTGATCTATTAGGCTGAATCGGCCCACGCTGAATGCCAACGGAAACAAGCACTTAAGCGGGTCGCTCAGGGTATTCCCGCGATGCGGGATCGTTGGCGCACGACTTGCGATGAACATGCGCCCCCACCTGAAAAGTGCGCCGCGTTCTCTCTGCATTCCTTGCACGGGACGTGGCGATCATCAAAAAGCAACTGGAGACATTACTCTATGGAAACCTTCTACGAAGTCATGCGCCGCAAGGGCATCTCGCGCCGCAGCCTTCTGAAGTACTGCTCGCTCACCGCCACCTCGCTCGGGCTGGCGCCCTCGTTCGTGCCGCAGATCGCGCACGCCATGGAAAACAAGCCGCGCACCCCGGTGATCTGGCTGCACGGGCTGGAATGCACCTGCTGCACCGAAGCGTTCATCCGTTCGGCGCACCCGCTGGCAAAAGACGTGGTGCTGTCCATGATCTCGCTGGACTACGACGACACCCTGATGGCCGCCGCCGGCCACCAGGCCGAGGCCCTTCTCGAAGAACTCATCACCAAGTACAAGGGTCAGTACATCCTGGCGGTGGAAGGCAACCCGCCGCTGAATGAAGATGGAATGTTCTGCATCCAGTCGGGCAAGCCCTTCGTCGAGAAGCTGCAGAAGGTGGCCAAGGACGCCAAGGCCATCATCGCCTGGGGTTCGTGCGCCTCCTGGGGTTGCGTGCAGGCCGCCAAGCCTAACCCGACGCAGGCCACACCGATACACAAGGTCATCACGGACAAGCCCATCATCAAGGTGCCGGGTTGCCCGCCCATCCCCGAGGTGATGACGGGCGTGATCACCTACATGCTGACGTTTGACCGCATCCCCGAACTGGACCGCCAGGGTCGGCCGAAGATGTTCTACAGCCAGCGCATCCACGACAAGTGCTACCGCCGTCCTCACTTCGACGCCGGCCAGTTCGTCGAGGCCTGGGACGACGAGTCCGCGCGCCGTGGCTACTGCCTTTACAAGGTTGGCTGCAAGGGGCCAACGACCTACAACGCCTGCTCCACAGTGCAGTGGAACGAGGGCACCAGCTTCCCGATCAAGGCCGGTCACGGCTGCATCGGTTGCTCGGAAGACGGCTTCTGGGACAAGGGCTCGTTCTACGACCGCCTGACCGACATCCACGCCTTCGGCATCGAGGCCAACGCAGACCAGATCGGTGGCACCGCCGCCGGTGTGGTGGGGGCGGCGGTGGCGGCGCACGCCGCCATCTCGGTGGCCAAGCGTGCCCGCGACAACGCGCGCAAGCCCGACGCCTCCACACCCACCAACCACTGACACGACCGAGGAACAAGAACATGGGTGCTTACGAAACTCAAGGCTTTCGCATGGACAACACCGGCCGGCGCATCGTCGTCGACCCTGTCACGCGCATCGAGGGCCATATGCGCTGCGAGGTCAACCTCGACAGCAACAATGTGATCCGCAACGCGGTCTCCACCGGCACCATGTGGCGCGGTCTGGAGGTGATTCTGAAGGGTCGCGACCCGCGCGACGCCTGGGCCTTCGTGGAGCGCATATGCGGCGTCTGCACCGGCTGCCACGCGCTGGCCTCGGTGCGCGCGGTGGAGGATGCGCTGGGCATTCAGATTCCGCTCAACGCTTATCTCATCCGCGAGATCATGGCCAAGACGCTGCAGGTGCACGACCACGCGGTGCACTTTTACCACCTGCACGCGCTGGACTGGGTGGACGTGCTGTCGGCCCTGAACGCCGATCCGAAGAAAACCAGCGAGCTGCAGCAGATGGTGTCGCCCTCGCACCCGCTTTCCTCGCCCGGCTACTTCCGAGACGTGCAGAACCGCCTGAAGAAGTTTGTTGCCAGCGGTCAGCTCGGCCCCTTCGCCAACGGCTACTGGGGTTCCAAGGCCTATGCGCTGCCAGCCGAAGCCAACCTGATGGCGGTCACGCACTACCTCGAAGCGCTGGATCTGCAAAAAGAGTGGGTGAAGATCCACACCATTTTTGGGGGAAAGAATCCGCACCCGAACTACCTCGTGGGCGGGGTTCCCTGCGCGATCAACATCGACGGCGACGGCGCGGCCGGCGCACCCATCAACATGGAGCGTCTGAACTTCGTCGAGGCACGCATCAACGAGATCATCGAGTTCAACAAGAACGTCTATGTACCTGACGTGCTGGCCATTGGCACCATTTACAAACAGGCTGGCTGGCTCTACGGCGGCGGCCTCTCGGCCACCAATGTCGCCGATTACGGCACCTATGAGAAAGTGCCCAACGACCGCAGCACACAACAGTTGCCCGGCGGCGTGATCCTCAATGGCAACTGGGACAAGATCCATGAGATCGATCCGCGCGACCCCGAGCAGGTGCAGGAATTCGTGAACCACAGCTGGTACAAATACGCCGACGAAAGCAAGGGTCTGCACCCCTGGGATGGCGTGACAGAGGCCAACTACAAGCCCGAAGGTCCCAACTTCAAGGGCACGCGCACCAACATTGAGCAGCTCGACGAGTCCGCAAAATACTCCTGGATCAAGAGTCCGCGCTGGCGTGGCCACGCGGTCGAGGTCGGTCCGCTGTCGCGCTACATCCTGGGCTACGCCCATGCGGTGCAGGGCAACAAATACTGCCAGCGCGTCAAGCAACAGGTGGACGAGTCTGCCGTCGCGATCAACAGGGCCCTGCCCAAAGCACTGGGCCTGCCGGAAACCAACTACACGCTCAAGCAACTGCTGCCCACCACCATCGGTCGTACCCTGGCCCGCGCGCTGGAGAGCCAGTACAGCGGCGAGATGATGTTGGACGACTTCAAGCAACTGATTGGCAACATCAAGGCTGGCGACACCAGTACCGCCAACATCGAGAAGTGGGATCCGGCCACCTGGCCCAAAGAAGCCAAAGGCGTGGGCACAGTGGCCGCGCCGCGCGGCATGCTGGGCCACTGGATCAAGATCAAGGACGGCAAAATCGAGAACTACCAGTGCGTGGTGCCCACCACCTGGAACGGCTCGCCACGCGACACCAAGGGTCAGATCGGCGCTTTCGAAGCTTCGCTGATGAACACGCCCATGGTCAACCCGGAGCAGCCGTTGGAAATTCTGCGCACGCTGCACAGCTTCGACCCCTGCCTGGCCTGCTCCACGCACGTGATGAGCGAAGACGGTCAGGAAATGGCCCGCGTCACGGTGAGGTGAGATGACCCCCTGCGCCGCTTCGCGTCTTCCCCTCAGGGAGACTACGCCCCGGGACCGGCAAAGCCGGATTCTCTGCGTGCGCTGGATCGGGGCACGCGGGCACGGCGCCCATCCCGGAAATGAAATGAACCCACACGAGGAGATAAACATGCAAGTGAAAAAAAACCTGCGCCAACTGGGCACAACCGCACTGCTGCTGGGCCTGACGGGCGCCGCGCAGGCCCACGATGGTCACGGCCCCCACGAGCTGTGGGACATGCTCACCCACGCCGTCGGCGTCGAGCAACTGCTCGCGCTGTTCGGAATCGGGCTGGGTGTGATGGCTGTGCGCCAGTGGCGCGCACGCCGGGGCCAGGCCGTGTCGAAGTGACCGTCGTTCCCCACTCGGAGCACATCATGTCCACTCTGTCTGCCCAAGAACTGGCCCAGCAGCGCCAGGCCGATGCCACCGGCATCGACAACAACGCCGTCTTGCTCGGCGATTCCATCAAGTCGGTCTACGTCTATGAAGCGCCGGTGCGCATCTGGCACTGGATCAACGCCGCAGCGATCACCGTGCTGGCCATTACCGGCTACTTCATCGGCGTGCCGCTGCCGACCATGCCGGGCGAGGCCAGCGACAACTACCTGATGGGCTACATCCGCTTCGCGCACTTCACCGCTGGGTACATCCTGGCCGTGGGCCTGCTCGGGCGCGCCTACTGGGCGATCGTCGGCAACCACCACGCTCGCGAACTGTTCTGGGTCCCGCTTTTCCAGAAAGCCTACTGGCGTGAGGTGATTCAAGTGCTGGCGTGGTACCTGTTTATCGCTCCCAAGCCCAACCAGTACGTGGGACACAACCCGCTGGCCAGGTTCGCCATGTTTACCCTGTATCTCGGCATTGGCCTGTTCATGATCGTCACCGGCTTTGCGTTGTACGGGGAAGGCACACAGCCGGGATCCTGGGCGCACACGCTGTTCACCACCTGGGTGATTCCGCTGTTCGGCCAGAGCCAGGATGTGCACACCTGGCACCGCTTGGGCATGTGGGGCATGGTCATCTTCATCATCTTCCACATCTACGCTGCGATCCGCGAGGACATCATGGGTCGCCAGAGTATCGTGAGCACGATGATCTCCGGCCACCGCACGTTCAAGGATTAACCCCCCGCGCCGCCTTCGGCGCCCTCCCCAAAGGGGCGTTATTGGCGGCCCGTCCTGAGCTTGTCGATGGACGGTTCCGCGGAACCCTGGGTTGAGGCATTTCGCTCCGAGTTTATTTTTATTGGTCGCGCAACGTTCATTCGATTTAGATGTCGCTCTCCGCTCATCCCCGCTGGCTCGCTGCTGCTTCGGTGCTTCCTCCGAAGGGGGTGCCGGTGCGCACGCCCATGCACCCGGGTCGGCTGCTGGCGCGCACCTGCCTGGCACCGCTCTCGCTCAACCAGAGCGAGGCGGCCCGGCTGCTTGGACTGTCGCGCCGCCGGCTGCACGAGTTGGTGCACGGTCAGCGCGCCATGTCGCCCGACACCGCCATCCGCTGTGCGCGGCAGTTCGGTATCGATACGGCCTTCTGGCTCGCACACCAGTCCGCCTGGGACAGCTTCCATGCCTGGAAGCGCCTGTATGCGGTGGCGCACAGATCCCCGAGCGGTGCCGCACCCTTTTCTTCTGATTCTCCCTGAGCGTTTATCGGGACCACCCCACATGAGCAGACATCCGTCCGAAACCACCTGTCACCCCAGGGGTGACAGCCCTGCCCAGCCGCCAGCGATCGTGGTGCTGGGCATTGGCAACCTGCTCTGGGCCGACGAGGGCTTTGGCGTGCGCTGCATTGAGACGCTGCAGCGCCGCTACGAGTTCGCCGGGCATGTGTCGCTCATCGACGGCGGCACGCAGGGGCTGTACCTGATCCAGCACGTGCAGGCGGCGGACTGTTTGTTGATCTTCGACGCCATCGACTACGGCCTGGAGCCCGGTACCCTGAAGCAGGTGCGCGACGACGCTGTGCCGCGCTTCATGGGCGCGAAAAAAATGAGCCTGCACCAGACCGGTTTTCAGGAAGTGCTTTCGCTGGCGCAGCTCACCGGCAAGTTCCCGTCCCAGATGTTGCTGATCGGCTGCCAGCCCCAGGAGTTGGAAGACTACGGCGGCAGCCTGCGCCCGGTGGTGAAGGCTGCGATGGAAGACGCGCTGGCCCTGGGTGTGGACCAGATCGCGCGCTGGGGTGGCGAGCCCGTGCCGCGCCGCACGCCGCTGGGCGAACGCGAAGCGGTCACCCTGGACGAGCTCGCGTTGGCCGCCTACGAGACGCAGCGTCCCGCGCCTGAGCAAGCCTGCCGTTCGGGTGACGAACGCTTTTTCCCCAAGGACCTCTGACATGTGCATCGGCATCCCCATGCAGGTCAGCGCCATCGAGCCCGGACACGCCTGGTGCGAAGGCCGTGGCGAGCGGCGCCGGGTGAACACCGCGCTGGTCGGTCCGTGTGAGCCCGGCGACTGGTTGCTGGTGTTCTTGGGTGACGCGCGCGAACACATCAGCACCGAGCGTGCCGCCGAAGTCAACGCGGCGCTGGACCTAGTGCAAGACGCCATGCAGGGCCGGAGAGCCCGTGGCGATGCCGGCTTTGAACTGCCTTCACAGATGACCACCGAACAACTCAGGCAGTTGTCCGGACAGACCTGACACCCACCCCCACACACAGGAGATGACATGAACACCGCCACCGACACCACCGGCCGGGCTTTTGCCCTGCCACTGCCCGACACCAACCCCGCGCCACCGCTGGTGATGCGCCTAGTGCGCGACTTCGATGCCGCCTGGGTGGACGAAACCAGCGTGGCCGCATGGAGCGCGGGCGGCGGCGACCGCTTGGTGCTGCTCGCGGGCGACCCGGTGCGGTTCCCCGAAGGCCAGGACGTGGCGGCCGTGCTGCCCGAACTGATGAAGGTTTTTCCAAACCGCTTTCAGGTGGCCGTGGTGCCGCGAGACAACGAGGACGCGTTGGCGCGCCGTTACGGCTCGCAGCGCTGGCCCACCCTGCTGTTCTTTCGCGACGGTCAGTACGTCACCGCCATCGCCGGCATGCAGGACTGGGACGTGTACCAAAGCGGTGTGGCCGCCGCGCTTGCCATGCCACCCTCACGCCCGCCCACCATCGGCATCCCCGTGGTGAGCCAGGGCAGCACCAGCAAAGACAGCGGCTGCCATTGAACCGACCGACACCGAGGACACCCCATGAAAGACTTCCCCATCCCCCTCGTGGCCATCGGCCCGGGCACCCAGCCCGAAGACGAAAAGCTGGACTATGTGCACATGCCCACAGACATGGGCACCTACCGCCCACCCGTGCTGCCCGAGCCCGAAGAGCTGGCCGGGCGCGAAGCCGCGCGCGCGGTGTTGGGTCAGGTGCTGGCGCTGCTGGACCGCACTGCGCAAGGTGGCCCGGGCGGCCAGGTGGCGCTGACCACGCTGCCTGCGCAGGACCTGCAGCTGATCAAGCAGATCATGGGTGAGGGCGAGGTCAGCGCCCTGGTGCGCGAAGAAGACGGCGCGCTGGAGGTGCGCATCCAGGAAGCGGTGCTGGCCGGCGTGTGGCGCCTCATCACGTTCCGCACCGTGGACGGCGAGCGCACCATGATTGACGACGTGATTGAGGTCAGCCCGGTGCCGGCGCTGCTGCGCGCCATGGCGGTGGACGACGTGTGGCCGCAGGACGCCATGCCGCATTGGGCTGGTCCGTTGCCACCCAACGTGCAGAACGCGCCCCTGCTGGTGGAAGAAATCCGCGACCAGGTGCTCGGCTGGAAACCCGGCCAGGTCTCGCACGTGGTCAACTTCACACTGCTGCCGGTCACGCCCGAAGACATCGGTTTCCTCGACCACCATCTCGGTACCGGCCGCGTGCTCATGCTCTCGCGCGGTTACGGCAACTGCCGCATCTCCAACACGCGCCTGCCCAACTGCTGGCGCGTGGTGTACTACAACTCGATGGACAAGGTGATCCTCAACACGGTCGAGGTGGTGGACATGCCCGAGGTAGCGATGGCCGCCCCCGAAGACCTGCGCGATTCGCACGAGCGGCTGCTCGATGTGATCACCTACCTGGAGTCGGTGTGACGTTTCCCGTCCACCCGGCGCACCATGAGCAATGACCATTTCGAAGGCTTTGAAGGCTCGTACCTGGGCAACCGCGATGTGCTGCGCCCCGGCTCGCGCCTCGAATGCAAAATCTGCTGGTGGGTCTACGACCCCGCCCTGGGCGATCCACAGTGGCAGATTCTGCCCGGCACACCGTTCGCGGATCTGCCTGCGCACTGGCGCTGCCCGAACTGCGACTGCGATGCCGAGCAGTTCCTGATGCTGGTGGATTGAGATGAACCCCCTGCGCCGCTGGGTTCAAAGACCCTCTCCCGCTGGAGGGAGATGGGGCTTGACTCCCTCGCCCCTCTGGGGAGAGGGTTGGGGTGAGGGGCCAGCCGCGCCAAACGCGTGTGTCGCAGGCAGTGCACCGCACGATAGAAAGAACCCATGAGCCCGCTCACCCTCATGGACACCCCCTCAGCGGCGCCCGCCCAACTGGCCGAACGCGTGCAGAGCCTTGTGAATTTCTACCGTCACGTTCAGACCGAGCGCATGCAGGGCATTCCTTTGCTGAACCCGGCGTTGCAGGTCGAGGCGGTGGGGTTCGAATGGGCGAATCCGGTCGAGTCAGGCGACCCACAGGTGGCCGAGGGTGTGCTGATCACCCCCTGGTTCATGAGCCTGCTGCGCCTGCCGTCGGTGAATGGGCCGCACGGCAACCGCGTGGGCCGCAAAGCCGTGCGCGACTTTGGCAGCGAACGATTTGAATTCATCGGTGGGCACGACCCTGCCATCGGCTACCACGAGACTTGCGCGCTGTTTTCCCCCATGAACGGCTTCACCAGCCAGGACCTGGCGCGCGAGACCGCACTGGCTTCGCTGGCCCTGGTCAGACCGGCACCCGTGCCTGAGCCGACCCGAGCGCCCGTGGCCGAGCCGCTGCCATCGCGGCGGGCCTTTTTCCTGGCCCGTCGGCCGGACACCGGGGCGACGTCGTGAACGCGCTCGGTCTGACCGGGTCAACCGGCCTGTCGCAGCTGGCCGGTGCCCTGCGCGTGGCACCCGGTGTGGCGACGCCCATGGCCCTGCAAAGCAGCCGCCAGGACTGGGCGCCGCGCCTGGCCCGGGCGCAGGCCGTGAACGCCGTGCCCGGCCTCATGGCCAGCCTGTTCAATCTCTGCGGCCACGCGCACCGCCTGTGCTCGCAGCTCGCCATCGAAGCGGCGGCGCCGGGTCTGCTCCCTGCGCCGCAACAGGTGGCTCAGCGCCTGCGCACCGAGACCGCGCAGGAACACATCCGCCGCATCGGGCTGGACTGGCCGCGCCTGCTGGCCAACGATGGCGATGAGTTGCTGGCAGCCCAGGCACAGGCCGCGCTCAGGGCCTGCCCACTGCTGGCCCCCGCTGCCAGCGCGCTGGCCGATCCCTGGCACGCCACGCTCGTCTGGTTGCAAGACCATCTGCTGCACCAGCCCGCCACCACCTGGCACGGCGCCTGGCAAACCAGCGGCGCCGACTGGTTGCTGGACTGGAGCCACCGCCACGACGGCTGGCTGGCCCCACTGCTCAGCGCCGCCCGCCAGATCGACGACGGCGTGCCGCTGGACCCAGCCAGCGCGCTGCGCGCCCATGCGGATGCCTCGGGCCAGCGCACCCTGGCCGCGGCGCTGGCCCTTGAGCCCGGCTTTGCCTTGCGCCCGCAGTGGCACGGCGCCTGCGCCCAAAGCGGCAGCTGGACCCGGTTGAACGATCCGACGCCATACCGACCCCTCACACCCTGGGCCTTGCTGGGCAGCCGCGTCGCCGAGCTGATCCGCCTGTGCCTGCCCGACGCAGCGGGCCAGAGCGGCGCGGGCTGGCTGTCCTTCGGCTCGCTGGCCACGGGGCCACGCCAGGGTCTGGCCTGGGTGGAAATGGCGCGTGGCCTGCTGGTGCACCAGGTCGAGGTCGACAGCACGGGGCGCGATGCGCGGGTGCTTGCCTGCCGCGTGCTCGCGCCGACCGAGTGGAATTTTCATCCGCAGGGTGTGGTGGCGCAGCGCATCGCCGCGCTGGACGCCGCCGAACCACCGGCCGCCGTGGAGCGCCGCGTGCGCCTGCTCATGGCGGCGTTCGACCCTTGCGTGCCGTTTGACGTGACGCACCCGGTGCGCGCCGGGCAGGAGCTGCCACATGCATGAGGCCAGCCTCGCCGGTGGCGTGTTGCAGCTGGTGGAAAGCACCGCCGCACGCGACGGTTTTTCCCGTCTGTTGTCGCTGCGGATCGAGGCCGGGCAGCTCGCGGGGGTGGATGTGCGCGCCCTGCGTTTTGCGCTGGATTGCTTGGCACCAGGAACCGTGCTCGAAGGCGCCCAGATCGACATCGAAGAACCACCCGGTCAGGCCTGGTGCCTGGGCTGTGCGCAGACGGTGGAGATCGCCCAGCGCGGCGACGCCTGTCCCCTTTGCGGTGGCTACCAGCTCCAGCCCACCGGCGGCATGGCCTTGCGTGTGCTGGACATGCAGGTGGAATGAAAACGGAACACACTGTGCCGCTTCACGACCGCCAGAAAACCCTTGGGGCAACGCAGACGGTCTGCGGCGCCTAGCATCACGATTGAACAGGAGACAGACTATGTGTGTTGTGTGTGGATGCAGTAACAACAGCCCGGCCCATGCCCGGCATGTTCAGACCCAGGCCGGCGACGCCAGCGTGGTGCAGGTGAACCCTGCCAACGGCGACCTGCACTTCGGTACCGGTGCGGCCCGCGTGTCGGTGCCCGGCATGAGCCAGGCGCGCGCCATCAAGCTGGAGACCGACATCCTGGGCGCCAACAACCGCGTGGCGGTGCAGAACCGGGCGCATTTCGAAGCGCACGGCGTGACCGCGCTCAACCTGGTGTCCAGCCCCGGTTCGGGCAAGACCACGCTGCTTTGCGCCACCATCGAAGCCTTGAAGGCCCGCTCGCCTGATCTGCACCTCGCCGTGATCGAAGGCGACCAGCAGACCAGTTTCGATGCCGACCGCATCCGCGCCACCGGCGCCCCCGCCATCCAGGTCAACACTGGTAAGGGTTGCCACCTCGACGCGCCCATGGTGTCGCAAGCTTTCGCGCAACTGCACAGCCACGATCACCATGGCCACGACCCTGCAAAAGAGCACTCGCACGATCACAACCACCACGACGAACACAGCCTGCTGTTCATCGAAAACGTGGGCAATCTGGTCTGCCCCGCCGTGTGGGACCTGGGGGAAGCCGCCAAGGTGGCCATTCTCTCGGTGACCGAGGGCGAGGACAAACCGCTCAAGTACCCCGACATGTTCGCCGCCTCTTCGCTCATGGTGCTCAACAAGATCGACCTGCTGGCGCACGTGAAGTTCGACGTCGCGCGCTGCATTGAGCTGGCGCGCCGCGTGAACCCGACGATCGAAGTCATCCAGCTCTCGGCCACTACCGGCGAAGGCATGGACGCCTGGCTGCACTGGCTGGACCACGCCATGGGCGCGCAGCATCACCACCACGACGAGCCAGCTTCCGAAGAAGCGGTTTTGCGCGAGCGCGTGCAGCGGCTCGAAGCAGAGCTGGCCCGCGCCAAAGCCGCGCTGCCCGCCGACGCCGCCGCCTGACGGACGGTTTGTCATGTCCACCACCGTGCTCGCTGTCGGCGCCTGGCTCAAGAATGCGGCCTGCCTGGTGCTGCGCGGGCAGGTGCACTGGTCGCCGGTGCATGGCGACCTGAGTGACCCGACCGCCTGCGCGGCGCTGGAGCAATCGGTGCAGGAGCTGCTGCAGCAGGCCGCTGCGGTCGGCGCGCCGGTGCAGGCCATCGCCCACGACCTGCATCCCGATTTTTTCAGCACCCAGCTGGCCATCGCCACCGCACACGCGCTCGGTGTGCCCGCCATGGGCGTGCAGCACCACCACGCGCACATCGCCGCCGTGGTGGCCGAGCACCGCATCGAAGGCCCGGTCATCGGCCTGGCGCTCGACGGCGTGGGCCTGGGCACAGACGGGCAGGCCTGGGGCGGAGAACTGTTGTGGGTGGACGGCGCACGGTGGCAACGCCTGGGCCACTTGATGCCGCTGGCTTTGCCGGGCAGCGACCGCGCCGCGCGCGAGCCCTGGCGCATGGCCGCGAGCGTGCTGCACGCGATGGGCGATGGCGATCAGATCACCCCACGCTTTGCACCGCAGGTCGGTGCGGCCGTGGCCGCCGGTGTGCAGCAGATGCTGGTGCGCGGCCTGAACTGCCCGGCCACCAGCAGCGCCGGGCGCTGGTTCGACGCGGCCGCCGCTGCGCTGGGTCTGAGCGTTCGCCAAACCGATGAAGCACAGGCCGCCATTGCGCTGGAAGCCGCCGCCGCGCGCTGGCTTGCGCAAACCCCACACACCACAGCCCTGCCCGGCGCGGTCATCGACGCGCTGAACCGCCTGGACCTGCGCGGCCTCATGCCCGCGCTGTTCGAAGCCACCGCCGATGGCGTGGACGCCACCGCTGCGGGCTTTCACCTCGCGCTGGCCGACGCCCTGGCCGACTGGGCCACGCGGGCCGCCAACGAACGCGGCTGTCGCAGTGTGTGCCTCGGTGGCGGCTGCTTTTTCAACCGCGTGCTGCGCGAGCGCCTCACGCAGCGCCTGCAGGCCACTGGGCTGCGCGTGCACCGCCCGCTGGACAAGGGCTGCGGCGACGCCGGTCTGGCGCTGGGCCAGGCCTGGGTCGCGGCGCAACAAATGGCGACGACGCCGCAGAACATCTCGACAAAGGAAGCCGAATCATGTGCCTAGCCATTCCCGCCCAACTGGTCGAGTTGCGCCCCAACGACCAGGCCGTGGTCAACCTCGGGGGCATCCGCAAAGAAATTTCCATTGCCCTGGTGGCCGATGTGCAAGTGGGCGACTACGTGATCGTGCACGTCGGCCACGCCATTGGGGTGATCGACCCGGAGGAGGCGCGAAGCACGCTGGCGCTGTTCGCCGAAATCGCGCAGTTCGCGTCTGATCCCACACCTGTGACACCCGCATGAAATACATCGACGAATTTCGCGACGGCGAGCTCGCCCGCCAGATTGGCGCGCGCATCGCCGCCGAAGCCCATCCCGAGCGCAGCTACAGCTTCATGGAGTTTTGTGGTGGTCACACCCACGCTATTCAGCGCTACGGTGTGCTTGAGTTGCTGCCGCCCAACGTGCGCATGATCCACGGCCCGGGCTGCCCGGTCTGCGTGCTGCCCATCGGCCGCATCGACCTGGCGATCCGCCTCGCACTGGAACGCGATGCCATCGTCTGCACCTACGGCGACACCATGCGCGTGCCGGCGTCGGACAGCCTGTCATTGATCAGGGCCAAGGCACGCGGCGGCGACATCCGCATGATCTATTCCGCCGCCGACGCCATGGCCATCGCGCGGGCCAACCCGCAGCGCGAGGTGGTGTTCTTCGCCATCGGTTTCGAAACCACCACGCCGCCCACGGCGCTCGCCATTCGCGACGCGGCGCGCGAGGGCCTGGCCAACCTCAGTGTGCTGTGCTGCCACGTGCTCACGCCCTCGGCCATCACCCACATCCTCGAATCGCCCGAAGTGCGCCAACTCGGTACCGTGCCCATCGACGGCTTCATCGGCCCGGCACACGTGAGCATCGTCATCGGCTCCGCGCCCTACGACCACTTTGCCGAGGAGTACCGCAAACCGGTGGTGATCGCCGGCTTTGAGCCGCTGGACGTGATGCAGGCTGTCCTGATGCTGGTGCGTCAGGTCAACGAAGGCCGCGCCCACGTGGAAAACGAATTCACCCGTGCCGTCACGCCCGAGGGCAACCAGAAGGCCCAAGCCCTGGTGTCCGAGGTGTTCGAGCTGCGGCCGAGCTTCGAGTGGCGCGGCCTGGGCGAGGTGCCCTACAGCGCGCTCAAGATCCGTGAAGCCTTTGCCGCCTTTGACGCCGAGCGCCGTTTCGACCTCAGCTACACGACCGTGGCCGACAACAAGGCCTGCGAGTGCGGCGCCATTCTGCGCGGCGTGAAGAAGCCGACCGACTGCAAGATCTTCGGCACCGTCTGCACGCCGGAAAACCCGGTCGGCTCCTGCATGGTGTCGAGCGAAGGCGCCTGCGCCGCGCACTACACCTACGGCCGTTTTCGCGACATCCCCATTGTCCCTGCCACCACCCCTGCCATCGCAGTGACCATCGCATGAGGGCCGACAGCGACCCATCCGCCGCTGGCGAGGCGCCCGCACCCAAGCCGGTGAAAAAGAACTACATCCGTCCGCTGGACATCAAACACGGCCGCATCGACATGGGCCACGGCGCGGGCGGCAAGGCCGCGGCGCAGCTGATCGAGGAGCTGTTCCTCGCCGCCTTCGACAATGAGTTCCTGCGCCAGGGCGACGACGCTGCGGTGCTGGCGCTGCCTGCGTTCGACCCGGCTCACGGTCGCCTTGTCATGGCGACCGACGGGCATGTGATCTCTCCGCTGTTTTTTCCCGGCGGCGACATCGGCTGCCTGTCGGTGCACGGCACGGTGAACGACGTGGCGATGATGGGCGCGCAGCCGCTGTACCTGAGCGCGAGCTTCATCATCGAAGAAGGCTTCCCGCTGATCGAGCTGCAGCGCATCGTCAAGTCCATGGCGGCTGCGGCGCGCCAGGCCGGTGTGCCGGTGGTGACCGGCGACACCAAGGTGGTGGAGCGGGGCAAGGGCGACGGCGTGTTCATCAGCACCACCGGCGTGGGCGTGCTGCCGCCGGGCGTGCAAATCAGCGGGCGCCATGCGCGCCCCGGCGACGTGCTGCTGCTCTCCGGCAGCATCGGCGACCACGGCGTGGCGGTGCTGTCGCAGCGCGAGTCGCTGGCCTTCGAGACCACGATCCAGAGCGACACCGCCGCGCTGCACACCCTGGTGGCGGCCTTGCTGGCGGCCGCGCCCGGCGCGGTGCGCGTGCTGCGCGACCCCACGCGCGGCGGCCTGGCCACCACGCTCAACGAGATCGCGCGCCAGTCGGGCGTGGGCATGCTGCTGCAGGAGGCCGCCATTCCGGTGCGCGCGCAGGTGGACGCCGCCTGCGAGCTGCTCGGGCTCGATCCCCTGTACGTGGCCAACGAGGGCAAGCTGGTCGCGGTGTGTGCACCGGAGGCGGCCGACGCGGTGCTGGCCGCGATGCGCGCGCACCCGCTGGGCACCGATGCCGCGCGCATCGGCGCGGTGACGGCCGACCCGCACCACTTTGTGCAGATGGCCACGCGCTTCGGCGGCCGCCGCGTGGTGGACTGGCTCAGCGGCGAGCAGCTCCCACGCATTTGCTGACGCGGCACCCCACACCGGAGGAACGCATGCCCGACCCCGTGTTCCAGAAAACCGAGCGCGGCCGCGCTGAGATCGCGCAGCGCTCGGCCGGCCTGCAGGCGGCGGCGCGCTCGGTGCTGATCATGGTGAACAGCCAGGACACGGTGGCGGCGCTGGCCGCGCGCGGCCTGCCCGATATGCGCGAACACCTGCGCCAGCTGCTCGCGCTCGGCCTGATCGAGGTGGTGGCGCCGACGCCTCCTCCCCCCCCACCGCCTCCCCCCGCGGTGGCACCGCCGCCGCCCGCGCCACCCGTGCCCGAACTCGACGCGCTGCGCCGCCAGGTGCTGGCCCGCCTGAAGCCTCACTTCGGCCCCGACACCGGCACCGTCGCCCAGGCCCTGCGCGCCGCGCGCACGGCGGCCGAGTTCAACCAGGCACTCGACGACATCGAATCCAAGCTCGCCATCTACATGGGCCGCAAGCAGGCCGCACGCGAACTGCAGGGGCTTCGGCCGCCACCGTGAACACCGTGTCCCAGGGCCTTCGCATCCTGCTGCTGTGCCACAGCTTCAACAGCCTGGCGCAGCGGCTGTTCGCCGAGCTGCGCGCGCGCGGCCACACGGTGAGCGTGGAGCTCGACATCAACGACCGCGTGACCGAGGAAGCGGTCGCGCTGTTCCGGCCCGACCTGCTGCTCGCGCCCTTCCTCAAGCGCCGCATCCCGGCCACGGTGTGGCAGCGCCTGCCCTGCCTGGTGGTGCACCCCGGCCCGCCGGGCGACCAGGGCCCCTCGGCGCTGGACTGGGCCGTGCTGCAAGGCGAAAGCACCTGGGGCGTGACCGTGCTGCAGGCCACCGGCGACTTCGATGCCGGCCCGGTGTGGGCGCATGCGGCCTTCCCCATGCGCCCGGCCAGCAAGGGCAGCCTGTACCGCGGCGAGGTCACGCAGGCCGCGCTGCAGGCCACGCTGCAAGCGGTGCAGCGCTTCGCGCAGGGTGATCGCGAAGCCGGCCCGCCGCCCCCCGCGCGCTGGCGGCCCGCCATGCGCCAGGACGAGCGCGCCATCGACTGGGCAAGCCACAGCACGGCCGAGGTGCTGGCGCGGCTGCGCTGCGCCGACGGCCAGCCCGGCGTGCTCGATGCGCTGTGGGGCCAGGCCTGCCACCTGATGGACGGCCACGCCGCCAGCGCCGCGCTGATGGCCGGGTTTGCCGGTGCCGAACCGGGCCGGGTGCTGGCGGTGCGCGATGGCGCGCTGCTGCGCCGCACGCGCGACGGCGGCGTGTGGATCGGCCACGTGCGGCGCACCGCGGCGCTCGAAGCCGACCCGAGCCGGGTCGGCTTCAAGCAGGTGGCGGCCCAGGCCTTCGCCGCCCAAGCCGCCGCGCTGCCCGACAACCCCGCGCCGCTGGATCGGCCCGAGGACGAGTGGGGCGAGCTGCGCTACACCGAACACGGCCCCGAGGGCGCGCGCGTGGGCTGCCTGGCGTTCGACTTCTACAACGGCGCCATGTCCACCGACCGCTGCGAGCGCCTGCGCGCCGCCCTGCTGGCGGTGCGCGAGCGGCCGACCCGGGTGCTGTTGCTGCTCGGTGGCGCGGACTTCTTCAGCAACGGCATCGACCTCAACAGCATCGAGGCCGCGGCCCACCGGCCGGGCGACAGCGCGGCCGACGCCTCGTGGCGCAACATCCAGGCCATGAACGACGCCGCCCTGGCCGTGCTGGAAACCACCGACCGGCTCACCGTGAGCGTGCTGCGCGGCAACGCTGGCGCCGGTGGCGCATTCCTCGCGCTCGCGGCCGACGCGATGTGGGCGCACGCGGGCGTGGTGCTCAACCCGCACTACAAGAACATGGGCAACCTGTACGGCTCCGAGTACTGGACCTACCTGCTGCCGCGCCGCCTGGGCGAGGCCGGCGCGAAGGCGCTGATGGCGCAGCGCCTGCCGCTGCTGGCCGGCGAGGCCGCGCGCATGGGCTTGATCGACCTTTGCGACGACCAGGCGCGCGCGGGCTTCGAAGCGCGCTGCTTACAACGCGCACTGGCGCTTGCAGCCTCCTACAATCTGCCTGAGAGGCTGGCGGCCAAGCAGGCCACGCGCGAGCGCGACGAAGCCCACCGCCCGCTGGCCCACCACCGAGAACAGGAACTGGCGCGCATGCACCGCAACTTCTACGGCTTCGATCCCAGCTACCACGTGGCGCGCCACCATTTCGTGCACAAGCAGCCGCACGCCTGGACGCCGCGACACCTGGCCACGCACCGTTGAAATCCCATTTGTCCCCCGACGCCCTGCCCACCGTGCTGGTGGTGGATGACGAGGTGCGGTCGCAGGACGCGATGCGCCGCACGCTCGACGAGGATTTCACCGTGTTCACCGCCAGCAGCGCCGACGAGGCGCGCGGCCTCCTGCAGCGCCAGCCGGTGAGCGTGATCCTGTGCGACCAGCGCATGCCCGGCATGACCGGCGTGAGCTTCCTCAAGGAAGTGCGCGAACAGTGGCCCGACGCGGTGCGCATCGTGATCTCGGGCTACACCGACAGCGAAGACATCATTGCCGGCATCAACGAGGCCGGCATCTACCAGTACATCCTCAAGCCCTGGGCGCCCGACCATCTGCTGGACTCGGTGCGCAACGCGGTGGAGGCGCAGGCCCTGCAGCGCCAGACCAGCCGGCTCGACCTGGAGCTGCGCACCAGCACCGGCGTGCTGCGCCAGCGCACCGCCCGCCAGATCGACCGCGCGCGCGCCAGCTTCGGCTTCGACCACATCGTGCGCGCGCCCGGCAGCCCGATCGACGCGGTCTGCGCCATGGCGCACCGGGTGGCGCGCTACGACCTCTCGGTGCTGGTGCTGGGCGAGTCCGGCACCGGCAAGGAACTGATGGCGCGCGCGATCCACTACGCCTCGCCGCGCCTGAGCGGCCCCTTCGTGGTGGAGAACTGCGCCGCCATTCCAGACACGCTGCTGGAGTCCGAGCTGTTCGGCCACAAGCGCGGCGCCTTCACCGGCGCCTACGAAGACCACCCCGGCCTGTTCCAGCGCGCGCACCGCGGCACGGTGTTCCTCGACGAGATCGGCGATACCTCGCAGGCCTTTCAGGTCAAGCTGCTGCGTGTGCTGCAAGAGGGCGAGGTGCGGCCGGTGGGCGGCGTTCGGCCGGAGCCGGTGGACGTGCGCGTGATCGCCGCCACCCACCGCCAGCTCGAGCAGCGCGTGCGCGACGGCCTGTTCCGCGAAGACCTGTACTACCGCATCGCGGGCATCACCATCACCGTGCCGCCGCTGCGCGAGCGCGTGGCCGACATCCCATCGATCGCGCACCAGCTGGCGCTGGACGTGGCCGCCGAACTCGGGCACCCCGGTGCCACGCTGCCCGACGAAACCCTGGCCTGTCTGCTGGCTTATCCCTGGCCCGGCAACATCCGCGAGCTGCGCAACGAGATCGCGCGCGCCATGGCCTTGCACGATGGCGCGCAGTTGCCACCCGCCGCGTTTTCACCGCGCGTGCTGCAGGGCCGGGCTTCGGGGGCGGCCAACGACCTCACCGCCGCCATTCCGCAAAGCGGCACACTCGGCGAACGGCTGGACGTGATCGAGGCCATGCTGCTGCGCGAGACGCTGCTGCGCCAGCGCTGGAACAAGACCCGCGCGGCGCAGGAACTGGGTTTGTCGCGTGTGGGTTTGCGTGCCAAGATGCAACGTTTCGGATTGGATAAACCATGACATCGGGCCCCCACGCTCCACCGCTGCGCGGGTCGCTGCCCCCCGGGGGGGCTGACCTTGCTCGGGAGCGGCCCTTCGCTGCGGTCTCTGGCCCCCACGCTCCACCGCTGCGCGGGTCGCTGCCCCCCGGGGGGGCTGACCTTGCTCGGGAGCGGCCCTTCGCTGCGGTCTCTGGCCCCCACGCTCCACCGCTGCACGGGTCGCTGGTTGCTCAGGACCGTCAGGCTGCTGACGCCGTGCTGGCCCGCTGGGGCCACGATCCGCACGCGCTGGTGCAGGTGCTGCGCGAGGCGCAGGCGTTGACCCACTGGCTGCCGCGAGACTTGTTGACCCACATCGCGCAAGCCTTGCGCCTGCCGCTGGCCCAGGTCGAAGGGGTGGCCACGTTCTACCGTTTCTTCCACACCTGGCCGGTGGGTCGCCTGCGGGTGCTGTTCTCCGACAACATCACCGACCGATTGCTCGGCAGCGAGGCCTTGTTGTCCCGGCTCTGCGAGCGGCTCGGCGTGGTGCCCGGTCAGCCCGATGACCAGGGCCGGTTCAGCGTCGACCGCGCCTCGTGCACCGGTCTGTGCGACCAGGGACCGGCGCTGCTGATCAACCACCACCAGGTGATCACCCGCCTCGATGCCGAACGGGTGGATGCGCTCGCCGCGCTCATGTTGTCCGAGGTGCCGGTGGATCACTGGCCCGCCGACTGGTTCCGCGTGGACAACACGGTGCACCGCGCCGGGCCACTGCTGACGGGCCTGCCGGTGGACGCGCCGGCCTTGCCCGCCGTGATCGCGCGTGAGCCACAGGCCCTGCTCGACGAGCTGGCCCGCGCCGGCCTGCGCGGCCGCGGCGGTGCCGGCTTCCCGACCGCGCGCAAGTGGCAGGCCTGTCGTGATGCCAGCGGACCGCTGCGCTGCGTGGTCTGCAACGCCGACGAAGGCGAGCCCGGCACCTTCAAGGACCGCGCGCTGCTCAGCGACCACGCCGACGCGGTGTTCGACGGCATGACCATCGCCGCGCGCGCCATCGGCGCACAGCAGGGCTGGCTCTACCTGCGCGGCGAATACCGCTACCTGCTGCCGCATCTGCAGATGGTGCTCGAACGTCGCCGTGCCAGTGGTCTGCTCGGCGCCAACGCTGCCGGCCTCGCCGGTTTTGATTTCGACATCGGCATCCACCTCGGCGCCGGGGCCTATGTGTGCGGCGAGGAGTCGGCCCTGATCGAATCGCTCGAAGGCAAGCGCGGCACGCCGCGCATCCGCCCGCCGTTTCCGGTGGAGCGCGGCTACCTCGGGCGCCCGACCGTGGTCAACAACGTCGAAACCTTCTGCGCCGTGGCGCATATCGCGCGGCGCGGCGGCGCCTGGTGGGCCGGCATCGGCCACGCGTCGTCCACCGGCACCAAGGTCCACTCGGTGTCGGGCGACTGCGAGCGCCCGGGCCTGTACGAATACCCTCTGGGCACGCCCATCGCGCAAATCCTGGCCGACTGCGGCGCCATGGACGCCCAGGCGGTGCAGGTGGGCGGCCCCTCGGGCACCTGCGTGCCCGCTTCGGGTTTCCACCGGCGCATCGCCTTCGACGACGTTCCCAGCGCCGGCGCCTTCATGGTCTTCGACGGCTCGCGCGACCTGTTCGAGGTGGCGCGTCACTTTGCCCGCTTCTTTGCGCACGAGAGCTGCGGCCTGTGCACGCCCTGCCGCGTGGGCACCGAGCTGGTGGTGCGGCGCCTGGACAAGCTCGCCCTCGCACGCGGCGCCGGTCGCGGTTCGGCCTTCGACCTGCAACGCCTGCACGAGCTCGACACGCTGCTGCACAGCGGCACACACTGCGGCCTCGGCGCCTCGGCCTGCAACCCGCTGCGCGACACGCTGACCCACTTCGGAGAGGTCTACACATCGCGCACGGGCACGCCGCAGTTCGAGCCCGAGTTCGATCTCGATGCCGAGCTTTCGGCGGCCCGTCGCGTCACGGGTCGCACCGACGCCGGCGCACATCTCGATACGGAGCACGGTTCATGAGCAGTTTCAGCTTTGACGGCCAGCCCGTGCCCCTGCAGCCCGGCGACACCATCCTGCAGGCCGCGCAGCGCGCTGGCCACGAGGTGCCCCACCTGTGCTGGCACCCCGAGGTGTCGGCCAGCGCTTCCTGCCGGGTCTGCACGGTGCTCGTGGACGGCAGGCCCGTAGCGGCCTGCACCACCACCGCGGCCGCCGGGCAGCGCGTGGATTGCCACACCGCCGACCTGCGCGCGCAGCGGCTGCACCTGCTGCAGATGCTCTTCGTCGAGGGCAACCACTTCTGCCCCGGCTGCGAAAAAAGCGGCCACTGCCTGCTGCAGCACCAGGCCGAGCGCGCCGGCATGACCGACCTGCACTACGAGACCCTCAACCCCGAGCGACCGGTCGACGCCAGCCACCCCGACGTGCTGTTCGAGCCCAACCGCTGCATCCTCTGTCAGCTCTGCGTGCGCGCCAGCGACGAACTCGACGGCAAACAGGTCTTCGCCATCGGCGGCCACGGCATCGGCGCGCATCTGCTGATCGACAGCCCCAGCGGCCGGCTGGGCGACAGCGCACTGTCGGTGGACGACCGTGCGGCCCACATCTGCCCGGTCGGTGCGCTGCTGCCCAAGCGGGTCGGCTTTGCGGTGCCCATCGGTCAACGGACGTTTGACAACGGGGAGGCGCGCGGATGAGCACAGACACACCCGTCCCCCGCAAGCTGCGCGTCGCCACGGTCTCGCTGGCCGGCTGCTTCGGTTGCCACATGTCCTTTCTCGACATCGACGAGCGCCTGTTCGAACTGATCGAGCACATCACATTCGACCGCTCGCCACTGACCGACATCAAGACCGTGGGGCCGTGCGACATCGGCCTGATCGAAGGCGGGCTGTGCAACGCCGAGAACGTCGAGGTGCTGCGCGCCTTCCGCGCCAACTGCCGCGTGCTGGTGGCGGTGGGCGCCTGTGCCATCACCGGCGGCCTGCCCGCCTTGCGCAACCACCTCGATGTCGGGGACATGCTGCAGGCTGTGTACGGCACGGTGCCCGACGACCCCGAACTCCCGCTGCCGCTCAACAAGGTGCACCCCATCCACGAGGTGGTGCGCATCGACCACTCGCTGCCCGGCTGCCCGCCGTCGGCCGATGCCTTCTGGCAGTTTTTGCAGGACCTCATCGCCGGGCGCGAACCCGCGCATGGCCTGATCCGTTACGACTGAGACCATGACCACCCCTTCGCTCGAAACCGCCGCCGAACCCCAGGGCCTGCGCCGCATCGTGATCGATCCGGTCTCGCGCGTCGAAGGCCACGGCAAGGTCACGCTGCTGCTGGACGATGACAACCGCATCCAGCAGGTGCGCCTGCACATCGTCGAGTTCCGCGGCTTCGAGCAGTTCATCGTCGGCCGGCCCTACTGGGAGGTGCCGGTGATGGTGCAGCGCCTGTGCGGCATCTGCCCGGTTTCGCACCACCTGGCGGCGTCCAAGGCGCTTGACAGGGTGGTTGGCGGCTGGCCGGTGCCCGAAGCCGCCAACCAGATCCGCCGCCTGATGCACTACGGCCAGATCGTGCAGAGCCACGCGCTGCACTTTTTCCACCTGTCCTCGCCCGATTTGCTGTTCGGCTTCGACGCCGCCGTCGCGCAGCGCAACATCGTCGGTGTCGCGATGGCGCACCCCGAGGCCGCGCGCCAGGGCGTGATGCTGCGCAAGTTCGGCCAGGAAGTGATCCGCATCACCGCCGGCAAGCGGGTGCACGGCACCGGTTCCATACCCGGTGGCATGAACCGGGCGGTGGATATGGCCGAACGCGACACGCTGCGCGCGCAACTGCCTGAGGTGCTGGCCTGGGCCGAGACCGCGGTGGATCTGGCCGAGCGCCTGCACACCGGCTTGCCGACTCACCTGATCGGCTTCGCCGACACCCCGGCGGCCATGATGTCGCTGGTCGGCCCCGGTGGCGCGATGGAGTTTTACGACGGCACGCTGCGCGTGCGCGAGGCCGACGGACGGATCGCCATCGACGGCTTCGAGGACCAGCGCTACCGCGAGCTGATCGGCGAGGGCGTCAAGCCCTGGACCTACATGAAGTTCCCCTACCGCCTGGCCCTGGGGCCGGACGCCGGCTGGTACCGCGTCGGCCCGCTGGCTCGGGTGCAGAACTGCGACCACATTCCCACGCCTCGCGCCGAGGCGCGGCGCCAGGCCTTCGTGGCGGCACACGGTGGGCGGCCGGTGCACGCGGTGCTGGCCACGCACTGGGCGCGCATGATCGAGCTGCTGCACGGCGTGGAGGTGGTGGCCGATCTGCTGGACGACCCGGTCATCCTCGGTGGACCACTGCAGGCGACGGGGGAGCGCCAGCGCAGCGGCGTGGGCATCATCGAAGCGCCGCGCGGCACGCTGATCCACGAGTACGAAGTGGGCGACGACGACCTGGTCACGCGCTGCAACCTGATCGTCTCGACCACGCACAACAACCAGGCCATGAACGAAGCCGTGCGCTCCGTCGCGCTGCAATACCTCGACGGCCAGACCATCACCGAACCGCTGCTCAACCACATCGAGGTCGCCATCCGCGCCTACGACCCCTGCCTGTCCTGTGCCACGCACGCGCTGGGCCAGATGCCGCTGGCGGTGACGCTGCGCAACGCGCGCGGCGAGGTGCTCGACCACGTGCACCGTTCGTCCCGTGGCGACACCGTGCGCGGCACCCGGCCGCATTCGGCGGAGGCGGCTCAATGAGTTCCCAGGTGGCGCCACTGCTGGTGTTCGGCTGGGGCAACCCGAGCCGGGGCGACGACGCGTTGGGACCGCTGCTGGTCGAACAACTGGCCGGGCTGGCACAGATGTCATCGGGCCGGCTCGAATGCCTCACCGACTTCCAGCTGCAGGTCGAACACGCGCTCGATCTGCGGGGCCGCGAACGCGTGCTGTTCGTGGACGCCGCCATCGGCCTGCAGATCCCGTTCGCGGTGAGCACCGTGGTGCCCGCGCCGGTGGCCGGTTTCACCACCCACGCGCTGTCGCCCGAGGCCCTGCTGCAGGTCTACCGCGATCTGGAGCGCGCCGAGCCGCCGCCGTGCACCCTGCTCGCCATCCGCGCCCAACGCTTCGAGCTCGGCGAGGCGCCGGGCGGCCAGGCCCTGGCCGATCTGGCTCTGGCCCTGGCCTGGGCGACGGCCTGGGCCGGGCTGACCGAGGAGATGCTGACATGAAACAACCCCCACGCTCACTTTGTTCGCTGCCCCCCGAGGGGGCGCGTCAGTGGCTTCGGGCGGCCGGGCGCCACTGACATGAACGTGCTCTGGCTTCAAAGTGGCGGTTGCGGCGGCTGCAGCATGTCGCTGCTGTGCGCCGACACCACCGACTTCCAGGGCCACCTGCGCGATGGTGGCGTGCACCTGCTCTGGCACCCCTCGCTGTCGATGGCCAGTGGTGAAGAGGTGATTTCGCTGCTGCAATCGGTGGTCGATGGCACGACGAAGCTGGATGCGCTGTGCGTCGAAGGCTCGCTGCTGCGCGGCCCCAACGGCACCGGCCGTTTCCACATGCTCGCGGGCACCGGCTTGCCCATGATCCACTGGGTGCGCGAACTCGCGGCGAAGGCGCGCCACGTGCTGGCCGTGGGCAGCTGCGCGGCCTGGGGCGGCATCACCGCGGGTGGCGACAACCCCACCGATGCCTGCGGCCTGCAGTACGAGGACGACCGCATCGGTGGCCTGCTCGGGGCCGACTTTCGCTCCGGCAGCGGCCTGCCGGTGATCAACATCGCGGGCTGCCCGACGCACCCGAGCTGGGTGATCGACACGCTGATGGCGCTGGCCGCCGACGGCTTCGCGGCCGACGACCTCGACCCGCTGAACCGCCCGCGTTTCTACGCCGACCAGCTGGTGCACCACGGCTGCACGCGCAACGAGTACTACGAGTTCAAGGCCAGCGCCGAGAAGCCGTCCGACCTCGGCTGCATGATGGAACACATGGGCTGCAAGGGCACGCAGGTGCACGCCGACTGCAACATCCGCCCCTGGAACGGCGAGGGCAGCTGCACGCGCGGCGGCTACGCCTGCATTGCCTGCACCGAGCCCGGTTTCCAGGAACCGGGCCACCCGTTCCACGAAACGCCCAAACTCGCCGGCATCCCCATCGGCCTGCCGACCGACATGCCCAAGGCCTGGTTCGTCGCGCTGGCTTCACTCTCCAAGAGTGCCACGCCCAAGCGGGTGAAGAACAATGCGGTGGCGGACCATCTCGTTGTCAAACCTGCTGTTCGCAAGACACGCTTGAAGTGAGCAAGCCATGAGCAGACTTCTCGTTGGTCCGTTCAACCGCGTCGAAGGAGACTTGGAGGTCCAGCTCGACATCGACCAAGGCCGCGTGACTTCGGCGCAGGTCAACGCCACCATGTACCGCGGCTTCGAGCAGATCCTGCAGGGCAAGGTGCCACACGACGCGCTGGTCTATGTGCCGCGCATCTGCGGCATCTGCTCGGTCTCGCAGTCGGTGGCCTCGGCGTGTGCGCTGGCCGACCTGGGCGGCATAGCGATGCCAGCCAACGGCCAGCACGCCACCAACCTGATCCTGGCGACCGAAAACCTGGCCGACCACCTCACGCATTTCTACCTGTTCTTCATGCCGGACTTCGCCCGCCCGGTCTACGCGGCCCACCCCTGGCACGCCGAAGCGGTGCGCCGCTTCGCGCCCGACCACGGCGAGCAGGTGCGTGCGGCCACCGCAGCGCGCCAGCGCTGGCTCACACTGCTGGGCACGCTGGGTGGCAAGTGGCCGCACACGCAGTCGGTCGAACCGGGGGGCTCCACCCGAGCCATCGACGCGGCCGAGCGCGTGCGCCTGCTGGCCAAGGTGCGCGAGTTCCGCAGCTTCCTGGAGCGTCAGCTGTTCGCCGCACCGCTCGAAGCCGTGGCCGCGCTGGCCAACGAAGCCGCGCTCTGGGACTGGCACGCGCAGGACCCGCTGGGTGGCGACCTGCGCTTCTTCCTCACCCTCGTGCGCGACCTGCAGCTCGACACGCTCGGCCCCGGGCCGGGTCGTTATCTGAGCTATGGCGCTTATGCACAAGCGGGCGGCGGCTGGGCCTTGCCCGGCGGGGTGTGGCGCGCGCAGACCGGTGCGGTCGAAGCGCTGAACCCGCACGCCATCACCGAAGACGCCACCCGCGCCTGGCTGGCCCACGCACGCGAGCCGCTGCACCCGCTGCACGGCATCACCCGCCCCGAACCACACAAGCCCGGCGCCTACACCTGGAACAAGGCGCCGCGCCTGGGCGGCGAGGTGGTCGAAACCGGCGCCATCGCGCGCCAGCTCACCAGCGGCATGCCCTTGGTGCGCGACGCGGTGGCACACCACGGCGGCACGGTCTACACGCGCGTGCTGGCGCGGCTGATCGAGCTCGCGCGTGTGGTGCCGCTGATGGAAGACTGGCTGCAGGCGATCCGGCCGACCGAGGCCTTCTGCGTGCCGACGGCGCTGCCCGACGAGGGCAACGGTGTGGGCCTGAGCGAGGCCGCGCGCGGCAGCCTGGGCCACTGGCTGGTGGTGCGGCGCGGGCGCATCGCCAACTACCAGATCGTCGCGCCCACGAGCTGGAACTTTTCGCCGCGTGATGCCGCCGGCACGCCCGGCGCGCTGGAGCAGGCGCTGGTGGACGCGCCGGTGCTGGAAGGCGAAAAAACCCCCGTTTCTGTCCAGCACATCGTGCGCTCTTTCGACCCCTGCATGGTCTGCACGGTGCACTGACATGAGCAAGCCCCGCTCTCCCAGTCCCTTGCCCACCGTGCCGATGGAGGGCGTGGACGAGTCCACCTGGCTGGACGTGATCCAGAAGATGGACGAGGTCTACACGCGCCTGATCGACGACGAGGTGGAGCTGGAGAAGAAGAACACCGAGCTGGAACAGTCGCAGCAGTTCATTTTCAGCGTGCTGACCTCGATGTCGGACGTGCTGGTGGTGTGCGACGAGGGTGGTCTGATCGAGCAGGCCAACGCCGCGCTGTGTGAGCTGGTGGGCCGCCGAGAGGAACAGCTGCGTGGCAGCAGCCTGGCCGACCTGCTGGCCGACACCGCCAGCGTGGACGCCGCGCGCGCCGCGATGGACCGGTCCGACGCGCCGCGCGCCGGACAGGGCATCGAGCTCAACCTGCTCGACCGCGCGGGCCAGCCGGTGCCGGTGGACGCGAACTGCACACCGCGCATCGGCGGCAACGGCCGGCGCGTCGGCACCGTCTGGGTGGGCCGGCCCACGGCCGAGCTCAAGCGCGCGTACCACGAGATGCGCGCCGCGCACGAGGCTTTGAAGCGCACCCAGCAGCAGCTGCTGCATTCGGAAAAAATGGCCTCGCTCGGCCAGCTGGTGGCGGGCGTGGCGCACGAACTCAACAACCCGATCAGCTTCGTGCTCGGCAATGTGCACGCGCTGCGCAAGTACTGCGACCGCCTGCAGACCTACATGGCCGCGCTGCACGCGCACGAACCCGAGCCGGTGCTGCAGGCGCTGCGGCAGAAGCTGCGCATCGAACACCTGCTGGGCGACTTGCCCTCGCTGATCGAAGGCACGCTCGAAGGCGCGCAGCGCACCGCCGACATCGTGCACGGCCTCAAACGCTTCTCGGCCATGGACTCGGAAGAGCGCGTGCCGGTGAACCTGGTCGAGGTGATCGAGCGCGCCATCCACTGGGTGCAGAAAGGCCGGCCGACACCGGTGGACGTGCGCTGGCAGGCGGGCACTCCCTGTACCGTGATGGGCAGCGCGGGCCAGTTGCAGCAGGTGATGATGAACCTGCTGCAGAACGCGTTCGATGCCGTGGGCGGCCCCGGCGTGGTCTCGCCCTGTGTCTGGGTGAGCCTGGCCTGTGATGCGGACGCGGTGCGCGTGAGCGTGCGCGACAACGGGCCGGGCGTCCCGCCCGAGCACCTGCTGCGCATCTTCGACCCCTTCTTCACCACCAAGCCGGTCGGTAAGGGAACGGGCCTGGGCCTGTCCATCAGCTACGGCATCGTCGAGCAGCACGGCGGGCGCCTGAGCGCGCGCAACGCCGAGGGCGGTGGGGCCGAGTTCGTGCTGGAGTTGCCCAAGGCGCAGTGAAGCACGCTCCATTCACCGGAGCACGTGCCTGAACCCAGCGCACGCCGAAGATCCGGCTTTGCTGGTCCAAGGGCGTGGTCCCCCTGGGGGGAAGCCGCACCGCGGCGCAGGGGGGTGATCTTTCAGACAGCGACAATTCCCCGCATGGAACTATTGCTGGTCTCAATTGCTTCACTGTTCGCGGGCTTTGTCGATTCAATCGTCGGCGGTGGCGGCCTGATCCTGGTGCCGGCGCTGTTTGCCGTGTTTCCCAACACCCACCCGGCCACGCTGTTCGGCGTCAACAAGGGCGCGTCGATCTGGGGCACGGGGGTGGCCACGATCCAGTACGCACAACGCGTGCAAATGCCCTGGCGCGCGCTGCTGCCGGCGGCGGCCGTGTGCTTCGTGGGCTCGATGCTGGGCGCCTGGACCGTGACGGTTATCTCGCCCGATTTCCTGCGCCGCGCGCTGCCGCTGGTGCTGCTCGGCGTGCTGCTCTACACCCTGGCCCGCAAGGACCTGGGGCGCCACCACACGCCGCACTTCACCGGTCGCCAGGAGACGATGGCGGCGGCCACGCTGGGCGCCACCATTGGTTTCTACGACGGCTTCTTCGGCCCCGGCACAGGCAGCTTCTTCGTCTTCCTGTTCGTGCGCTGGCTGGGCTACGACTTCCTGCACGCCAGCGCCAGCGCCAAGCTGCTCAACACCACCTCGAACCTGGCGGCGCTGATCCTGTTCGCGGCCAAGGGCCACGTCTGGTGGCATTTCGCGCTGGTGATGGCCGTGGCCAACGTGGTCGGCAGCCTGCTCGGCACGCGGCTGGCGCTCAAGCACGGCAGCGGCTTCGTGCGCGCGGCCTTCATCGTGGTGGTGACGGCGCTGATCCTGAAGACCGGCTACGACGCCTGGATGAGATAGGCACACCCCTGCGCCGCTGCGCGGCTTCCCCTCAAGGGGACGATGCGAGTGGCCCGGCGGAGCCGGTTCCACCGCATCCTGGGGTCAGGCCCGCACGCCTCGGACGGCATGGCGCGCGAAAAGGCGTGGTGTTTTTTCAGACCTGCTGGCAGAGCTTGTGGGGCTGCTCCCAGCCCGAACCGTAGCGCGGCCAGTCGACCAGCACGCCTTCATCGGTCTGGGCCACGACACGGCCGTCGAGGCGGTCGATGCTGCCTTTGTTGAAACGGTTGACGCGGTCTCCGATGGTGAACCGGGGCGTTTCGGCGTCGAACAGGGACTTGAGGAAATTCAGCATGGTTTTTCTCGCTCAGTAAGCACCAGAGCTGTTGTGCCCGAGATGGGCCTGGTCCCAACGGCGCTGCATGTCTTCCAGCTGGGTGAGGCTGGTTGCCGTGCTGAGGTAAGTTTCCAGCTCGTCGGACGTGCCGGCGGTGGCGCGGTTGAAAAAGTCGCGGAGGGTGCGGGTCACGCGGGACCACGGGGATTCGGTGTTGGTGTTCACGATGCTTCTCTCTGTATCGAACTAGGGTTTACCCTAATCATAAAGATCTTCACCATGAAAGCCAATGTCATTAGCTATGCTAATTAAGCATCGGGAGCCCCTCCCCAAGGTATGAAGGGGCGAGGGCTGCGCGGCCACCGGCGTCGTTTAAAGCAAGCCATCCCGGGTGCCGCTCCTGAACACAGGTAGACTGAGTTCAAAAGTTCTCAAAGGAGGTCCCTTGTTGTTCAAACACCGACTGCCACTCGCCCTGTGCCTGAGCCTGACGCTGTGGGCTGCGGGCTGCCAACCCCAACCCACCACGGAGCCCACGATGACACCGGATGTCCCATCGAGTCCCGGCGCAGGCAAGAACGACAAGTCCGCGCAACAACACCTCTACCGCCTCAACCCCACGCCCCGGCAAGGCTACGAGATCGTGCTGACCATCCAGGACGCACCGGGGCCGTTCAAGAAGATGGGCTGGAGCGCGCTGTACCAGGCCAAGGGTTGCAATTACGTCGTCAACGACTTCGCCGGTGTGCGGGGGGAGCCGGAACACACGGTGGTCCTGCCCTTCACCGAGCGGCCCGACGGCAGCTATGCCGCCACCGTCTACCTCGACGCCATGCTCGACGAGGACTACTACGGCAATGGGGTGTGCCAGTGGCAGATGGTCGGGGTGGGGGCGGGGGTCATGGCGACGGGAACTCCTGCCGAGTCCTCATTCAGAGCCAGTTTGCAACCGGATCAGGTTGTGGCTGAGCAACCGGTGCAGTTGTTTTACTGGAAGGGCTACTACCCTCGAAGCAAGACCGATGGATTCAGGACGTGGGGCAACAACACGCGGGAGAAGTTTGCATTGGAGGCCCGCGATAACCTCTTCTCCATGACGCTGACGCCTAAAAAGGTGCAGCCATGAGCATGAGCAGTCAGGACTATGCCGATCTTGCGAAAGATGCATACAACAGCCGCAAGGTGAGCGACCGCGATGACCCCGTGCCCATCGGGCGACATCAATATAAAGTCCTCGAGCACCACGACAACCCGCGCACCGGCTATCAGGGCAGCATCTACCAGCGGGTGGAAACCAACGAAATCATCGTCGCCCACCGGGGCACCGAGTTCGACCGCGAAGCCCTGAAAGACGGGCTGCTGGCCGACGGCGGCATGGTGCTCAATCGCTCCAATCTGCAGGCCTCAGATGCAATCGCGCTGACCCGCAAAGCGCTGCAGCTTGCGCAAGAAAAAGCGGCTGGAGAAGGTGGCACCGCGCCCCCCGTCACCGTCACCGGCCACTCCCTGGGCGGCACGCTGGCGCAGGTGACGGCCCACCACTTCGACCTGCGCGGAGAAACCTTCAACGCCTACGGCGCCACCAGCCTGGGCCTGCGCATCCCGGCCGGGGGCCACTCGGTCACCAACCACGTCATGGCCGGCGACCTGGTCAGCGCCGCCAGCGCCCACTACGGCCAGGTCAAGCTCTACGCCACGCCCCGGGAGGTCCGGACCCTGGACGCTCATGGCTACGACAACAAGACCCACTGGAGCGATCCCCTGCGCGGCTACGGCCCGGTTCAACTGGTCACCGGATTCACCCCGCCCACCACCACGGTCGCCGCCATCGCCATGGCCGACAGCCACAAGATGCACCACTTCGCCAGTGTGGATGCCCACGGCCGGCCCGACCGCTCCGTGCTGGAGGACCCAGCCGCCGTGCAGCGTGCACAGGACAACGCCACGCGCATCGGCGCGTACCGGCGCGATGTGCAGGGCATGCGCGGCGTCATCACCGCCGTCGGCCGGGGACCCGTGGGCCATGCCCTGGATGCCGTGGACGCCGTGCGTGGCCCGCTGCCTCCCGGCGAGCCTGCCCGACGCGAGCGCGAAGCCGATGCGCCGTCGGCCCAGCCATCGCACTTTGTGACCCGCCCGCAGGCCGCCGGGCCGGAGCTCTCACGCACCTCGCAGGCCTTGCTGAGCGACAGCCAGCGCGAAGTGCGCCAGCTCGCCGCCACCCACCACCTGCCCTGGGACCGGGGCCTGGACAACACGGTGTGCTCGCTGGCCTGCTGCGCGCGGGAAAACGGCCTGAGTGGCATCAACCTGCTGCGGGTGAACAACGGCCAGATCCGGTTTGGCCAGCACGAGCACGGCCTGCTCAAGGACGGCGTGCTCGACGCCCGGCAGGCGGCCAACACGCCGGCCGCCGAATCGCTGTCGCGGCTGGCCACGCTGGACCAGCAGGCCAGCCTGGAGCCCCGCAACGGGATGCATCCGGGTTGGTCGCAGACGCCAGTGCGCGAACCGCAGCTGCGCGCGATGTGAGTCTGTCCAGGCGCCACCTCCCCGGATGTCGGGTTCGACGTCGAGCTGGCACCGCCTTTGCTGCAGCCAGAGGGTTGCTACGGGGCGGTGGCGGGGGACGTCAGTGGCGTTAGCGGTGGCCAGGGCATGCTGCTGGCCTTGAGCGGGGTGCCGATCGGGGCGGCCGCTTGACCCCGTTGCACCGCCTTGAGGTCTTCCGGATTCGGGTACTGATCCATCAGCAGGTAGTCGAACACGCGCCGTGCAATGGGCGCGGCGTGTGCGGCACCAAAACCCGCGTTTTCCACCACCACCGCCAGCGCCACCCGTGGCTCTTTCACCGGCGCGAACGCGATGTAGAGCGCGTGGTCACGCTGGTGTTCTTCGAGTTTGCGGACGTCATAACGGTCTTTCTGGCCGATGGTCACGGCCTGCGCCGTGCCGGTCTTGCCGCCGCTCTCGTAGCCGGCACCGGCAAACACACGTGTTGATGTGCCCTCGGTGGTCACACTCTGCATGGCCCGCAGGACCACGTTGATGTTCTCCCGCTTGTAGCCCAGGTTGACCGGTGCGCTGCTCCCCAGGGGGGTGCGCTGCCGGGTCACCACGTTTTCCGTGGCGAGCGTGAGGTGCGGCGTGTGCCGGATACCGCCATTGGCCAGTGTGGCCATGGCGTGGGCGAGCTGCAGCATGGTGAAGTTGTTGTAGCCCTGGCCGATGCCCAGCGAGATGGTTTCACCCGCGTACCAGCGCTGCTGCTCGGGCCGCTTGTAGTTGCTGCGCTTCCAGGCCGTGCTGGGCAGCACGCCGCGCACCTCGCCCTTGAGGTCGAGGCCGGTGATCTGGCCAAAGCCCAGGGGTTTCATGAAATCGTGCATGGTGTCCACGCCCATTTCGTTGGCCAGCGAGTAGTAGTAGGTGTTGCTCGACTTGACGATGCTGCGGTGCATGTCCACCGCGCCCAGGCCGCCGTCACCGTGGCTGCGGAAGCGGTGGTTGCCGAACATCCAGAAGCCCGGGTCGTTGATCACGGTGGCGGCGCTGCGGGTACCCGTTTCCAGCGCACCCAGCGCCATGAACGGCTTGTAGGTGGAGCCGGGCGGGTAGGTGCCGCGCAGCGCCCGGTTGAGCAGGGGTTTTTCCAGCGATTCGTTGAGCAACTTCCAGTTCTCGGTGTCGATGCCTTCGACGAACAGGTTGGGGTCGAAGGTGGGCTTGCTCACGAAGGCCAGCACCTCGCCGTTGCGCGGGTCGATGGCCACCAGCGCGCCGCGGCGCTCGCCGAACATGTCTTCGACCAGCTTCTGCAGCTGGATGTCGATCGCCAGCACCACGGTGTTGCCCGGCGTGGCCGGCGTGTGGGCCAGCGAGCGCACCGCGCGGCCGCCGGCCGAGGTCTCGACGCGCTCGAAGCCGGTGATGCCGTGCAGCTCGCGTTCGTAGCTCTGTTCGGCGCCGAGCTTGCCGATGTGTTCGGTGCCCCGGTAGTTGGCCTGCTCTTCGTCGGGCCATTCTTCAATGGCCTCCTTTTCGCGCTGGTTGATGCGGCCGATGTAACCGACCACGTGGCTGGCGACTTCGCCGTGGGGGTAGCTGCGCAGCAGCCGCGCGCGCACTTCGACGCCGGGAAAGCGGTACCGCTGCACCGTGAAGCGGGCCACTTCTTCGTCGGTCAGCCGGGTGCGGATCGGCAGCGAGTCGAAGCTGCGCGACTCCTCACGCAGCTTGCGGAAACGCCGCTTGTCGCGCGGCTGGATGTCCACCAGCTGGCCCAGGGCTTCGATGGTGGCATCCAGGTCTTCCACCCTCGACGGCGTGATCTCCAGCGTGTAGGCGGAATAGTTGGTCGCCAGCACGCGGCCATGGCGGTCCAGGATCTGGCCCCGGTTGGGCACCACGGGCAGCACGGCGGTGCGGTTGCTTTCGGCCTGCGCGAGCAGGTCGTCATGGCGCATGACCTGCAGGTACACCAGGCGTGCGGCCAGCAAGCCAAAAGCCACCAGCACCGCGAACCCGGCCACCAGCACGCGGGTGCGGAACCGGGCGAGGTCGGCTTCGACGTTGCGCAGCTCGGTCATGCTCACAGGGGTCTGTTGTCGTCAGGATTGGGCGCCCGCCGCTGAGGCGCCAGCAACGCCACGCTGACCACCGGCCACAGCGCCGCCTCCAGAACCGGGGCGAGGAAAAACGACCAGCCCGGAAACGCGCCACCCGCCACCATGCGCACCAGCAACTCCAGCACATGCGCCGCCATCAGCAGGGGCAGCACCTGCAGCGCCTGGGTCGGCACGCCGAACCAGAGCAGGCGCCGGTGCATGGAGACGGCCAGGAAGCCGAGCACGGTGTAGGCCAGCGCATGCTGACCGAGCAGGGCGCCTTGCTGAACGTCCATGGTCAGGCCGAACACGAAGGCCACGCCCACGCCGATGCGCAGCGGCTGGTGCACGCTCCAGAACACCAGCGTGACCGCCAGCAGGTCGGGCACCCAGGCGGCACGCCCCCACAGGCCGGTGTTCATGAGCATGTTGAGCAGCAGCGCACCCATCAGGCTGAACCAGATGAAGGCCGGGTTGGCGGGCAGCAGCAGTTGCTGGCCTGGGCGCATGATCATGGGCGTGTGCTCCCCGTCCTGGGCTTCGCTGCCGGGGGGGTGTCCTGCAGGGGTGAGGGTGGCAGGTGCTCGCCCACCGGCGCCAGCACCAGCACGTGCAGCGCCCCGTGTACGCGCGCCAGCGGCGTGCAGCTGATTCGGTTGAAAGCGGACTCGGCGCGCTGACCCACTTCGTCCACCAGGGCCACCGGCAGGCCGGGCGGGTAAACGCCATCCACACCGCTGGTGGTGAGCAGGTCGCCTTCAACAATGTCCACGTTGGCCAGTGTGTAGCGCAGCTCCAGCGCGTCGCCCTCGGGTCCGGGCTGACCAAAAGCCACGCTGCGCACGCCGGTGCGGGTGTTGAGCACGGGGATGGCCTGGTCGCGGTCGATCAGCAACGTGACTTCGGACACCAGGGGGTAGACGCGGGTGACCTGGCCGAGCACGCCGCTGTCGTCGATCACCGGCGAGCCGAGCGCGATGCCATGGGTCTGGCCGCGATCGATGACGATGCGGCGCGAGTAGGGGTCGGCCGCGTCGTACAGCACCTGGGCGCCCATGGACGGGGTGGTGATGCGTTCGCGCATGGCCAGCAGCTCGCGCAGGCGCTGGTTCTCCAGCGCCAGTTGCTCCACCTGCAGGGCGCGCTCGGACTGGGCGGCGAGTCGTTGCATCGCTGCGCCCTCACTTTGTTGTGCCTGGTGCAGGCTGGTGAAATAGCCGCCCGCCTGGCCCACCGCCTGGACCGGTTGCAACACCAGCCACTGCAGGGGATACAACACCGTCGCCACGGCGCCGCGCACCGGCGCGGTGATGCGAAAACGCAGGTCCGCCACCATCAGGAACAAGGCCACGGCGCTGAACACCATGAGCTTGGACAGGGCCGAAGGCCCCTGCTTGAAAAAGGGGGGCGGGGTGCGGTCCAGGGTGCCCAGTGGCATGTCGGAAAAGGCTCGCGGGTGGTGCGGTCAGGCCGGAAACCGGCGCTGGGGCTTATTCGCTGGTGAAGATGGTGCCCAGGCGCTCCATGCGCTCCAGGGCCATGCCGCAGCCGCGCACCACGCAGGTCAGCGGCTCTTCGGCCACCAGCACCGGCAGGCCGGTTTCTTCGGCCAGCAGGCGGTCCAGGTCGCGCAGCAGCGCGCCGCCGCCGGTGAGCATCATGCCGCGCTCGGCAATGTCGGCACCCAACTCGGGCGGCGTGTGTTCCAGCGCCATCTTGACGGCGGTGACGATGTTGTTCAGCGGATCGGTCAGGGCTTCGAGGATTTCGTTGCTGGAAATCGTGAAGCTGCGCGGCACGCCTTCACTCAGGTTGCGGCCCTTGACTTCCATTTCCTTGACTTCCGAGCCGGGGAAGGCCGAGCCGATGTTCTTCTTGATCGCTTCGGCGGTGGGCTCGCCGATCAGCATGCCGTAGTTGCGGCGGATGTAGGCAATGATGGCGTCGTCGAAACGGTCGCCGCCCACGCGCACGCTGCCCTTGTAGACCATGCCGCCGAGCGAGATGACGCCGACTTCGGTGGTGCCGCCGCCGATGTCCACCACCATGGAGCCCGACGCGTCGGACACTGGCAGGCCGGCGCCGATGGCCGCGGCCATGGGTTCTTCGATCAGGTAGACCTCGGAAGCGCCGGCGCCCAGCGCCGATTCGCGGATGGCGCGGCGCTCGACCTGGGTGGAGCCGCAAGGCACACAGATGATGATGCGGGGGCTCGGCTTGAACATCGAGCGCGGGTGCACCATCTTGATGAACTGCTTGAGCATCTGCTCGGTGACCGTGAAGTCGGCGATCACGCCGTCCTTCATGGGGCGGATGGCTTCGATGTTGCCGGGCACCTTGCCCAGCATGGCCTTGGCTTCCTTGCCCACCGCCTGGATCGTCTTCTTGCCCTGGGGGCCGCCTTCGTGGCGGATCGAGACCACGGAGGGTTCGTCAAGAACAATGCCTTTGCCTCGTACGTAGATCAGGGTGTTGGCGGTGCCAAGGTCAATGGCGAGGTCGGTCGAAAACTGCCGACGGAAGGCTTCAAACATGGTGCAAAAATCCTGTGGGGCATGGCCGCCGCTTCGTGCGGCCATCGCCGGGTGTCTGTACGGGGCAGTCGGGGGCTATAAGTCTTTGATTCAGCGACAAAAACTGTTTCAACACGGGATTTGCCGCTAAACCTTGGATAATACCGCATCCCCTGTGCATAACTTCGCCCATCAAGGGGCTAAATCTTCAATTTACACCCCGTTTCAGCGCATTTTTGGTGCCGATCCGGTGGTTTCTTTTTTCTTACACCGAAACCGAGTCCTGCCATGTCCCTGACCCTGTCCGACATCGGGCGCATCGCCAGTCTGGCGCGCCTGGAGCTGTCCGATCCGCAGAGCGAGCGCATGCTCAGCCAGCTCAACGGCTTCTTCGACATCGTCGAGCAGATGAACGCGGTCGACACCACCGGCGTGGAGCCCCTGGCCCACCCCACCGCCGTGATCGACCACGTGAGCCTGCGCCTGCGTCCGGACGTGGCCAGCGAACCCAGCAACCGCGAAGCCAACCAGAAGAGTGCGCCCGCCGTCGAGCGCGGCCTGTTCCTTGTGCCGAAGGTGATCGAATGAGTTCGAAACAGATTCACGAGATGGGCGTGGCCGAGCTGGCCGACGCTATTCGCCACAAGAAGACCTCCAGCGTCGAGGCCGCCCAGCACCTGCTGGCGCGCGCACAGCAGCACGCCGGCCTGGGCGCCTACCTGGCTTTCAACGAAGACCTCACCCTGGCCCAAGCCCGGGCCGCCGACGCGCGCGTGGCCGCGGGCGAGCGCGGCCCGCTGCTGGGCGTGCCACTGGCCCACAAGGACATCTTCGTCACCCAGGGTTTCCCCACCACCGCCGGCTCCAGGATGCTGGCCGGCTACCAGAGCCCGTTCGACGCCACCGTGGTGGGCCAGCTCGCCGCCGCGGGCGCCGTGACGCTGGGCAAGCTCAACTGCGACGAATTCGCCATGGGGTCGGGCAACGACAACTCGGCCTACGCGCCGGTGCACAACCCCTGGGACACGGCCCGTGTGCCCGGTGGCTCGTCGGGCGGTTCGGCCGCTGCCGTGGCCGCGCGTCTGGTGCCCGCCGCCACCGGCACCGACACGGGAGGATCCATCCGCCAGCCCGCCAGCTTCACCGGCATCACCGGCATCAAGCCCACCTACGGCCGCTGTTCGCGCTACGGCATGGTGGCCTTCGCGTCCAGCCTGGACCAGGCCGGCCCGATGGCGCGCAGCGCCGCCGACTGCGCCACGCTGTTGACGGCCATGGCCGGCCCCGACATCGACCGCGACTCGACCAGCCTCGACCACCCGGCCGAGGACTACACGCGCCTGCTGGGGGCACCGCGCGAAGGCGCTTCGGCTGCGATGCCGCTCAAGGGCTTGCGCATCGGCCTGCCGAAAGAGTTCTTCGGCGAAGGCTGCGCGCCCGACGTGCTGGCCGCGGTGCGCGCTGCCTTGTCCGAATATGAAAAGCTCGGTGCCACGCTGGTGGACATTTCGCTGCCGCGCACCGAACTCTCCATTCCGGTGTACTACATCATCGCGCCGGCCGAAGCGTCGTCCAACCTCAGCCGTTTCGACGGCGTGAAGTTCGGTCACCGCGCAGCACAGTACGACGACCTGACCGACATGTACAAGAAGTCGCGCAGCGAAGGCTTCGGCCCCGAGGCGCAGCGCCGCATCATGATCGGCACCTACGTGCTGAGCCATGGTTACTACGACGCCTACTACCTGAAGGCGCAGCAGATCCGCCGCCTGATCGCGCAGGACTTCCAGCAGGCCTTCACCCAGTGCGACGTGATCGCCGGCCCGGTGGCGCCCACGGTGGCCTGGAAGATCGGCGAGAAGAGCGACGACCCGGTCGCCAACTACCTGGCCGACATCTACACCCTCTCCACCTCGCTGGCCGGCCTGCCCGGCATGAGCGTGCCGGCCGGCTTTGGCACCGCCCACATGCCGGTGGGCCTGCAACTGGTGGGCAACTATTTCAAGGAGGCGGAGTTGCTGCAGACTGCTCATGCCTTCCAGCAGGCCACCGACTGGCACACGCGCGCACCTCAAGGTTTCTGAATATGAGTTCCAGCAAATCCCTCCTGGTGCAAGGTTATGAGGTCGTGATCGGCTTCGAGACCCACGCACAGCTCGCCACGCAATCCAAGATCTTCAGCCGCGCGCCCACGGCGTTTGGCGCCGAGCCCAACACGCAGGCCTGCGCGGTGGACTTGGCCCTGCCCGGCACGCTGCCGGTGATGAACCGCGAAGCCGTGGCGCACGCCATCCGCCTGGGCCTGGCGCTGGGTTCGCACATCGCCGAGCAGAGCGTGTTCGCGCGCAAGAACTACTTCTACCCCGACCTGCCCAAGGGCTACCAGATCAGCCAGTTCGAGATCCCGGTGGTGCAGGGTGGCGAGGTGGGCTTCTTCCTGGGGGATGAGAAGAAAACCGTGCGCCTGGTGCGCGCGCACCTGGAAGAAGACGCCGGCAAGAGCCTGCACGAAGAGTTCCACGGCATGAGCGGCATCGACCTCAACCGCGCCGGCACGCCACTGCTGGAGATCGTGACCGAGCCCGACATGCGCTCCAGCGCCGAGGCCGTGGCCTACGCCAAAGAGCTGCACAAGACCGTGACCTGGATCGGCATCTGCGACGGCAACATGCAGGAAGGCAGCTTCCGTTGCGACGCCAACGTCTCCGTGCGCAAACCCGGAGGTGAACTGGGCACGCGCCGCGAGATCAAGAACCTGAACTCGTTCAAGTTCATGCAGCAGGCGATCGACTACGAGGTGCGCTGGCAGATCGAGCAGATCGAAGACGGTCATGCGATCCAGCAGGCCACCGTGCTGTTCGATCCCGACACCGGCGAGACCCGTGCCATGCGCACCAAGGAAGACGCGGCCGACTACCGCTACTTCCCCGACCCGGATCTGCCGCCGCTGGTGATCGCACGCGACTGGGTGGACGAGGTGAAGGCGTCAATGCCCGAGCTGCCGCGCCAGATGGCCGAGCGGCTGGTGCAGACCTACGGCCTGCCCGAGTACGACGCCACCACGCTGACGCAGAGCCCGGCGATGGCGGCCTACTTCGAGACCGCGGCCAAGGCCTGTGGTCAGCCGAAGCTGGTGAGCAACTGGATCATGGGCGAGGTGTCGCGCAGGCTCAATGAAGAAGGTTTGGATATTTCATCTATTCCAGTGGATGCACAGAAGTTGGCCTGGCTTGTTGGGCGAATAGATGATGGAACGATTTCCAACAATGCAGGTAGGAAGGTGCTTGATAGCCTTTGGTCTGGCTACAACGCTGGAGTTGGTGGTGCTTCGATGGCGCCAATGACTGCCGTCGGTGGTGACGCGGGAAGTGCGGTTGACTCAATCATTGAAAGCTTGGGCCTCAAGCAGATGAACGACTCCGGCGCGCTGGAGAAAATCATCGACGAGGTGATGGCCGCCAACGCCCCCATGGTCGAACAGTTCCGCGCCGGCAAGGACAAGGCCTTCAATGCGCTGGTGGGCATGGTCATGAAGGCCAGCAAGGGCAAGGCCAACCCGCAGCAGGCCAACGACCTGCTCAGGCAGAAACTCCAGTAAAACAAAAAAGGGCCGCCTCAGGATCCTTGCCGGAGCGCGTGCCCCCACCCAGCAAACGCCGAAGAACCGGCTTTGCCGGGCCAACGGCGTTGTCCCCCTCGGGGGGAAGCCGCGTCAGCGGCGCAGGGGGGACTACTTCTGCCCCCAGAGCTGGCGCAGTTTGACCAGCTCTTCGTCGAAGCGTGCGTTGACGCGCCGCTTTTCCTGGGTCTGCTCAACCACGAAGCGTTGCTGGACCACCACCTGCTGCTCGTTGTCTTCCAGCTTGCGGCGCAGCCACAGCGGCGCTTTGCTCACGTCGTTCTGGTAGAACTCCAGCTCGGCGCTGATCTCCTTGCGCTGATTGAGCAGGGTCTGGGCGCGCTTGTTGACGGCGCTGATCACTTCGTCGATCTGGGCCAGCGCCTCGGTGCGTTCCCTGTCGTGCACCGCCTGGTTCGGGTAGCGGATCAGCAACGCCCGATCCCGGCGCTTTTCTTCGGCAAGTCGGGCCTGCAGGGCTTCTTCGGCCTTTTTCTGGGCATCGATTCTCGCGCGCTCATCGGCGGTGTAGCTCGGTGGCACCACCCGCTTGAGCGTCCCGGAACTGGTGAGTTCGTGCTGCTCCCGGTCCAGGCACTCGGTGATCGGGCGGTCCGATGTGATGCGCCGTCCATGGCTGTCAACACAGGTATAGATGCCTTTGCCCTGGGCAAGAGCCACCGTCGATACCGCCAGCAGCACGACGCCCCATGCGAAGGACGTTGAAGGCAGAAGCGGACGAAGGGAAACAGGCAAAGTGGGTCCTCAGGCAACGCCGTAGTGCTGGCGGTAGGCCAGCACCCGGTCGCGGTGGCTGGCAAGTTCGTCGCCAGTGTGGTGCGACAGATAGTGCAGCAAATCGGCCAGGGTCGCAATGGCGCAGACCTGCAGGCCGAGCTGGCTGCGCACGTATTGCACCGCGCTGTGCTCCACGTCACGCTGCACGCCGTCGGCGCCGATTTCGGTGGCCTTCTCCTGGCGGTCCAGCGCGATCACCACGGCGTGTGGCGTGGCACCAGCGGCCTGGATCAGGGCGATGGATTCGCGCGCGGCGGTGCCGGCCGACATCACGTCGTCGACGATCAGCACCCGGCCCTGGAGCGGCGCGCCCACCAGCGAGCCGCCCTCGCCGTGGTCTTTGGCTTCCTTGCGGTTGTAGGCAAAGGGCACGTTGCGCCCGAGCCGCGCGAGCTCGATGGCGACCGCCGCACCGAGCGGGATGCCCTTGTAGGCGGGGCCGAAAATCATGTCGAATTCGATGCCGCTGGCCACCAGGGCTTGTGCATAAAATTGCGCGAGCCGGCCGAGCTTGGCACCGTCGTCGAACAGGCCGGCGTTGAAAAAGTAGGGCGAGAGCCGCCCGGCCTTGGTCTTGAACTCGCCAAAGCGCAGCACGCCCGAGTCCACGCAGAACTGCACGAAGTCCTGCGCCAGCGCACCGTCTTTTGTTCCGGCAGCCGCCGAGCCCGCTTCCAACACCATGGGGAATTCCTTGTTCAAACTGACCAGCCTCAACCTCAACGGCATCCGCTCCGCCAGCAACAAAGGTCTGGAGGCGTGGCTCGCCGGGCACCAGCCCGATTGTATTTGCGTGCAGGAAGTCAAGGCCCAGGCGCCCGACGTGAGCGGGCGCTTCGAGGCCATCGCCGGACTCAAGGGGCATTTCCACTTCGCCGAGAAGAAAGGCTATTCCGGTGTGGCCGTGTACACCCGCCATGAGCCCAGCGACGTGGTGGTGGGCTTTGACGGCGGCGAGTTCGATGCCGAGGGCCGCTACGTGGAACTGCGCTTCGACACGCCCAAGGCGAAGCGCTCCATCATCAGCGTCTACTGCCCCAGCGGCTCTTCAGGTCCCGAGCGGCAGGAAGCCAAATACCGCTTTCTCGACGTGTTCTACCCGCACCTGATGGCGCTCAAGGGCCAGCGCGACTTCATCATCTGCAGCGACGTCAACATCGCGCACCAGAACGCCGACCTGAAGAACTGGCGCAGCAACCAGAAGAACAGCGGCTTCCTGCCCGAAGAGCGCGCCTGGATGACCAAGCTGCTGATCGACGGTGGCCTGGTGGACGTGTACCGCCGCCTGCAGCCCGACACCACCGACACCTGCTACACGTGGTGGAGCAACCGCGGCCAGGCCTACGCGAACAACGTGGGGTGGCGGCTCGACTACCACCTGGCCACACCGGCCATGGCCGAGACGGCGCGCACCGAAGCCATCTACAAGGGCGAGAAGTTCAGCGACCACGCGCCGATCACGATCGAATACGACTTCACGCTCTGAGCCGCTGACGGCCTCAGTGTCTCGTCGGCAGCTGCGCCTCCAGCGAGCGCACCTGCCGCTCCAGCGTTTCGATGCGCTGGAGGTGGTCCAGCAGCAGGGCCACGGCAAACAGGTCGAGGTCGAATTCCAGCCGCAGCTTGCTGGCGGTGCGCAGGCGCGTGACGCAGTCAGCGCTGAACAGGCGCTGGTCCGCCTCGGACGGGCCGGTTGGCAGCGGCTGCAACGCGCCGTATTCCAGCAGCTCGTCCACATCGGCGGTGCTGATGCCGCAGGCCCGCGCCAGTTCGGGCAGCGTGACGCTCTGCACCTCGTCGAGCCAGACCCATTCAACGGTTTGCAGGTTGGTGTTCATGGCGTGGCTCCTGATGGTGCGGTGCGTGGATGGAATGAAGACGCTTTGGCGAGCGCTTCGAACAGCTCGCGTTCGCGTTCGGTGAGGGTGGCGGGCACGTCGATCAGCACCACGGCGTAAAGGTCGCCCGCGGCGCTGCGGCCGTTCGCCAGGCCGCGCCCGCGCAGCCGCAGCTTGCGGCCCGAGCGCGTGCCGGGCGGCACAGTCAGCATCACCGGGCCGTCCAGCGTGGGCACCTCGGTTTCGGTGCCCAGCGCCGCTTCCCAGGGCGTGAGCACGAGGTCGAAATACAGGTCCTGGTGGTCGGTGCGGAAGATCCGGTGCGGTGCCAGCGTGATGTGCAGGTAGATGTCGCCATCGGCGCCGCCGTTCCGGCCCTTGCCGCCTTGGCCGCGCAACCGCAGCTTCTGGCCGTCGCGCACACCGGGCGGCACGCTCACTTCCAGCGTGCGCTCCTGGCCACCATCGTCCAGGCTCAGGTGCACGGTGCGTCCGCGGTGGGCGTCTTCCAGGCTGATGCGGATGGTGGTTTCCAGATCGCGCCCGTCCCGGGGCAGCGGACCCTGGCGCGGATCGCGGCGCCCCCGGCCCATCGCGGCGAGCAGGTCTTCGAGATCCATCTCGTCAAACGCTGCGCCGGCGGTGGCGTGGTCGCGGCCCCATTGCGGTGGCGGCGAAAACGGCTCGCCGGCCGGGTGCCTGCCCAGTTCGTCGTAGGCGGCGCGTTTCTCGGGGTCCTTCAGCGTCGCATAGGCCTCGGCCACCTCCTTGAAGCGGGCCTCGGCCCCTGGCGCCTTGGACATGTCGGGGTGGTGCTCGCGGGCGAGCTTGCGGTAGGCCTTCTTGATGGCGTCAAGGTCCGCATCGCGGGGCACACCCAGGGCAGCGTAATAGTCTTTGTAGTTCATGCAGGACTCCCGGGGACAGCGCTTGGTTGACCAGAATAACCGGGTTTGTGCGCTGGCGCACCCTGGGCGTCTCCCGCTCCACCCCGATCGCTTCAGCGCTGCGCCGCCGTGAGCAGCAGCTCGTTGGGGCCGACCCAGCCCCCGGGCGTGTTGAACTGGCCGAGGCGCTCCTCCATGTCGGCCCACGCGGCCTCGGCGGCTTCGGGTGCCAGCCGCCCGAGGATCTGCTGGATCGGGCTGGCCGAGGCGCGCACGAAGTCAAGATAGTGGCGCGCCGTGGGCAGGCGAAAGGGTGCGTCCAGCGCCGTGGTGGCCACCTGCCGGAAGCCGGCGGACTGGAACAGCTCATTGGTCAGGCCGGGCTTGCCCAGGCTCAGCAGGCCGCCGGGCTGGTAGGGGTTGCGCGGGGGCAGCCCGGCATGGTGCAGGGCGGTGGCCATGAGCAGGCCGATGCAGGGGTTGCGTTCGGGCCGCGAGAACACCACGGTGCAGATGCCGCCGCCCGTGCGCAGCGCCCGCTGCATGGCGCGCAGGCCTTGCCGGGGATCGGGAAAGAACATCAGGCCCAGGCGGCACACCACGGCGTCGAAACCGGCGGGCGGCACCGGCAGGGCCTCACCATCGGCCACCAGGGTCTGGACGTTGCCGTGACCGGCCTGGCGCGCGTTGTCCCGCGCCAGCGCCAGGATGGCGGGCGACAGGTCGGTCGCGAGCACGCGGCCCGTCGGGCCCACGCGCTGCGCGATGTCCAGCGACTGGTCGCCCGCGCCGGCGGCCACGTCGAGCACCGCGTCGCCGGGCCCTATGCCGGCCATGTCGATCATGGCGTCCGTCGCGGGGCGCAGCCAGGCGCGGATCTCTGCGGTGTGGGCGTACCAGCCGGGGGCCGAGCGGTCCCATTGTTCGCGGACGGCGGCCTTGAACGCCAGGCCGTCCGGGGGGGTGATGGGGGTGTTGGCGACAGGGGCTGAGGCGGTGGTCATGGCGGACTCCTCGGAAGGTGGTGACGGTGCAGGATGGCCAGGCCAGTCTGGGCCGTTGGCACCGGCGCCACAAGCCGCAGGCTCGCATAATGGGGCCGCAGAAATGCATCACCCGAGGCATCTGCCCACCCGAGGTCGCTCGCCATGTTCGACTGGAATGACCTGAAGTACCTGCTGGCGGTGGCGCGGCACCAGAGCACCACCGCCGCAGGGCGCGCCTTGCAGGTGAACCAGTCCACGGTCCAGCGCCGGCTCGCCGAGCTGGAGCGCGGCCTGGGGCAGGCGCTGGTGGTGCGCCACCCGAGCGGCTACCAGCTCACAGGCTTTGGCGAACAGCTGCTGCCGCTGGCGCAGGACGTGGAGCGCGCCGCGCTGGCGCTGGCCCGGCATGTGGAAACCTTCCAGCGCGAGGTGTCGGGCGTGGTGCGCGTGACCTGCCCGGAGCCGCTGATGTTGCGGCTCTCCAGCTCGACGCTGCTGGAGCGTTTCCGCGCCCGTTACCCCGCGCTGCAGGTGGCGTTCGTGATGAGCGACAAGTACCTCGACCTGGCGCAGGGCGATGCGGACATGGCCCTGCGCTCGGGCGACACCGAAGACAGCGCCCTGATCGGCCGCAAGGTGGGCGATTCGCTGTGGGCGGTGTATGCCAGCCCGAAGTACATCGCGCGGCGCGGCCAGCCCGGCGGCGTGCAAGACCTGGAGCAGCACGACTGGGTCGGTTTTGACGAGAGCATGGCCCAGCACCGCGCATCGGTGTGGCTGCGGCAGGTGGCGCCGGCGGCCCATGTGGTGGCGCGCAACGACAGCGTGCTCGGGCTGGTCTATTCGGCGAAGGCCGGCATGGGCCTGGCCGCGCTGCCGACCGCACTGGGCGACGCCGAGCCCGACCTGGTGCGGGTGCTGGGGCCGATCCCCGAGCTGGCGCGCATCTGGCGCGTGCTCACCACGGCGGAACTGCGTCACACGCCGCGCGTGGCGGCGCTGTTCGACTTTCTGGTCGACGAGGTCGATGCCTTGCGGCCCATCATCACCGGCTGAGGAGGTGACGGCGCGCTGTCGGCGCGCTCAGCCGGCCAGCAGGGTGTTCAGCTCACCCGAAGCGATCAGCCGGTTCAGATCGTCGCTGCCACCGATCAGCGTGCCGCGCACGAACACCATCGGAAACGTGGGCCAGCCGGTCCACATCTTCAGTGCGTTGCGGCGCCGCCAGCCGGCAAAGTAGCTGCCGAATTCCAGGTACTCACAAGGCACACCCGCGTTCGCCAGCGCCTTGCGGGCCTTGCCCACGAACGGGTTGCCCGACATGCCGACCACCACCACGGGGTGGCTGCCGACGGCGGTCTGCACCTGCTGGATCAGGTCGCCGTGCAGGTTTGCGATCGTCTGGCGGATGGCGGGGTGGATGGCGGATGCTTCGAGGATGGGGCGGGGCATGAGGTCTTCCGTGGAGAGCGGTTGCCTCGCACTGTAGTGCCTTCACCGAACGAGCGGGCCATCACCATCAAACACGGCTTCCAGTCTTGCTTCGAGCCCCTGGTGGCCGGGGAGCCAACGGCCCGCACTTCCGGTAAGAGGTGCTTTTTGCCGGCATCGGGTGCCTGATCGGCGGGTGTCTTCCGGCGGGTGGCTGGAAGAGATGGTCGGCAAAGTTGGTGAACGCATTAGAGTGGCGCCAGAATCATCTGTCCAATACCGATTGCGCGACTTGCCATCTTGAAACGAGATAATAGATGCCGTCCTGAACCCCATTGCCCGCCCACCATGGAACTCCGCCAATTGCGCTACTTTGTGGCCATCGCCGACAGCGGCAGCTTTTCCAAGGCGGCCGAACGGGTGTTTGTTGCCCAGTCGGCGCTCAGCCACCAGGTGGCCCAGCTCGAAGACGAGCTGGGCGCCAGCCTCTTTCACCGCTCCCGCCGCGGGGTGGAGCTGACCGATGCCGGGCAGCGCTTTTTCCCCCACGCGGTCTCGATCCTGCGGCAGTCCGAGGAGGCGCTGCTCAGTGCGCGCCACACCGACGACGAGCCGCGTGGCAAGGTGGTGTTCGGCATCCCGCACAGCGCTTCCAACGCACTGGCCCTGCCCCTGCTGCGCGAAGTTCATCAGCGCTTTCCCCGCATCGAGCTCGAACTCACCGAGGAACTCACGGGCAACCTCACGCGGCAGCTGCGCACCGGACAGATCAACCTGGCCGTGCTGTTCGACGACGGACACCTGACCGGTTTCACCAGCACGCGCCTGCTGAGCGAGCAGCTGTGTCTGATTGAGCCCGCCGAACCGGGCACCACGGTGGCCGCGACGGTCACGCTGGCCCGGGCACTGGCGCAGCCCCTGATCCTGCCGGCGAGTCCGCACGGCGTGCGCCCCCTCATCGAGGCGGCAGCGGCCCGGGCCGGCCTCGCACCGCCCCAGGTGTTTGCCGACATCAGCTCCATCAGCATCTTGCGCACCACGCTGCTGGCGGGGCTGGGCCGCACCCTGTTGCCCGTCATGCCGCTGCGGCCGGAGATCGACGCCGGCCTGCTGGTGGCGACGCCGGTGGTGAACCCGCCCCTGGAGCGCATCCTGGTCCTCTGCGGATCGGCCCACATTCCGCTGTCGTCGGCGTCCCAGGCCGTGGCCAGCCTGGCCGTGGCGCTGGTGCAGCGGCTCTGCACCGAGGGTCACTGGCCCGGTGGAACCCTGTTGTCCGGCGAAGTCGCCCTTGCCCCGACCTGATTGATACAGTACCGCCAGCCCATCAACGCCCGCACCCCATCCCCATGTTCCAGTACCGCACCGTTCCCGTCACCGCGTTCGCGCAAAACTGCTCCATCGTCTGGTGCGATGAAACCCTGGACGCCGCCATCATCGACCCCGGCGGTGATCTGGAGCGTTTGCTGGCCGAGGTGAAACGCCTGGGCGTCACGCTCAAGGCGATCTGGCTCACCCACGCGCACATCGACCACGCCGGTGGCACGGCCGAACTCGCTGCGAAGCTGAACCTGCCGATCATCGGCCCGCACCCGGGCGACCAGTTCTGGATCGACGGCCTGCCACAGCAGAGCGCCATGTTCGGGTTTCCGCCGGCGGGCCATTTCACGCCCACGCGCTGGCTGGCCGATGGCGACACGGTGCAGATCGGTCACTGCACGCTCAACGTGCGCCACTGCCCCGGCCACACACCGGGCCATGTGGTGTTTCACTCGCCCGAAGCGAAGCGTGCGTTTGTGGGCGACGTGCTGTTCGCCGGCAGCATCGGGCGCACGGACTTTCCGCAAGGCAACCACGCGCAGTTGATTGCCAGCATCCAGGAGCGCCTCTGGCCCATGGGCGACGAGACGGTGTTCATCCCGGGCCATGGCCCGGAGAGCACGTTGGGCGAAGAGCGTCGCTTCAACCCGTATGTGAACGGCGGCTGAACCGCCCGCCCGGACACGGGCTCAGAGGCCGAGCAGCTGCTTGGCTTCGCCGAGCGCCTTCATGGACTCGTCGTGCTTGCCTTCCATGTGCAGTTTTTCGCCTTGCGCACGCAAGGATTTCACCTTGTCCATGTCGGGCATGGACAGGCTCGGGTTGGTGCCGAGCTTGGCGTTGATCGCTTTCATTTCGGCGGGACAGTTGTGGGCAAACGCCACGGAACACCACAGCAAGGCGGACGCGGTCACCAGGGTTTTCATGGTTGTCTCCTACGGGTGGGCGTCGGCAGGCGCCGACTGGCGCCGACTGGCGGATGCTAGCCGCGTGGCGCCCGCTCGTGCAGTTTTTTCCCCTTTGGTCGTGGGGTGGTGGATGGCAGGGCGTGGGCGCTGGCATCAGCGTGGTTTGCGGGGTTGAAAACGTCTGTGCGATGACGCACAGTCACGCGGGGTCCGGCGGACCAAGATAAAACGCTGCCCGGCCTCCCATTCAACCGTACCCGAGAACATGAGCATCCTCCCGGCTTCGCGGTTCCTGCGCGTGTTGACCGTCAACATCCACAAGGGCTACAGCGCCTTCAACCGCCGCTCCGTGCTGCACGGCCTGCGCGAGGCGGTGCGCGCGGTGGGCAGCGACCTGGTGTTCCTGCAGGAGGTCGAAGGTGGCTCCGGGGCCGCGGGCGCGCAATACGAGTTCCTGGCCGACCAGATCTGGTCCGACCACGCCTACGGGCGCAACGCGGTGGCCGAGGGCCTGGACCACGGCAACGCGGTGCTCTCCCGTTTCCCGGTGCTGCACAGCGCCAACCACGACATCTCGCTGCCCGGCGTCGAGCCACGCGGGCTGCTGCACTGCGTGCTGGCCATGCCCGACGGCCTGCCCGATCTGCAGGTGATGTGCGTGCACCTGGGGCTGAGGGAGTCGCACCGGCGCCACCAGCTGGAGCGCCTGTGTGAAACGGTGCAGCGCGAGGTGCCGGCCGACGCGCCGCTGATCGTCGCCGGCGACTTCAACGACTGGCGTTCGCGCGCCGACGTCAGCCTGAATCCCTGCGGGCTCACCGAGGTGTTCCGCCACCACCTGGGTGCGCATGCGCGCAGCTTTCCGGCGGGTTTCCCACTGCTGCGGCTCGACCGCATCTACGTGCGCGGCGTGGCCGCGGCCCGGCCGCTGCCGCTGCCGCATCGGCCCTGGTCCCGGCTGTCCGACCACGCGCCGCTGGCGGCCGGCATCGATCTGCAGGAGGCGCCATGAACTCGCACTGGGTGCCGGGCAACCGCATCACGCTGCTGGAGAACGGCGAGGTCTATTTCCCGCGCGTGTTCGAGGCCATCGCCGAAGCCGAGCACGAGGTGCTGCTCGAAACCTTCATCCTGTTCGACGACAAGGTCGGGCACGAGCTGCAGCAGGCGCTGCTGCGCGCGGCCGGGCGCGGCGCCGTGGTGCATGTGCTGGTCGATGGCTGGGGCTCGCCCGACCTGGCGCCGTCGTTCACGCAGCCGCTGCTCGATGCGGGCGTGCGGCTGCGCAGTTTCGAGCCGGCCCAACGCCTGCTGGGCGCGCGCATCAACATGCTGCGGCGCATGCACCACAAGCTGGTGGTGGTGGACGGCCGGCGGGCCTTTGTCGGCGGCATCAACTATTCGCTGGACCACCTGGCCGAGTTCGGGCCGCTGGCCAAGCAGGATTACGCGGTCGAGGTCGAGGGTCCGCTGGTGGGCCAGATCCAGGCCTTCTGCCGCGCCAACCTGGACACGCCAGAACCCGCGCGCCACGACTGGCTGCAGCGCTGGCGAGCGATCCGCACCTGGGGCGGCGCGATGGAGGAAGTCGGCGACGGCGCGGTGGCCGCCTTCGTCACGCGCGACAACCGCGACCACCGCACCGACATCGAGCGCCACTACCGCGCCGCGGTGCGCAGCGCGCACGAACGCGTGCTGATCGCCAACGCCTATTTTTTCCCCGGCTACCGGTTTCTGCGCGACCTGCGCCACGCGGCGCGCCGCGGTGTTCGGGTCGACCTGATCCTGCAGGGCTGGCCCGACCAGCCCTGGGTGCAGAAGGCCTCGGCGCTGCTGTATGGCCACCTGATGCGCGCCGGGGTGAACGTCTACGAATACGTTGAGCGCCCGCTGCACGCCAAGGTGGCGGTGGTCGATGGCCTGTGGGCCACCGTCGGATCGAGCAACCTCGACCCGACCAGCCTCAGCCTGAATCTGGAGGCCAACGTGGTGGTGCGCGACACCGCGTTCGCCCGGCATCTGAGCGGGTGCCTCGAACACCTGATGCGGCACGGCTGCCAGCGCGTGCAACTGCCGACGCCGGGGCGGCTGCGCTCGGCCTGGATCGCGCTGCGCAGCCTGGTGGTGTTCCACGTCCTGCGCCGCTACCCGACCTGGGCCCGGCTCACGCCAGTGCGCGCGCCGCAGGTGGTTCCCATGCGGGCCGACCCGACATGAAGCCCTGGGCCCGCACCGCATGGACGTGGTTCAAGCGGGTGGCCCCGTGGGCGCTGGCGGCGCTGGTGCTCGCACTGGTGGTGCGGCAGGCCCGCACGGTGGACTGGCCCGCGGTCTGGCAGGCGTTGCAGCAGATGCCACCCGGTCGGCTGGCGGCGGCGGCCGGCCTGGCGCTGCTCAGCCATGGCCTGTACGCCAGTTTCGACCTGATCGGGCGCCGGCTCACGGGCCACCGGCTGTCCACGCTGCGAACGCTCGGCACCGCCGCCATCAGCTACGCGTTCAACCTCAACGCCGGCTCGCTGGTGGGCGGCTTCGCCCTGCGACTGCGGCTGTACACGCGCTGGGGCCTGTCCGCGCCGACGGTGGCGCAGATCATCGCGCACAGCATGGCGACCAACTGGCTGGGTTACCTGTGGGTGGGCGGTGCGGTGCTGCTGTGGGCGCCGCCCCGCCTGAGCGCCGGCTGGGCGCTGCCGGACCCGGCCCTGCGCGGCATCGGGCTGGTGATGCTGCTGGCCGCGCTGGCCTACCCGGTGCTGTGCCGCTTCGTGCGCCCGCGTCGGCTGGCCTGGCGCGGCCAGTCGCTGACGCTGGCCAGCGGCCCCCTGGCGGTGTGGCAGCTGGTGGCGGGTGGCGCGAGCTGGCTGCTGATCGGTGCCACCGTCTGGAGCCTGTTCGGTGGCCGCATCGACTACCCCACCGTGCTCGGTGCCCTGCTGCTGGCGGCGCTGGCCGGCGTGCTGACGCACGTGCCGGCGGGCCTGGGGGTGCTGGAAGCGGTGTTCGTGGCCACGCTCGGCGCCCGCCTGCCGGTGGCCGAGGTGCTCGCCACGGTGCTGGCCTACCGCGCCGTTTACTACCTGTTGCCCCTGGCGCTGGCGCTGCCGGCCTACGCGCAGAGCGAGGCGGCTGCGCGGCACCGGACCGGCGCGGCCGGGGTGCCGGCCCAGCACTAGCCGCGACGGGCCCGCTCGTACAGTCCCTGCACCTTGGGCAGATTGGCCTGCAGTTCCTTGATGCGGTTCGGGCCGGTGGGGTGGGTCGAGAGAAAGCCGATGCCTGGGCCACCCGTCTGGGTGGCCATCTTCTGCCACAGGCTCACGCTGGCCCGGGGCTGATAGGCGCCGCGCGCCGCGAGTTCCAGGCCCACCAGATCGGCCTCGGACTCGTCCTCGCGGCTGAACCGGAGCGTCAACAGTTGCGAGCCCAGATCGGCCGCAACGCCGCCCAGGTTGCCCAGCCCCAGCAATTCGGCACCCAGGCGCAGGCCGAGGTTGGTGGCGCTGCTCTTCGCCAGGCGTTCTCGCGCGTGCTCGCGCAGGGCGTGCGCCATTTCGTGGCCCATGATCATGGCGGCTTCGTCGTCGCTGAGTTTGAGCTGGCTCAGGATACCGGTGTAGAAGGCGATCTTGCCGCCGGGCAGGCAGAAGGCGTTGGTCTGGTCGCTGTTGATGAGGACCACCTCCCAGCGCCAGTCCCTGGCGCGCGGGTTCCAGGCGGCAGCGTGGGGAATGATGCGCTTGGCGATGCCGTGCAGCCGCTGCACCTGTGGGTGGCTCGCCGGCAGCAGCGCGTTTTGCTGCTTCGCTTCCTGCACGGTCTGCACGAACTGCTGGCTGCCCGCTTGCTCGATCTGGTCGGCGGGCACCAGTTTGCGCAAACTGGAAGCCTTGCCCACGTCCACCTGGGCCATCGCGGGTGCGGCAGCGGTGGCCATGCCGGCGAGCACAAAGGCGCGCCGCGCCTGCCAGGGGCCGCGCTGGGAAGTGGGGGCGGACGAGGTCTTGACGTCGCAGAGAAAACACATGGGTCAATAATAGACAAAGCCCCCGCCGGGTGCACCCCACTGCTGCAATGACCGAGAACGCTGTCACGACTTCGACCCCGCCCACCACCGCCCGACCCACCTGGGGTGAAACCCTGCGGGCCTACCTGGAGCCCGCCAGCCTGCGCATGTTCGCGCTCGGCTTCTCGGCCGGCTTGCCGCTGCTGCTGGTGCTGGGCACGCTGAGTTTTCGCCTGCGCGAAGCGGGGCTGGACCGGACGACCATCGGTTACCTGAGCTGGGTCGGTCTGGCCTACGGTTTCAAATGGTGCTGGTCGCCGCTGGTGGACCGGCTGCCGATCCCGCTGCTCACGCGCTGGTTGGGGCGGCGGCGCAGCTGGTTGCTGCTGTCGCAGGGGGCGATCATGGCGGCGCTGGTGGGCATGGCGCTCTCGGACCCGCGCACCGGGCTGGACGTGGTGGTGTGGTGCGCGCTGGCGGTGGCGTTTGCCTCGGCCACGCAGGACATCGCGCTGGACGCCTTTCGCATCGAGTCCGCCGACACGCGGCACCAGGGGGTGCTCGCCGCCACGTACCAGACGGGTTACCGGCTGGCGATGATCTGGGCGGGGGCGGGCGTGCTGTGGCTGGCGGCGCGCGCCGAGGTGGTGCCGGTGGCGCAGGCCTTGGCGGCCGTCGCCGACGCTGCCAAGCCTGCGCCGGGCTCGCTGTACCAGAACGCGGCCTGGACCACGGCCTACCTCGTCATGGCCGCGAGCATGCTGGTGGGCGTCGTGACGGTGCTGTTTTCGCGCGAACCGGTTCAGTTGGCCGTGCCGCCCTCGCGCAATGCGGCCGAGTGGTTCCGGGGCGCTTTTGTCGAGCCGTTTGCCGATTTCCTCAAGCGCTACGGCAAGCAGGCGTTGCTGATCCTGGCGCTGATCGGTGTCTACCGCATCAGCGACGTGGTGATGGGCATCATGGCCAACCCGTTCTACGTGGACATGGGCTACACCAAGGACGAGGTGGCAGCGGTCACCAAGATCTACGGCGTGATCATGACGCTGGTGGGCGCCTTCATCGGTGGCGCGCTGTCGTTGCGCTGGGGCGTGATGCGGGTGCTGATGATCGGCGCCATTCTCTCGGCCGCGAGCAACCTGCTGTTCGCCTGGCTGGCCGGGCATGGCCACGACGTGACGGCGCTGATCGCCGTGATTTCGGCCGACAACCTGAGCGCGGGCGTGGCCTCGGCGGCGTTCATCGCCTACCTCTCCAGCCTGACAAACGTGACGTATTCGGCCACGCAGTACGCGCTGTTCAGCTCCATGATGTTGCTCGCGCCCAAGTGGCTGGCGGGCTATTCGGGCGCGTTTGTCGACGCCTACGACTACCCGACCTTTTTCACGGCGACGGCGTTTCTCGGCGTGCCGGTGTTGCTGCTGGTCTGGCTGGCGACGCGCCTCATTCCGCTGCCGGAGCGTCCAACAGGCGCTTGAGTGCCGCCTTCTGCACCTTGCCCAGCGCGGTCTTGGGCAGGGCGTCGACACGAAGCCAGCGGCGCGGCCACTTGTAGCGCGCCAGGCGCCCTTCGAGAAAGCGCTGGAACGGCTCGGCCCAGTCCGGGCGCTCGTGTTCGGTGGGCTGCAACACCAGCACCGCGACCGCCACCTCGCCCCAGCGTGAATCGGCCTGGCCGATCACGCTGCACTCCACCACGAGGGGGTGTTGCAGCAGCAGGTTTTCAATCTCGGCCGGGTAGATGTTTTCACCGCCGGAAATGATCATGTCTTTGGACCGGCCGACCACGGTGAAGCTGCCGTCGGGTGCCTGTTGCGCCAGGTCGCCGCTGTGGAAAAAGCCGTCGGCGTCGCAAGCGGCGCGGTCGGGCCAGTAGTGCCGGACCACATTGGGTGCCCGGATGCAGATTTCACCCACGGCACCGGGCGCCACCACCGTGCCCAGCGCATCGCGCAGCTCCACCTCGACGCCGGGCGCCGGCCAGCCGCAGGAACCGGCATGGTCCTGGGCGTGTTCGGCTGGCAGGGCGATCGAGAACGGGCCGGTCTCGGTGCTGCCGTAGACGTTGCAGACCGGCACGCCGCGCGCATGGAACGCCGCCAGCGCTGCGGGCGGCAGCAGGCTGGAGCCGGCCCAGACCGCGCGCAGGCTGGACAGATCGGTGCTGCTCCATTGCGGGTGTTCGGTCAGCGCCTTCAGTGTCGCGGGCACCTGGAGGGTGAAGGTGGGGCGTTCGTGCGCGATGCAAGCGAGCGTGGCCGTGGCGTCGAAACGCGAAAACAGCAGCACACGCGCGCCGACCGACAGCGCCGGCAGGGTCTGGATGCACAGGCCGCCGACGTGGAACAGCGGCAGCACCGTGAGCACGGTGTCGCTGGCCGTCAGGCCCTGGACCCGGGCGGCGATGGCCATGTTGGCCAGCAGGTTGCCCTGGGTGTGCACGGCGGCCTTGGGGGCGCCCGTGGTGCCGGAGGTGTAGACCAGCAGCACAGGCTGGTCGCGCGCGTCGTCATGCCCGAGGTGTTGCCGTCCTGGTGTGACACCCGAGCCGGGGCACTGGGGCAGCTGCCGGGACGGAATGCAGCACAGGCCAGCCGGTGCCGGACCCGGCAGCGCCTCCACGGCCGGTGCGAAGTGGGTGTCGTGCACCAGCAGCCTGGGCTGGCAATCGGCCAGCACCGCGGCCCATTCGGCCGCAGCCAGCCGGTGGTTCAGCGGCACCAGCAGCGCGCCCAGTCGCGCCAGCGCAAACAGCAGCACGATCTGCAGCGGGTGGTTCAGTCCCAGCCAGGCGATCCGGTCACCGGGTTGAACCGCATGTTGCGTCTGCAGATGGCGGGCGACCGCCTCGGCCCACCGCGCCAGTTCGGCATAGTCCGTGTCCGGACCCGCTGGTTCCCCGGGTTCGCGCGTGCTCAGCGCAATGGCCTGCGGCCTTTCGCGCGCCAGGCGCTGCAGCCATTCGTCCAGTGATGGGGCGGGCAGGGGCAATGGGGTCGCGCGCGGGGTCATTTACCGAACTTTACGCGAGCGGCACGCGCAGTTCACCTGCGCGCGCGACCATTGGCATGGCTGAGGCTCAACGAGCCTGCGCCGGGCCGCCGCAAGGCGGTGGAGGGTGGGACGTCCCTGTCTTGCCCGCTACACTGAATGCCATGACCTCCCCGACGCCTACCCGCCTCCTGATGATCGAAGACGATACCCGGCTGGCCCAGATGGTGACCGACTACCTGGGCCAGTCGGGCTTTGCGGTCACGCACGCGCCCGACGGCGAGCAAGGGCTTGAGCATCTGATGTTGCTGCAGCCCGAGCTGGTGATCCTGGACCTGATGATGCCCGGCATGGACGGGCTGGAGGTCTGTCGCCGCATCCGCGCCTTGCCCAACGAGAACGCGCGCGTGCCCGTGCTCATGCTCACCGCCAAAGGCGATCCGATGGACCGCATCATCGGGCTAGAACTGGGTGCCGACGACTACCTGCCCAAACCGTTCGAGCCGCGCGAACTGCTGGCGCGCATCCGCGCCGTGCTGCGCCGTCGGGGGGAGCCGGGCAGCGCTGGATCCGCGGCGCGCGGCGCACCCGCGCTGCGCTTTGGCTCACTGGAGATCGACCGCGATGCGCGCACGGTGCAGGTCGCTGGACAGGCGTGTGAACTCACGTCCTACCAGTTCGACCTGCTGGTGGCGATGGCCGAGCGCGCCGGGCGCGTGCTCACGCGCGACCAGATCATGGAGGCCGTGCGTGGCCGCGAGCTCGAAGCGTTTGATCGCAGCATCGACGTGCACATCGGTCGCATCCGCACCGCCATCGAGGTCGACAGCAAAGACCCCAAGCGCATCCTGACGGTGCGCGGCGTGGGTTATGTGTTTGCCAAACAGCAGGACTAGGGCCTGTTAACACCATTTTTCCAAGATGCGTTGCGGATCAAAAAGGCCATGCGCAAGGCGCGAAACGCGGCCGGGGTCACCCCCCGGCAAGGCTTCGCAACGCCGCGCAGGGCCTTTTTGGCCGCAACCCGAAGGGAATGGGTTGAAAACAGCGCGACTCGTTGTTGCACTCCTGGGCCAGACATCCAGTCTGGCCGTCGTCGCGCGCCCAGATTTGCGCTGTTTTCAACCTATTCGCACTTGGGAAAATAGTGTCAACAGGCCCTGGATGACTCCCCAGCGCCGCTTCGGATCTTCCCTTCAGGGGCGGGACAACGCCAGCAGCCCGGCGAAGCCGGTTCTGCGGCGTTCGCGGGCGGGTATCACTGCTCTGACGGGGTCACCCGTGCATCCATTGGCGTCTGCGCGTCGGCCAGAGTGGCTGCCATGAAAAGCCTCTGGGGTCAGCGGCTGTACCTGCGCATCTGGCTCGCTGTGGTGGCGGCCGTGGCGGTGCTGACGCTGGTGGTGGGCTGGCTCTGGCAGATGGCGCTGGACAACGATCGCGAGGAGCGCGACGCCCGCGTGGCGCGCGAGATCGTGTTGCGCAATGGCGCCGGGGAGGTGGTGGGGCAGTCGCCCGCCAGGGCGGTGCGCATTCCGGGCCAGGGCCTGGAGTTCCAGGTGACCATGAAGAACGGCGAGACGCTCTACGTGCTGTTGCCCCGCTCCAACCGGCCGCCCGGCAGCGTCTCGTCGCGACGCAATCTCTTCGGCTTGCAGTCACCTTTCGGCTTTGCCTGGCTGCTCGGTCTGGTGGCGCTGGCCGTGGCATTGGGCGCGTACCCGATCGTGCGCCGGTTGACCAAACGACTGGAATCCCTGCAGAAAGGCGTGGAGCGCTGGGGCCAAGGCGACCTGAGCACACGCCTGCCCGTGCAGGGGCAGGACGAGGTGGCGTTTCTGGCGGCCCGTTTCAACGCCGCGGCCGAGCGCGTGCAGACCCTGCTGCTGTCGCACAAGGCCTTGCTGGCGAACGCTTCGCACGAGTTGCGTTCGCCGCTGGCGCGCATCCGCATGGGGCTGGAGCTGCTGGGGCACGACCGTGCCGGGTCCAGGCAGCGCGCCGAGATCGCGCGCAGCATCGAGGAGCTGGACCAGCTGATCGACGAGATCCTGCTGGCCAGCCGGCTGGAGGCGCGTGATGCCAACGATGCGTCGGCCCTGGGGCCGACAGAGGAAGTTGATCTGGTGGGCCTGGCGGCCGAGGAGTGCGCCCGCACCGGTGCCGATCTGGAGATCGCGCCCGGTGGGTCGCCGCTGCTGGTGCAAGGCCATCCGAGGCTGTTGCGCCGTTTGTTGCGCAACCTGCTGGAGAACGCGCGGCGTTATGGCCGCCCGGTCTCTGGCACAGAAGCCGATCCGGGGGAGCCGCAGGTGCGTCTGACGCTGTCGCAGCGGTCCGGCTCGAGATCCCGGGCATCGACGGGTGCTTCCGGTGTGGCGGTCTTGTGGGTGGACGACCGGGGTCCTGGGGTGCCAGCCGAGCTGCGCGAGCGCATCTTCGAGCCTTTCTACCGCCTGCCAGGCGCCAGCGAGAAAGAAGGCGGCGTGGGTCTGGGGCTGTCACTCGTCAAGTCCATCGCCGAGCGCCACCGGGGTCTGGTGCGTTGTGAATCCCGTCCAGGTGGCGGCGCGCGCTTCGTGGTTGAACTGCCGCTGTGAGCGTCAGCCGGGTTTTGATGCGCCAAGGTTCAATCGAGAACCGTATGGCCCGTGTTTTTGGCGAAAAGGTGGGTGATTTGCCAACAAAACGGGCCGATGCTCCCCCAAATGGGGGATGTTTGAAACCCATGTGGCAGCGCACAATAAACCCTGTTGCTGTCACAACATTCCGAAAAAGCAGATCCGGCAAACCCCATACGTTGTTCAAGCGTTTGAAACTGGTCTCCCAACGACGTCCTTCCAAGGACTTTCAAAGCCACCGCAAGGTGGCTTTTTTTTGTGCGCCCGTCTGACCCGTCTGGCAAAGGGTTGCCAGGAAGCTGAGCGGCTACAGGCGGTCGATGCCCTGGTCCGAGAGGGTCTTGCCGGCCTTGCGCGCTTGCAGGGCCGTCTCCTTGTTCTTTTCCTTGCCGGCCGGGTCGGCATAGTCCCGTTCGTGCTCCAGGTGCAGCACCGGTGCGGTGTACCGCAGGTGTCGGCCCCGGATGCCGGCGTTGTTCAGACGGAATCCGAGTTCGATGTCTTCAGCGCCGTAGCCGAAGTTCTCGTCAAAGCCGTTCACCTTGATCAGGTTGATGCGCCAGGTGGAGCTGTTGCCGCCGTTCCAGGTTTTGCTGACCGGGGTCAGGTTCTCGGCCAGACCCGACATCCACGCCGGGTAGAGCCCGGCTTTCAGCCGGTTGCTGAGGCTGTCCAGGGCCTGGTGTGCGGACAGCCACTGCGGCGTGAACACTTCGCCGGATTCGATCTGGTCCCTGGCGACGGCGTTGCTCGTGGGTGCATCCAGGCGAATCACGCCGCCGGTGCAGAAGCGACCCGGTTTGCTCAGTGCGAGGTGGCGTTCGACAAACACCCGCCCCGGCACGCAGTCGCCATCGAGAAAAATCAGGTACTCCGCTGTCGAACTGGCAATGGCTTTGTTCAGGATGCGGTTTTTCCGGAAGCCATGGTCTGCGTGCCAGATGTGGCGAAGCCGCGGACCAAACACCTCGGCCCATGCGTTCACCAGATCCCGGGTGGTTTTCCCGGAGCCGTCGTCGGCAATGCAGAGTTTGAAGTCGGCGATGGATTGGCGCCGCAGGGCACACAAGGCCAGATCCAGCGCGTGGGGGTTGTTGTAGGTTGAGACAACAACCTCGACGCTGCCAGGCCTTGCCATGGATTCAGTGCCGGTGCGCCAACTGCTCGTTGGCGCCGAGCCGGTACACGGTGCCGCAATACGGGCAGCGCGCTTCGCCGGTCTTGGCCACATCCAGATAGACCTTGGGGTGGCTGTTCCAGAGCTTCATGTCGGCCTTGGGGCTGGGGCAGAAGATGCCGCCCTGGGCGTTCAGGTCTTTGGCGACGAGTTCGATGTCCGTCTTGCTCATGTTCTTTGTCCTCAAACCTTGCTCAGCCAGTGGGCGTACTTCGGGTTGCGGCCGTTGACGATGTCAAAGAACGCGCTCTGGATCTTTTCGGTGATCGGGCCGCGGCTGCCGGCGCCGAGCTCGATGCGATCCAGCTCGCGGATCGGGGTCACTTCGGCGGCGGTGCCGGTGAAGAAGGCCTCGTCGGCGATGTAGACCTCGTCGCGGGTGATGCGCTTCTGCACGATCTCCAGGCCCAGGTCCTTGGCGATGTGGAACACGGTGTTGCGCGTGATGCCGTTGAGCGCACCGGCGGAGAGGTCGGGCGTGTAGATCACACCGTTCTTCACCACGAAGATGTTCTCGCCCGCGCCTTCGCTCACGAAGCCCGAACTGTCGAGCAGCAGGGCCTCGTCGTAACCCTCGTCGGTCACTTCCATGTTGGCGAGGATGGAGTTGGTGTAGTTGCTCACCGCCTTGGCCTGCGTCATGGTGATGTTGACGTGGTGGCGGGTGTAGCTGCTGGTCTTGACGCGGATGCCGCGCTGCAGGCCCTCTTCGCCCAGATAGGCACCCCAGGACCAGGCCGCCACCATCAGGTGGATGGTGTTGCCCTTGGGGCTGACACCCAGTTTCTTGTCGCCGATCCAGGTGAGCGGGCGGATGTAGGCGCTATCCAGCTTGTTTTCGCGCACCACGGCCTTCTGGGCTTCATTCACTTCTTCCCTGGTGAAAGGGAGCTTCATGCGCAGGATCTTGGCGCTGTTGAACAGGCGCTCGGTGTGTTCTTCCAGGCGGAAGATCGCGGTGCCGTTGGCCGTGTTGTAGGCGCGCACGCCCTCAAAGGCGCCACAGCCGTAGTGCAGCGTGTGGGTCAGCACATGGATCTTGGCGTCGCGCCAGTCGACCATCTGGCCATCCATCCAGATCTTGCCATCGCGGTCGGACATCGAGGGAACTACGGGGCTCATGCATTCGTCCTTTGGGGAGTGTTGATCGGTGGCCTGGGCGCGGCCGGCCAAACTTCAATTTTACGGCGCCGTTTCCGCTTCGGGCGCCGGACGTGCCAGGTCCCAGCTCACCAGCCGGCCGCCGTGAAAGTGCGCCATGACCGACGAATCGCTGCCATCGGTCCAGCGGTACTGCTCGGGCTGCTCGCCCTCGGGCGTCAGGCGTTCGCCCAGTGCGCGCGTCATGGCGATCACATGCATCAGGGTCATGCCCGGCTTGAGCTTGGCGTTGAGCATGACGGCACTGGTCACATGGCCGATCGGGCGCTTGGCCGCGCGTTGCATGACTGTCATCAGCCGGGTGACGTGCAGCAGCAGCCACATCAGCAGACCACCACCAACGGCGGCCACCCCCGGCCAGCTGTATTGGCGCCAGGCAAAGGCGAGCAGACCGATCACGAGCAGGGGAATGGCGATGCGCTGAAAGTTCATGGGGCCATTGTCATCGCCGATTGACGGTGTTGGCATGCGGAATTTGCTTACAGGTCGGACACGGGTGCGTACACCGGCTGCGCGAAGGTCTCAAGCATGAGCGCACAGCTTGCATCAAACGGATCCGCGGCCTGCTGGCCGAGTTCTGTCTCGTGTTGCCCCGAAGTCCAGCGGTGCTGCGCCAACACTTGAGCGGATTGATCGAGGATGCCAGCATTGACATCGCCGGGGTAGCTCGCCTGGTGTTGCAGAGGGCGCAAGAGCACTGGAATGAAATCGAAGCCGACACGGAAAGATCAGTCTAGGCAGCGTCACAAAACGTGGCTGTTCCTGGCGGCGGTGCGTGAGGCCATGGAGGCGGTGCTGGACTGGAGGGCTTTTCACAATTGCCGACATTTGCACTCGACGCTGGGGCATCTCAGCCCGAGTCAATATGAGCAACGCTGGTACGAGAAACAGCGTGGAAAATCCGCGTAAACCGTGGGCTTAGGACTGCACAGGACAGGGACGGGATCAGTCAAAAAATCAGTCCCTTTTGTGGCGTTTGAAAAGCAGAGGTTTTTCAATCAGGAAATACGTCAGGGATGCCATGGTGAATGTGAGGAAGAGGCAGATCATCAAGGCCAGTGCGCTTCCTTCAGCGGTGTTCCATGGTCCTGGTGCAAGTCTGGGCAGCCAGCGCAGGGCTGGAAGGTGCCACAAATAGATGCCAAAACTCAGGTTGCCGATCCACATCAAGGGCCTGCTGGACAGCCAGCTCAGTCCATAAACCGGTTTGATCAGCAGGCTGACCATGAACGCGATGAGCAGGCCCATCCCTAGGTCCCAGCCCATAACGAGCCAGGGCGTCTCGGCGTGGTTTTGTACCGGGTAGCGCCACAGAAAATACGCCCCCGCAGACAAGGCAAACAACACATTCCGCAGGCCTTGTGCAGGGTTGGGGGAAAAATGATTGATGGCGAAACCAGCGATAAACAAAAACAGCAATCCGGGAAATACCCGCAGTGCCGCCGAGTCGTGGCGAAGGGCGCCATCATGCTGTAGCCAGATGCCCCATCTGTAGGCAATTGCCGTTGCAGCGCCGAGGAATATCACAAACCAGATGTTACTTCCCCGGTAGATCAACAGGAGAATGGGCAAAGTCAGGTAGAACAGCAGCTCGACCGAGAGGGTCCACATGACGCCGTTGTACGGAGCAACGCCAAGGGGCAAGGGATTGAACCACAGCAGGCTGTTGCCCAGCAACTGCCGCCATTGGAGAAACGAGAGCGACCCGAGGATGTAGTAGGTCACGGCCATCAGGATGGCTAAATGAACCCACACCACCGGAAATATTCTTAAGAACCGGCGCTTCCCAAAAAGCCATAGATGCTGGCAATTCATGGGTTGCTGCCACAAGCTGGCGGCTATCTGATAGCCGGACAAGACGAAAAACCAGTGGATGCCTCCGCCATTGATGAAATAAAAAAGATCCCAGTTCGCTCCGAAAATAGGAATGGCCTGAAATTGTCTGGCGAGTTCAGGGTAGTTGGTTTTCCAGTGAAAAAGAAGGATGCTGACGGCGATCAGGCCTCTCAATCCGTGCAAGGAGGGGTTGAAGCTCATGGGCTGCGGTTTGTGTATCAGTCCAGGTTTCGAACCTGCGTCATGGCATCTTCGATGCGTTCCACCGGGTGGATGGTCAGGCCCTCGAAGGCCTTGTCGTTCTTTTTCGGCATATTGGCCTTGGGAACCACCGCCACGCTGAAGCCCAGCTTGGCGGCCTCTTTCAGCCGTTCCTGGCCGCGCGGTGCCGGGCGCACTTCGCCAGCCAGGCCCACCTCGCCAAAGGCGATGAAACCTTTGGGCAGCGGCTTGCCGCGCAGGCTGGAGGTGATGGCCAGCATCACGGCCAGGTCGGCCGCCGGTTCGCTGATGCGCACGCCGCCGACGGCGTTGACGAACACGTCCTGGTCCATGCAGGCCACGCCGGCGTGGCGGTGCAGCACGGCCAGCAGCATCGCCAGGCGGTCGCGGTCCAGGCCCACGCTCAGGCGGCGCGGCGACGGACCGCCGCTGTCGACCAGCGCCTGGATCTCCACCAGCATGGGTCGTGTGCCTTCCAGCGTCACCATCACGCAACTGCCGGGCACCGGCTCGCTGTGCTGGCTGAGAAAAATCGCGCTGGGGTTGCTCACGCCTTTCAGCCCACGCTCGGTCATGGCAAACACGCCGATCTCGTTGACGGCGCCGAAGCGGTTCTTGATCGCGCGGATCAGGCGAAAGCTGGAATGCGTGTCGCCCTCGAAGTACAGGACGGTGTCCACCATGTGCTCCAGCACGCGCGGGCCGGCCAGCGCGCCTTCCTTGGTCACGTGGCCGACCAGCACGATGGCCGTGCCGCTGGCCTTGGCTGCGCGCGTCAGGTGCGCCGCGCATTCGCGCACCTGGGCCACCGAGCCGGGTGCGCTGGTGAGCTGCTCGGAGTACACGGTCTGGATCGAGTCGATCACCGCGATGGCCGGCCTCACATGGTCCAGCGTGGCGAGGATCTTCTCCAGCTGGATCTCGGCCAGCACGCTCACCTGCGAGCCGTCGAGGCCGAGCCGGCGCGAGCGCATCGCGACCTGGGCGCCGCTTTCTTCACCGGTCACGTACAAGGTTTTCTGACCGGAGCGCTGCAGCGAGTCCAGCGCCTGCAAGAGCAGGGTGGACTTGCCGATGCCCGGGTCGCCGCCGATCAGCACCACGCCGCCTTCGACGATGCCGCCGCCGAGCACGCGGTCCAGCTCGTCGTGGCCGGTGGGGGTGCGCTGCACGTCGGTGGCGTCGATGTCGGCCAGCGTCGTGACCTCGGCCGTCTTCGCCAGCGAGGCGAAGCGGTTCTTCGCCGGAGCGGTGGATTCGGCCACCGATTCGATCAGCGTGTTCCAGGCGTTGCAGTGCGGGCACTTGCCGAGCCACTTGGGGCTGCTGCCGCCGCACTCGTTGCAGGTGTATTGGGTTTTTTCTTTGGCCATGTGGCAGGCAATATAGTCGAGTCCCGCCGGCCCGGCTCCGGCCCGGCCCGCACCCACTGGACCCGCCTTGTCTGCTCCCCGCGCCCCGTCTTCGCTTCCCGCTTCCCCGCCGCCCGCCGCGGCTTTGCGCGCGCTGCCGCCCGACGAGCAGCCGCTGACGGCGGCCGCGCGGGCCTTCAACCTGCAGCTGACACGCGTCGACAAGCTCAAGGCCCAGCTCGACGAGCTGGACGCGCTGGGCCAGTCGCACCGCGTGGAGCTGCACCGCTGGGTCGCGCCCCTGCAGCAGCGCCAGCGCCAGCGCATGCGCGAACTGGCCTTGTGGCTGGCGGCGTGTCTGCAGGGCAAGGCACTGAGCAGCCGGCAGCAGGAGACGGCCAACGAAGCCCTGTGCCGGCTGGCGCAGACCCTGGCCGAGGAGGGCGACAGCGCCATGGCCACGCTGCACGACCAGCACAGTCCGCAGACGCTGGCGCAGAAGAAGCAGGCCGCGGCCGATGCCCTGCGCGAGCGGCTGGAGCGGGTGCTGGGCGAACCGCTGGCCGGTGCGGGGGAAGACGCGTCGATGGAAGCGCTGTTGCGCGCCGGCATGGCGCGGTTGCGCGCGTCGCAGGACGAAGAACAGGCGCGCCGCCAGGCGAAGGTGAAGGCCCGCAAGGCGCGGCAGAAACCCGGCGCGGAGCAGACCCAGGCCCAGGTGCAGCAGGCCGATGCCGAAACGCAGCTGCGCTCCCTGTTCCGCCAGCTCGCCAGCGCCCTGCACCCGGACCGTGAATCCGACCCTCATGAGCGGCTGCGCAAGACCGCGCTCATGAGCGAAGCCAACGCCGCCTACGGCCGCAAGGACCTGGTGACGCTGATGCAGATCCAGCTGCGCGCGGAGCTGGCCGACCCGGCGGCGGTTTCGCGCCTTGCCGATGACCGGCTGGCCGCGCTGACCCTGCTGCTCAAGCAGCAGGTGGCCGGGCTGGAGCGCGAGCGCGCCGCGCGCCAGCAGCGCCTGGCCGGCGAGTTCGACCTGCCGCCGGGTCAGGTGGCCAACCCGAACACGCTGAAGCAGAGCCTGCTGGCGCAGGTGGCGGCGCTGGAGTCCGCCGTGGCGCAGACCGAGCAGGATCTGGCGCAGGTGCAGGAACCCGCGGGACTCAAGCGCTGGCTGAACCAGCAGCGCGAGCAGCGCAGCCACCCGGCTCGAAGCGACCGCGACCTCGACGACTATTTCTGACCCGGTTCGCTCAGGAGTCCGGCGCGGCAGGGTGGCTGTAACGGCGTTTCACCTCAGCGATCTCCACCGAATACGCGGCGTACCAGCGCTCCCGCCCCAGCCGCTGCGCGGCCAGGTGGTCGGTGTGCTGTTTCCAGGCACGGATGCTGGCTTCGTCGGGCCAGTACGACACGGCGATTTCCTGTTCGCCTTCGGTGGCGGCGGTGAAGTCCAGGCAACCGAACTGCGTCAGCGCCAGCTCGCGCATCTGCGCGGCCATGGCGCTGTAGTCGGCGTCGAGCGCGCGCGCCTTGGCGCGAAAGATCACGACAAATCCGGATTCAAGCGCCGGGCCGCCCCCAGCTGGAATCGCGGCCCCCTCGGGGGGCAGCGACCCGCGCCAGCGGTGGAGCGTGGGGGCCATGGACTCGAATCCTTGGGTGAGTTGACGGGTGATCTCCGCCGCTGGCAGCGAACGGCAGCCGCTGGCGTTCTGGCCCGACCACAGCGGTGAAAAATCGCCGCTGCCCAGCGCCTCGAAGTGAGCGCGCAACGGCGCCATGGCGGCGGTGGCGAGCGGGAAGGCCGGCGCGGCCGGGCTGAGGGGGCCAAGCTCGCGCATCACGCGGTTGACGATGCCGCGCGCGGGCCGGCCGGTGAACACGTTGGTGAGTGCGGTGTGGCGCGCGGCCTCGCTCTGCAACGCGGCGCGGTGCAGTTCGCTGGTGGTGGCCTCCGCGCTGCACAGGTAAGCCGTGCCCACCTGCACGCCGGCCGCGCCCAGCGCCATGGCGACCGCCACGCCCGCCGCATCGGCGATGCCGCCGGCGGCGATCACCGGCACGTCCACCGCCGCCACGATCTGCGGCAGCAAGGCGAAGGTGCCCATCTGGGTGGTGAGGTGATCCGCCGCCGGGCCGCCCCAAGACGGATCAGCCCCCTCGGGGGGCAGCGACCCGCGCAGCGGCGGAGCGTGGGGGCTGGTTGCGGTCAGGAACATGCCGCGGTGGCCGCCGGCTTCCAGGCCCTGGGCGATCACCACGTCGGCGCCGTGGGCCACGAGCCAGCGCGCCTCGTCCACCGTGGTGGCGCTGGACAGCACCAGACTGCCCCAACTTTTCACGCGGGTCACCAGCTCGGGGGCAGGCAGGCCGAAGTGGAAGCTCACCACTGGCGGGCGGAAGGGTTCCAGGATGTCGGCCGACGCAGCGCTGAACGGGACGCGGCCGGCGCCGGCCGGTACCGCGGCGAGGTCCAGCCCGGCTTCGGCATAGAAGGGGGCGAGCGCCGCGCGCCAGGTGGCCTCGCGGGCCGCGTCGGGCTCGGGCGGGGTGTGGCAGAAGAAGTTGACGTTCCAGGGCTGCTGGGTGCCGGCGCTCAGGGCCGCCAGTTCACGCTGCAGGGCCTCGGGCGCGAGCATGGCGCAGGGCAGCGAGCCCAGGCCGCCGGCGTTGCTGACGGCAATGGCCAGGGCCGCGCCCTGCACGCCGGCCATCGGCGCCTGGATCAAGGGAAATTCGGTGTGCAGCAGGTCGGTCAGGGTTTTCATGCGCGGATTGTCGGTGCGCAGGACCCCGGTGACCAGTGCCCCGGTATGGGCCACCCGAGGGCTCAGGGTAAACCCGAAAACATGGCCAGGAAAAATCATTTAACATATTAAATAAATGAACACCGAAACCCCTTTTGTCCACCGCAACCTGCCGCGCCTGCTGCTCGAAGCGCGCGAGGCCGTGATGCAGCACACCCGGCCCAGCCTGCGCGAGCACGGTTTGTCGGACCAGCAGTGGCGTGTGCTGCGCGTGCTGGGTGAACACGCGGCCGACCCGGCGGGCGTGGAGACCGGCCGCGTGGCGCGTGAAGCGCTGCTGCTTGGCCCCAGCCTCACCGGCGTGCTCACGCGCATGGAGCGCGACGGCCTGATCAGCCGCGCGCGTTGCCCGCAGGACGCACGCCGCACGGTGGTGCGCGCCACGCCGGCGGGCCTGAAGCTGGTCGCCACGCTGTCGCAGACCATCGAGGCGCACTACGCCTGGATGGAGTCGCAATTGGGCAAGGCGCGGCTGGCGCAGCTCTACACCCTGCTCGACAGCGTGATCGCGCTGGAAGTGCCCGATGCCGCCGCGGGCGAAGGCTGGACCGAAGAAGACGCCGCATGAAGGAGCACCCATGAACACCCCCTGGACACCGCCGTACCTGCCGAAGGGCACGGTCTACGGCACCCTGCTGAACTTCCGGCGTGAACACGCGCTGTGGGCGTCGCGCATGAACGAGGCGCCCTACAAGGCGCCGCCGCAGGCGCCGGTGCTCTACATCAAGACCGCCAACACCTTCACGCCTTCTGGCCATGCCATCGCGCTGCCCCACCAGGTCGCCGAGGTCGATGTGAGCGCGTCGCTCGGTCTGGTCGCGGGCGAGGGCGGCCGGGTCGCGAGCGCCGTGCTGTTCAACAACGTGGCGATTCCGCACGAGAGCTACTTCCGCCCGTCGGTGAAGTTCCGCTGTGTGGACGGCTTTCTCGGTGTGGGGCGCGATGCCGTGGCGCTGGACGCGCTGGGGGGCCTCGACGGCCTGGCCGGGCTGGTGATCGAGCTGCGCATCAACGGCGTGCACCGCCAGACCGTGGCGCTGGCCGATCTGGTGCGCGACGCGGCCACGCTCTGGGCCGACGTGAACGCCTTCCAGACCTTGCGGCCGGGTGACGTGCTGATGCTCGGCACCGACTGCCTGCCCGACGGCACCCGCCCGCGCGCCAGAGCCGGCGACGCGGTGGAAATCCTGGCCACCGGCTTCAAGCCGCTGGTGAACGCCTTTGTCGGAGAACAGACATGAAGCACGCCCGCATCGCCTGGGCCGGCGCGGTCCACGACGCCATCGAAGCCGATGGCCAGCTCGAACTGCTCACGCCCGCTTTCAAGGGCCGCCGCGTGACGTTCGACGAGGTGGTCTGGTTGCCGCCGCTGGCGCCCGTTGACCGCCCGCGCACCGTGCTCGCGCTGGGTCTGAACTACGCTGACCACGCCAAGGAACTCGATTTCAAGGCGCCCGACGAACCGCTGGCCTTCGTCAAGGGCGAGGCCTCGCTGATCGGTCACCGTGCGTTCACCGTGCGACCCGAGGGCGTGCGGTTCATGCACTACGAATGTGAACTGACGGTGGTGATCGGCCGTGTGGCCAAGCGCGTGAAGAAGGCCGACGCCTTGCAGTACGTGGCCGGTTACACCGTGGCCAACGACTACGCGATCCGCGACTACCTGGAGAACTGGTACCGCCCCAACCTCAAGGTCAAGAACCGCGACACCTGCACGCCCATCGGCCCCTGGCTGGTGGACGCGGCCGACGTGCCCGACCCGATGAACCTGGCGCTGCAGACCACCGTGAACGGCCAGCTCACGCAGCAGGGCAGCACGAGGGACATGATCTTCGACGTGCCCACGCTGATCGAATACTTCAGCGGCTTCATGACCCTGATGCCGGGCGACCTGATCCTCACCGGCACGCCCGACGGCGTGGTCGACTGCCAGCCGGGGGACGTGATCGTCACCGAGATCGAGGGCATTGGCGCACTGCAAAACACCATCACCGCTGAGCAAAAGGGGTCAGATCCTGATTCAGGACAGTGACCTCACCGGATCAATACCACGTTGAACGAAATCAGGCTCTGACCCCTTTTGCGGTCTGGCCGGCGAAAGACCCTTATGAAAATCGATCACCTCATCAACGGCAAGACCGTCGCCGGCAGCGACTACTTCGAAACCGTCAACCCGGCCACGCAGGGCGTGCTGGCCGAAGTGGCCTCGGGCACCGAAACGGACATCAACGCAGCGGTGCAAGCCGCCAAGGACGCGTTTCCGAAATGGGCCGGCCTGCCCGCGACCGAGCGCGCCAAGAAGATCCGCGCGCTCGGCGAGCTGATCGCGAAACACGTGCCCGAGATCGCGCAGACCGAAACCGACGACACCGGCCAGGTGATCGCGCAGACCGGCAAGCAACTGATCCCGCGCGCGGCGGACAACTTCACTTACTTCGCCGAGATGTGCACCCGCGTCGACGGCCACACCTACCCCACGCCCACGCACCTGAACTACACGCTGTTCCACCCGGTGGGCGTGTGCGCCCTCATCAGCCCGTGGAACGTGCCCTTCATGACGGCCACCTGGAAGGTCGCGCCCGCGCTGGCGTTTGGCAACACGGCGGTGCTGAAGATGAGCGAGTTGAGTCCGATGACCGCCGCGCGTCTGGGCGAACTGGCGCTGGAGGCCGGCATCCCGGCCGGCGTGTTGAACGTGGTGCACGGCTTCGGCAAAGAAGCGGGCGAGCCGCTGTGTGCCCACCCGGACGTGCGCGCGATCAGCTTCACCGGATCCACCGCCACCGGCAACCGCATCGTCAAGACCGCGGGCTTGAAGAAGTTCAGCATGGAGCTGGGCGGCAAGAGCCCGTTCGTGGTCTTTGACGACGCCGACCTGGACCGCGCGCTCGACGCCGCACTCTTCATGATCTTCAGCAACAACGGCGAGCGCTGCACGGCCGGCTCGCGCATCCTGGTGCAGCAGAGCATCTACGCCGACTTCGCCGAGAAATTCGCCGAGCGCGCCAAACGCATCATCGTGGGCGACCCGATGGACGAGAAGACCACCATCGGCCCGATGATCAGCCAGGGCCATCTGGCCAAGGTGCGCAGCTACATCGAGCTGGGACCAAAGGAGGGCGCGACGCTGTTGTGTGGCGGTATCGACCGGCCTTCGTATGCAACCGAATTGCCGGCGCATGTGCAGGCGGGCAACTTCGTCTGGCCGACGGTGTTCGCCGACGTGGAAAACCGCATGCGGATCGCGCAGGAAGAGATCTTCGGCCCGGTGGCCTGCCTGATTCCGTTCCGCGATGAGGCGCACGCCATCGAACTGGCGAACGACATCGCCTACGGCCTCTCCAGCTATGTGTGGACCGAGAACATCGGCAAGGCACACCGTGTGGCCGCCGCCGTGGAAGCGGGCATGTGCTTCGTGAACTCGCAGAACGTGCGGGATCTGCGCCAGCCGTTTGGTGGCACGAAGGCATCGGGCACGGGGCGCGAGGGCGGCACCTGGAGTTACGAGGTGTTTCTGGAGCCTAAGAACGTCGCTGTTTCTCTAGGGTCGCACCACATTCCGCATTGGGGTGTTTGACGTGCTCTCCGCTGTTTCACTCCACTACCAGGGCGAGAAGGGAGCGCCGCGGCGCTCTGTTCCGCTCATGTCCCCCGAAACGGGCTGCGCCCGTTTCTCCTCCTTTACTTCGCTGCACAGAACGCCACGTCACTCCCTTCTTGACGCGATGTTGGCGCTCAACGTTCGAGCGCCGATACGCAGCGAGAAGGCGGTGATAGGTGTGTGCCGCAGCGAAGTAAAGGAGGAGGGCTGCGCGCAGCGCAGACCGGGGGACATGAGCGTAGGTACACGCCTATCACCGTCTTCTCACCACAAAAGCCAGCCAAGCAACAGCCGCCAAACAAAGCAACTGACAAGGAGACAAACCCCATGGGAAAAGTAGCACTCGTAGGGAAAATCACCCACGTCCCCTCCATGTACCTCAGCGAGCTTGACGGCCCGCGCAAAGGCACTCGGCAGGACGCCATCGACGGCCACAAAGAAATCGCGCGCCGCTGCAAAGAACTGGGGGTCGACACCATTGTCGTGTTCGACACCCACTGGCTCGTCAACGCCAGCTACCACCTCAACTGCGCCCCGCAGTGGCAAGGCACCTACACCAGCAACGAGTTGCCGCACTTCATCAGCAACATGCCCTTCGCCATTCCAGGCAACCCCGAACTCGGGCAACTGCTGGCCAAGGTGGCCAATGAACACGGCGTCGAAACCCTGGCCCACCACGCCACCACGCTCGACCCCGAGTACGGCACCCTCGTGCCCATGCGCTACATGAACGAAGACCAGCACTTCAAGGCCATCTCGGTCTCGGCGCTGTGCACCGTGCATTACCTCAACGACAGCGCGCGCCTGGGCTGGGCCATGCGCAAGGCGGTCGAAGACCACTACGACGGCACCGTCGCCTTCCTCGCCAGCGGGTCCTTGAGCCACCGCTTCGCGCAGAACGGCCTGGCGCCCGAGTACGCGTTCAAGATCTGGAGCCCCTTCCTCGAACACCTCGATCAGGAAGTGGTCCGCATGTGGAAGGCCGGCGAGTGGAAGGACTTCTGCGAGATGCTGCCCGAGTACGCCAGCAAAGGCCACGGCGAAGGCTTCATGCACGACACGGCGATGATGCTGGGCGTGCTGGGCTGGAGCGAATACGAAGGCCAGGCCGAGGTCATCACGCCGTACTTCGGCGCCAGCGGCACCGGCCAGATCAACGCCGTGTTCCCCGTCACCCCGGTCACCGGCAAGGCCATCCCGGCGGCACAGGCCTCGACCGCCGACGGCTACAGCCTGGTCAGCACAAGGCTCTGAACATGCCCCACCTCGTCATCCTCTACACCCCCAACCTCGACAAGCCCGCGGCCGAGGGCGGCGTCGACATGGGCGGCCTGTGCCGCGCCCTGTGCGACACCATGCTCGCTGTGCGCGACGAGCAAGACCGGCAGGTGTTCCCCACCGGCGGCACGCGCGTGTTCGCCTACCCCGCCGCGCACAGCGCCGTGTCCGATGGCGGTGCGGCCGGCATCGCGGCCGGCCTGGGCGGTGACTACGCCTTCGTCTACATGAACGTGCGCATGGCCAAGGGGCGCAGCGCGCTTGTGCACCAGCGCGTGGGCGAGGCGCTGAACGCCTGCGTGAAAGAACGCTTCGCCGAGCAGCTCGCCCGCCGCCCCATCGGCATCACCGTGCAAGTGGACGAAGGCCACGAGGTCTTCGACGTCAAGAACAGTTCCCTGCACCCGCTCTTTGCGCCCCAGAAAGCCTGAGAAACATGTTCAGCCCCGAACTCATCGCCCAGCTTGCTGCCGAGTTGCAGCAGTCCCAGCAGACCCGCACCCCCGTCGAGCATTTCTCCAGACGCCACCCGGGCATGACCGTCGAAGACGGCTACCGCATCGGCCGCGCCTGGGTCGAGCTGCAGAAGACCGAAGGCCGAAAGGTCATCGGCCACAAGATCGGCCTCACCAGCCGTGCCATGCAGATCAGCAGCCAGATCGACGAGCCGGATTACGGCACGCTGCTCGATTCCATGCTCTACACCGCGAAGGCCGGTGAGGTGCTGGAGATTCCGGTGAAGCACTTCATCGCACCGCGCGTGGAGGTGGAGCTGGCTTTCGTGCTCAAGGCGCCGCTGGCCGGCCCCAACGTCACGGTCGAAGACGTGCTCGCCGCCACGGACTACATCACGCCCGCCATCGAGATCATCGACGCGCGCATCGAGCAGTTCGACCGCCACACCAAGGTGATGCGCAAGGTCTACGACACCATCAGCGACAACGCGGCCAACGCCGGCATCGTGATCGGCACCGGCGACCCCGCCTTCCGCGCCGACCCACGCAGCACCAACCGCCCCTGGTGCGGCGCCATCCTGCGCCAGAACGGCGCGGTCGAAGAGACCGGCCTGGCCGCCGGCGTGCAGGGCGACCCAGCCATCGGCATCGCCTGGCTCGCCAACAAGCTGGCGCCCTGGGGCGAATCGCTGCAGGCCGGCGAGATCGTGCTGGCCGGCAGCTTCACGCGCCCGGTGGCGGCGAAGGCGGGCGACCTGTTCGAGGCCGACTACGGTCCGCTCGGCTGCCTGCGTTTCAAATTCGTTTGATCAGAACGATCCGAGGAGACCCCACATGACCGACGCCTTCCTGCGCCCCGCCCGCTTCAGCGACGCCGAATGGCGAGCCCGCGTGCAGCTCGCCGCGTGTTACCGCATCTTTGCCCACCTGGGCTGGGCCGAGCTGATCTACAACCACATCTCGCTGCGCGTGCCGGGGCCGGAGGATCATTTCCTCATCAACCCCTTCGGCCTGCACTACACCGAGGTCACGGCGTCCAACCTGGTCAAGGTCGATGTCGACGGCAACATCATCGGCAACGACGACTGGCCGATCAACCCGGCCGGCTTCACCTTCCACGGCGCGATCCACGCCACGCTGCCCGACGCGCACTGCGTGATGCATGTGCACACCACGCCGACCATGGCGGTGTGTTGCCTGAAAGACGGCCTGTCGTTCACCAACTTCTACGCCGCCCAGCTCTGGGGTCAGGTGGCGTACCACGAGTTCGAGGGCATCACCGTGCACCGCGACGAGGGCGCGCGCATCCTCGCCTCCTCGGGTGGCAAACCCGTGCTGCTGCTGCGCAACCACGGCCCGGTGGTCATCGGCCGCTCGCTGGCCCAGGCGTTCAACCTGATGTGGCTGGTGCAACGGGCGTGCGAAATCCAGGTGGCTTCGCAACCGCTGGGTGAACTGCAGCCCATCACCGAAGCCGCGCTGCAGGCCTGCGTGCGAGACTCGCTCAACTTCAACCCCCAGTTCGGCGCCGGTGAAGATTCGTTCGCCGCCATGCAGCGCCTGATCGACCGCATCGACCCGAGCTACCGCGCATGAACACGACACCTTCGATTCAAAAAGTCGCCATTGTTGGCGTCGGCGCCATCGGCGGGCTGTTCGCCGGCTGGCTGGGTTCGCGTTTGCCGGCGGGTTCGATCCAGCTCTCGGCTGTCGCGCGCGGCGAGACCCTGCGCACCTTGCGCGAACTCGGCCTGATCTGGGTGGATGCCGACGGTGCCGAACACGGTGTGGCCGTGAATGCCAGCGACGACCCGGCCAGCCTGGGCATTCAGGACCTGGTGATCGTGTCGGTCAAGGGCCCGGCGATGCCTGCTGTCGCGCCCGCCGTGCGCGCGCTCATGGGCCCTCAAACGGTTGTGCTGGTCGCCATGAACGGCGTGCCCTGGTGGTTCTTCGACGGGCTGCCGGGCGAGGCCGCGGGGCTGCAACTCAAGGCGGTCGATCCGCTGGGCATCACGGCGCAGAACATCCCCACGGCGCAGGTCATCGGCTGCGTGGTGCACGCCAGCGCCGCCGCGCCCACACCCGGCCGCATCGAGCGCATCAAGAACAACCAGCTCATCATCGGCGAGCCGGCTGGCGGCGTGTCGCCGCGCGTGCAGGCGCTGAGCGAGCTGCTCACGCAGGCCGGCTTCGGCGTCACCGTCTCCGAGCGCATCCAGCGCGACATCTGGTTCAAGCTCTGGGGCAACATGACCATCAACCCCATCTCGGCCATCACCGGCGCGCCCTGCGACCGCATCCTGGACGACCCGCTGGTGCGCGGTTTCGTCAGCGCCATCATGCTGGAGGCCAAGGCCATCGGCGCGCGCATCGGCATACCCATCGACCAGAGCCCCGAAGACCGCCACGCCGTCACGCGCAAGCTTGGCTCGTTCAAGACCTCGATGCTGCAGGACGTGGAAGCCGGCCGCCCCATCGAGCTCGACGCCCTGGTGGGCGCGGTGCGCGAAATCGGGCAGCAACTGGGCGTGGCCACGCCGAACATGGACGCGCTCATGGGCCTCACGCGCCTGATGGGGCAAATGAAGCAGCTCTACCCCGAACCGACGAAGACACCATGAAGATCCCCCAGAACACCTTCCGCGATGCCCTCAAGGCCGGCAAGCCCCAGATCGGCTGCTGGGTCGGCTTCGCCTCGCCCGACGTGGCCGAGGCCCTGGCCGGCTGCGGTTTCGACTGGCTGCTGATCGACGGCGAACACGCGCCCAACGACCCGCGCACCGCCCTCGACCAGCTGCGCGCGATTGCCCCCTACGGCAAGACCCACGCCATCGTGCGCGCGGTCGAGGCCGACGTCGCCCTCGTCAAGCAATACCTCGACATCGGTGCGCAGACCCTGCTGATCCCGATGATCGACACCGCCGAACAGGCCGCGCTGATGGTCCAGGCCATGCGCTACCCGCCCGAAGGCATCCGCGGCATGGGCGCGGCGCTCGCGCGCGCCTCGCGCTGGAACCAGGTCGAAGACTACCTCAACCAGGCCAACGGCCAGATGTGCCTGCTGGTGCAGGCCGAGACCGTGACCGCGGTGAACAACCTCCAGGCCATCGCCGAGACCGAGGGCGTGGACGGCGTGTTCTTCGGCCCGGCCGATCTCTCGGCCAGCATGGGCCACCGCGGCCAGCCCGGCCACCCCGAGGTGCAGAAGGTCATTCTCGACGGCATCGCCACCGTGCGCGCCGCCGGCAAGGCCGCCGGCATCCTCGCCACCGACCCGGCGCTGGCGCAGCAGTACCTCGACGCGGGCGCGCTGTTCGTGGCGGTGGGCGTGGACACGACGCTGCTGGTGAAAGCGGCGGCGGGGTTGGTGCAGCGGTTCAGCGCAGGCGCCTCAAAGGCGCCGGCTGCGCCGTCGGGCGGCTATTGAGCGTTTTGCGCCAAAACTGAAGAAAAAATCTCCGCCAGACCAATTTCTAAAGAAAAAGTCGGGCGTCTGAAGATTTTTTTTCTGACTGCTCACTCGGGCAAGTGGCAGACGGCTTCGACGTTGTTTCCCTCGGGGTCGATCACGAAGGCGCCGTAGTAGTTGGGGTGGTAGTCCGGGCGCAGGCCGGGCGCGCCGTTGTCCTTGCCGCCGGCAGCAATGGCCGCCTGATAGAAGGCATCCACCTGCGCGCGGCTTTGTGCGCGCCACGCCAGATGGCAACCCGAGGTGGCCGCCGGCCCGCCGTAGGGCGAAGGCCCGTCGATGAACCACACATCCGCCTTCTTGCCGCCGGGCTCGGTGGCGTCCGGGTACCCCAGACCGAGGATGTTGGAGCCGTAGTTCCCTTCAAAACAGACGCTGTAGCCCAGCGGCGCCAGGGCCGCGCTGTAGAAGGCTTTGGCCTGGGCGATGTTGGTCACGCGAAACGTCATGTGGTCGAGCATTTGGGGTCCTTGGGTGGGTAGGGTGTGCAAGATGGCACCACAAAACTGCATATATAAACAGTATTTATGGCAATGGTCTGGTGCGTGAGCAGGCCAATCAGCGGCACCGATCTGAAGAAAAAATCTTCAAAAACCACTTTTATGAAGATAATTTCAGAAATCTGAAGATTTTTGCGGCCCCCACCCCTGCCATCAACATGAGCGACGTCGGCTACGCCTGGATTCAAACCACTGTGGGTGCCCCGGATTTCCTGGGTGCCCAACGGGCACGCCTGGCGCCGGTCAGCCGCATCGAGCGCCTGAACGATGGCGCCGTGCTGGTGCCGCTGCGGCAGGCCCCCGAGGCAAGCTTGCTGCACCACGCCCTGTTTGCCCTCAAGCACGAAGGCGTCCGGCTGGACCTGCTCCTGACCGCCTTGCGCCGCATTCCGCCCGCTGACCTGGTGGCCTGGGTGCAGGCCACCCCGAACAGCCTCTACGGCCGCAAGCTCGGACACCTGTGGGAGCGCCTGCACCAGCAGCGCTTGCCGGGGCTGGACGATTTCAGCGCGTCCGCGCCATACGCTCCGCTGTTCGACCCGACGCACTACTTTGTAGGGTCGGCCCATCGCGACGCGCGCTGGCGCATCGTCTTCAACGGCCTGGGTGACATGCATTTCTGCCCGGTCGTGCGCAAGACCCCGGCGCTGAATGCCCTGATCGGCAAGGACATCCTCGGCCAGGCCCAGGCGTTTGCCCAGTCGGTCGGGCAAGCCATGCTGGAGCGAGCGCTCAACTGGGCCTACCTCAGCGAAACCGAGGGCTCCTTTGCCATCGAAGGCGAGGCACCCTCGGCCGATAAAGCCACCCGGTTCGCGGCCCTGCTCAGGCGTGCCCACGAACCATGCCCGCTGACCGAAGACCTGCTGGTGGAGCTGCAGAACGCGGCCATCTCCAACCCCTTCGATCAGGCCGTCCAGTTCCGCACCGAGCAGAACCGGCTGCAACGCGACTCGCCCGGCGCCGCAGGCGTGACCTATGTGCCGCCCGAGCCCGAGCTGGCGGTGGAACTGATGGAAGGCCTGATGCGGCTGGCCAACCAGCAGCCCAACACGCTGGACCCGCTGGTGCACGCCGCTGTGGTGTCGTTCGCCTTCGTCTTCATCCACCCCTTCATGGACGGCAACGGTCGCCTCTCGCGCTACCTCATCCACCACTGCCTGGGCCAGTCGGGCCGCCTGCCGCCGCACTTCCTGCTGCCGATTTCAGTGGCCATGAAAAAGCACGAGGCCGAATACCTCCAGGCGCTGACCTCATTCAGCCAGCCGGCGCGGCAGCTCTGCCAGGTGTCCTGGGCCGGCGACGAGCACTACAGCTACGACTGGGTGCCCGAGGCGGACACCTGGTTCCGCCACATGGACCTGACCGAGGCGGTGACCTTCACCCTGGCCATGGCCGAAGCATCGCTCGACACCCACATGCGCCAGGAGGTGGAATTCCTCGGCCTGTTCGACCGCGTCAAACGCCACATCAACGACCGCTTCGACCTGCGGGGCAGCGACCTGGCGACGCTGATCGTGACCATCTTCCAGAACGGGGGCACGCTGTCCAACAACAGGCGCAAGCGATATGCGGACAGGGTGCAGGCGCATGTGCTGGATGCGGTGGAAATCGCGGTTGCCAGGGCCATGCGGGGCGAACCACTGGACGATGGGGAGCAGGGTTGAGCTTGTATCGACACCAAGAGGTCTAGTGAATGTCACCAGTCTGGCCAATAGGCGTGCCATTCATGTGAGTGATGCGTCCACTGCGAAAGCTATCGGGAAGGGGTAGTGACTTCTCAATAGCGGTGTACTCCCACCTCAACCGACCAAGCGCTTCCCACCGAGAACACCCCCTCCAACCGCCCACCCGCCTCCAGCGCACAAGCCGCCGTCAGCCCACCCGTGATCACCAGATCACCCGCCTCCAGCCGCTGACCATTCGCAGCCAGCTCCCGCGCAAGCCGCGCCACCGCGTTCAGCGGGTGGCCGTCGGCGTCGGCGCCCACGCCCTGGCCCAGCGTGCGGCTGCCGTCGCTCAGGCGCACCGCCACGGTGTCGAGCGCCATCAGGTCGGTCACGGGCAGGCGCGGCCCGACGACGACCTGGCCGGCGGACGCGTTGTCGGCGGTGTTCTGCGCCAGGTTGAAGCGGTAGCCGGTCCAGGTCGAGTGCACGACTTCGAGGCAGGCGTACGCGCCTTCCACGGCGGCGGCCACGCTGTGGCGGTTGACGGGCGCGTGCCGCGCGTCAAGGGCGGTTTGGAGGCGCAGCCCGATCTCGGGTTCCACGCGCGGCTGCACCAGGCGGTGTGACACGGCGTCGTCCGAACCGATCAGCATCCGGTCGGTCAGCGGCCCGATGTTGGGCCGGTCGATGCCCATCTGGCGCCGCATGACCTCTGAGGTGTAGCCCAGCTTCCAGCCGATCACGCGCTCGCCAGCGGCGAGGCGCAGGGCGAGCAGCGCGCGCTGGATGGCGTAGGCGGTGGCGAGGTCGGGCGAGCCGATGGTGGCCTCGGCGTCCAGCGTGTGCCCGGCCTGGCGCGCCGACCAGATGCGTTCGGCGGCCTGGGCAACGGTGGGCGGCGGGTTCATGGCGCTGGCGCTGCGTCGCGGTGCAGGGCGCCGGGCAGGTCAGCGCCCCAGGTCTTTCGCCGAGACCCCGGCGATGCCCCAGTTCTCCTTGGGCATCTCGTGGATCCAGACCCGGATCGCTTCCTTGGGTGCCCCCACCGCTTCCTGCAGGGCTGCGGTGACCTTCTCGATCACGGCCTTCTTCTGCTCGGGCGTGCGGCCTTCGAGCATGTAGATCTGTGCGAATGGCATGGGGTCTCCTTCAGGCGGCCGCGCGCAGCAGACCGCGCTCGCGGGCCATGGTCATGGCGGTGTCTTCGATCATGTCTTCCTGCCCGCCGACCATCTTCTTGCGGCCCAGCTCGACGAGGATGTCGCGCGCCGGCAGGCCGTACTTCACCGCCGCGCGCTTGGCGAACAGCAGGAAGCTGCCGTAGACGCCGGCGTAGCCGAGCGTGAGCGCGTCGCGGTCGATGCGGATCGGGAAGTCCATGATCGGCACCACCAGGTCTTCGGCCACGTCCTGGATCTTCCAGACGTCGACGCCGGTGCTCACGCCCATGCGGTCGAGCACGGCGACCAGCACTTCCATGGGGGTGTTGCCCGCGCCCGCGCCCAGGCCGGCGGCCGCGGCGTCGATGCGCGTGGCGCCGCATTCGATGGCGGCGACCGAGTTGGCGATGCCCATGGCGAGGTTGTGGTGGCCGTGGAAGCCCAGCTCGGTTTCGGGCTGGAGCGCGTCGCGCACCGCCTGCAGGCGGGCCTTCACGTCGGCGGGCAGCATGTAGCCGGCCGAGTCGGTGACGTAGATGCAGTTGGCGCCGTAGCTCTCCATCAGCTTCGCCTGCCTGACCAGGCCTTCGGGGCTGTTCATGTGGGCCATCATCAGGAAGCCGACCACGTCCATGTCGAGCTGGCGCGCGTAGGTGATGTGCTGTTCGCTGACGTCGGCTTCGGTGCAGTGCGTGGCGACGCGGATGGTGTGCACGCCCAGGCCGTGCGCCATCTTCAGGTGGTCAACGGTGCCGATGCCGGGCAGCAGCAGCGCGGACACCTTGGCCTGCTTCATCAGCGGGATCACGGTGCCCAGGTACTCCTCGTCGGTGTGCGCCGGAAAGCCGTAGTTGACGCTGGAGCCGCCCAGGCCGTCGCCGTGGGTCACTTCGATCAGCGGCACACCGGCGGCGTCGAGGCCGCAGGCTATTGCTCTCATCTGGTCGAGCGTCATCAGGTGGCGCTTGGGGTGCATCCCGTCGCGCAGGGTCATGTCGTGCAGGGTGATTTTTTTCTGGCTCATGGTGGGGTGCTCCGGATCAGGCGGCGACCGGTTCGAGGACCAGTTCGCCCTTGAGGATTTCTTCGGCAAACATCTCGGCGGTGCGCGCGGCAGCGGCGGTCATGATGTCCAGGTTGCCGGCGTACTTGGGCAGGTAGTCGCCCAGGCCCTCGACCTCCATGAAGACCGAGACGCGGTTGCCGTCGAAGACCGGGCCGTTGACCAGCTTGTAGCCCGGCACGTACTTCTGCACCTCCCTGATCATGTCGTGGATCGACTTCGTGATCGCGGCCTGGTCGGGTGTGCCTTCGGTCAGGCAGTGCACCGTGTCGCGCATGATCAGCGGCGGCTCGGCCGGGTTGATCACGATGATGGCCTTGCCCTTCTTCGCGCCGCCGACCTTCTCGACCGCGCCGGCCGTGGTGCGGGTGAACTCGTCGATGTTCTTGCGCGTGCCGGGGCCGACCGATTTGGACGACACGGTGGCGACGATCTCGCCGTAGGCCACGGGCTGCACGCGGCTGACCGCGTAAACCATGGGGATCGTGGCCTGGCCGCCGCAGGTGACCATGTTCACGTTCATCTCGCGCTGCCCGACGTGCTGCTTGAGGTTGACCGGCGGCACGCAGTAGGGGCCGATGGCCGCGGGCGTGAGGTCGATCATCATCGCGCCCTGTTCATTGACCTTGCGCGAGTTCTCGGCGTGCACGTAGGCGCTGGTGGCGTCGAACACGATCTGAACGCCGTCGGCCTTCATGTGAGGGATCAGGCCGTCCACGCCGTCGGCGGTGGTCTTGATGCCCATTTCCTTGGCGCGCTTGAGGCCGTCGGAGTTGGGGTCGATGCCGACCATCCAGACGGGTTCGAGCACCGCGCTGCGCTGCAGTTTCGCCAGCAGGTCGGTGCCGATGTTGCCGGGCCCGATCAGGGCGCACTTGATCTTCTTGCTCATGGCTGTCTTTCTCTGAACTTCAAATGAAACGGAGGCCGGTGCTGCCCATGCCCTGGACCTTCAGGGTCACAGAGTCACCGGCCTGGACGGACACCGCTTCGGTGATGCCGCCGGACAGGATCAGCGTGCCGGCGGGGATCTCTTCCCCGCGCGCGCCCAGGTGGTTGGCGAGCATGGCAATGGCGGTGGCCGGGTGGCCGAGCACGGCGGCGCCGGCGCCGAAGGCCACGGGCTGGCCGTTCTTCTCCATCACGATGCCGACGGTGCGCAGGTCCTGGCCGTCGACCTTCATCGGCTGGCCGCCGACCACGAAGCGCGCGGCCGAGGTGTTGTCGGCGATCACGCTCTTGAGGTCGAACTTGAAGTCGCGGTAGCGGCTGTCGATCACCTCGATGCCGGGCAGCACGAAGTCGGTCGCGGCCAGCACGGTGCCGATGTGGCAGCCCGGGCCGCTGAGCGGCTTCTTGAGCACGAAGGCGATCTCGGGCTCGACCTTGGGGTGGATCAGTTCGCTGGTCTTCACTTCGCCGCCGTGCGGCACCGCGTAGTCGTCGGTCATCCAGCCGAACACGGGCGAGCTCACGCCCATCTGCTTCATCTTGGCGAACGAGGTCAGGCCGGCCTTGAGGCCCGCGAGCCTGAGGCCGCGCGCCTGCTTGCGCGCGAGGATGGCGGCCTGGATGGCATAGGCGTCGGCCCAGTCCATGTCGGGAAAGTCGTCGGTGATCTTGTGCGTGTCCTGCGCCTGCAGCTGGCAGTTCTCCAGGCGTTCGGCCAGGGCGTCGATGGTGGCTTTGTCGAGGTTCATGGTGGTGTGCGGTCTGAAAGGGGCGGGGTCAGTTGAAACGCACCGAGCACTCGCCCAGTCCGCCAATCGACACACGGAAGTGGTCGCCCTTCTGGGCCGGGAACATGGCGGCGAGCGCGCCCGAGAGGATCACGTCGCCGGCCTTCAGGCCGATGCCCAGGCGGCCCATGGTGTTGGCCAGCCAGGCCACGGCGTTCAGCGGCGAGCCCAGGGCCGCGGCGCCGGCGCCGGTGGCGACGACCTCGCCGTTCTTCTCCAGCACCATGCCGCAGGTCTGCAGGTCCAGCGCCAGCGGGCTGACCGCGCGGTCGCCCAGCACGAACACGCCACACGACGCGTTGTCGGCCACGGTGTCGGTGATCTTGATCTTCCAGTCGCGGATGCGCGAGTCGACGATCTCGAAGCAGGGCATCACGCACTCGGTGGCGGCCAGCACGTCGGCCACGCCCACGCCAGGCCCCATCAGGTCGCGCTTGAGCAGGAAGGCGATCTCGCCCTCGGCCTTCGGCTGGATCAGCGTCGAGATGTCGATGGCCTCGCCCTGGTTGACGATCATCGCGTCGGTCAGGTAGCCGAAGTCCGGCTGGTGCACGCCGAGCATGTTCATCACGGCGGCGGAGGTCACGCCGATCTTCTTGCCGACGATCCGTTCGCCGTCCTGCAGGCGGCGCTGCAGCATCCGCTCCTGGATGCGGTAGGCCTGCTCGATGGTGATGTCGGGGAAGCGGGTGGACAGCGGGTCGACGACCTGCCGGTCGCGCAGCGCGGTGTAGAGCTCGTCGCCGAGGGTTTCAATGGAGATCATGGGTTCAGGCCTGGGGTGGTTGGTTGTCGGCTTCGGTGAGGAAATTGCGCACCAGCTGCGCGAAGCGCGCGGCGTGTTCGATCTGCGTCCAGTGGCCGCAGTGTCCGAATACGTGCAACTGGCTGTTGGGAATCCACTGGCTCAGCGTCAGCGAGTTCTGCAGGGGGATCACCTGGTCTTCGCGGCCGTGCACGATCAGGGTCTCGTGCGGCAGCGCGCGGATGGCGGCCTCGGGGCTGGCCATGGCGTCGACTGAAGCCTGGCGCGGGGCCGGGAACATGGCCGAGAACGACTCCTGGAAACCGGGGCGGATGCTGGCCTGGTAGCGCAACTGCGCCAGCTCGTCGGTCACCAGCGCGCGGCTGTGGGCAAAGATGTCCAGCAGCTTTTTCATGTTCTCCAGAGAGGGCTCGTAACCCCACACGGCATCGAGCCCGGGCGTGATGGGGAAGGGTACGCCGACCGAGCCCATCAGCACCAGGCGGCGCACGCGCTGGGGCGCGCGGATCGCCAGGGCCAGCGAGAGCGCGCCGCCAAAGCTGTTGCCCACCACGTCGGCCTGCTCGATGCCCATCGCGTCCATCAGGTCCAGCGCCTGCTGAACCCAGGTGTCCATGTTGTAGGTGATGCCCGCCGGCCGGTCGGTGTAGCCGAAGCCCACCATGTCGGGCGCGATCACGCGGCGGTCCTGTGCAATGACCGGCATCGCCAGACGCCAGTTGGCCCAGGCACTGACACCGGGGCCGGAGCCGTGGATGAACAGCACCGGTGGTTGACCCGGCTTGGAGACGCCGAGGTCGTGCACGTTGCTGTTGAACGCGCCGGTGCGGATGCTCAGCGCAATTTCAGGGTTGTGAGGGGCGTTCACAGCTTCACCATGACGTTCCTGAGTTCCGTGTAGAACTCCAGCGAATGCACACCGCCTTCGCGGCCGATGCCCGAGGCCTTGGCGCCGCCAAACGCGGTGCGCAGGTCGCGCAGGAACCAGCTGTTGATCCAGCACAGCCCCACCTCGATGGCTGCGGCCATGCGGTGCGCGGTCCCGAGGTTCTGTGTCCACACGGTGGTGGCCAGGCCGTAGTCGGTGGCGTTGGCCAGGGCAATCGCTTCTTCTTCGGTGTCGAACGGTGCGATGTGGCAGCAGGGACCAAAAATCTCTTCGCGCACGACGCTGGCGCTCTCGGGCAAGCCGGTCCAGATGGTGGGTTGCACGAAATGGCCGTTGGCGAACTCGCCCTGCATAGCCGGCACACCGCCGCCGGTGACCACGGTCGCGCCTTCGTCCTTCGCTTTTGCGTAGTAGCCCAGCACCTTCTGCCGGTGCTCGGCGGATATCAGCGGGCCCAGGTTCACGCCGGGTTCGTCGGACGGGCCGACCTTCAGGCCTTCCGCGCTGGCCTTCAGCGCGGCCACGAACCGGTCGAAGATCGGGCGCTGCACGTACACGCGCTCGGTGCCCAGGCAGACCTGGCCGCAGTTCTCGAACGCGCTGCGGGTGATGCCCGCGACCGCTTTGTCGAAGTCGGCGTCGGCGAACACGATGCCGGCGTTCTTGCCGCCGAGTTCGAAGCTGACCGGGCGCACGCCCTTGGCCGCAGCGGCCATGATGGCTTCGCCGGTGCGGGTCTCGCCGGTGAAGGTGATGCCGTTGACGCGCGGGTGCTTGGTGATGAATTCGCCCGCCGAACCGGGGCCGAAGCCGTGCAGCACCTGGTACACGCCCTTGGGCACGCCGACCGCGTTCATCACCTCGCCCAGCAACGTCGCGGTGGCCGGGGTTTCTTCCGAGGGTTTGACGATCACGGTGTTGCCACAGGCCAGGGCCGGGCCGACCTTCCAGGTCATCAGCAGCAGCGGCAGGTTCCAGGGGCAGATCACGCCGACCACGCCCAGCGGTGAGCGGATGGCGTAGCTCACGGCGGTGCCGCCGTCGGGCGTGGTCATCTGGAAGCTCTCGGTCGGCACGTTTTTCACGATGTCGGCGAACACCTTGAAGTTGGCCGCGCCGCGCGGGATGTCGATGTGGCTGGCCAGCGAACGCGGCTTGCCGGTGTCGGCCAGTTCGGCTTCGAGGAAGTCGTCGAAGCGGCGGTTGATCTCGTCGGCCACGGCGTGCAGCAGCTCGGTGCGCCTGACCACGCTCATGCGGCCCCAGTCGCCCTGGAGCGCGGCGTGCGCGGCGTCGACAGCGGCGTCGACCTCGGCCTGACCCGCTTCATGGACCAGGCCGACCACGGCGTTGGTCGCCGGGTTGCGGTTCTCGAAGGTCTTGCCGGTGGCGACGAACTCGCCGTTGATGAAGTTGTGGAACTGTTTCATGGTGCGTGAGGGAGATGAAAAATCAGTCGATGCCCAGGGCCTTCAGGCCGGCGCGGGCGCAGGCTTCGTCTTGCTCGGCCGAGCCGCCGGAGACGCCGATGCCACCGATGCGCGTGCCGTGCTCGACGATGGGCAGGCCGCCACCGAACAAGACCAGCCGCTGGCGCTGGTTCAGGCCGATGCGCAGCAGCTCGTCGTCGCCGATGACGCCGCCCCACTTCGAGGTCGGAAAGCCGAAGCTCGCGGCGGTGTAGGCCTTGTCGATGGCGATGTCGATGGAATGCAGAAACGCGTTGGGCATGCGCAAGAAGGCGGCGAGGACGCCCGACGCATCGGTCACGGCCACGTTGATGCGTATGCCCAATGCTTCTGCGTGCGCAACGGCAGCCTGGCAAGCCAGCGAGGCCGCCTGCGCCGTGATCACGGAAGAGGGAACAGAGAGTGCGGGTGACATGAAAGGAAGCGGTGTTGGCGTGAGGGGACTTGAACCCAGGGGCACCGAGGAACCGGCTTCGCCGGGCCTCAGGTGCCGTCCCCCCTCGAAGCGCCGAAGGCGCGCCACGGAGGGGGGAAGCCGCGTCAGCGGCGCAGGGGGGTGATCATGTGTACACGTCGGTGAAGGACGGCACCGCTTCACCCGTGTGATAGAAGATGCCGCTCCACAGCTTGTCTTCCGTCCAGGTGGTCACCGGCCGGTCGCGCTGCGCCAGGTAGCCCAGGCCCGCAAAGGTTTCGTTGCGGTTGCCGCTCGGGTCGAAGAAGTAGATCGTCTCGCCGCGCGTGATGCCGTGGCGCGTCGGGGCGACGTCGATCTTGGTTTTGTTCTTGGCCATCACGTCCGCTGCCTTGAGCACGTCGTGCCACGAGTCCAGGAAGAACGCGATGTGGTGCAGGCCGCTGCGCGGACCACCCACGAAGGCGATGTCGTGCGGTGTGGTGGTGCGGCTCATCCAGGTGGCGGCCTGCATGTTGCCCTCGGGGCCGACCAGCACCTGTTCGGTCAGGAAGAAGTCCAGTGCCTCGGTCATGAAACGCGTGTTGTCGGCCACGGTGTTGATGCCCTCCGGCGGGTTCATCTCGCACATCAGCAGCAGGTGGTCCAGCCAGTGGGCACCGGCGCCCTTGAGGCCGTCCGGCCACGGGTCGGGGTTGGTGGTGCCGACCTCGGTGCCCACGTATTCCTTCATCGCATAGAGGCGCATTTCGTGGCCGCTGGGCAGGTTGAATTGCAGCATGCGACCGGTGGAAGGCAGTGTGCCTTCGGGCAGCATCGTGGTCTTCACGCCCCAGGCTTCCACGCTTGCTTGCAGTGTGTCGAGGTCGGCGTCCTTCTCGACCTTGTAGGCCACGTGGTTCAGGCCAGCCTGGTCCGACGGCGTCAGCACCAGCGAGAACTTGTCCCACTCGTCCCAGCACTTGAGGTAGACGTTGCCGACCTTGTCTTTCATGGTCGTCTTCATGCCGAGCACGTTTTCGTAGTGCCTGACCGCGGCTTCCATGTCCATCACCTTCAGGCTCGCGTGCCCGATGCGCATCACACCCATGATTTGTCTCCTTTGATTGAATTACTGCTGCTGAGGAATCGGGCTGGCAGTCGCAGACTCTGCGCGCCCCTTTGAAAATGGTTTGTTCAATTTGCCGGCGACTTCGAGGTTCACCGGGGTCTGCGGTGCCACGCGGCAGGCCAGCGTGTAGCCCTGGCCCTCTTCGTCGACGGTGACGTGGGCGCGGCTGATCGGGCCCAGGGCCTTGATGTCTCCCTCAAGGATGCGCACCTTGCAGACGCCGCAGCCGCCGTTGACGCAGCCCACCGGAATGCCCTTGCGACCCAGGCGCAACATGCCGGTGAGCAGGCTTTCGTTGCTGGCGCAGGGGAAGGCCTCGCCCGTCTGCGCGACATGCACAGTGAACTTGGGGCGGGAATCAAAAATGGACATGCCGGTCACACCCGCTGGAACAGGGGGCTGCGCGTGGCCTGGGCATCGGCCGCCGAGAGGAATTTCTCGGTGTAGATGTCGCGTTCGAACAGGCGGCCCTGCATCAGGGTCGTGATGCAGGCCTCGATCATGGGCGGCGGTCCGCAGAGGTAGGCCTTTCGACCCGCGAAGTTACCGCCGAAATGCGCCTTGGCGGCCTCGTGCACGAAGCCGCGCGCGCCGGTCCAGTCCGAGCCCTCGGGCTCGTGCGACAGCGCGGGGACGTAGGTGAAGTTCGGGTGCTGCGCGGCCAGCTCGCGGAACTCGGCGTCGTAATACAGCTCTTCGCGCGAACGCTGGCCGTAGACCAGGGTGATCGGCAGGTTGCAGCCGCGAGCGAGCAGGTCCGTGATCATCGAGCGCGGGCTGGATAGTCCCGAGCCACCGGCCATGAACAGCAAGGGCCGTTTTGCCGATTCGCGCACGAAAAAGCGGCCGTAGGGCCCGGCCACGCTCAGGCGCTCGCCGGGCTTGAGCTGCTCGTGCAACCAGGTGGTGCCGGCGCCGCCGGGCAGCTTGCGCACGTTCAGTTCGATGCTGCTGCTGGCCTGCACGTCGGCGGGCGCATTGGCGATCGAGAAGGCGCGGCTCTGGCCGATGCCCGGGATCTCCAGCTGGATGTACTGGCCGGCCTGGAAATCAATGACCCCCGACCCAGGCTCCGTCTGGCCCCCCGAGGGGGTGCATCCCAGCTTGGGGCGACCCGGCGCTGGGCTGATCGGTTTGTCGAGCTGAAGGTGGATCGCCTTGATCGTGGGCGTGAGGTCTTCGATGCGGCTGACGGTGGCGGCGAAGTCGCGCACCGGAATCACGCGCGCATCGGGCTCCTCCTCGATGTCGGCCTCGATGGTGACGTCGCTCTGCAGGGTGCAGCAACAGGCCAGGGTCTTGCCTTCGTCGCGCTCGAAGTCCATCAGCGCAAACGGGTTGGCCGCGCCGTGGTCCACCTCACCGCCGCACACCTGCACTTTGCAGGTCCCGCACAGGCCGTGCCCGCAGGCGTGCGGCAGGTAGATGCCCTGCCGCAGCGCCGCGTCGAGCACGGTCTGCCCTTCTTCGACCTCGATGGTCGCGCCCAGCGGTTCAATGGTCAGTTGGTAGCTCATGGAACGATCAGCTGAAACTGCCTTTGATACCGGTCAGGCCCGGCGTGCGAAAGCGGATCGCGTCCTTGTGCGACAAGCCGTTGTCGGCCAGCGACTTGGCCGGATCGGGTTGCCAGGCTTGGCCGTTTTTCTTCCACTCGGCCTTGTCCCAGTCGATCTTGGCGAAGTCGGGGTGGTAGCCGTAGATGCCGGGCAACACCGCCGCGGACAGCGCGCCGAAGGGCGTATCTGGCGGCAGCGGCAGACAGAACGGCGCGCAGAACATGAGGTGGTCTTCCCAGCCGATGTAGAGCAATGGCGCAGGGAAGTTCTCGCGCACGTCCTTCATCGGGAAATCGTAGGTGCCAATCGCAGTCACGCTCATTTCGCTTCTCCTTGTGTACCTTCGCCGCGCCAGGCGGCGAAGTTCTTCTGGTCTTCCGAGCCTTCGAAATCAAAGTTGTCGCGGCCCACGTTCATCTCGTAGTAATCGAGCACGGCCATCAGCGGATCAAAGCCTTCGGCGGTCGGGTCGGTGCCGGGCTTGAAGCAGTGGCCCTGGTAGATCTGGTGCACCGGCAGCCAGCTCTGGATGTACTTCTCGGGCTCGTGGTCGAAGATGCCCTTGCAGTGGTCCGAGCAGAAGTGGTACTTGTTGCCGAAGTAGTCGGAATCGCGGTAGCAGATCTGGGTCGGGTCACCCTCTTCGGTGAACAGCATGGGGATCTGGCAGGTGGTGCACAGCATGGGCAAGGTCTTGTTGTAGAAACGGTTGCCGGCTTGCTGCTGCTCGCGGAAGTACTCCAGGCGGGGGCGGTAGTACTTGTCGAAGGTGTCGGGGTACTTTTCCGACAGCCACTGCATTTCTTCGTCGCTGGGCACCCAGGTGTGGAAGGGGGCGGCGGCGTTGTAGTTGTAGAAGGTGTTCCAGGCCTGGTGGCTGATGTGGTCCTTGCCTTCGCAGGCCTGTTTCCAGCCGGCGGGCTCGCGGATGCCGTAGCGCGCCAGGTCCTTGAACAGGGCGCCGCCGTTTTCTTCGGCGTACATCTCCCAGGCTTCTTTCCAGCTCATCACGCGCTTGGGCAGCATGTAGTCCTGCATCATGGCCACGAGGGTGAGCAGGCGGTAGCCACGCCAGAACCATTTGTCGATCCAGCCCTGCACGATGGGTACGTTGGCCGGGTCCTGCTCCAGCAGGAACTTGATGCATTCGATGCCCAGCGTCATGTGGCGCGACTCGTCGCTCTGTGCGCTGAAGCCGAAGGTCACGGTGGACATGTCGCCGTTGTGCGCCGCGCCACTCATGAAGGGTACGAAGAGCAGGTTGGTCAGCACGTATTCGAACGAGAAGCTCACCGCCACCAGGAACTCGAACGGGCCACCGGTGATGGCGTCTTCGAAAAAGCTCTTGGGCACCGACAGGTACCAGACTCGGTCGAACCAGTGGTTGGACTGGTGCATGCCGTTGAAGTACTTGTTGTAGTGGCTGATGGCGTGCGTTTCGGTCTGGTAATGGCGCAGCTCGTCCACGCTCTGCATCTGAGCGGCCACGCGCGCACCCTCGCCGGTGAACTGCCGCCCCACATGGGCGAAGCCGCGGTGGGCGTAGTACTCCAGCGGCGTCACGCCCTGGATGAAGAGCTTGAGCGCATTGATGTAGCGGGCGTCGGTCACACCCAGCTGGCCGTTGTTCTGCGCAAAGGCCTCGATCACGGCGTAGAGCTTTTTCTCCTTCTCGCCCTGGTACTTCCAGTAGGCGTCCATGGTGAGGCGGAACGGGTCTTCCCACTTGTTCCAGTCGTGGATCTTGATGCCCTCGTACTTGTCGTAGGGGAACACTTTGTCCATGGGCTGGTAGGTCGTTTCCCAGCCCAGACCGCGGGTCATGGCGGCGTAGCGTTCTTTCAGGCCGAGCTTTTTCTTGGTGACACGGGTGTCCATGTTTGTCTCCTGTCTTTGTGGGTGGGGCGTTCAGTGCTTCCAGCTGAGCGTCAGCTGGTCGTCGTCTTCGTCGATATGCCCCGACAGCGTGACGAGGTTGACGTGGATGGCTTGCAGGTCGTAGGGGCGACCGGTGATCTCTTCAATGGTTTCGCGCCGGATCGTCAGACGGCCGGGGGCGTCGATCTTGACCATGCCGGGCGAGTGCACCACCCGGGCGGCGGTGTTGTCTGCGGCAATGGCCTCGATCACGGGCCGGGACTCTTCGTTGTCCTGGAAGGCGATGAATACGTTGGACATGGGGGTTCCTGGAGTGGGAGGGAGGGGGCGTCCGTCAGGCCAGCACACCAGCCTTGCGGCTGCGGGTGTTGAGCTTGTCGCGGGCTTCGGTCAGGGCGGATTCGCCGTGTTCGCCCAGCGCCAGACGGGCCACGGGCGACAGCGCGGCCTGCGCGCGGTCGGACCAGTCCTGGGTCCACTGCGCGATCAGTTGCCGGTTGGCATCGCTTTCACCGGCTGCGGCCTTCACCACGGCGTCGATCCAGCGTGCGGTCTCGTCGTGCCATTCCGGCATGAACGCGGTGAGCATCGCCACGGCCGTACCGCCTTGCAGGGCAATGTGGTCATCGACGAAGCTGCTGTAGATCAGCGGGTAGAGCAGGCCGTCCAGCGCCAGGTTTTGCGCCACGAAGAGCTCGAACGGGTCCTGCACCACCAGGCTGTCTTCCACATAGCGGCGCAGTCCCTGCCACTCGGGCGCTTCCATCCAGGCTTGCTTGCCGGTGTCCAGCACCTCGGGCTCGGCCATCGCCAGACCGAGGCGGGTGAGGTATTGCGCGACGCCCAGGTTGTCCATGGCGTGGAACATGGCGGGTGCCGTGAAGGCGGTGCCGTAGCCATAGGCCGCGATCGACGCGTTGTTCATGTTGGCACCCCACGCGGCGTGGCGCAGCGGGAGCAGGATCTCCAGGGCTTTTTCCCTGACCGCGTCGGGGATCATGGCCACCATGCCGCGCTGGTCCACGAACTGGAAGTTGGATTCCACCGCGTCCTGCTGGCGGGCGCGGGTCATGGTCCAGTTGGCGTAATAGAACTGGCGCGGGTCTTTGAGCACATACCAGTCGGTGAGCTGGACGCGGCTGCGCGAGGCGTCAAACAGCTCGTGCGCCGGGTCCCAGGTGGGCCGGTAGTGGAAGTTGGTCATCGGCTGGGCGCCGAGCGTGGCCTCCTGGTAGCGCGAAGCGGCCTTCTCATGGCCAATGTATTTGGCGACGTGGGCAAAGGTGTTGCGCAGCGGGGTGATCTCGCGCGCCTGCAGGTCGATGTTCATCGGGGCTTGTCTCCGTTGGAATGGTTGTCGAACACTCACGCGTCCAGACGCTGCACCCGGTTGTTGGCGCAGAAGGCCTCGAAGGCGGCCTCGGGCAGCATCAGCTCCACCGCCAGCTCGGGCCAGCCGATCGAGAACTCGAAACTGACCAGTCCGTCGGCGCGCCGCTCCATCACGCGCACGAAACGCAGGGAGGTGTCGCAGGCGGGCAGGGCAAGGTCGGTGCTCGGGTTCATGGCGGTTGTGGCGATCGTGGACGTGCCCTCCTTTGCAGACACCGTGCCAAAAGAATCGCATCCCGGTAAAAATCTCGATATTTAAGGGAAATCCCTAGGAAAATAACCGGTGTGCGGTGCAGCATGTGTATGAGCTCATGCTGTTTGATAGCGTGAGCAGGTCCACAAAATCCGGTTCTGTCGCCTGAATTTGACGATTTGAAGAGCTGTTGGAAGTCAATTTTTCTCAAATGAGAAAAACCGAAGTCCTGGTGGGTGGCTTGCCCCAGAAGTGGCATTCGGTGAAAATATCGAGATTCAAGAGGTTCATCAGAACCCGATCACCGGAGACACCGTTGGATACTTCCCTGACCTATCCCCCCGACCAGGACCTGCGTCGACTGCTGCGTTTCGAGCCCGACAGCGGCGCCATCTGGCTCGGCGAACGGCGCATGGTGCTGCTGCACACGGCTGCGCTGACGGCCCTTCGGCACGACCTCATCACCTCGGTCGGCAAGGAGCAGGCGCGGCGCCTGCTCACCCGCATGGGTTACGCCTGCGGACTGCACGACGCGGGCTTTGCCGCCAAGATCCGCGGCTCGCGCACGCTGGAAGAGATGTTCATGGTGGGGCCCCAGTTGCACATGCTCGAAGGCGCGGCCCGGGTGACGCCGGTCGTGCTGAAGATGGACGCGGCCGCCGGTCTTTTCGAGGGCGAGTTCCGCTGGGACGACTCGTGGGAGGCCCATGCCCACCGCCTCAAGTACGGCGTGGTCGATGAGCCGGCGTGCTGGACGCTGCTGGGCTACGCCAGCGGCTACACCAGCGCCTTCATGGGCAAGCACATCCTGTTCAAGGAAACGCAATGTGCCGCCTGTGGCGACGATCACTGCCACATCGTGGGCAAGCCGATCGATGAATGGCCCGACGGTGATGCACACCGCCAGTACTTCGAGGACGATTCCCTGCTGGAAAAGATGGACGCGCTGAGCCAGCAGGTCGAGGCGCTCAAGAGCAGCCTCGGGCCGACCGAGGCCGGCGGCATGCTGGTCGGTTCTTCGCCCGGTTTCCAGCGTGCGCACGACCTGATGCGGCGCGCTGCCAGCACCCAGGTTTCGGTGCTTCTGACCGGGGAGACCGGCGTGGGCAAGGAGCGGTTTGCCCGCGCGCTGCACGAGCACTCGGAGCGTGCGTCGGGGCCTTTTGTGGCGGTGAACTGCGCAGCGTTGCCGGCCGAGCTGATCGAAGCCGAGCTCTTCGGGGTGGAGAAGGGGGCGTTCACCGGGGCGCATGCCGCACGGGCCGGGCGCTTCGAGCGCGCCGAAGGCGGAACGCTTTTTCTCGACGAAGTGGGTGACCTGCCGATGCCGGCCCAGGCCAAGCTGCTGCGCGTGCTGCAGGAGGGTGAGATCGAACGCCTGGGCAGCGAAAGCACGCGCAAGGTGAATGTGCGGCTGGTGGCTGCCACCAACGTCCAGCTTGAAAACGCGGTTGCCCGCGGGCTGTTCCGCCGCGATCTGTTTTACCGCCTGAATGTGTACCCCATCTGCATTCCGCCGCTGCGCGAGCGGCCGACCGACATCGAGCCGCTCGCGCGGCACCTGCTGACGCGATTCACTGCGCTGCACCAGAAGCGTCTGGCTGGTTTCAGCGACCGGGCCCTGCTGGCACTCGCCCGGCACGACTGGCCGGGCAACGTGCGCGAGCTGGAAAACCTGGTCGAGCGCGGTGTGATCCTGGCGGCGCAGGGCTCGGTGATCGAGGTCGAGCACCTGTTTCCCAACCAGCCGGACGTGGCGCACGACGGCATCGACCCCCAGGGCCGGCTCGCCCGCCGCGCGCCACAGGACGAACAGGCCCTGTGCGAGCGTGTGCTCGACAGCGGCGTGCCCATCGAATCGCTGGAGGCGCAGGTGCTCGCGCTGGCGGTCGAGCGCAGCCGCGGCAACCTCTCGGGCGCGGCGCGGCTGCTGGGCATTTCACGCGCGCAGCTCGCCTACCGCCTCAAGCGCCAGCAACCCGCTGAAACCGACTGAATCGCACCATGCTGCAAACCCTGCTCCAACCCGCCCGCCCGATCGGCCCGGTTCCGAGACCCGAAGAACCCGAGCCCCGCACCCTGACCGAACGCGCCTACCGCGCGCTGCGCCACGACATCGTCTGTGGCCAACTGGCGCCGGGCCTGCGACTGCGGGTCGAACACCTCAAGGACTCCTACGGCGTGGGTGCCGGCACGCTGCGCGAGGCGCTGGCTTTGCTGGTGTCGGACGCCTTGGTGACGGTCGAGGGGCAGCGGGGCTATCGGGTCAGTTCGATTTCACTCGAAGACTTGTGCGATCTGACCGACACGCGGGTGCGGCTGGAGACCGAGGCACTGCGCCAGTCGATCCGGCAAGGCGATGCGTTGTGGGAACAGGCGCTGCGCCAGGCCTTTGCCGAACTGAGTGAAGCCGAAGTGGGCGGTGCCGCGCGCGATCCGCAGCAATGGGAGCGGGCCAACCGCCGCTTTCACGAAGCACTGATCGCCGGTCACGTCTCGCCGTGGACGCGCCATCTGCTGGACATCCTCTACCGTCATGGTGAGCGGTATCGGCATGTGGCCATCCGCCTGGGCGCCACGGCCCACGTGGGGCGCGATGTGCACGCCGAACACGAAAGCATCTACCTGGCCGCGCTGGCACGCCAGGAGGCGCGCGCTGCGCTGGCGCTGGAAGCACACATCCGCCTGACCTGCGACCTGCTCACCCACCACGCCGGAGCAGCCAGCACCGTCACTGCCCCAGCGCCGGGAACAGCTTGGTCAGACCCGCGGCCATCACCTCGACCGACAGCGCGGCCAGGATCAGGCCCATCAGCCGGGTCATGACGTTGATGCCGGTCTGCCCCATCAGGCGCGCAATCGGTTTGGCCAGCGAGAAACACACGGCGGTGGCCAGCGCGATCACCACGCCGTAGCCCACCAGCGCCGCGTGCTGGAAGAAGGTCTTGGCCTGGTCGGCGTAGATCACCACGGTGGACATGGTGGCCGGGCCGGTGAGCAGCGGGATGGTGAGCGGCACCACGGCGATAGAGGCACGCGCCGAAGCATCGTCCATCTCGCCCTGGGTGGTCTTGGCCTCGGCCGGTTGGGCGTTCAGCATCGACAGCGCCGAGGTCAGCAAGAGCATGCCGCCGCCCACCTGGAAGCTCGCCAGCGAGATGCTGAAGAACTCCAGGATCTGCAGGCCGATGATGGCGCAGGTGGCGATCACCGCGAACGCGCTGATGGACGAGATCAGGATGGTGCGCTTGCGCTGCGCCGAGCTGAAGCCCTGCGTGTAGTGGATGAAAAACGGCACGATGGCCAGCGGGTTGACGATGGCGAGCAGGGTGATGAGGGGCTTGAAATCCATGGCCGGCATTGTGGGGCAGGAAGGGGCCGCCCGCGCTGCATCAGCGGAAATCAGGCGGCATTCACGCGCCGCTGCCGTGGCGATCCGGCGCCGGGCCGCCCCAAGCCGGCTCAGCCCCCTGGCGCACTGGGGCGCGACTGCCCAGGTTCCCGCCGACGGAACATGCCGTAGCCCTCCATGTGCAGCACCTTGTCGCCGTGCTGGTTGAACATCTCCCACACCGTGCGCACCAGGCCCACGTCGGGCCGTTTGCTCATGGCGCGCTTTTCGGTGATGGTGTGCTGCAGCCGCAGCACGTCGCCGGGGTAGACCGGCTTGGTCCACTTCAGGCTTTCCAGCCCGGGTGATCCCAGGCTCGATGTTTCATGCAGGAAGTTGGTCACCATCAGCCGCATGGCCATGGCGCAGGTGTGCCAGCCGCTGGCGCTCAAGGCGCCGAACACCGAGGCCTTGCCACCTTCTTCGCTCAGGTGAAAGGGCTGCGGGTCGAACTGGCTGGCGAAGGCGATGATCTCTTCCTTCGTCGGCGAGAGGCTGCCCAGGTCGCGCACCTGGCCGATTTCCAGGTCTTCCCACCAGGTCCTGATGTGCGGGCTTTCTTCAGGTGTGGTGGCGGTCATTCAGCGTCCTCCGGACACATCGAGCAGGCTCATGGTGGTGTAACTCGCGGCGTCCGACAGCAGCCAGACGATGGCCTGCGCCACCTCGTCGGCCGTGCCGCCGCGCTGCATCGGCACCTGGTGTTTGAGCTCGTTGACGCGGTTGGGCAATCCGCCCGAGGCGTGGATCTGCGTCTCGATCAGACCCGGGCGCACCGCGTTGACGCGCAGGCCTTCGGCCGCCACCTCCTTGGCCAGGCCGATGGTGAAGGCGTCGATGGCGCCCTTGGCTGCCGCGTAGTCCACATACTGCCCCGGCGAACCCAGGCGCGACGCGGCGCTGGACACGTTGACTATTGAGCCCCCTTCGCCACCGTGCCGCGTGCTCATGCGGCGCACTGCCTCGCGCGCACAGAGCATCGAACCGATCACGTTGATGTCGAACATGCGGCGCCAGCGCGCCACGCTCATCTCATCCACCCGGGCCGTCACGTCCACCACGCCCGCGTTGTTCACCAGCCCGGTGAGACGGCCGAGCCCGGCGTTCACCTGCTCGAACATCCTCAGCACCTGTGCCTCGTCGGCCACGTCGGCCTGCACCGTGACCGCCGTGCCGCCAGCGGTGCGGATCGCGCGCACCACCTCGTCGGCGGCGAGCGGGTTCGCTGTGTAGTTCACCGCCACGGCCCAGCCCTGGCGTGCGGCGAGCAGCGCCGTGGCCGCGCCGATGCCGCGGCTGCCGCCGGTGACCAGCAACACCTTCTTGTGTGTTGCGCCGTCTTCCTGATCCATAACCTGTCTCCTGCAAAAGCTGCCGGTATGGCTTACAACACCGCTTGTGCCACCCTTCATTACAACAGCGTCAGGAGACCGCCATGCGTCGCACAGTCGACTACTACTTTGCCCCCCAGAGCCCGTGGATGTACCTCGGCCACGAGCGTTTTGCCGACCTGCTGCAGCGCACCGGTGCCCAGGTGCGCGTGCTGCCGGTGGACTTGGGCAAAGTGTTCCCCGTGTCGGGCGGATTGCCCTTGCCGCAGCGGGCGCCCCAGCGTCAGGCTTACCGGCTGCTGGAGCTGCGCCGTTTCAGCGAGGCGCTCGGCATCCCGCTCAACCCGCAGCCGCGCTGCTTCCCGGTGGCGGGCGACCCGGCGGGCTGGCTCATCACCGCAGTGGCCGGGCAGGACGGCGAGGCCGCCGCGATGCGGCTGACCGGCGCGGTGGGCCGGGCGGTGTGGGCGCAGGAGCGCGACATCGCCGATGCCACCGTGCTGGCCGAACTGCTGGACGAATGCGGGCTGGACCCGCAGCGTCTGGCGCAGTCGCAGCAGGACGGCGCGAAGGCGCGGTACGCGGCCCACACCGCGCAGGCGATTGACGCCGGGGTGTTCGGTGCGCCAAGCTACGTCATCGACGGCGAAATTTTCTGGGGCCAGGACCGGCTCGATCTTGTCGAACGCCGGCTGGTGGCCTGACCCGCACTTTTTTTGACAACCACACAGGAGCAACCCATGGGGCAGTTCATCAATCTCACCGCCGCCGACGGCTTCACGTTTCCGGCCTACGTCGCCCAGCCCGCCGGAAAACCCCGGGGTGGCCTCGTCGTGTTGCAGGAGATCTTTGGCGTCAACGCCCATATCCGCGCCGTGGCCGATGGCTACGCAGCCGACGGCTATGTCGTCGTCGCACCGTCGACCTTTCACCGCGTCAAGACCGGCGTGGAGCTGGGCTACGCCGAAGCCGACATGCAGGCCGGCATGGCGCTCAAGGCCGCGGTCGAGGCGTTGCCGGCGCCGGGGGTGATGTCCGACATCCAGGCCGCCATTGACCACGCGGCGCAGGCTGGCAAGGTCGGCATCCTGGGCTACTGCTGGGGCGGCCTGCTGACCTGGCGTGCGGCCAGCGTGCTCAACGGCCTGTCGGCCGCCGTGCCCTACTACGGCGGCGGCATGACCACCGAGGCCGAGGCGGCGCGCCAGCCGAAAGTGCCGGTGATGGCCCACTTCGGCGAACAGGACCACTGGATTCCGCTCGACAGCGTGCGCGCCTTTCAGAAGGCGCAGCCCGGTGTGACGGTGCACGTCTACGCCGCGAACCACGGCTTCAACTGCGACCACCGCGGCGCCTGGAACGCCGAGGCCGCCCAGCTGGCTCGCGAACGCACGCTGGCCTTCCTGGCGCAGCACGCAGGGTAGTCCTGTGAGCGCGGTCGGCCTGATCCGGTTCTCCGGGCTGGCCCTGGTGGCCGGCTGGGTGCTGTCGGCCGCGGCGCAGCAGACCTACACCGGGCCCTTGTTCGATGCCCATCTGCACTACAACGACGAGGCCTGTGTACACGATGCACCTGCGCCCGGCTGCCCGCACCCGCTGCCGGACGTGCTCGCGCGCATGCAAACCAGCGGCGTGCGCGCCGTGCTGGCGAACTCCCGCCCCAACGACGGCACCCGCGCCCTGGCCACGGCCCGCGAACAGACCCACGCCGCGGGCGTGACCGTGGTGCCGTTCGTGCGGCTCTACCGCAACCGCGCCGACTACAACAACTGGTTCCGCGACGGCACCATCGTCGATCTGGTGCAGGCCGAGCTGGCCAAGGGCACGCCCGCTGGCCCCTACCGTGGACTCGGCGAGTTCCACCTCTACGACAGCGCCAACGCCAACGGACCGGTGGCGAAGCAGCTCATGGCGCTCGCCGAGGACAAGAACCTGGCGATCCTGGCCCATGTGGACGACGCGGCGATCGACCTGCTGATGGCGCACACGCTGTTGAAGGGGCAGATTGATCCGCCGCCGGGCCGCCCCAAGGCGGATCAGCCCCCTCGGGGGGCAGCGACCCGCGCAGCGGCGGAGCGTGGGGGTGACGGATTGCGCTTGATATGGGCCCACACCGGCATCGGTGGCACACCGGTGGCGCGGGTGGAACAACTCATGGCGCGCTACCCGCGCCTGATGGGTGAACTGTCATACCGGCCGGGCCTCACCTGCGACGGCGGCCAGCTCTGCCCCGAGTGGCGCGCCCTGCTGCTCAAGTACCCGGACCGGTTCATGATCGGATCGGACACCTGGATCAACCAGCGCTGGCTGTATTACGGCGAACTGATGCAGGGCTACCGCACCTGGCTAGGCGGCCTGCCGGCCGATGTGGCACGACGCATAGGCTGGGACAATGGGGCGCGCCTGTTTGGCGTGCCCACCCCGAAAAACTGAACATGATCCAGTTGCACTACTACCCCAGCACCGCCAGCATGGTGCCGCACATCCTGCTCGAAGAACTGGCCGTTCCCTATGAGCGCGTCCTGGTCGATCGCGCGCAGGACGTGCAGAAGACGATGGCCTACCTCAAGCTCAACCCCAACGGCCTGATTCCGGTGCTCACCGACGGTGATCTGGTGCTCTACGAAACGGCGGCGATCTGCCTGCACCTGTGCGACACCCACCCGGCCAGCGGCCTCGCACCACCGCTCGGTACGCCGGACCGTGCGCACTTCTACAAGTGGCTGATGTGGCTGACCAACACACTGCAGGCGACCTTGATCGTCTATTTCTACCCCGAGCGCTGGGTGAACGCCGGCAACATGGCGGGTGCCGCCGAGGTGAAACACCACGCCGGGATCCGCATCAACAACCTCTTGAAACAGCTCGACAACGAACTCACCCGCCACGGCGGGCCCTGGTTCATGGGCGAGGCCTACACCGCACTGGACCCCTATGTGTTCACCCTGTGTCGCTGGACACGCAACTTCGACCATGCGCCGGCCCGCAGCAAGCGCCTGCTGGGCCCGTATCTGCAGCGCATGCTGGAGCGACCCGCGGTGCAGCGTGCGCTGGCCAACGAGGGCTTGAGTCCGCCCTTCGTCTGAATGCGGTTTCGCGCCTGGCGCACACTTGGATGCAAAACGGTCCGAGGGGACTGTGCTGTCGCGGTGAGGGTCAGCGCTCGCCGGTGCGGGCGAGGTAGCGCTTGCGCCAGAACAGCACGCTGAGCACCACGGCCGTGAGCAACATCGAGCCCATGGTCCACCAGAAACCCGAGTTGTGGTGCAGCAGTGGAATGAATTCGAAGTTCATGCCGAAGATGCCTGCGATCAGGTTCAGCGGCAGGAAGATGGCGGTCAGCGCCGTGAGCGTGCGCATGATGTCGTTGGTGCGGTTGCTCTGTGCCGAAAAATGCATCTGCACCGCGGTCTCGGCGTTCTGCTCCAGCCGGCGCACGTTGTGCACCACGCGTTCGATGTGCTCCAGCACGTCGCGGCTGCGCACCTTGAGCAGCTCCAGTCCGCGATGGCCCCCAAAGTGGTCGCTGGCGGAACCCTCGATCACTTCCCAGCCAGACAGCGCTTCGATCCAGTCCTGGATGGCGGCGCGCTGGTCTTCGCAGATTTCGTCCAGGTGGTGCAGAGAAATGCGCGCGTCCAGCAGCGAGCTCCAGTTGTTGAAACGTGAGGAGGGGTGCAGCAGCTCGGCCTGCCAGTGGTCCAGCTGTCGCGTGAGTTCGCGCCGCAGATCGAGGTAGCCATCCACCATCTGGTTCACGATGCGCAGCATCAGGTCGGCCGGCCCGCTGGGCAGGTTCACGCCGGCTGCGCGCGAAGCGGCAGAAGCGGAGGCGAGCAGGCGGGCGGCGTACTGGTCGAGCACGGTGCAGCCGGCGGGATGCACGGTCAGCAACACGCGGTCGAACACCGCAAACCCGACCGGGCTGGTGTCGATGCGACGCAGCACCGGCGGGCCTCCCCGCTTCACGCGCTGGGTGAGCACCTGACCGGGTTGGGTCAGGTCGGTCTCGCTGTGGCCTGCGGCGAGGCGCCGGAACACCAGGATGTCGTATTGCGAGGTGTAGTCGAAGTGCGAGGGCAACTGGTTGTTGAGCAGGTCGGACACGTGCAGGTCCACCAGCGTCACGCTGTGCAGGGCGTGCAGCGTGGCCTGGATGTGTCCCTGCTCCAGTTCGAACTCGCGCCGGCCGCAGGCGATCCAGACAAAGCTGCGCGGCGCCAGTTCGGTGGGCAGCGTCCCGGTCTCATTCACGGCACCGGGCAGAACGTGGAAGATGCGCATGCGTTGGTGGCCGGGTTGGCGGTGCTGGAGTGGATCAGCCGCGCAGCAGGCGGGCCGCGTCGCGCGCGAAATAGGTCAGCACGCCGTCGGCACCGGCGCGCTTGAAGGCCAGCAGGCTTTCCATCATCACGGCGTCGTGGTCCAGCCAGCCGTTGATCGCAGCGGCCTTGAGCATGGCGTATTCGCCGCTGACCTGGTAGGCGAAGGTCGGCACGTGGAACTCGTCTTTCACGCGGCGCACGATGTCCAGGTAGGGCATGCCGGGCTTGACCATCACCATGTCGGCGCCTTCGGCCAGGTCCAGCGCCACTTCGCGCAGGGCTTCGTCGCTGTTGCCGGGGTCCATCTGGTAGACCTTCTTGTCGGCTTTCCCCAGGTTGGCCGCCGAACCCACGGCATCGCGGAACGGACCGTAGAAGGCGCTCGCGTACTTGGCGCTGTAGGCCATGATGCGCGTGTGCACCAGACCCTTGGCTTCGAGTGCCTGGCGGATGGCGCCGATGCGGCCGTCCATCATGTCGCTGGGCGCGACCATGTCCACGCCGGCCTCGGCCTGTGTGAGCGCCTGCTTCACCAGGATTTCGACTGTCGAGTCGTTCAGGATGTAGTTGTGCTCGTCCAGCAGCCCGTCCTGGCCGTGACTCGTGAACGGGTCGAGCGCCACATCGGTCATCACGCCCAGCTGGGGGAATTGTTTTTTCAGCTCGCGCACCACACGTGGCACCAGGCCGTCGGGGTTCAGCGCTTCGCGGCCGTCGGGCGTCTTGAGCGACGGGTCGATCACCGGGAACAGCGCCATCACCGGAATGCCCAGTTTCACGCAGTCCTCCGCCACCGGCAGCAGCAGGTCCAGGCTCAGGCGTTCCACGCCGGGCATGGAACCCACCGCTTCACGCCGATGGGCACCATCGAGCACGAACACCGGGTAGATCAGGTCGGCCGGGCTGAGCCGGTGCTCGCGCACCAGATCGCGTGTGAATGCATCACGCCGCAGGCGGCGGGGGCGGGACAGGGGGTAGGGGGCTGGGATGTGCATGCCTGTATTGTGGCAAAGCCGCAGCGGGTGGCCGATCCGGTTCGGTTGAATCCAGGCCTCAAAGTGTTCGAAACTACCGGGTTTCAATTTGTAAAAAGATGGTGGTGATTGAAAAACCCAGACGTTTGTGTTGAACTCCGCCATAAGAAAAAAATACAAGTGCGCGCCTGCTGTCCTGGGCTGGCGAAAGTATTTTTTGATCTTCCGATCGGCCGTCCGCATCGAAATACCCTGAGGGGTGATGCGACATGACCGGATGCACCGGCTGCATGCGACTGCCGATAGGGTCCTGGCTTCTTTATTCATCGAGTTCTGCCATGTTGCAAACCAAGAAAAACTCCGCCAGCCCCCCCGTGGGTACCGAACCGGCGGTCGCCGGCGCGTCCGAGGCCTGGTCGCTCGACGACCATTGGTCCGAACTGGTTGCCAGCCTCGCCGAGCAGTTCACCGAAAACGTCAGCTCTCTGGAAAACCAGATCGATCAGTTGCTGGCCAAGGGGCGCATCAACAAGCTGGAGCATCGGGCCCTGAGCATTCCGGCCGAGCGCATCAAGCTCGCTGGTGTCAGCGCCCAGCAGATCAACCGTTTCTACAGTGGTCGCATCCGCCAGTCGCATGAGAAAGTGGACATGGCGAAGCTGGTTGAAGGCGTGTTGCAGGAACGCAAGCAGGAGCTGGGCATGCTGGGCATTGCCTTGCGGCGCAAGCTCAAACAGGTGGATGTGCTGATCGATCCCACAATTGCACACACCTTCGTCAATGCCGTGTTGGACTGGGGGCTGCCGTTTGGCAGCCGGGTCGACATGCGTCTGGACCTCAACGCCTGGCCGCAACATGCGCGTTTGCAGATGCGCGTGGCCAATGACGGTGTGCCCCCGTCAAGCGCTGCGTCGACGGACAGCCTTAGCTGGATGCTGATCCGCCAGGTCGCCTTGGTGTCGGGCGGTGTCGAGATCGAGCGCGAAGTGAACGAGGAGGGTGTGAGTTTCACCGCCATGTTCACCCGCACCGTGCAGGCCGTCGACGGCATTTCTGCCGTGGACCTGTCGGATGAGCACTCGTCGATGTTCAAGTCGCTTTCCGGCACCTATGTGCTCACCATTTCACCGAACTTGCAGATCCGTACCGATGTGCGTGACGCGCTGCGTGAGATTGGTATTTCTTCGGACGGTGTGGTTTATTTTCCACAAGCCCGCGATGCCATCAAGAGCCGCATGCCCAGCCTGATCGTGGTGGATTCGGAAATCAAGGACGACGACTTTGAGGCCTTCCGTCGGGACCTGCTGCGCGAAGTCTTCGAGTTCCCTTTCGTCGAGATCTCGCCGGACGACAACTCGTTTGACATGGCGGGATTTGGCGAATATTCCATGGCCAAGGTGGGTCGAGGCAACATCCGCGAGGCCCTTGGCACGGCGGTGATGTTTGAACTGGCCAAGATGATGTAGCAGGCCGTAGGTGTTCCTGAGGCTGGCGCTGCGGCCCATTTGTCAAATCTGACAGGGGCGGCGACAAAAATTCGGACAATATGTTGTAACATTAACTCGGGCGAGCCGAAGGGTGAGCCCCCCGCTTTTCCTCCCTGAGCGGGTGCCTTAGTGTGTGACAGCAAAAAGGCTTCCTAACCCGGCCCAGTGGGCCGGGTTTTTTTTGTCCGTCGCCGAGGCACAAACCCACCCGGCGCTGCATGTGCAGTACGCCCTGGCGGGCTAAACTGCCAGCATGCTCTGGGTCAAATCCTTCCACATCGTTTTCATCGCCAGCTGGTTCGCCGGCCTGTTTTACCTGCCCCGGATTTTTGTCAATCTGGCCATGGTTCCGCCCGAAAGCGTCGCCGAGCGTGAGCGCTTGCTGCTGATGGCGCGCAAGCTGATGCGCTTCACCACCCTGCTGGCCGTTCCGGCGGTGGCGCTGGGCCTGTGGCTCTGGCTGGGCTACGGGATCGGCCTGGGGGCGGGCAATGGCTGGATGCACGCCAAGCTGTTCGTTGTGGCGCTGATCCTGGGCTATCACCACGCTTGCGGCGTCATGCTTCGCAAGTTCCAGCAGGGCATCAACCGCCGGGGCCATGTCTGGTACCGCTGGTTCAACGAGGCGCCGGTGATCATGCTGGTGGTCGTGGTGCTGCTGGTGGTGATCAAACCCTTCTGAGGTCCTGGGGTGGTCACAACCCCGCGTTCATCGGCCTGGCCGCTCGCATTGCTGTTTGCGGCGCTGGTGGTCTATGCAAGCCTGTACCCTTTTCAGGGCTGGCGCATGCAGGGCGTGGAGCCGATGGCCTTCGTGCTGGCGCCGCTGCCGAAGTACTGGACCGCATTTGATGTGGTGAGCAACTTTGTGGGCTACGCCCCGCTGGCGTTCTTGCTGGCGCTGGCCCTGCTGCGCTCCGGTGCGCGGGGATGGTCCTGGTTGCTCGGCTTCACCCTGCCGCTCCTGCTGTCGTTTGGGGTGGAAACGCTGCAGAACTACCTGCCCATGCGGGTGGCCTCCAACCTCGATCTGGCGCTGAACGGTGCCGGTGCGTTGCTGGGTGCGACCGCAGCCTGGATTCTGGAGCGGCTGGGTGGACTGCGCCGCTGGAGCCAGTTTCGGACCGACTGGTTCGTGCCTGGCGCCCACGGCTCGCTGGTGCTGCTGGCCTTGTGGCCGGCCGCCTTGCTCTATCCGGTTTCGGTGCCTTTTGGCCTGGGCCAGGTCTGGGACCGGCTGGAGATGGAGTTGGCGAACCTGCTCGCGGAGACGCCATTTCTGGCCTGGGTGCCGTTCCGGGTTGAAAACCCGCTGCCGTTGAGTCCGCTGGCCGAGGCATTCTGTGTGGCGCTCGGCTTGCTGGCGCCGCTGCTCATGGGTTTCGCCGACATGCGTTCGCTGTCGCGCCGCGTGGCATTTCTGGTGGCCTTTTTTGTCTGTGCGCTGGCTGTTTCCGGGCTGTCGTCGGCACTCACTTACGGTCCGGACCATGGCTGGGCGTGGATCACGTCCCAGGCCTTGCTGGGGCTGGCCTTGGCGTTCGTCGCCGGCCTGGCACTGCTGGCCCTGCCGCGACGGGTCTGCCATGCGCTCATGCTGCTGTGCCTGGCGACATCGCTCAGCCTGCTCAACCGGGCGCCGGTCAGTCCTTACTTTGCCCAGTCACTGGAAGTCTGGGAGCAGGGGCGCTTCATCCGCTTTCATGGCCTTTCGCAGTGGCTGGGTTGGTTGTGGCCTTTTGCCGCCCTGCTTTTTGGCCTGCGCGCCATCGCCCGGCACCCTGGTGCCGGGCAGGGCGCCCACTAAAATCGTCGCATGTCCGAAAACAAGTCGTATTACGAGCGCCACATATTCTTCTGTCTCAATCAGCGCGAGGGGAACGAGGATTGCTGTGCCCAGCACAAGGCGCAGGCCGCTTTTGATCGGTGCAAATCCCAGGCCAAGGCCCAGGGTTTGCTCGGGCCCGGCAAGGTTCGGGTCAACAAGGCGGGTTGCCTGGACCGTTGTGCCGGTGGACCGATTGCCGTGGTCTATCCGGAAGCGGTCTGGTACAGCTATGTCGACGAGAGCGACATCGACGAGATCGTGCAGTCCCATTTGCGTGACGGCGTGGTGGTGCAGCGGCTGCTGACCCCGCCGGACGTTGGACGCTGAATGCGCTCGCCTGACTGTCGAGTTCTCGTGCAGGTCGCCGAAGCCAGGCTGACCGGGGCGCACCGATGAACGCCCAGACCGAATACCTGCTGCAGGATGGTCCGGCCGGTGTGCTGGAAGTCGCGATGGACCGGCCCTCGGGCGATGCGGTCGGGATCGCGGTGCTGGCCCATCCGCATCCGCTGCATGGCGGCACACTGAGCAACAAGGTTGTCCAGACCCTCGCGCGCGCTTGTCTGCTGGCGGGCTGGACGGCTGTCCGCTTCAACTTCCGCGGCGTCGGGCGCAGTGAGGGGGTCTACGACGAGGGTCGTGGCGAGTTGGCTGATCTGTTGTCGGTGATCGAAGCGCAGGCGCCATCTGGTCCCTTGTGCCTGGCCGGGTTTTCATTCGGGGCGTTTGTCACCAGCCATGCGGCCAGCCAGCTCCAGGCGCAACGCGAGATCCGGCGCCTGATTCTGGTGGGCACGGCCGCCAGCCGATTTGAAGTTGCTCCGGTGGCTGAGGAACTTCACCCGCGCACCCTGGTCATCCATGGCGAGCAGGACGACACGGTGCCTTTGGCCTCGGTCATGGACTGGGCTCGACCCCAGGTGCTGCCCGTGTTGGTGGTGCCCGGTGGCGGCCACTTTTTTCACGGACAGCTGCCGTTGCTGCGCGAACTGGTGCTGCGCCATCTGCGCGCCTGAAGCGGCCGCCCCTTTTCCCCTTTTTTATTTCAGGAACCGGATTTTGTTGCGTCGATTGTTTTCCCGTGCTCTTTTTCTGCTCGCCGCTGCCGTGGCGTTCTCGGCCTCTGCCCAGGTACCCCAGCCGCCCGAAGTGGCGGCCCGCGCCTATTTGCTGATGGATGTGACCTCGGGTCAGGTGTTGGCGTCCAAAGACGCCGATCAGGCGGTGGAGCCGGCGTCGCTCACCAAGCTGATGACCGCCTACATCGTGTTTGATGCCCTGAAGACGGGCAAGCTCAGCCTGACCCAGACCTTTGGGGTGAGCGAGCGGGCCTGGAAGATGCCGGGCTCACGCATGTTCATCGACCCCAAGATGCAGGTGCCGGTGGAGGACCTGATCAAGGGGATGATCGTGCAGTCGGGCAACGACGCCACCGTGGCGCTGGCTGAAGGGGTGGGCGGCAGCGTGGAGCGTTTCGTGGAGTTGATGAACCAGCAGGCGAAGTCCCTGGGCATGAACGCCAGCAGCTTCAAGAATCCTGAGGGCCTCACCGTGGCCGGGCACACCACCACCGCACGTGATCTGGCCACGCTCGCGACCCGTCTGATGCGCGATTTTCCCGACTATGTGCCCTACTACGCCATCCAGCGCTACCGCTACCCCGGTACGCCCGCCGCCAACGACACCAACCGCAATCTGTTGCTGTTTCGTGACCCCAGTGTGGACGGCCTGAAAACCGGGCACACCAGTGCCGCGGGCTACTGCCTTGTGGCCACCGCTCACCGCGCGGTTCCGGCCTTGGGCAGTGGACCGCAGGGGCAGCGACGGCTGCTGAGCGTGCTGCTGGGCGCTTCGAGTGAAAACGCCCGCGCCGCCGAAAGCCAGAAGTTGTTGAACTGGGGTTACACGGCTTTTGATGCGGTGCGTATGGCGCCAGCGGGCGCGCCGCTGGTTTCGCCGCGTGTCTGGAAAGGCAAAGCAGAGGTTGTCAAGCTGGGTCGGCCCGAGGGGGTTGTGGTGTCCGTTCCCGCAGGAGAAGGTGCGCGGCTGAAGACCGAAGTCACCCGACCGGAACCTCTGGTCGCGCCTCTGATGCGCGGCCAGGCGGTGGGTATTCTGAAGGTGAGTCTGGCCAACGGTACGCCGGTGGCCGAGGTGCCGCTGAGCGTCCTGGAAACGGTCGAGGAAAGCGGTGTCTTCGGCAGGGCCTGGGACGCTGTGCGCCTCTGGATTCAGTAAACCACGCCTGAAGTACCCGCCACCCATGCGCCTAGCGCTTGAAAGAGCGCGGTGCAACGGCGGGCGATCCGGTGTCCTTTGCGCTGGCGTTTGTCAGAAGAACAAGCCCGTGCTACATTAGAGGGCTTTTCGGAATCTTCCGAGAAGTTTTCGTTTTCGCTTTTTTAAACGTTTAGGGACGTTTCTTCATGCCAACCATCAATCAACTCGTGCGCCACGGCCGGGAGGTCGAGAAGACCAAATCCAAGAGCCCGGCCATGGAAAACTCTCCGCAGCGTCGCGGTGTGTGCACCCGTGTGTACACCACGACCCCCAAGAAGCCCAACTCCGCTCTGCGTAAAGTCGCCAAGGTGCGCCTGACCAACGGTTTTGAGGTCATCTCCTACATCGGCGGCGAAGGCCACAACCTGCAGGAACACAGCGTCGTGCTGGTTCGCGGCGGTCGTGTCAAGGACTTGCCTGGTGTGCGTTACCACATCGTGCGCGGTTCGTTGGACCTGCAGGGCGTGAAAGACCGCAAGCAGTCGCGCTCCAAGTACGGCGCGAAAAAGCCCAAGGCCAAATAATCCTGGTTTTTCGGTGTTTGGCCGGCCGGCAAGCCGTGTCGAACGTAGTGACCCCAAAACGCCATGTTGGCGTCGGGTCGAGTAAGTGAGGGCCTTGCTGGGTTCTCGCGGTGCCTGAAAAGGTGCCAACTGAAGCAAATTTGAGGTGTAAAAATGCCACGTCGTCGCGAAGTCCCTAAACGTGAAATCCTGCCGGATCCCAAGTTCGGCAACGTCGAGCTCTCCAAGTTCATGAACGTGATCATGGAAGGCGGCAAGAAAGCTGTCGCCGAGCGCATCATTTACGGTGCGCTGGAGCAGATCGAGAAAAAGACCGGCAAAGATCCGGTCGAAGCCTTCTCCATCGCCATCAACAACGTCAAGCCCATGGTGGAAGTCAAGTCCCGCCGCGTGGGTGGTGCGAACTACCAGGTGCCCGTTGAAGTGCGCCCGGTGCGTCGTCTGGCGCTGTCGATGCGCTGGATCAAGGAAGCTGCCCGCAAGCGCAGCGAAAAGTCCATGGCCATGCGCCTGGCCAACGAGCTGATCGAGGCCACCGAGGGCCGTGGTGGCGCCATGAAGAAGCGTGACGAAGTGCACCGCATGGCCGAAGCCAACAAGGCTTTCAGCCACTTCCGCTTCTAAGTTCCGCTTTTCCCAGTCATCCAAGGCGAGCCCGCAAACCCCAGAAGGGGTGGCGGGCTTGCCCAATTCAGGAGTATTTCCATGGCACGCACTACGCCACTGGAGCGGTACCGCAATATCGGTATCTCCGCTCACATCGACGCCGGCAAGACCACCACGACCGAGCGCATTCTTTTCTACACCGGTGTGAACCACAAGATCGGTGAAGTGCACGACGGTGCCGCCACCATGGACTGGATGGAGCAGGAGCAGGAACGTGGCATCACGATCACGTCCGCCGCCACGACCTGTTTCTGGAAGGGCATGGACCTGTCTTTCCCCGAGCACCGCATCAACATCATCGACACCCCCGGCCACGTGGACTTCACCATCGAGGTCGAGCGTTCCATGCGCGTGCTGGACGGCGCCTGCATGGTGTACTGCGCCGTGGGTGGTGTTCAGCCGCAGTCGGAAACCGTCTGGCGCCAGGCCAACAAATACAAGGTGCCGCGTCTGGCCTTCGTGAACAAGATGGACCGCACCGGCGCCAACTTCTTCAAGGTCGTTGAGCAGATGAAGTTGCGCCTGAAGGCCAACCCTGTGCCGATCGTGATCCCGATCGGTGCCGAAGAGCACTTCAGGGGCGTGGTCGATCTGCGCAAGATGAAGGCCATCATCTGGGACGAGGCGTCCCAGGGCATGAAATTCAACTACGAAGAAATTCCCGCCGAACTTCTGGAGCAGGCCAAAGAGTGGCGTGAAAAAATGGTTGAGGCTGCGGCCGAAGCCAGCGAAGAGCTGATGAACAAGTACCTCGAAGAAGGTGACTTGACCGAAGAAGAGATCACCCAGGGTCTGCGCGTGCGCACGCTGGCGACCGAGATCCAGCCGATGCTGTGCGGTACCGCGTTCAAGAACAAGGGTGTGCAGCGCATGCTCGACGCCGTGATCGAACTGATGCCCTCCCCGGTGGACATCGCCGACGTCAAGGGCACGGACGACGACGAGGAAGTCACCAGCCGCAAGGCCGATGACAACGAGAAGTTCTCCGCCTTGGCCTTCAAGCTGATGACCGACCCGTATGTCGGCCAGCTGACCTTTGTGCGCGTGTACTCGGGCGTGATGAAAAAAGGCGATTCGGTCTACAACCCGATCAAGGGCAAGAAAGAGCGTATCGGCCGTATCGTGCAGATGCACGCCAACAACCGTCTGGAAGTCGAAGAAATTCGCGCTGGCGACATCGCGGCCTGCGTGGGCCTGAAAGACGTGACCACGGGTGAAACCCTGTGCGATCCGGATGCCATCATCATGCTCGAGCGCATGGTGTTCCCTGAGCCCGTGATTGCGCAGGCCGTGGAACCCAAGACCAAGGCCGACCAGGAAAAGATGGGCATTGCCCTGCAGCGCCTGGCAGCAGAAGATCCGTCCTTCCGCGTCAAGACAGACGAAGAATCGGGTCAGACCATCATCGCCGGCATGGGCGAGCTGCACCTGGAAATCATCGTTGACCGCATGAAGCGTGAATTCGGTGTGGAAGCCAACGTGGGCAAGCCGCAGGTGGCTTACCGCGAGACCATCCGCAAGACGGTGGAAGACTCCGAAGGCAAGTTTGTGCGTCAGTCCGGCGGCAAGGGCCAGTACGGTCACGTGGTGTTCAAGATCGAACCCAACGAAGCCGGCAAAGGCTTTGAGTTCGTCGACGCCATCAAGGGCGGTGTGGTCCCTCGCGAGTACATCCCGGCGGTGGAAAAGGGCGTGATCGAAGCCCTGACGACCGGTGTGCTGGCGGGTTACCCGGTGGTGGACGTGAAGGTCACCCTGCACTTCGGCTCCTACCACGATGTGGACTCGTCCGAAATGGCCTTCAAGATGGCGGCCATCTTCGGTTTCAAGGAAGGCTGCCGCAAGGCCAGCCCGGTGATCCTTGAGCCCATGATGTCGGTGGAAGTGGAAACACCTGAAGACTATGCCGGCAACGTGATGGGCGATCTGTCCAGCCGTCGTGGCATGGTGCAGGGCATGGAGGACATGGTCGGCGGCGGCAAGGCCATCCGTGCCGAAGTGCCTCTGTCGGAGATGTTTGGTTATTCGACCACGCTGCGCTCCATGTCGCAAGGCCGTGCCACCTACTCGATGGAGTTCAAGCACTACGCCGAAGCGCCGCGCAACGTGGCAGAAGCCATCGTTGCCGCTCGCGCAAAATGATGATTTTGGGGACAGACCACCTGTGGTGACCTGTCCCCAACGGATCAAAGCCGGTCTGCGATCACGCGCCGCCCTGTCCCCGTGCGGGGCGAATCAGCAGTGTGATGCAGACCTTAAACCGTGACACGGGTTTGTTCTTTAGGAATTGAAAAATGGCAAAAGAGAAATTTGAGCGGACCAAGCCGCACGTGAACGTCGGCACCATCGGTCACGTGGACCACGGCAAGACGACGCTGACGGCGGCGATCACCACCGTGCTGTCGGCCAAGTTCGGTGGTTCGGCCAAG
>JAURYH010000039.1 GCA_030653975.1 Hydrogenophaga sp. | reverse complement strand
GGCGGTGATCTATTTCGGCCGTCTGTTCCTGCAGGCCGAGACGATGAAGGACGGCATGCTCCCGCTGTTCGTGATGAGCGCCATCGCGCTGCTGTTCGGCATCCACATGGTGATGGCCATCGGCGGCGCCGACATGCCGGTGGTGGTGTCCATGCTCAACAGCTATTCGGGCTGGGCCGCCGCGGCCACCGGTTTCATGCTGAGCAACGACCTGCTGATCGTGACCGGTGCGCTGGTTGGCTCCAGCGGCGCCATCCTGTCCTACATCATGTGCAACGCGATGAACCGCAGCTTCATCAGCGTGATCGCTGGCGGCTTCGGCACCACCAGCGCCACACCCAAGGCTGCCGGTGGCTCCACCGAGCCTGTCGGCGAGGTCAACCCCATCCTCGCCAGCGAGACCGCCGAGATGCTGCGCGAGGCCAAGAACGTGATCATCGTGCCCGGCTACGGCATGGCGGTGGCGCAGGCGCAGCACACGGTGTTCGAGATCACCAGGCACCTGCGCGAAAAAGGTGTGAACGTGCGCTTCGGCATCCACCCGGTGGCCGGCCGCATGCCCGGCCACATGAACGTGCTGCTGGCCGAGGCCCGGGTGCCTTACGACATCGTGTTCGAGATGGACGAGCTCAACGACGACTTCCCCGACACCGATGTGGCCATCGTGATCGGCGCCAACGACATCGTGAACCCGGCGGCGCAGGAAGACCCGACCAGCCCCATCGCCGGCATGCCGGTGCTGGAGGTCTGGAAGGCGCGCACTTCCATCGTCATGAAGCGCAGCATGGCCTCGGGTTACGCCGGCGTGGACAATCCGCTGTTCTACAAGGACAACAACCGCATGCTGTTCGGCGACGCCAAGAAGATGCTGGACGAGGTCCTGCTCGCTTTGAAGACCTGACCGCGCATTGGCCCGGGCGATGGGCAGGTCGTGATCGATGCGCTTTGGCGTGAGCTTGGGCGATGCCGCACCAGAAAAAACAAAGAGCCGGTGTCACCACCGGCTCTTTGTTTTTATAGCACTGAGGCAAAGGCACCACAGGTTTTAGAGTGGCCTGTCAGTTGTTCGTAAGGGAAAAACACGAGGTCGAAAGTCCTCGGATCGAACGACAATGTGCAGTTGCCGACAACCCACAAGAGATCTGGAGATACCGCATGACCGAACCGACGGCTGATCGTCCCTGGCTGGGCGCCTACCCTGCGGGTGTGCCCGCTGACATCGATGTGGCGCAGTACCCCTCGCTGGTGCACCTGCTGGAGGAGAGCTTCCACAAAAACGCGGCCCGCCCGGCCTACAGCTTCATGGGCAAGGAGCTCAGCTTCGCCCAGACCGACAGCCTGTCGCAGGCCTTCGCCGCCTACCTGCAGGGCCTGGGTCTGGTCAAGGGTGATCGTGTCGCGATCATGATGCCCAACGTGCCGCAGTACCCGGTGGCGGTGGCCGGCATCCTGCGCGCGGGCTTCGTGGTGGTCAACGTGAACCCGCTGTACACCCCGCGTGAACTGGAGCACCAGCTCAAGGATTCGGGCGCCAAGGTGATCGTCATCATCGAGAACTTCGCCAGCACGCTGGAGCAGTGCATCGCAAACACGCCGGTCAAGCACGTGGTCCTGACCGCGATGGGCGACCTGCTGGGCCTGCTCAAGGGCGCCATCGTCAACTACGTGGTGCGCAACGTGAAGAAGATGGTGCCCACCTTCAGCCTGCCGCAGGCGGTGCGCTTCAACGATGCCGTTGCCAAGGGCACCCGCGGCACGCTCAAGCGGCCCGAGATCGGGCCGGACGATGTGGCCGTGCTGCAGTACACCGGCGGCACCACGGGCGTGAGCAAGGGCGCGGTGCTGCTGCACCGCAACGTGATCGCCAACGTGCTGCAGTCCGAGGCCTGGAACGACCCGCAGATGAAGCAGGTGCCGGCCAGTGAGCAGCCCACCAGCGTCTGCGCCCTGCCGCTGTACCACATCTTCGCCTTCACGGTGAACATGATGCTGGGCATGCGCACCGGCGGCAAAGTGATCCTGATCCCGAATCCGCGTGACCTGCCGGCGGTGCTCAAGGAACTGAGCAAGCACACCTTCCACAGCTTCCCGGCCGTGAACACCCTGTTCAACGGCTTGGCCAACCACCAGGACTTCAACACCGTCAACTGGAAGAACCTCAAGGTGTCGGTGGGCGGCGGCATGGCGGTGCAAAGTGCGGTGGCCAGGCTCTGGCTGGAGAAAACCGGCTGCCCGATCTGCGAGGGTTACGGTCTGTCCGAAACCAGCCCGTCGGCCAGTTGCAACCCGGTGACCAACACCGAGTTCACCGCGACCATTGGCGTGCCCCTGCCCAACACCTTCATGAAATGCCTGGACGACGAGGGCAACGAGGTGCCGCAGGGCCAGCCCGGCGAAATCGCCATCAAGGGCCCGCAGGTGATGGCGGGGTACTGGCAGCGGCCCGATGAAACCGCCAAGGTCATGACCGCCGACGGTTTCTTCAAGAGCGGCGACGTGGGCATCATGGACGAGCGCGGCTACTTCAAGATCGTCGATCGCAAGAAGGACATGGTGCTGGTCAGCGGTTTCAACGTCTACCCGAACGAGGTGGAAGACGTGGTGGCCCAGTTGCCGGGCGTGATGGAGTGCGCCGTGGTCGGCGTGCCCGACGACAAGTCGGGCGAGGCCGTCAAGCTGGTGATCGTGAAGAAGGACCCGGCACTGACCGAAGCGCAGGTGCGCGACTTCTGCAAGAGCAACCTCACCGGCTACAAGCAGCCCAAGGTGGTGGAGTTCCGCACCGAACTGCCCAAGACCCCGGTGGGCAAGATCCTGCGCCGCGAACTCAGAGACAAGAAGTGACGCCTTGACTGCGACACAATGACAGGGCGGCCGAGGCCGCCTTTGTCATTTCCGGAGCCCTTGCATGTCCCGCATCGCCATCGTTGCCGCCTTGCACGACGAACTTGCCAGTGTGCTGGCGCTCATGCCAGACGAGCACAGGCAGACCGTGGCCGGGCGCGCGTTCTGGGTCGGCCATCTGCACGGGCAGGACGTGGTGGCGGTGCTCAGTGGCATCGGCAAGGTGGCGGCGGCGACAACCGCTGCGCTGCTGATCCAGCACTTTGGCGTGCAGCGCATCGTCTTCACCGGTGTGGCCGGCGGCCTGGGTGACGGCGTGAACGTGGGCGATGTGGTGCTGGCGCGATGTTTCCTGCAGCACGACATGGATGCCTCGCCGCTGTTCCCCCGCCACGAGGTGCCGGGTTACGACCGCGCACGCTTCGAGGCCGATGCGGCGCTGACCGATGCACTGGAACTGGCCTGCGACCGCATGCTGCACACGCTGCCGCAGCGGCTGGGCGCCGAGACGGTGGCCGCGTTCGGCCTGCACACGCCGCGCCTGCACCAGGGCCTGCTCATCAGCGGCGACCGCTTTGTCGCCACCACCGCCGAAAGCCAGGCCTTGCAGCGCGAACTACCGGACGCCTTGGCGGTGGACATGGAGGGGGCCGCCTTCGCGCAGGTGTGTCACGACTTCGCCGTGCCGCTGGCGGTGGTGCGCACCATCTCCGACCGCGCCGACGACGCCGCTCATGTGGACTTTCCGCGCTTCCTGCGGGAAGTGGCCAGTCGCTACAGCGGTGCGGTGATCGAAGCGCTCTTCACTTGAGCCAGCCCCGCTTTCTGAAGTACAGCATTGGCACGACGGCCGACAGCACCATCAATCCGAGCGCAAACGGGTAGCCCCATTTCTGGCTCAGTTCCGGCATGTACTCGAAGTTCATGCCGTAGAGGCTGGCGATCATGGTCGGGGGCAGCAGCGCGACGCTGGCGACCGAGAACAGTTTGATGATCTTGTTCTGGTTGATGTTGATGAAACCGACCGTCGCGTCCATCAGGAAGTTGATCTTGTCGAACAGGAAGGCGGTGTGGCTGTCGAGCGAATCGAGGTCGCGCAGGATCTGTCGCGCGTCTTCGAACTGCTCGGCGCTCAGCATGCGCGTGCGCATCATGAAACTGACCGCGCGGCGCGTGTCCATCACGTTGCGGCGGATGCGGCCCGACATGTCTTCGTGGCGTGCGATGGCCGAGAGCACCTGCCCGGCGGTGTCGTCCGTCACCGCGCCGGCCAGCACCTGGCGACTGACTTTTTCCAGGTCGTCGTAGATGTTCTCCAGTGTGTCGGCGCAGTATTCGGCGTCGGCGTCGAACAGCATCAACAACACATCCTTGGCGTTCTCGATCAGGCCGGGCATGCGCCGCGCACGCATGCGCAGCAGGCGGAACACCGGCACGTCTTCGTCGTGGATGGAGAACAGCACGCCCTGGCTTTTGAGCGAGTCGTTGTGTTCGTTGAGGATGAAGGCCACGCGGATGGCGCGGGGGTCTTCGTCGTCATCGATCAGGAAGTCGCTGCGAACATGCAGTTCGCCGTTGTCTTCCTCGAAGAAACGGGCCGACTCCTCGATGTCCTCGTCCATCGCGTCTTCGGGGATCGACAGGCCGAAATGCTGTTTGACCCAGCGGCGCTCTTCGGGCGTGGGGTCTTCCAGGTCGACCCAGATGGGCTTGAACTGGGCCAGCTCTTCGAGCGACTCGATTTCTTCCTGGAACAGGCGGCCATTGGCCAGGGTGAATACGTTGAGCATGGGTGCTCCCGGGCGGGGTGTCTGAGAGGCCGGTGCATGCGAAAGCCGCAGCGGCGGGCGGGGCGGACGGCGCTTTCAGCCCTCCTGCCGCCTGGCCCTGGCCACCGCGCTGGGGGTGGCGCTCAGACGGGAGCGGGGACGGCTGAAAGCACACAACTGGGGGGTGTGCTTTCCATAGGGAACTCCATGAGGGAACTGCCGCCGATTATGGCATCGCCAGCGAAGCGCCGACCGTTTGTGACGCCCCAAAAAAGGCGATCAATTCGTCTTTGCGGCGCCAGGCGTCGTGTTCGCCCAACTCGATCAGCGCATGGACAAAATCGGGCTCAAACAACAGGTAGCTGGCGAGCGCTGCCGCGCTGCCGGCGGAGCCCCGGCCCGTGTCGAGCGCCCCCAGACCGGTCAAGGTGTTGCGCGTGGGGGCGGGCAGGGAGCCGATGTGTTTCCGCGCCAGTTCGTCGAGTGAAAAGCTGGGTTGCAGTGCCAGGACTTCCAGCGGGGTGTAGGGAAGGGCCGCTGCCAGCTCGGGAGGCAGATTTTTCAGGGTCTGGCTGACCCGCTGCGCCTGCTCCACGTCGGCCTGGAGCGTGTCGTGAAACACGCTGGCCATGGCGTGGCCGGCGATGGTGCCGGCCGTGGGTTCGCCGTTGCCGTTGCCACCCAGACCGGAGCGCTGAGGCTGCCCGACGCCAATCACCAGGATGCGCCGGGCACCAAACTGGATGGCGGGCGACAGCGGCGAGAGCTGGCGCATGGAGCCGTCACCAAAATGTTCCTTGTGGCCTTCGACCCACAGCGGCACCGCCGGGAACAGGAACGGGATGGCGCTCGACGCCATCAGGTGTTCGATGGTGATGGGCTGGAAGGATGCGCGCCGCCCGGGCCGGCTCCAGGGCCGGGTGGACGGATCGGGCCGCGTCTGGCAGAAGGTCCAGTGTTCGCCAGTGGTGTAACTGGAGGCCGTGACGCCCAGCACGTCAATGTCGTGCTGGAGCAGGGCGCGCTCCAGCCCGGGCAGGTCGATCGCACGGTGCAGGGTGTCGACCAGGGGCAGGGTGTCGAGCAGTGCGCGGTGTCGCTTGACCTGGCGTGCTAGCGTCCAGCCGGCGAACACCCGGTTGGCGCGCACCCAGCCCGGGGCCTCCAGCCGGTAGATGTGGCTCGATCTCAGCTGGCTCCAGAAGGCCGCGAGCTGGGGCAGCGCCTGCAGCCCCAGCGAAGCGCGGCTGGCCAGGTAGCTGGCGTTGAGTGCGCCCGCCGAGGTGCCAAACAACCACTTGAAAGGAAACGCTGGCGCCAAGGTCTCTGCCTCGGGACTGTGAGCGGCCAGCATGGCGGCGAGTGCCTTGAGCACGCCGGCCTGGTAGGCGGTGCGCGCACCACCACCCAGGAGCACCAGGGCGCAGGCACCGCGCGAAGGCTCGGGCCGGTCGGCGTTCAGCAGGTTCTGGACGATCAGCGTATCAAGGGACACGGGGGGAACACCTTCCGGACGGGCACCTGGTGTGTGCAGATACAGTGTGCCGTTGCCCAAAATCATGACACATCCCCGACTCTCACCCCGCCGCGAGCTCTGGCTGCTGCTGACCATCGCCGGCATCCAGTTCACCCACATCCTCGACTTCATGATCATGATGCCCCTGGGGCCGCAGTTCACGCGGCTCTTTGGCATCACGGACGCGCAGTTCGGCCTGCTCGTCTCGGCCTACACGCTCGCGGCCGGCGTGTCGGGTCTGGCCGCCGCCACCTACGTGGACCGCTTCGACCGCAAACGCCTTCTGCTGGTGCTGTATGTGCTGTTTGCACTGGCCACGCTGGCTTGCGGGCTGGCCCAGGGCTACGGGTTTCTGATGCTCGCTCGGGTGGCCGCCGGGATGTTCGGCGGTGTGCTGTCGGCGCTGTCGCAGACCATCGTGGCCGACGTGATTCCGTTCGAGCGGCGTGGTCGCGCCATGGGCATCGTGATGTCGTCGTTCTCGGTGTCCACGGTCGCGGGCGTGCCCCTGGGCCTGTTTCTGGCGAGCCACCTGAACTGGCAGGCGCCCTTCATCGGCATTGCGCTGCTCAGCGGTGTGTTCGCTGCAGGGGCAGCGCTGACCTTGCCCGCGCTGGATCACCACCTGCGCGTGGCCGACCGGCCGTCCGCCTGGCGTGGCATCGGCATGGTGTTGGCCGAGCCCAACCACCAGCGCGCCTTTGTCTTTTCGGCCTTGTTGATGTTCACCGGTTTCACCGTTTTGCCCTACCTCACCATCTACATGCAGACCAACGTGGGCGTGCTGGCCGAAGAGGTGCCCTACCTCTACCTGTGCGGCGGTATGGCCACCCTGTTCACGGCACGGCTGTTCGGACGCCTGGCCGACCGGTGGGGCAAGCAGCGCACGTTCAACGCACTCGCGCTGACTGTGATCGTGCCCTTGCTGGCGACCACGCTCATGCCGCATTGGCCGTTGTGGGGCGTGCTCGTGGTGTCCACCAGCCTGTTCATTTTCATGAGTGGCCGCATGATTCCGGGCATGGCGCTGGTCACCGGTGCGGCCCACCCGGCGTTGCGCGGCACCTTCATGGCGCTCAACGCGTCGGTGCAATCGGCGGCCATGGGGCTGGCTTCCTTCCTGGGCGGGCTGATCATCAGCCGCGATGCAGCGGGCCTGGTGCAGAACTACTGGATGTCGGGTCTGCTGGGCGCCTGCGCCAGTGTGGCGGCGATCCTGATGGCGCGCCGCCTGCGCATGCACGGCTCGGGCGGCGTGGTGCATGCCACTGCCGGAGATCTGGTGCCGCCCAGGTGAATGACAAGGTTCGCTATTTCCCGCTTTCTTGCTGTGCAGGCTTGCGTCCCTGCGGTTTCATGGGCATAGTGGACTCAAGACATCCCCGTGGCCGCCGGGAGGTCTGCCCGTCCGGCGGCTTGTGTCAACCCGGAGCATAAGGAGGCTCTTCTATGAACCTTACGATCAGCGGTCACCATCTCGAAGTCACGCCCGCCTTGCGCGGTTACGTCACGACCAAACTAGAACGCATTTCCCGACATTTTGACCAGGTGGTCGATATCAAGGTGCTGCTGACAGTGGACAACCTGAAGGAGAAAGACTTGCGCCAGAAGGCCGAATGCAATATCCATGTGAAAGGCCGGGATTTGTTCGCCGAAAGCGCACACGCTGATTTGTACGCAGCCGTGGACGAGCTGGCAGACAAGCTCGACCGCCAGGTCCTGCGCTACAAAGACAAGAGCCAAGACCACCACCATGACTCGGCCAAGCGCCTGATGTGATGTGTGGAACCGGGCCGCGCCATGCAGTCCGGTAAAAAATGTTGCAATGCAACAGGCCGCTTCAAAAGTCAAGCGGCTTTTTTGTGCCTGCAGTCTAGCCAACGCCGCCCAACTCGGCATAATTTGCGGTCCAAGAGGCCCCCATGAATCGACTATCTGCCATATTGCCTGCTGCGCAAGTGCTCGTCAGCGTTGACGCGACCAGCAAGAAACGCGCGTTTGAAGAAGCGGGCTTGTTGTTCGAGACCCTGCACGGTCTCAACCGGGCCCTGATCACCGACAGCCTGTTCGCCCGTGAACGCCTGGGCTCCACAGGCCTGGGACACGGTGTTGCCATCCCGCATGGTCGCATCAAGGGCTTGAAACAGCCGCTGGCGGCGGTGTTCCAGCTGGCCAGCCCGATCGGCTTTGATGCGCCCGATGAGCAGCCTGTTCAGCTCATGATCTTTCTGCTGGTGCCCGAGGCGGCAACCCAGAAGCACCTGGAAATCCTCTCGGAAATTGCCGAGTTGCTGAGTGACAGTGTTCTGCGTGAGCAGATGAAGACCTCGGTGGAGTCGGGTGCGCTGCACAGCCTGATCACCACCTGGCAGTCTGCCCACGCGGCAGCCTAAGGCTCGTTGGCCCCCACGCTCCACCGCTGCGCGGGTCATTCCCCCCCGAGGGGGCTGGCCTGCCTTGGGGCGGCCCGGCGGCAGGCCTTGTTGTCCTCCACGCTCCAGCGTTGCTCTCAGCGCTGACCCATCCATGAAACCCACTGTCGTCAGTGCAGACGTCCTGTTTGAAGACCACCGCGATGCCCTGAAGTGGCAGTGGGTGGCGGGGCTCGGGGCTTCGGAGCGGGTGTTTGACGAAGTGGCCATCCGGGAAGCCCGCTCCGGTGCCGATCTGGTCGGCTACCTCAACTACATCCACCCCTACCGTGTGCAGGTGTTTGGCGAGCGTGAGGTCGCTTACCTGACGAGCCCGAGCGAAGAAGACAACCGCCGCCGCGTGGCGCGCATCGTGACGCTGGAGCCGCCGGTGCTGGTGGTGGCCGATGGTCAGGCCGCGCCCGATACACTCATGGCGATGTGCGAGCGAGCGCAAATCCCCATGTTTGCCACGCCCGAGCCAGCGGCTTTCGTGATCGACGTGCTGCGCGCCTACCTGTCGCGCCATTTCGCCGACCGCGCCTCGATGCACGGTGTGTTCATGGACATCCTGGGCATGGGGGTGATGATCACCGGCGAGTCCGGCCTGGGCAAGAGCGAGCTCGGACTGGAACTGATTTCACGTGGCCATGGCCTGGTGGCGGACGATGCGGTGGACCTCTACCGCACCAATCAGACCAGCATCGAGGGCCGGTGCCCCGAGCTGCTGCAGAACCTGCTGGAGGTGCGGGGCATCGGTCTGCTCGACATCAAGGCCATCTTTGGCGAGACCGCGGTGCGGCGCAAGATGCGGCTGACCCTGATCGTGCACCTGGTGCGCAAGGAAACCATGGAGCGCGATTACGACCGCATGCCGCACGAGCCGCTGTACCAGGACGTGCTCGGTGTGCCGGTGCGCAAGGCGGTGATCCAGGTGGTGGCGGGCCGCAACATCGCCGTGCTGGTGGAGGCAGCGGTGCGCAACACCATCCTGCAGTTGCGCGGTATCGATACCTACCAGGAGTTTGTTGCGCGCCACCGCGCGGCCATGTTGCACAGCGAGTGAGGTCGCCGGGAGACGGTCGTTGCCGTTGCAGCGCGCATCGGCTCGCGCGGTGGCTGTCGTGGTCAGCGGTGCCCGGGTTCGCTGCGGTGGGGGCAGTTCACCTTGTTGCAATTCGCGTAGAGCGACAGGGCGTGCTCCTGCAGGATGAAACCGCGCGTTTTGGCGACCATCTGCTGGCGTTTTTCGATTTCCGGATCGTAAAACTCTTCCACCCGTCCGCAGTCCAGGCAGACCAGGTGGTCGTGGTGCTGGCCTTCGTTGAGCTCGTACACCGCTTTGCCCGACTCGAAGTTGCTGCGCGTGAGCAGGCTGGCCTGCTCGAACTGCATCAGCACGCGGTACACCGTGGCCAGACCAATGTCGGAATGCTCTTCGAGCAGCACACGGTAGACATCTTCGGCCGTCATGTGGCGCTGCTTGGCGTTCTGGAACACCTCCAGGATCTTCAGGCGCGGCAGCGTGGCTTTGAGTCCCGTGCTTTTCAGTTCATCGATGTTGGTCATGGGCGAGGCTGTTGGCATGGTGTGGAACGGTGGGACCTCGGTCATGGTTGCCGATGCGCGTGGTGCTCAGGCGGCACGGCAGGCCGGACCCCGGGGCTACAATGAAGTGATCATATCGCCAGCGTGTTGCCTGCTGCATGTCCCTGCGGACCGAGGCGGTAACGCGTGCCTTACATGGGTTGCCTTCATGCACCAGTCAATGCCCCGTTTTTCTTTCTGCCTGGCCGCGAGTCCGCGTCGCGTGAGGCACACCCTGAGCGCCCTGGTCGCGGTGGGCATGCTCTCTGCCTGTTCCGGATGGGGTGACAGATTGCCCGATGCGAGCACCCTCGGCGGGCTGGTGACACCTTACAAGATCGATATTGTCCAGGGCAATGTGGTCACGCGCGAACAGGCCCAAGCCTTGCAGGTGGGCATGTCACGCCAGCAGGTTCGCGAATTGTTGGGTTCGCCCTTGTTGGCCAGCGTGTTCCACGCCGACCGCTGGGACTATGTGTTCACGTTCCGCCGCCAGGGGCAGGCGACCCAGCAACGCAAGTTGACCGTGTATTTCAAGGCCGAGGCACTGGAACGATTTGAAGCCGACGAACTTCCCAGTGAAGAGGAGTTCGTGTCATCGCTGGATGTGAAGCGCAAGTCCGGCAAGGTGCCCTCGTTGCAGGCCTCGGACGAGCAGCTCAGGGCCTTCCAGGAGCGCAATGCGTCGCCAACGGGCGCGCCACCACCGGTGCCTGCCGCGCCACCTGCATCCACCAGCTACCCACCCCTGGAAACCCCGGGGGCGGTCCGATGAGCGCCGTGCCCCAGCATCCACACCGTGTGTGTGTGGCCGGTGCCAGCGGCCGCATGGGGCAGATGCTGGTGGAGGCGGTGCGCGTCAGCGGTGACTGCACGCTCACTGGCGCACTGGACATTCCGTCCAGCCCCGCTCTGGGACAGGACGCTGGGGCCTTTGGTGGTCAGCCCACCGGTGTGACCATCACCGCCGATCTGGATCAGGGTCTTGCCGGCAGCCGGTTCCTGATCGACTTCACCCGGCCCGAGGGCACATTGGCCCACCTGCGCGCGTGCGTGAAGCATGGCGTGAACGTGGTGATCGGCACCACTGGCTTCAGCGAGGCGCAGAAGGCCGATATCGCCGAGGCCTCGAAGTCCATCGCCATCATGATGGCGCCCAACATGAGCGTGGGCGTGAACGTCACGCTCAAGCTGCTGGAAATGGCGGCCAAAGCACTGTCCACCGGCTACGACATCGAGATCATCGAGGCGCACCATCGGCACAAGGTGGACGCACCCAGTGGGACGGCGCTCAAGATGGGGGAAGTGGTTGCGCAGGCGCTGGGCCGGGATCTGAAGGACTGCGCGGTCTACGCCCGTGAAGGCGTGACCGGCGAGCGGGACCCGTCCAGCATCGGTTTCGCCACCATCCGTGGCGGCGATATCGTGGGCGACCACACCGTGTTGTTCGCCGGGACCGGCGAGCGCATCGAGATCACGCACAAGTCCAGCAGCCGCGTCACCTACGCGCAGGGCAGCCTGCGCGCCGTGCGTTTCCTGGCGGACAAGTCGAGCGGCCTGTTCGACATGAACGACGTGCTCGGACTGCGCTGAGCGCGATCCAACCAGAAGGAAGTTTTATGGGTGTGTGGCAAACGGTGCTGCAGGGGGATGCGATCAGCCGCAGTGTGGCCCTGCTGTTGCTCGCCATGTCGGTGGCCAGCTGGGTGGTGATTCTCTGGAAGAGCTGGATGCTCCGCAGGGCCGTGAAAGATGTGCAGCTGTCCACGGCGGCTTTCTGGCAGGCGGCACACCTGGACGATGCGCAGCAACGCCTGCAGGCCTTTGACCCGCGACGGCTGGTGTTGCCCCTGCTGCAGGCGGCCCGCACGATTGAACAGGCTGCGCCCCAGACCCTGGCCGCCGCTGGCGACCGGTCCCAGCAGCTCACCCGCGTGCTGCGCGATGCGCTGCACCGGGTGCTGCACCGTCTGCAGTTCGGGCAGGTTCTGCTGGCCACGGTGGGGTCCACCGCGCCGTTTGTGGGCCTGCTGGGCACGGTCTGGGGCATTTACCACGCCCTCACCGAAATCGGACAGGACGGCCAGTTCCGGATCGAACAGGTGTCCGGCCCGGTGGGTGAGGCGCTGGTCATGACCGCTGCGGGGCTGGCGGTCGCCATTCCGGCAGTGCTGGCCTACAACGTGCTCGGCCGTCAGGTGGCACGTATCGAGGCCGACCTGGAGGGTTTTGCACGCGATCTGCGCGAACTGCTGGCCCACAAGGAGTCCGCGGTATGAGCCGAATGGCACATGCCTGGCGGGAGGACATGCCCCACATCGGAGCCCGCGTGTCATGAGTTTTGGTCGCCTGGAAAAGCCCGCCGGGCACCAGCCCATGAGCGACATCAACGTCACCCCGCTGGTGGACGTGATGCTGGTGCTGCTGGTGATCTTCATCATCACGGCGCCCCTCATGGCCAGCCGTCTGGAGCTGGAACTGCCGCGGACTGCGAATCCGGCCGGGAGTCAGGCGTCTGAGCCTGAAGTCTTTGTTTCACTCGGCGTGGATGCCTCGGGCCAGATGTTCTGGGGCGAGCAGCCGGTGGACATGGAGGTGCTGGGTGAGCGCCTGCGAGAAACAGCCCGTCGCGATCCGGCGACCGAAGTGCAACTTCGGCTGGACACGTCCGTGCCGTACGGGCAGGTGGCTCGACTCATTGCCATGGCTCAGGCCGCTGGTTTGGCCCGTATCGGGTTTGTGACAGATGCGGATACCGCGAAAGCGCTCGGCTTGCCGGTATCCGGTGCACCCAGGTGATGCTTGAAACCCCACACGGGGCCTGCATGAGGTGTTGCGCCCCGTCGTCATGCCGCATGTCCTGATTGGTGTTGCTCCTGGCTATGCGGTAAGCTTTCATTACGAGTGTGGGTATCGGTGGCACAACGCCTCCGGATTGTCACGCGAATTTCACCAACTTGAGGAGTGCGTCAATGAAGCGGGGAGAACATCCATTGGGGCGGCGGGCATTTGCAAAATTGGCGTTGACCGGCGCTGCGGGGCTGGTTCTGGTTGCCTGTGGTGGCAATGAAGATGGCGACAACCCGGACAAACAGGGGGCAAGCAACCTGGAGAGCGCTTACAACGCGATCGGCCCGGGCATGAGCAAAGCCCAGGTGATTGGCATCGTGGGGCAGGCACCGCATCAAGAGACCAATGGCTCTTTGCAGTGGTCCGACTATTCGTATGATTCATCGCAGGGGCTGACTGTGACATTCCAGTTCGTGGGGGGGCAGATTGTGACCGCCGGTGTCTATTGGTTTATTCAAGCGGCGGGTACGGTGAGTCGGTCCTTGCGCAAGGACTTCTGATCCGCGTTCCGGGCATGGGACTGCTGCAGGCCATGCCCGGCCGCTGCGGGGGTGCACTGGGGCGCCACCTCCATCCTCCCATCCCCGTCCATCTCTTCGGGCTGGGGATGTGCCTTTGTTGTGGCAAAGGATTCCTTGCTGCTCGCAAGCCCTAAAATCCTCCACTGATGTCGCACCTGTTCTGGTGCGTCGGCCGGGGCCACCGGATAGGGTTCCGCGCCAGCCACTCAAACCCGCCATCAGGCCCCCTGCCTTCCAGTTTCATGCAAGAAAAATACGCCCACAAGGATGTCGAGCGCGCCGCGCACGCCCATTGGAACGCCACCGACGCCTACCGCGTGAGCGAAGACGCGGGCAAGAAAAAGTTCTACGCCTGCTCCATGCTGCCCTACCCCAGCGGCAAGCTGCACATGGGCCATGTGCGCAACTACACCATCAACGACATGCTCACGCGCTACCTGCGCATGAACGGTCACAACGTGCTCATGCCCATGGGCTGGGACGCGTTCGGCCTGCCGGCCGAAAACGCGGCGCTGAAAAACGGCGTGCCGCCGGCCAAGTGGACGTATGAAAACATCGCCTACATGAAGCGGCAGATGCAGGCGATGGGCCTGGCCATCGACTGGTCGCGCGAAGTGGCCACCTGCGACCCCAGTTATTACAAGTGGAACCAGTGGCTGTTCCTGAAGATGCTGGAAAAAGGCATTGCCTACCGCAAGACCCAGATCGTGAACTGGGACCCGGTGGACCAGACCGTGCTGGCCAATGAGCAGGTGATCGACGGCAAGGGCTGGCGCACCGGCGCCACGGTGGAAAAGCGCGAAATCCCCGGCTACTACCTGAACATCACTTCGTACGCTGACGAGCTGCTGGACCATGTGCAACTGGGCAACCCCAAGGCCACGCTCAACGGCTGGCCCGACAAGGTGCGCCTGATGCAGGAGAACTGGATCGGCAAGAGCGAGGGCGTGCGCTTCGCTTTCCCTCATGACATCAAAGATGCGGACGGTGCGCTGATCGGTGACGGCAAGATGTACGTGTTCACCACGCGCGCCGACACCATCATGGGCGTGACCTTCTGCGCCGTGGCCGCCGAGCACCCGCTGGCCCACCACGCCGCCGCGTCCAACCCTGCGCTGGCCGCCTTCATCGAAGAATGCAAGTCCGGCGGCACCACCGAAGCCGAACTCGCCACGCAGGAAAAGAAGGGCATGGCCACGGGCCTGTTCGTCACGCATCCTCTCACGGGCGCGCAGGTCGAGGTCTGGGTCGGCAACTACGTGCTCATGAGCTACGGCGACGGCGCCGTGATGGGTGTGCCCGCGCACGATGAGCGTGATTTCGCGTTTGCATTGAAATACGACCTGAAGATTCAGCAGGTCGTGGCCGTCGAAGGCGAGGCGTTCTCTACCGCTGCCTGGGCCGACAGCTACGCCGACAAGCAGCGCGGCGTGTGCGTCAATTCCGGCGTGCTTGACGGCCTGGGCCAGAAGGCCGCCGTGGACAAGGTTGCTGAGCTTCTGGCCGCCCAAGGCTTGGGCGAGAAGAAAACCACCTTCCGCCTGCGCGACTGGGGCGTGAGTCGCCAGCGTTACTGGGGCACCCCCATTCCCATCATCCACTGTGACGAACACGGTGCGGTGCCGGTGCCCGAGCAGGACCTGCCGGTGGTGCTGCCGCAGGACTGCATACCCGACGGATCGGGCAACCCGCTGCACAAGCACGAAGGTTTCCACGCTGGCGTCACCTGCCCCATCTGCGGTAAACCCGCGCGGCGCGAGACCGACACCATGGACACCTTCGTGGATTCGTCCTGGTACTTCATGCGCTATTGCGACCCCACCAACAGCGAGAAGATGGTGGCCGAAGGCGCCGACTACTGGATGCCGATGGACCAGTACATCGGCGGCATCGAACACGCCATCCTGCACCTGCTGTACGCGCGTTTCTGGACCAAGGTCATGCGCGATCTGGGCCTCGTGAAGATCGACGAACCCTTCAGCAAGCTGCTCACGCAGGGCATGGTGCTCAACCACATCTACTCGCGCCGCACCGAGAAGGGTGGCAAGGACTACTTCTGGCCGCAGGACGTGGAGCACGTGTTTGACGAGGCCGGCAAGGTCATCGGTGCGAAGCTGATCAAGGCCGTGGAGTCCAGCGGGGTCACGCTGCCCGTGGGCACGCCCATCGACTACGAGGGCGTGGGCACCATGTCCAAGTCGAAGAACAACGGCGTCGACCCGCAGGACCTGATCGAGAAGTACGGCGCCGACACCGCGCGCCTGTACACCATGTTCACCGCGCCACCCGAAGCCACGCTGGAGTGGAACGACGCGGCGGTGGAAGGCAGCTACCGCTTTCTGCGCCGTGTCTGGGGCTTTGGCAACAAGCTCTGTGCCACGGCGGACCTGGGCGCGCTGGCCACCAGCGTGGGCCAGCAATCGTTCTCCAGGGCGGCCAAGGCGCTGCGCCTGGAAGTGCACACCGTGCTCAAGCAGGTGGACTACGACTACCAGCGCATGCAATACAACACCGTGGTCTCGGGCGCGATGAAGATGCTCAACGCGCTCGACGACTTCAAGCCCGACGGCTCGGCCGGCGACAACGCCGCGCTGGCCGAAGGCTTCGGCATCCTGCTGCGCTGCATCTACCCGGCCACGCCGCACATCGCGCACAGCCTCTGGACCGGACTCGGCTACGCCGCCGCCTCTGGCGAACTGCTTGACGCGCCCTGGCCGCAGGCCGACGAGGCCGCGCTGCAGCGCGACGAGATCGAGCTGATGCTGCAGATCAACGGCAAGCTGCGCGGCAGCGTGACCGTGCCGGCCAGTGCCGACAAGGCCGCCATCGAAGCGGCGGCGTTGGCGAGCGAAGCGTTCCAGAAACTGGCCCATGGCGCTGCCCCGAAAAAGGTGGTGGTGGTGCCGGGCCGGCTGGTCAACGTGGTGGTATAAAACCCTGCGCCATGAAGCCAATTTCACAACCATCCGCCATGACCCCATTTTCTGCCCCCATCTCAAGGGATCTGCCGGCCGATGCCCGCCGGCGCGCGGTGTGGACCGGATTGGTCGGCACCGGGGTCCTGTTGGTGGTGGGAGGGTTGAGTGGCTGCGGGTTTGCGCTTCGCCAGGCGCCCAGCTTTGCGTTCTCATCGCTGCGGGTTTCGAACCAGATCAGCACGCCGGTCTCTCGGGCCCTGCAGCGCGAACTCGCCACGGCGGGCATTCAGGTGATGAACACGGCTGCGGCGGCTGGCCAGTCGCCGGTTCAGGTCGTGCTGGAAGTTCTGTTGGACCAGCGCGAGCGCGCGGTGGTGGGGCAGACCGCTTCGGGTCAGGTGCGTGAGCTGCAGTTGCGCACACGCTTTCGTTTCCGCTTGAGCACAACGAGCGGCAAATACCTGATCGACGAAACCGAAATGCTGCTGGAGCGCGACATCAGCTTCACCGAAACTGGTGCTTTGGCCAAAGCGGCCGAAGAACAACTGATGTTCAACGACATGCAGAGCGACATTGTGCAGCAGGTCATGCGCCGCCTGGCGGCGGTGAAGTCGCTGTAAGGGCGCCATGCAGGTTCCTGCAATGCAGCTCGCCAGCCAGCTGCAGCGAGGGCTCAAGAGCCTGTACACCCTGCATGGCGACGAGCCGCTGCTGATCCAGGAAGCGGCCGACGCGATCCGTGCCGCCGCCCGCGAGCAGGGCTACACCGAACGCACCGTGCACACGGTGGCCGGTGCGCACTTTGACTGGGGCGAGGTGCTGGCCAGCGGCGGCTCCATGAGCCTGTTTGCCGACAAGCAGCTGATCGAGATCCGTGTGCCCTCGGGAAAGCCCGGCAAGGATGGTTCACAGGTGTTGCAGCAGATGGCCGAGGCCGCACGGGACAATCACAGCACGCTCACGCTGGTGAGCCTGCCCCGGCTGGATGCCGCCACCCTGAAAGGCGCCTGGTTTGCTGCGCTGGACAGTTTTGGCGTGACGGTCAAGGTGGACCCGGTCGAGCGCCAGGCGCTGCCGGCCTGGATCGCGCAGCGCCTGCAGCAGCAAGGTCAGCGCGTGGCCGCAGGGGAAGAGGGTCAGCGCACGCTGCAGTTTTTTGCCGACCGGGTCGAGGGCAACCTGCTGGCCGCGCACCAGGAAATCCAGAAGCTTGGCCTGCTGCATCCGGCCGGCGAGTTGTCGCTGGAGCAGGTCGAAAACGCGGTGCTCAACGTGGCGCGCTACACCCCGTTCAAACTTGCCGAGGCGGTGCTCGGCGGTCAGGTGCTGCGTGTGCAGCGCATGCTCGACGGATTGCAGGCCGAGGGCGAGGCCGCGGTGCTGGTGCACTGGGCGCTGGCGGAAGACATCCGTACGCTCAACCGGGTCCGCGGCGCGATGGACGCGGGCCGCCCGTTGCCCATGGCCCTGCGCGAAAACCGTGTCTGGGGCGTGAAGGAAAAACTGATGGAGCGCGTGCTGCCGTTGCTCAAACCGGCTACGTTGGCCCAGTGGCTGCAGGACGCGCACACGGTGGATGGCATTGTCAAGGGACTCAAGCAGTCCGACTGGCCCGCGGATCCCTGGGGGGCTTTGAACCGCATGGCCTTGCGGGTGGCGCAGGCCTGCGCGCTGAAGTAACCCTCCCTTCCCAGGGGACCACGCCTTTGGCCCGGCGAAGCCGTTTCCTCGGCGTGTGCGTGGGTGCATGCCGCTTTGTCCTCGTCGCTGATTCGAAGTCGGACAGTGGTGGGCGCATGGTGTTGGGCAAGGTGCGAAAATCGCACCATGAACGCGACCAACACCACCGAACTCATGAACACCCTGGGGCTGCAGGCCAAGGCGGCCTCGGCGCTCATGGCCAAGGCCAGCGCGGCGACCAAACTCAGGGCCCTTCGAGGCCTGGCCGCCTTGCTGCGCGCCAATGTGGACGCACTCCAGCTGGAAAACGCCAAGGACCTGGAGCGTGCGCGCGCCGCCGGCCTGGCCGAGCCGATGGTGGACCGCCTCAAGCTCACGCCCAAAGTCATCGAAACCTGCGCCGAAGGCTGTGAGCAGCTCGCGGCCATGGCCGACATCATTGGTGAAATCTCCGGCCTGAAGCAGATGCCCAGCGGCATTCGCGTCGGCCAGATGCGCGTGCCGATCGGCGTGTTCGGCATGATCTACGAGAGCCGGCCGAACGTGACCATCGAGGCCGCATCGCTGTCCATCAAGAGCGGCAACGCCTGCATCCTGCGTGGTGGCTCGGAAGCCATCGACTCCAACCGCGCCCTGGCTTCGCTGGTGCAGCAGGCGCTGGCCACCGCCGGCCTGCCGGCCGACGCGGTGCAGCTCGTGCCCACCACCGACCGCGCCGCCGTCGGCCAGCTCATCACCATGCCGCAGTACGTGGACGTGATCATCCCGCGCGGCGGCAAAGGCCTGATCGAGCGCATCAGCGCCGAGGCCAAGGTGCCGGTGATCAAGCATCTGGACGGCAACTGCCACACCTACGTGGACGACCCTTGCGACATCACCATGGCGGTGACGGTGGCCGACAACGCCAAGACGCAGAAATACAGCCCCTGCAACGCCACCGAGAGCCTGCTGGTGGCGCGCGCGGTGGCGGCGGAGTTTCTGCCGAAAATCGGCGCGATCTACGCCGCCAAGGGGGTGGAGATGCGGGTGTGCCCGGCGTCAAAGGCCATCCTGGCCACGGTGCAGGGCGCGAAACTGAAAGACGCCACCGAGGCCGACTGGTCCGAGGAATACCTCGCACCGGTGATCAGCATCAAGGTCGTCGAAGGGGTGGACGAAGCCATCGCGCACATCAACAAATACTCCAGCCACCACACCGACGCCATCCTCACCACCGACCATGTGCACGCCCAGCGCTTCCTGCGCGAGGTGGATTCGGCCAGCGTCATGGTGAATGCGAGCACCCGCTTCGCAGACGGATTCGAGTTCGGACTGGGCGCCGAAATCGGCATCAGCACCGACAAATTTCACGCCCGTGGTCCGGTGGGCGTCGAGGGCCTCACGTCCCTGAAATATGTGGTGCTCGGTGAGGGTGAAACAAGGAACTGACCTTCCACGCCGCCTTCGGCGCCTCCCCCTGCGAGGAAGCGACACCAGCCGTCCGGTAAATCCGGCCCGGCGGTGTCCCTGGATGGAACCTCTCCTGGCGCGGCGGATTTGCGGTAATCCTGAATTTCGGTCGCGCCTGCCTTGCAGGTGCACCGATCGCCCCCATTTCCGCCTTTCGACCGCAACTTCCGCTCCCTACAATGGGCCAGGAAGTTCCCACAAAAAGGCACCCATGGTCCCGCATCTTGTTACCGCCCTGACAGGCCCCATCAACGAACTTGAGCAGCGCATCCTCGAATCCACGCCGGTGATCGAGCGCTGGTTCCGGCTGGAGTGGATGGAGCACACGCCGCCGTTCTACAGCTCGGTGGACGTGCGCAACGCGGGCTTCAAGCTGGCGCCGGTGGACACCAACCTCTACCCCGGCGGCTGGAACCACCTCACGCCCGAGATGTTGCCGCTGGCGGTGCAGGCCGCCATGGCAGCGATTGAGAAGATCTGCCCCGAGGCCAAGAACCTGTTGCTGGTGCCCGAGAACAGCACCGACGTGTTCTACCTCAGCAACCTGCGGCAACTGCAGCGCATCTTCTACCAGGCCGGCCTCAATGTGCGCCTGGGCTCGCTGTCCAACGACATCACCGCCCCCACCACGATCGACCTGCCGGGTGGCGAGTCGGTCACGCTGGAGCCGCTCATCCGCAGCCGGCGCCGCCTGGGCCTCAAGCATTTCGACCCCTGCACCATCCTGCTCAACAACGACCTGAGCGCCGGTGTGCCCGGCATCCTGGAGGACCTGCACGAGCAGTACCTGCTGCCGCCGCTGCACGCAGGCTGGGGCACGCGCCGCAAGAGCAACCACTTCAAGGCGTATGAAGAGGTGTCCAAGCGCTTTGGCAAGCTGCTGGGCATGGACCACTGGCTGATCAACCCGATGTTCAACCAGTGCGGCCAGGTGAATTTCGCCGAGGAATACGGTCTGGAATGCCTGCGCAGCAACACCGACGCGCTGCTGGGCAAGATCCGCCGCAAGTACAAGGAATACGGCATCAACGAAAAGCCATTCGTCGTGATCAAGGCCGACAACGGCACCGGTGGCATGGGCATCCTCACCGTGCGCGATGCCAAGGACATCGATGCCCTGTCGGTGGGCACGCGCGAGCGCATGGCCACGGTCCAGGCCGGCCAGCCGGTGCACGAGGTCATCATCCAGGAAGGCGTGCTGACCAACGAGCGCATCAACGCGGCGGTGGCTGAACCCGTGGTCTACATGATGGACCGCTATGTGGTGGGTGGCTTCTACCGGGTGCATGCCCAGCGCGGGGTGGACGAGAACCTCAACGCGCCGGGTTCCAGCTTCGTGCCGCTGGCTTTCGAGCAGAGTTCGCAGCTGCCGCAGCCCGGGGTGAAGCCCGGTGCCAGCGTGCCCAACCGCTTCTACATGTACGGCGTGATCGGCCGTCTGGCCATGTTGGCGGCGAGCTACGAGCTGGAAGCCACCGACCCGGATGCTGAAGTCTACGAGTAGGCCCACGCCCGTCCTGGTTCGCTTCGTGCAAGTGCGCCGCCCCCAAGGGCGGTGCGCGTGGTCCGGCAAAGCCGGTTCCACCGCCTCCACGGTGGGGTCACGCGCCTCGGACATGCCTTTGTGGAGCCGGTGGTGTTATCGGTCCGGCACTCTGATGCGGTTTCGCCTTCAAACGGATAACTGCGTTGGTTCGACGTGGCCGTTACAGCATGGTCTGCGGCGCCCGCCTTGTCCTGCGCTTGAATGCGAACCCATATGAGGCGTGGTCGCCGACGCGCTCGCGCTGTTTGTGCAACAGTACAGGGCTCAGAAAACCGACACACCATGAACATCCTCTTCGTCGCCGACCCCATCGAGTCCTTCAAGATCTACAAGGACACCACCTTTGCCATGATGCGCGAGCTGCAGAAGCGCGGCCACCGCGTGGCCAGCACCGAGCCGCGTTTCATGAGCTGGCGCAGTGGCCAGTCCGTGATCGCGCAGGTGCGCCATCTGCAGCTCAACAACCACGCCGACGACTGGTACACCGTGACCAGCGAGGCGCTGGAGCCTGTGCACAGCTTTGATGCCGTGCTCATGCGCAAGGACCCGCCGTTTGACAGCGAGTTCTTCTACACCACGCACCTGCTTGAACAGGCCGAGCGCGAGGGCGCGAAGGTGTTCAACAGCCCGCGTGCGCTGCGCGACCACCCTGAAAAGCTCGCCTTGATGGAGTTCGCGGCCTTCGCGCCACCGACCCTGGTGACGCGCAATGCCAACGAACTGCGGGCGTTCCACGCCGAGCACCGCGACATCATCCTGAAGCCGCTGGATGGCATGGGTGGCGTGGGTATCTTCCGTGTCGGTCCCGACGGCATGAACCTGGGCTCCATCGTGGAGACGCTCAACGAAGGGGGTGCCACGAGCGTGATGGCGCAGGCTTTTCTGCCCGAGATCGCGGCCGGCGACAAACGCCTGCTGCTGATCGGCGGAAAAGTGGCGCCGTTTGTGCTGGCGCGCATTCCCCAGGGCAACGAGGTGCGCGGCAACCTCGCGGCCGGCGGCAAGGGTGTGGCCCAGCCGCTGTCGAACGAAGACCGCGCCGTGGCCGAAGCCATCGCGCCCGTGCTGGCCGCGCGCGGCCTGCTGTTGGTGGGGCTGGACATGATCGGCAACAAGGTGACCGAGATCAACGTCACCAGCCCGACCTGCTTCCAGGAGATCACCGACCAGACCGGCTTCGACGTGCCAGCGATGTTCGTCGATGCGCTGGAGGCCGCCCTGAGATGACGGAAGAAGACGACGCCGCGGCCGCAGCGCCGGGCCGCCCCAAGCAAGGCCAGCCCCCTCGGGGGGCAGCGACCCGCGAAGCGGCGGAGCCCCGGATTCCCGCGCAAAGCGGGAAGACGCTTGGGGGCGCCGATGCATTCCAGGCGCGCAACCCGCTGCACGGCCTGACGCTGGAGGCCATCGTCACCGCGCTGGCCGACCACTACGGCTGGGAAGAATTGGGCCAGCGTATTCCGGTGCGCTGCTTCAACGTGGACCCGAGCGTGGGTTCCAGCCTGCGCTTTCTGCGCAAGACGCCGTGGGCGCGCGAGAAGGTCGAAGGCCTGTACCTTTTCATGCTGCGCGAAGAGCGGCGGGCCGGTGGTGCACGGGGTCGCACTTAATTGCATGGCAACACCCCTTGAGCGGGCGTGTGTCGTGCATGCACCACGGGTGCCTCGTTTGCAAGGGATTTCGGGTCCGGATTTGTCAGTCAAAAGAAGTGCTTTCATGCGATCTCATGGCATTCCCGCCTTGTTGCTCGCGAACGGGTGCAGTAAAAGCGGGTGTTCAGGGCGCCCTGCCCATACCGACACACCACCCGTTCCATGTCCGAAACTTTTGATCTGACCACCGCTGTCTACGCCAAGACCGCCGTTGGACAACAGGAAATCCAGACCCGCTCGCTCGGTTTGTCGCCCTTGGTGCGCCGCATCCTGGTGGTGATCGATGGCAAGCGCTCGGGCAGCGAACTCGCCGCCTTTCTGAGCGGCAGCGGCGACATCGAAGAGATCCTGGCCCAGCTGCTGACGCTGGATTGCGTCGAGGCGCAGGTGCGCGCCAAACCCATGGCCTCGCCAGCGCCGGCCGCTGCCGCCGCGGTGCCGGCGAATGAGGCGGCCGGGTCGTCGTCCAGCGAGATACCGGGCCTGCCGAGTGCCGACTCGCGCAGCGCCAAAGACAACGAGATGGCGCGCAACTTCATGATCAACTCCATCAACTCGATCATTGGCCAGAACATGCGCATTTCGCTGGTGCACGACATCTTTCATGCCGAGACCACCGAGCAGCTGCGCGTGGTCTACCACGCCTGGGCGAGCAGCATGTCCAACCACGGCATGGGTGCCAAGCGCCTGCCCGAGTTGCGCGAGAAGCTGTTCAAGGTGCTCTGAGTGCGCACCGTGGCGCGTGCTTCAATGGGTGGCGGTTTTTGAAAAGACGTTGAGCACGGCCACGCCCGCGATGATCAGGCCCATGCCGAGCAGGCCGGCCAGGTCGATCTTCTGGCCATACACCACAAAGGCCACCAGCGTGATGAGCACGATGCCCAGGCCCGACCAGATGGCATAGGTCACGCCCACCGGAATGGTCCTGAGCACCAGCGAGAGGCAATAGAACGCCACCGCATAGCCCGCCACCACGACCACCGATGGGCCGAGCCGCGTGAACCCTTCGCTGGCCTTGAGCGCGGTGGTGCCGATGACCTCGGCCACGATCGCGATCCCCAGGGTCAGCCAGGCGGTCAAGCGCTCTTCTCCAGCACGGGCAGGCCGTCCACGAACACCTTGAGCTCGTCGGGCTCGAAGGCGGTCCAGGTTTCGTTGTGGGTGAGGGGCGTGGTGACGATCACCGCTGCCCGGTCACCGGGGTGGTTGAGTTCGGCAAAGTTGACGGTCCAGTCGCGGTCCATCAGGGTGGCTGGCGCAAACGGGTGCTGGCGCACCAGCCAGTGCAGCCTGGTGCTGCAGTGGGCCCACAGCGCCTCGCCGTTGGAGAGCAGGAAATTGAAGCTGCCGAAGTGGCGCACCTGGGGCACGAGTTCACGCAACGTGAGCGTGAGCTCTTCGGTGCTGGGGAGGCTGGCGTGGGATTTGGAGAGTTCCTGCATCAGCCAGCAGAACGCGCGTTCGCTGTCGGTGCTGCCGATGGGCTGGAAGTGGCTGTGCAGGTGGGGAAAGTAGTCTTTCAGGTCACCGTTGTGGGCAAACACCCAGTGGCGGCCCCAGAGTTCGCGCGAGAACGGGTGGGCGTTTTCCAGTGCCACCTCGCCGATGGTGGCCTTGCGCACGTGGGCGATGATGTTGCGGCTCTTGAGCGGGTAGCTTTGCAGGAACCCGGCCATCGGCGACCGGGCCGCGCTCTGGTGGTCCACAAACAGCCGCAGGCCGCGGCCCTCGAAGAAAGCAATGCCCCAGCCGTCAGCGTGGTGGTCGGTTCCACCACCGCGCTGGCAGAAGCCGGTGAAGCTGAACGAGGCGTCGGTGGGGGTGGCGCAGTTGAGTCCGAGCAGTTGGCACATTTAGGGCCTGTCCACACTGTTATTCCAAGTGCGAATGGGTTGAAAACAGCGCCCATCTAGGCGCGCGACGACGGCCAGACCGGGTGTCTGGCCTAGGCGTGCAACAACGAGTGGCGCTGTTTTCAACCCATTCCCTTCGGGTTGAGGCCAAAAAGGCCATGCGCGGCGTTGCGAAGCCTTGCCGGGGGGCGACCCCGGCTGCGTTTCGCGCCTTGCGCATGGTTTTTTTGATCCGCAACGCATCTTGGAATAACAGTGTGGACAGGCCCTAAGCGACCCCCCTGCGCCGCTGCGCGGCTTCCCCCCTGGAAGGGGGGACCACGCCCTGTGGCCCGGCAAAGCCGGTTCCACGGCGTGTGCTGGAGGAGGGACACCCTCGCTCCGACGCTGCACCTCGGGCTGGAGGCCTATGAATGGTGAAGGGTCTATTGTGCGGCGGACAGGTCGTTGTGGGGCACCGCTTTTGTCGGGTTGCGCAGGTCCACCGCAGATCAGTCAACCGCGCGTTCCGCACGCAGTCGCCACGCGGCGACCAGGGCCAGCGCGCAGATCGCCGCCAGCAGCCCGAAGGTCTCGTCAAACGCGGCCAGCCGCTCCGGGCTGGGGTGGGCCGTGTCGAGCCGGAAGCCGTGGGCGGTGACGCGCCATTCGAGCACGATGCCGCACAGGCTGACGCCCGCGGCACCGCCCAGCATGCGCAGGAAGTTGATCACGCTCGACCCCTGCGGGATGTGCGTGCGGTCCAGGCCGCGCATGGCGCCGATGTTGAGCGAGGGCAGGATGAAACCGAGACCGATGCGGCCCAGGATCGCCCAGGTCACCAGCAGCGGGATGATGTGGCTGGGCCGGCGCAGGTCGATCGTGAACATGAGCGCGAACGAGGCCGCCAGCAGCACCAGCCCGATGCTCACCAGCCGGTGCGTGGGCTGGCGGTCGGCCAGGCGCCCGACGATGGCGATGGTGACCGCCAGCACCAGGCCCGCCGGCAGCAGGATGCTGCCCACGTAGGAGGGCGAGAGCCCCAGCCCCATCTGCATGTAGACCGGCAGCAGGTAGGTCGAGCCGAACAGTGCGATGCCGTAGATGAACGCCACGATGCTGCCCATGGCGAAGCGCCGGTCGGCAAACAGCGAGAGGTTCATCAGCGGCTCGGTGCCCTCGTCGGGTCGCCGCAGCCGGCGCTTGAGCGTGCGCCGCTGCAGCCAGACGAACAGCAGCAGGGCCAGCGCCGCGCCGCCCAGCAGGGCGGCGCTGGCGGCCGTGCCACCCTGCAGCTCGACCAGGCCATTGAGCAGGCAGAGCGTACCCGCGGAGGCCAGCAGCAGACCGCGCCAGTCCAGCCCGGCGCCCTGGGTGTTGGCGGCGCCACCCCCCGGTGCCGTGCCGGGCACGAAGCGCTGTGCCAGCCAGAGCGACGCGATGCAGAACGGCACCACCATGAAGAAGATCGAGCGCCAGCCGAAGCCGTCCACCAGCAGGCCGCCGATGCTGGGGCCGATGGCCGGCGCCAGCACCACGCCCATGCCGAAGACGCCGCTGGCGCGGCCCTGCTCGCTCGGTTCGAAGGCGCGCAGGATGATGATGGCCGGAATGGGTTGCACCACGCCCGCCGCCAGGCCTTCGGCCACGCGCGCGGCGAGCACCAGCGGGAAGTCGTTGGCGAAGCCGCCGGCCACGCCACCGGCCATCAGCAGCCACATGCAGCCCGAGTAGGTGCGCCGGTAGCCGTAGCGCGCCAGCAGCCAGGGCGTGGTCAGCATCGACACGGTCATGGCGGCCATGAAGCCCGAGGTGACCCACTGCGCGCGTTCCTGGCCGAGCGTGAAGTGCTGGCTCATGTCGGGGATCGCCACGTTGATGACGGTCGACGACATGATGGCCGCCATGGTGCCCACCATCACCGAGAGCAGCAGCAGCCAGCGGTAGCGCTCGCCATAGCGCTCGCGCAGCGCGGTGATGGAGTGGTCGGCTTGGGGGGCGCTCACTGGACTACCCTCCGTGCTTCGCACTGCGGGGCTGAGCGCCTTCGGAACGGTCGGGCGGCGCTCATGGGCGCGGCTTGCGGCGGCGCCGGGCGTCGCGCCACAGGCGCAGCGCCAGCAAGATCGGCGGCACGCTGTGCAAAGCCAGGTCGAAGATGTCGAGCGGCCGGGTGAGCGTGCCCTGCGACAGCAGGCGCAGCTTTTCGATCAGGTGCGGCTCGGGCAGCACCGGTGCCACGGCCAGCCAGATGGCGATGACCGCCAGCCAGACCAGCGGGAAGCGGTCCAGCCAGCCCATCACGCGGTGCTCCCGTTGGGATTTTGACCGGTCTGGAAGGCTGCCAGACAGTGGCCGCAGATGCACGCCTGGCCCCGCGCCGCCTCGGGCAGGCGGTCCAGCAGTTCGGCGCTGAAGGTCAACGAGGTGCACCAGCACGGCGCCTGTTTCACGCCGGTGGCGCGCTGGATCTCCATCGCGCAGCGGTTGTCGCCGCCACAGAGCGGGCAAAGGGTCGGGTCGGTGGGCAAGGTGGTGGTCTGCATGGAAATGGAACAATCCGGGCAGTGTATCGGCCCGGTGCCTGTGGTACTTTCAAACCGCCCATGCCCCACCTTCGAACCCCCCTTTCCATCGTCCTCGCGGCACTGCTTTTTCATGGTGCCGCCCTCGCTGCCGAGCCGCGGCACACCGTGCCCGACACCCTGGCTCAGCGCCTGATGGCCTGCACCCTGTGTCACGGCCAGGAGGGCCGCGCCACCAACGCCGGCTACTTCCCGCGCATCGCCGGCAAACCGGCGGATTACCTGTACCACCAGTTGCTGCACTTCCGAGACGGTCGGCGCAACAACGCCGGCATGAGCGATCTGCTCGACCACCTGAGCGATGCCTACCTGCGCGACATCGCGGGCCACTTCGCCGGGCTGAATCTGCCTTACCCGCCACCCCAACCCTCCGAAGCACAGGCGGACGAACTCGCGCGCGGCGAAGCCCTGGTGCGGCAAGGCGATGCGGCGCGCGAACTGCCCGCCTGCACCGCCTGCCACGGCGCGGCCCTGACCGGCGTCAACCCCGCCGTGCCCGGCCTGCTGGGGTTGCCACGCGACTACCTGATCGGCCAGCTCGGCGCCTGGCAGACCGGCTTGCGCAAAGCCTTTGCACCCGATTGCATGGCCCATGTTGCGCAGCGCCTGCAACCGGCCGATGTCGCGGCCGTGGTGAGCTGGCTTGCTGCGCAGCCCCTGCCGGCCAACACCCGCCCGGCGCCGCCGACCACCGAGGCCCTGCCGCTGAAATGTGGCCTCTCGCCCCAGGGCAGCGGGGGGGCTCGATGAAAGTCACGCCCCTGCGCGCCGCCCTGGCGGTGTTGCTGCTGGCCTGCGGTGTGCTGGTGGCCGCCGTGTGGTCCGAGTTGCGGGGTCCTGCCCTGCCGGTCGCGGAGGCCTTGGCGCCGCCTGATGCGGAACAGGTGGCCCGTGGCGCCTACCTCGCGCGCGCCGGCAACTGCATGGCCTGTCACACCGCGCGCGGCGGTGCGCCCTATGCGGGCGGCCACGGCATCGAAACGCCCTTCGGCACCGTGGTCGCCGGCAACCTCACGCCCGATCCAGAAACCGGCCTCGGCCGCTGGTCGCCCGAAGCCTTCCGCCGCGCCCTGCACGAAGGCCGTTCGCGCGACGGTCGTCTGCTCTACCCCGCCTTCCCCTACGCCCACACCACCCTCATGACCGAGGCCGACGTGGATGCACTGCACGCCCACCTGCGCAGCCTGCCCCCGGTGCACCAGGCCAACCGGTCGCACACGCTGCGCTTTCCCTACGACACCCAGGCCGCGCTGGTGGTGTGGCGCCTGCTGAACTTCACGCCGGGGCGTTTCCAGCCCGACCCCGCGCAGTCGGCCGAGTGGAACCGGGGCGCCTACCTCGTCAACGGGCCGGCCCACTGTGCCGCCTGCCACAGCGCGCGCGATGCCCTCGGTGGCGCCAGCGCGGCCTTCGGCGCCAGCGACCTGCCCGACGGCCACTGGTTCGCCCCTTCGCTGAGCGACCCGCGCCAGGCCGGCGTGCAGCAGTGGGCCACCGAGCGCATCGTGGCCCTGCTGCAGCAGGGCCGCGTCGACGGTGCCAGCGTCATGGGGCCGATGGCCGACGTTGTTTTTCACAGCACGCAACACCTGCAGACCGACGACCTGCGCGCCATGGCCACCTACCTCAAGGCCCTGCCCGTGCTCGAAGAGCCCGAGGTCGCTTTCAGTGCCGCCGACAGCACCCCGATGCGTCTCGGCGAGCAGCTCTACCAGCGGCATTGTGTGGATTGCCATGGCGCGGCCGGACAGGGCGCTGCCGGCGCCTACCCGCCGCTCGCGGGCAACCGCGCCGTCACCCAGAGCTCGCCGGTCAACACCCTGCAGGCGATCCTCCGTGGCGGCTTTGCGCCCGCCACCGCCGGCCATCCGCAGCCCTACGGCATGCCGCCCTTCCGCACCCTGCTGAGCGATGTGGAGGTGGCCGCCGTGGCCAGCTTCGTCCGCCAGAGCTGGGGCAATGCCGCGGGCGCGGTGTCCTCGCTGGAGGTGCAGCGCGTGCGCTGAGCGCGGTGCTGAATGGCGTGGCGCCTGGGTGACCGCACTGTGGGGCGTCGGGTCACTACCATCGCGACATGAACACCGCCACACCCCCCGACGAAGGTCGCATCACCACCGAGCTGCGCGGCCATGTGCTGTTGATCGGCATCGATCGACCCACCAAACGCAACGGCTTCACGCCGGCCATGCTGCGCACGCTGGCCGAGGCCTACACCCGGCTCGACGACGATCCGGCGCTGCGTGTGGGCCTGCTGCATGCCCACGGCGGGCACTTCACCGCCGGCCTGGATCTGCCCAGCTTCGCGCCGCTCATGCAGCGCGGCGAGACCGCCGTGCCGCACGGCCTGGTGGACCCGCTCAACCTGGGCGACGCCGGCTGGCGCCGCCGCATCAAGCCGATGGTGGTCGCGGTCAAAGGCATCACCTACACGCTCGGCATCGAACTCATGCTCGCGGCCGACATCGTGGTGGCGGCGGATGACTGCCGCTTCTCGCAACTGGAGGTCAAGCGCGGCATCATGGCCACGGGCGGCGCCACGCTGCGCATGGCCGAGCGCGCGGGCCTGGGCAACGCCTTGCTGCACCTGCTGACCGGTGATGAGTTCGACAGCGCCGAAGCCTTGCGGCTGAACTTCGTGCAGCGCACCGTGCCTGCGGGCACCGAGTTCGATGAAGCCTTGCGCATCGCCAACGCCATCGCACAGCAAGCGCCGCTGGCGGTGGTGGCCACGCGGCTCAACGCGTGGAAGGCGGTGGAGCAGGGGCCTCTGGTGGCGATGGCCGAGTTCGATGCGGTGCAGCAGCGGCTGGCCAACAGTGAGGATGCGAAAGAGGGCGTGGCCTCGTTTGTGGAGAAGCGGGCGGCGGTGTTCAAAGGGCGCTGAGGCTGCGCCCGCAACGCCCACAGCGTTTCAGTCGCTCGGCGCGAACCGGCCCACCAGCGCCTCGCCCCATTCCCAGGGCCCGGTGATCGTCAGCGTCACCGTGGTCCAGTCGCCATCGGTCTGCACCTGCTGGTCGGCGTCCCACACACCGCCATCGTCCAGCGGGCCGCGCGGTCCGGGGCTGTGGTTCTCGGCCCAGGTCAGCACGGTCTGCACCTCGGCCATCACCGCGGGCAGCTCGGCCGCGCGCACGCTGGCCATGGCGTCCCAGGTGCCGGTGCCTTCGCCATCGTCGCTGGCGTCGAAGATCAGGTATTGAGGCGTCATGCCGTGATTGTCTGCGCGCCTGGTCCGCGCCATGCACAACGGCGCCCGAGGGCGCCGTTTGGGTAGGGATGGGGAGCCCTCACCCCTGCCCTCTCCCAGAGGGAGAGGGAGTGAATGCGGGGATCAGGCTGCGGCCTTCACTTTCAAACGCCAGGCATGCAGCAGCGGCTCGGTGTAGCCGCTGGGCTGGGCCAGGCCCTTGAACACCAGGTCGCAGGCGGCCTGGTAGGCCATGCTCGTCTTGAAGTTGCCGGCCATCTTCTTATAGAACGGGTCGCTGGCGTTCTGCTGGTCCACCACGGCGGCCATGCGTTCAAACGTGGCGCGCACTTCTTTCTCCGTCACCACGCCGTGGTGCAGCCAGTTGGCCATGTGCTGGCTGCTGATGCGCAGCGTGGCGCGGTCTTCCATCAGGCCCACGTTGTGGATGTCGGGCACCTTGGAGCAGCCCACGCCCTGATCGACCCAGCGCACCACGTAACCGAGGATGCCCTGGGCGTTGTTGTCCAGCTCCTGCTGCTTCTCGGCCGCGGTCCAGTTCGGGTTGGCGCTCACGGGGATGGTCAGCAGGCCGGTGAGCAGGTTGTCGCGCTCTTTGGCCGCGTCGATCTTCTCCAGCTCCTTCTGCACGTCGGACACCAGCACCTGGTGGTAGTGCAGGGCGTGCAGCGTGGCGCCGGTGGGGCTGGGCACCCAGGCGGTGTTGGCGCCGGCCTTGGGGTGGGCGATCTTCTGCTCCATCATGGCCTTCATCAGGTCGGGCATGGCCCACATGCCCTTGCCGATCTGCGCCTTGCCGCGCAGACCGCAGGACAGGCCCACCAGCACGTTGTTGCGCTCGTAGCTCTGGATCCAGGCGCTGGTCTTCATGTCGCCCTTGCGCACCATGGGGCCGGCCAGCATGGCGCTGTGCATCTCGTCGCCGGTGCGGTCGAGGAAGCCGGTGTTGATGAAGGCCACGCGGCTGGCGGCGGCTTCGATGCAGGCCTTGAGGTTGACCGAGGTGCGGCGCTCTTCGTCCATGATGCCGAGCTTGACGGTGCTCTCGGGCAGGCCCAGCACCTGCTCGACGCGGCCAAACAGCTCGCCGGCAAACGCCACTTCGCGCGGGCCGTGCATCTTGGGTTTGACGATGTAGACCGAGCCCTTGCGCGAGTTGCGGATCGCGTCTTTCTTGGTGCGCTTGAGGTCGTGCATGGCGATGGTGGTGGTGACCATCGCGTCCAGGATGCCTTCGGGGATTTCCTTGCCTTCCGGTCCCCACAGCACGGCGGGGTTGGTCATGAGGTGGCCGACGTTGCGCACGAACATGAGCGAGCGGCCGTGCAGGCGCACTTTCTTGCCGTTGGCGCCGGTGTACTCGCGGTCGGCGTTGAGGCCGCGCGTGAAGCTCTTGCCGCCCTTGCTCACCTCTTCGGTCAGCGTGCCCTGCAGGATGCCGAGCCAGTTGCGGTAGGCCAGCACCTTGTCCTCGGCGTCCACGGCGGCCACGGAGTCTTCCAGGTCGAGGATGGTGGAGAGCGCGGCTTCGACCACGAGGTCGCTCACGCCGGCGGCGTCGGACTTGCCGATGGCTGTGGCGCGGTTGATCTGGATCTCCAGGTGCAGGCCGTTGTGCTTGAGCAGCACGGCGGTCGGGGCCTTGGCCTCGCCCTGGTAGCCGATGAACTGGCTCTTGTCGGCCAGTTTGCTGGTGCCGCCTTCGGCCAGGCCGACGACCAGTTCACCGTCCTTGTTGACCTTGTAGCCGGTGGAGCCGACGTGCGAACCCTTCTTCAGCGGGGCGGTGCGGTCGAGCACGTAGCGTGCGTATTCGATGACCTTGGCGCCGCGCTTGGGGTTGTAGCCGCCTTTTTTGCCGACTTTCTCGCAGCCCTTGTCTTCGCTCAGCACGTCGGTGCCGTAGAGCGCGTCGTACAGGCTGCCCCAGCGCGCGTTGGCGGCGTTGAGTGCGTAGCGCGCGTTCAGGATCGGCACCACCAGCTGCGGACCGGCCTGGACGGCCAGCTCGTCGTCCACGTTTTTCGTGGTGGCCTTCACCTTCTTGGGCTCAGGCACCAGGTAGCCGATGGTCTCCAGGAACTTGCGATAAGCCACCATGTCGCGGATCGGGCCGGGGTTGGCGCCGTGCCAGGTGTCCAGCTCAGCCTGCAGACGGTCGCGCTCGGCCAGCAGGGCGGCGTTCTTCGGGGCCAGGTCGGCCACGATGGCGTCGAAGCCTTTCCAGAAGGTGGCGCTGGCGACACCGGTGCCGGGCAGCACGCTGGTGTTGATGAACTCGTAGAGCTCGGTGGCGACTTGCAGACCGTGGACGGTGGTGCGTGCGGTGGTGGCGGACATGGCAATACCTCGAACTGGTGAAACGAATGGGTCAGGGGTGTCGGGTGCACCGGGCTGCACGGGCGAGCAGGGTGCCGCGCGCTGCACCGGAAGGGGAAATTCCCCAAGCTGGACACATGAGGGATGATGTTATTCGATACCTGGATCGGTATTAAATAACTGGAGTCCGATTGATAAGTGACTTATTTGAAGGTAGTTTGCCGCTGTTGAAGGGCAGTCGTCACTTGGCTGGCGCATAAAGACCGGGGCGGTCCATGCGTTGCTGCAGCGAGTCGACGCTCACGTCCAGCATCATGGCCGCCGCCGGCAGGTTCCAGTGTGTTTCTTCCAGGGCGCGCACCAGGTGAGAGCGTTCCAGTTCGTCGTTGCGGGTGAACTCGGGCAGCTCCGATGGCTTGTCGACGAAGTTCACGGGCGCGCTGGGCGAGAGCAGGAGATCGGCGGAGGAAATGCGGCCCTCTGTGCTCATCAGCACGGAGCGCTCGATGACGTTGCTGTGCTCACGAACGTTGCCGGCTGATCGACGGGGCGCCTGTACGACTCTTTGTGATGATCGGGGCGTGGTACGGCCCTTCATCCGGTGGCCGGAATCCATCATGATCTGCCGCCTGGACGCCGACAAAGGGCGCCCTTTGCGCCCACGCGGACCATGAGGGTCCGATCAGCGGCTGAGGGCGTTGGCATGATGAGCACCTTGATTAACGAAACCGGAACCATGAACGCCGAGCCCAACGCCCCTTCCGCCGACATCCCGCAGCCGCTCAAGGGCCTGCGTGTGGTCGAGTTCACCCACATGGTCATGGGCCCCACCTGTGGCATGGTGCTGGCCGACATGGGGGCTGAAGTCATCAAGGTCGAGCCCATCGACGGCGATCGCACGCGCCACCTGCTGGGCTCGGGCGCGGGCTTCTTCCCGCTCTTCAACCGCAACAAGAAAAGCATCGCCATCGACCTGCGCAGGCCCGAGGGCGCCGAACTGGCGCGCAAGCTCGCGGCCGGCGCCGACGTGGTGGCCGAGAATTTCAAGCCTGGCACCATGGGCAAATACGGGCTTGACTACGCGGCCCTGTCACAGGTGAACCCGCGCTGCATCTACATCAGCCTCAAGGGCTTTCTGCCCGGCCCCTACGATCACCGCACCGCGCTCGACGAGGTGGTCCAGATGATGGGCGGCCTGGCCTACATGACCGGACGCCCCGGCGATCCGCTGCGCGCTGGCACCAGCGTGAACGACATCATGGGGGGCATGTTCGGCGCCATCGGCGCGCTGGGCGCGCTGATCCAGCGCGGCATCACCGGCAAAGGCCAGGAGGTGCAGAGCGCGCTGTTCGAGAACAACGTGTTCCTTGTCGGCCAGCACATGCTGCAGTACGCCATCACCGGTCAGGCGGCTGCGCCCATGCCCGAGCGCATCTCGGCCTGGGCGGTGTACGACGTGTTCACGGTCAAGGACGGCGAGCAGATCTTCCTGGCGGCGGTGAGCGACGCGCAGTGGGACACCTTCTGCGACGCGCTGGGTTTTGCCGACCTCAAGGCCGATCCGCGTTACCCCGACAACAACGCACGCGTCAAGCAGCGCCCGCACTTGCTGCCCATCCTGCGCGAGCGGCTGGCGGGCCGCAGCGCCGCCGAGCTGGCCGCGCTGTTTGAAAAGGTGGGCCTGCCCTTCGCTCCCATCCGCAAGCCCGAAGAGCTATACGAAGACGAGCACCTGCTCGCCACCGGCGGCCTGGCCGACATCACCCTGCCCGACGGTGCGCGCGCCGGCCAGACCGCCAAGACCACGCTGTTCCCCTTCACCATGGACGGTCACCGCCTGGGCGTGCGCCTGCAGCCGCCCACCCTGGGGCAGCACACGGTGGAGCTGTTGCGGGGCATGGGCTATGCCGAAGCCGACATCCAGCGCCTGCACGCACAGCGCGTCGTCGCGGGCTGAGGGGGAAACCATGAGCACCGTGCCGGGCCGTTCCCAAGCAATCTCGCACCGCAGCCCGGAGGGCGAAGGTGCTCCCGTGAGCAACGCCCCCCAGGTCCATATCAGCGAAGTCGGCCCGCGCGACGGGCTGCAGTCCGTCCAGGGCGTCATGTCCACGGCCGACAAGTGCCGCTGGATCGATGCGCTGGCCGCGGCCGGTTTGCGCGAGATCGAGGTCGGCTCCTTCGTGCCGGCCAAGCTGCTGCCGCAGATGGCCGATGTGGTCGACGTGGTGCGGCACGCGCTGACGCTGCCCGGCCTGTGCGTGATGGTGCTGGTGCCGAACCGGCGCGGCGCACAAGCCGCGCTGGCCGCGGGCGTGCACAAGCTCACCCTGCCGGTGTCGGCCAGCGAAGCGCACTCGCTGGCCAACGTGCGCAAGACGCGCGAGCAGATGGTCGAAGAGCTGCGCAGCGTGGTCGCGCTGCGCAACGCCGAGGCGCCCGGGGTGCCGGTGGAGGTGGGCCTGTCCACCGCGTTTGGCTGCACGCTGCAGGGCGCGGTGGATGAAGACGACGTGATCCGCCTCGCGCTCGCCTGTGCGGACGCGGGCGTGGACGAAGTGGGTTTGTCCGACACCACCGGCATGGCCCACCCGGCCCAGGTGCGCCGCCTCTTCACCCGCCTGCGCGCCGAGCTGGGCGATCACGCCGGCGCCGCCCACCTGCACAACACGCGCGGCCTGGGCCTGGCCAACTGCCTGGCTGCGTTCGACGTCGGCGTGCGCAGCTTCGACAGCTCGCTCGGCGGCCTGGGCGGCTGCCCCTATGCGCCCGGCGCCAGCGGCAACGTGGTCACCGAAGACCTGGTCTTCATGTTCGAAGCCATGGGCGTGTCCACCGGGGTGGACCTGCAGAAACTCATCGCCGCGCGGGAGCCGCTCAAGGCCGGCCTGCCCGGCGAACCGGTCTACGGCATGACGCCGGAAGCCGGCCTGCCCAAGGGCTGGCGAACCTGAGGTTCAGCAAGGCCGCCCCGACAGCCGGAGCCCGGACGGCTTCCCTGGTGGAGCCAGCCTCCCGGCTGGAATAGACTCTTCGCAGAGCGCGGGTTTCGCGCTCATGCCGGTTGTGTTTTTCCGAGGGGCTGGATATGAAGACATCTCTGTGGCGCCTGTGCGCTGCGTGCGTGGTTTCCGTTCTGCTGACCGCTTGCGGCGGCAATGACGATGGTTATGGATCGGTGGCCGTGAGCGACTCGACGCGGCGCGTGGCGATCTCGTCCGGCGAGCTGACGCAGTCGATCGCCAACGACGAGGCGCGTGACGCGTGCGATGCCCATGATTGCAGGGTGGTGCTCCAGTTCGAGCAGTGCGGCGCGGTGGCCGCGGGCACGGCAGGTGGCGGCATTGTCATCGCCGCGGCGGCAGGTGGTACGGCCTTCGATGCCCAGACCGCGGCCAACAACGCCTGTACCGCCAGGGGTGGGCTGGGTTGCGGCCCTGTCCCCAACGTCGAAGCGCAGTGCAACTGAGCTGTGGATGAGCAACGGGGGCGCCTGAGCTGCCGGCCATGCGGCTTCACAGTGTGGCAAATTTGGTCATGAGTTGATGCGTGATTTCCGTTGATTGCTCTCTTTTGTTGAGGTAATCTGCGGATCCATGGACAAGCTCAAGCAGCTCGAAACCTTCGCCTCCGTGGCCACCCGCGGCAGCCTCACCGCTGCTGCCAAGGCCGAGGGCGTGGCGCCGGCCATCATTGGCCGCCGGCTCGATGGCCTGGAGTCGCGTCTCGGTGTCAAGCTCATGGTGCGCACCACGCGCCGCATCACCCTCACGCACGAAGGCAGCGCCTTCCTCGAAGACTGCCAGCGCCTGCTGACCGACCTGGCCAACGCCGAGGCCAGCGTCAGCGCCGGCGGCGTGAAAGCCAGCGGGCACCTGCGCCTCACCGCGCCGGCCGGTTTCGGCCGCCGCCACGTGGCGCCGCTGGTGCCGCACTTTCGCGAACTGCACCCCGAGGTGACGATCTCGCTCAACCTCAGCGACCGTGTGGTCGACGTGGCGGGGGAAGCCTACGACTGCGCCGTGCGCGTGGGGGACCTGCCGGACTCGTCGCTCGTGAGTGTGCGCCTGGCCGACAACCGCCGGCTGTGCGTGGCCACGCCGAAGTACCTGCAGCAACACGGCCGGCCCGCCACACCGGCCGACCTGGCGCGGTTCGACTGCCTTACCCTGTCCAGCGATGCCTCGCAGACGCGCGGCTGGGCCTTCACGGTGCCGGCCTCGGCGGGCGAGGGCGCCGACATCGTGCACCTGCGCCCGGGCGGTCCGCTGGACTGTTCGGACGGGCAGGTGTTGCACGAGTGGTGCCTGGCTGGCTACGGCATCGCCTGGCGCAGCCTCTGGGAGGTGGAAGCCGACGTCGCGGCCGGGCGGCTGGAGGCCTTGCTGGAGGACTACGCTGCGCCGCCCAACGGCATCTACGCGCTGTTTCCGCAGCGCAAGCACCTGGCACTGCGCGTGCGGCTGTGGATCGACTTCCTCAAACACCACTACGGCCAGCCCGATTTCTGGTCGTCCGGGCGCACCTGATCTGGCGCTACAGTCGGGGCTGCGGGCCGCCGCTGGTGAGCGGTCGAGTTCATAGGGCAAACATGAAAAACGGATGCAAATACCTGGGCGTGGTGATGGCCTTGCTGCTGGGTGCCTGCGGCGGTGGTGGCGGTGACGAGGTGTCGCTGCCCAGCGCGGCGGAACTGTGTGGCAGCGTGGGCGTGCAGCCCAAGATCGCCAATGGCAGCAACTGCGCCACGCCGGAAAAAACGCCGGTGATCCTGCTGGTCGTGGTGGGGGCAGAGGGCAATTCCAACATCTGCTCGGGCGTGCTGCTCACGCCGGTGAAGGTGTTGACGGCGGCGCATTGTGTGCCCGCCGGCACGCGCCGGGTGGCGGCCGCCGTGTGGCGCGCCGACGGCAGCGTCACCGCGTTGAACGCCAGCGGCTGGGTGCCCCATCCCGGCTTCGCGCAGATCAGCACGGGCTATGTGAACGATGCGGCCGTGGTGACCCTGCCCGGCGCCATGCCCAACCCCACCATGCCGCTGCTGGTCAGCCAGCCGTCGAGCGTGGGTGACTCGGTGTTTCTCTCGGGCTGGGGCGGTCCGGGGTTCGAGCTGGCGGTGGGTTTTGCGAGCCTGACCACGGTCAACGACAACCATGTGGGCTTCACCTACACCGGCAAGCTCAGCAACGCCTGCGCGGGGGATTCCGGTGGCCCGGTCTACCGGGCGGTGGGCGGGCGCCAGGGCGTGGTCGGACTCACGTCGTCCGGCACGGTGGCCAACTGCGAGGTGGGTGACCGTTCGCTGTTCACCAACACCCAGGGCGCGTCGGTGCTGGATTTCATCCGTTCGCAGGCGCCGGGCGCGGCGGAAATCTGAACCCCGGCCGCTGATCCTTTCGGCCCTGCGAGCGTCAAGCCGCCAGCGGTCCGTAGAGATCCGTGCGCCGCGCGGGCAACGGGGACGACCGGCGCGCACCGTCCAGCGTTTCCCGCGTCAGGGTTGTCCGCAGCAGCGCAGCGTCGCGCCCGGCACGGGTCCACACGCCGCCGTCGGGGCCCGCCACCGTGCTCAGTCCGCCGTAGTGAATGCCCGGTTCGCTGCCGCAGGCGTTGGCGTAGGCCACGAACACCCGGTTTTCGCAGGCCCGGGCGGGCACCAGCAGCTCCGGTACCTCGTCGAACGCCGCCATGTTGGCCGTGGGCACCAGCACCGCGTCCACGCCTTGCAGCGCCAGCAGGCGCACGGTCTCGGGGAATTCCACGTCGTAGCAGATCAGCAGGCCCAGGCGCCAGCCGCGCCAGGTGAACACCTGCGAGGCCGCGTCGCCCGCGCTGAACTGTGCGCGGTCCATGGCGCCATAGAGGTGGGTCTTGCGGTAGCGGGCCAGCGACTGGCCGTCGGGGCCGATGGCCTGCACGGCGTTGAAGGGCTGGCCGCCGTGCGGGTGGTGTTCGGGGTAGCCGTAGACGATGGCAACGCCGTGGCGCTGCGCGATGACGGTCACCGCCTGCGCCAGCGCACCATCGGCCGGTTCGGCCAGGGCCCGCACGCGCCCGGGACCGATGGCGTAACCGGTGAGGCCCATCTCGGGACACAGCAGCAGCTGCGCGCCCTGCGCGCGGGCCCGGGCAGCCGCGTCGTCGAGCCGCTGCAGCGCTTCGGCTGGGGTGCTCGCGTAGGCGGTTTGCCAGAGGGCGAGGGTGAGCGGCGCGATATTCATGGAGGTGTGTGGCGGGGGTGTTTCATCTACTCCGGCAAGGCCATCGGACCGATGCGCGCGAACACGTCGCCCGGCCCCGGGTTGGCCGCGTGGCTGTGGCCGCCCAGGTGGCGCACGATGCCCCAGACCGCGTTGAGCGAGGTCTGCACCGCGCCCTCGACCCAGGCCGGCGTCCACGACACGTCGTCGCCGGCGATGAAGATGCCGCGCTCGGCTTCGGGAAAGGCGTCCTGCATGAAGTGGCTGTACATGCGGTGGTTGTAGCGGTAGTGGCCGGGCAGGGCGCCCTTGAAGGCGCCGAGGAAATGCGGGTCGGCTTCCCACGACACGCTGATCGGGTCGCCCACGATGTGGCTGGCGATGTCCACGTCGGGGTAGATCTTCTGCAGCGCCGAAAGTGCAAGCTGCACGCGCTTGTGTGTGCTGTGCGGCAGAATCTTGAGCGCGTCGCCCATCCAGGCGTAACTTAGGCAGATCACGCCAGGCTGGTCGGGGCCGTTGTCGAACAGGTAGGTGCCGCGCGTGAGGCGGTCGGTGAGCGTCATGCCCAGCGTGGGCCAGCCGTTGGCCTTCAGGTCGTTCCAGAACGGGCGGTCGACCATGACAAAGGTCTTGCTCGACTGCATGTAGCGCGTGCGGTCCAGCGCCATCCAGTGCTTCTGCGAAAACAGCGACTCTTCCACCGCGATCTGTGTGGTCAGCAGCCAGCTCTGGCAGGTGGTGAGCGCGGCCGGGTAGTGGCGCGTGTTGCCCCAGGTGTCGGTCAGCGCGAGCTGGCCGTCGGGCGCGCGCGCGATGGCCGTCACGCCAGGGCGCGGCGCGCCGTGGTGCAGGCCGGACAGCGTGGTGCCCGCCGGCCAGTGGCACAGCTCGTGCGCGGCGGGCGCGTGGTGCCACAGGCCCACCGGCACCTGCTGGGCGCCGCCCACGATCAGGTGCTGGTCCTCGTCGCAGCCGGTGAGCACCACGCGCAGGATTTCCAGCATGGAGTTGGGGAAGTCCGAGTCCCAGCCACCGGTGCCGAAACCCACCTGGCCAAACACCTCGCGGTGGCGGAACGAGAGCGCGGCAAACGCCGGTGACTGCGCCACGAAGTCGTAAAACGTGCGGTCGTCCCACAGCGGCACCAGGCGGTCCCACAGGGCCTTGAGGCGCGGCACGTCGCGCTCGCGCAGCGCCTGCTGCAGGCCGCTGTAGCCGGCGCCGTCTTCCAGCGCGCTGGCCCAGGCCTCGGCCACCTCGGCAAACAGCGGCGGCAGGTCGGCCAGATCGCGCGCCCAGTGGGTCTGGCCTTCGAGGTCGATCACGGTGCAGCCGGCGGCGGGGGTGAGCGGGTTGGGGAAGGGGCGGGTTTGCAGGCCGAGCCGGTTCACGTAGTGGAAAAACGCCGTGCTCGACGCCGGAAAGCGCATGCCGCCGAGCTCGGCCACCACGCCCTGACCGCCTTCAAACGGCTGCGAGCGCAGCCGCCCGCCCATGCGCGAGGCCTCGTAGACCACGGGCTTCAAGCCCAGCTTCATCAGCTCGTAGGCCGCCACCATGCCGGCCATGCCCGCGCCCACGATGGCGACCTCGCTGCCCAGCCGTTCCGGTGGCAGCTCGCCCAGTCCCTGCGGGTGGGTGATCCAGTCGTCAAAGGCGAAGGGGAAGTCCGGACCGAAGATGGTGACGGGGGCGTCAGGTGCACGGGTAGCGGTCATGGTGGGGGTCTCAAAACAGGCTGGTCAGAAGCCACGCGGCCGTGCCCCACATCATCAGCGCCACGGCGCCGTCCAGCAAGCGCCAGATGTGCAGCGAATTGAGGCGCCGGCCAAGCCAGAACGCAGCAGCGCCGAGCAAAACGAACCAGACCACCGAGCCGGCGGCCGCACCGAGGCCAAACGTGGTGCTGCCCTGGCCATAAGCCAGCGAGGCGCTGCCGATGAGCACGGCGGTGTCGAGCCAGGCGTGCGGGTTGAGCACCGAGAAGGCCAGCGCCGAGAGCACCGCCTGGCGTGGGGTTGCCGGTGCCGGGGCGCGCGGCTGAGTGGCGCCATCGTCGGCCGACGCGGCCGGTGTCTGGGGCTTCAGGAAACGCTGAAACGCCTGCCAACCGTAGACGCCCAGAAACAGCACGCCCGCGCCCACGAGCGCACCGAGCAGCTTGTCGGAGAGGCCGCCGAGCTGGGCCAGACCGAGCACGCCGAGCGAGATGAGGACGATGTCGGCCACGGCGCACACCGCCACCGTGAGCCACAGGTGCTGGCGCTGCAGACCCATGCGCAGCACGTGCGCGTTCTGTGGACCGATGGCCATGATCAGGGACATGCTCAGCAGCATGCCGGCGGAGAAGGTGGGGAAGCTCAGGGTCATGGCGGTTCTCGGTGGCGTTCGCCGGCACCCGTCACGGGTGCATCGGTCATGGCCCGGAGTCTGCCGCAGCCCGGCTGTTATTTAAATCATTTCAATCACAAATCAAGTCGGTTAAAAATTGCTTGATTTTGACCGGCCCCACTCAGCCTCTCAGGCCGCCAGCCGGGTGTGTGAGGGCGTTTCCCCGAACAGGGCCTTGTAGTCGTGGCTGAAGTGGCCCATGTGCCAGAAGCCCCAGCGCGCGGCCACGTCGCCGATGGTCTGGTCTGCGGTGCCGTTGCGCAGTTCGCGGCGCACCGCGTTCAGGCGCACCAGACGCAGGTAGCTGGCGGGGCTGATGCCCAGGCTGTCCTGGAAGCAGTTCTGCAGCGTGCGCCGGGTGATGTGCAGTTCCGAACACAGGCGTTCCACGCCCAGGTAGTCCTGCGGCTGTTCGGTGACGAGTTCGCGCACGCGGCGCACCACGTCCTGCCGGCGCTGCTGGCGCGGGGTGACGGCGTCGGCCTGGTCGGCGGGCATCAGGGTGTCGGCCAGCACGGTCATCAAGGCTTCGCGCAGGCTGCGGCGGCTGGCTTCGTGCGCCAGTGCGCCGGGGTCGGCCTCCAGGCCGCGCAGCACCTCGCGCAGCAGACCCACCAGACGGAAGCGCTGGGTGGGGGTGAGCGTCTGCAAGCGCACCCCCGGGATGCGCGCCGGGGATGTCACGGCCTGGTCGCGCGCGTGCACATGCCCCAGCAGTTCGCGCGGGTCGAACACCAGACCGTACAGGCCGTGGCCGGCCGGCACCTGCAGGTCAAAGGCCTCGCTGCCGTCGGAGATCATCAGTTCGTGGCCACCGACCGGCCGGCCCATGAAGCGCAGGCCGGCGGGCTGTTCGGGCACCGACAGGCCCAGCCAGACGCCGCCCTGCCAGGGCCGACAGTGCTGGTTGGTGGCGCAGTTGGCCACCTCCTCGAAGGCCTGCAGCGGCCCATCAAACAGTTCGCGCACCTGGCCCTGGAACACGCCGGGCGAGGTTTGCACGTAGTCCTGGTCCCAGGCGGCAAGGTTGCGGGCGTGCACGTCCACCTCTCGCGTGCGTTTGACGCGAAAGCAGGCAGACAGGTTGGTGCTGGCAACGGACATGGCGGGCTCCTTCGGTGCGCGCGGCGCCGGGGTGAGCCAGAAGTATCAAGTTCCGTGCCATGCGTTGACTGCGGGCAAACCCGTGGCCGCCGCGCTGCGGCTATCCCGTTTCGGAAAAAGTGCGCCGATGTGGGGCGTGTTTCCGATCCGGGATAACACGGGCCGCTGGAGCGCTACCAGAATCCACGCGAAGTCATCCGCGACCCGTCATTCCCATCCCTTTTTTCTCCCGGAGCCCCCATGTCCCAGCCGACCCCACCGCGTGTCCAGCCCGTTGAAGCCGCCCAGAGCCCCGAAACCGTGCCTTCGCGCCGACAGGCGCTCAAGAGCGCTGCTGTCGGCGCAGCCGCACTGAGCGCGGCACCTTTTGTGCTCGCCCAGAAAAAGACCGGCATCAAATGGCGCATGCAGACCTACGCGGGTGCGGCCCTGGGTGCACACGTCATCAAGCCCGCCATCGACGCCTTCAACAAGGCGGCCAACGGCGAAATGACGATCGAGCTGTACTACGCCGACCAGCTGGTGCCCACGGGTGAACTGGTGCGCGCCATGCAGAAAGGCACGCTGGACGCGGTGCAGAGCGACGACGATTCCATGGCTTCGCCGGCCGACGTGCGCGAGTTCGGCGGCTACTTTCCCTTCGCCACCCGCTACAGCCTGGACGTGCCCGTGCTGTTCAACCAGTTCGGTCTGGACAAGATCTGGGAAGAGTCCTACGCCAAGGTCGACAACGTCACCTGGCTGAGCGCCGGCGCCTGGGACCCCTGCCATTTCGCGACCCGCACCCCCATCAACAAGCTGGCCGACCTCAAGGGCAAGAAGATCTACACCTTCCCCACAGCGGGCCAGTTCCTTTCGCGCTTCGGTGTGGTGCCGGTGGACCTGCCCTACGAAGACGTGGTCATGGCGCTCAAGACCGGCGAGCTCGACGGCGTGGCCTGGAGCGGCATCACCGAGGACTACACCGTGGGCTGGGCCGACGGCACCAAGTACTTCCTCACCAACAACATCTCGGGTGCCTGGATCGGCCACTTCTTTGCCAACACCAACTCGTGGAAAAAGGTGCCACCGCACCTGCAGGCCCTGTTCAGGCTGGCCATGGACAGCTCGCACTACTACCGCCAGCACTGGTACTGGGGTGGTGAGGCCGAGCTGCGCGTCAACGGTCCCAAGCTCAAGCTCACGGCCATCCCCGACGCGGAATGGGCCACGGTGGAAGCCGAAGCCGTGAAGTTCTGGGATGAAAAGGCCAAGAAAACCCCCACCGCCGCCAAAGTGGTGGCGGTGTTCCGCAAGTACAACGCGCTGATGGCCAAGGCCGGCAAACCCTACCGCTACGGCTGATGTCGGGCACGCAGGGATTCCTGTGGCGCAGCGCCCGCCGCTTCACGCGGGGGGTGGACGCGATCAACGCCTGGGTGGGCCAGTTCGCCATGTGGCTGCTGGTGCTGATGCTGGCCGTGCTGGTCTGGGGCATTGCGTCGCAGGCCATTGATGTGCGTTCGGTCTGGGTCATTGAAATGGCCCAGTTCACCCTGGTGTCGTACTACCTGCTGGGCGGCGCCTGGACGATGCAGCGGGGCGTGCATGTGCGCATGGACGTGTTCTATTCGCGCTGGCAGCCCCGCACCCGCAGCGTGGTGGACTCGCTCACCTCCGTCTTTCTCATTTTTTTCCTGGTGATGCTCGTGGTCGGCGGCTGGGAAAGCACCGCCTACGCGCTGGAAACCGGGCAGCGCAGCCGCTCGCTCTGGCGCCCCTACATGGCGCCGGTCAAGATCATCATGACCACGGGCATGGCGCTCATGCTGCTGCAGTCGCTGTCCGAGCTGTGCAAGGACATCGCGCGCGCCGTGGGCCACCCGATCGACACGGCGAACCCCTAAAAAAACATGGAACTCAGTCTCTCGCCGGAAGTCATCATCGTCCTGATGTTCTCGTGCCTCATGCTCCTGATGGCCACGGGCCAGCGGGTGTTCGGGGTCATGGGGTTCGTGGGCGTGGCCGCCGCCATGTGGCTGTGGGGCGGCGATGGCGGCGCCACCGACATGGGCTTCAACGCCGCCATCAAGCTCTTCAACTGGTACCCGCTGCTCACGCTGCCCATGTTCATCTTCATGGGCTACATGCTGGCGGAATCCGGCATTGCCAACGACCTGTATCACGCACTGCATGTGTGGATGGGTTCGCTGCGTGGCGGGCTGGGCGTGGGCACGCTGTTCCTGATGGTGATGATCTCCTGCATGAACGGCCTGTCGGTGGCCGGCATGGCCATTGGCTGCAGCGTGGCGCTGCCCGAACTGGTCAAGCGCAACTACGACAAACGCATGATCAGCGGCATCATCCAGGCCGGCAGTTCGCTGGGCATTCTGGTGCCACCCAGCGTGGTGCTGGTGCTCTACGCCATGATCGCGCGCCAGCCGGTGGACGCGCTGTGGCTGGCCGGCATCGTGCCGGGCCTGCTGCTGGCGGCACTGTTCCTGGTCTACATCGTGGTGCGCTGCTGGCTGCAGCCCGAGCTGGGCCCCGCCATCCCGCCCGAACAGAACCGCCACACCCTGGCCGAAAAGCTTCACGTGCTCAGCGCCGGCATTCTGCCCTTGCTGCTGATGGCGGCCGTGATCGGCTCGTTCTTCCTCGGCTATGCCAGCCTGGTCGAGAGCTCGGCCATCGGCGCGCTGGCGTCCATCGTGATCGCCTTCATCCGCCGGCGGCTGACCTGGCTGGTGTTCACCAACGCGCTGCGCCAGACGCTCAACGCCAGCGCGATGTTCATGTGGATCATGATGGCCGCGCTGGCCTTTGCGGCCGTGTTCGACGGCCTGGGCGCGGTGCGGGCCGTGGAAGCGCTCTTCCTGGAAGACTGGGGCCTCACTCCCTGGCAGGTGCTGACGCTGATGATCGTCTCCTTCGTGGTCATGGGCATCTTCCTGGACGACACGGCCATGCTCATCATCGTGGCGCCCCTGTACATCCCCATCATCGACACGCTGGGTTTTTCGCCCATCTGGTTCGGCGTGCTGTACGTGCTCACCTGCCAGATCGCCTACCTCACACCGCCGTTCGGCTACAACCTGTTCCTGATGCGCGCGATGTCACCGCCCGAGTTCACGATCAAGGACATCTACCTGTCCATCGTGCCCTTCGTGCTGCTGATGGCACTCGCCATCGCCCTGGTGATGATCTTCCCGCAGATCGCCCTGTGGCTGCCGGAGCGCTTCGCAGGATCCTGAACACCGGAAATCTCCCGAGAGGCTGACGTGAACCTCACTGCCACCCTGGGTCTGCAGACCTTCCGCTTCGGCAGCCTGCGCGAAGTCATGGCCAAGGCCACGCCCTTGCGCTCGGGCGACTGCCTGGCCGGCCTGGCCGCCGCCACCGAGCAGGAGCGCGTGGCCGCGCGCTGGGTGCTGGCCGACGTGCCGCTGCGGCGCTTTCTTGACGAAGCACTCATCCCCTACGAAGACGACGAGGTGACCCGGCTCGTCATCGACGGCCACGACGCCGCCGCCTTCGCCCCGGTGGCCTCGCTCACCGTGGGCGGTTTTCGCGACTGGCTGCTCGGCGCCCAAGCCACGCCCGAGGCGCTGCGCCGGCTCGCGCCCGGCCTCACGCCCGAGATGGTGGCCGCCGTGAGCAAGCTCATGCGCAACCAGGACCTGATGCTGGTGGCGCGCCGCTGCGAGGTGATCACCCGCTTTCGCAACACCCAGGGCCTGCGCGGCCACCTCTCGGTGCGGCTGCAGCCCAACCACCCCACCGACGACCCGGCCGGCATCGTCGCCAGCCTGATCGACGGCCTGATGCACGGCGCGGGCGATGCGGTGGTCGGCATCAACCCGGTGTCCGACAGCGTGCCCGACCTGGTGCGGCTGAACCACCTGCTGGCCGAGGTGCTGGCGCGCGGCGCCATCCCCACCCAGACCTGCGTGCTCACCCACGTCACCAACACCATGCAGGCCATGCAGCTGGGCGCGCCGGTGGACCTGGTGTTCCAGTCCATCGCCGGCACCCAGGCCGCCAACCAGTCCTTCGGCATCGATCTCGCCCTGCTCGACGAAGCGCACGCCATGGCCCAGGCGCTGGGGCGGGGCACGGTGGGCCACAACGTGATGTATTTTGAGACCGGCCAGGGCAGCGCCCTGTCGGCCAACGCCCACCACGGCGTGGACCAGCAGACCTGCGAAGCCCGCGCCTACGCGGTGGCGCGGCGCTACCGGCCGCTGCTGGTGAACACCGTGGTCGGCTTCATCGGCCCCGAGTACCTGTACGACGGCAAGCAGATCACCCGCGCTGGGCTGGAAGACCACTTCTGCGGCAAGCTGCTGGGCCTGCCCATGGGCTGCGACATCTGCTACACCAACCACGCCGAGGCCGACCAGGACGACATGGACAACCTCATGGTGCTGCTGGCCACGGCGGGGCTGAATTTCATGATCGGTGTGCCCGGCGCCGACGACGTCATGCTGAACTACCAGAGCACCTCGTTCCACGACGCGCTGGTGCTGCGCGAGCTGCTGGGCCTGAAACGCGCACCCGAGTTCGAGGCCTGGCTGCAGGGCGTGGGTGTGACGGGGGCCGATGGCCGCCTGCTGCCGGCCGCCGCGCAAGGCGCGTTGCTGCAACGCCTGTGGACCCTGCCGGAGCCCGCATGACACCGGACCAGACCCCCGTGCCTGGCACCGAAACCGAAATCGAGACCGGTGCCGACCCCTGGGCGCACCTCAGGCGCTACACGCCCGCACGCATCGCGCTCGGCCGCAGCGGGGTCAGCCTGCCCACGCACGAGGTGCTGGGCTTCTCGCTCGCCCACGCGCAGGCGCGCGACGCCGTCCACTTGCCGCTCGACGTGGCCACGCTGGCCGAACAGTTGCAGGCCGATGGCTGGCCCGCGCCGCTGACGCTGCGCAGCCGAGCCCGCGACCGCCACGAATACCTGCTGCGCCCCGATCTGGGACGCCGACTCGACGAGGACAGTGTGGCGGCACTGCAGGCCTGGCACACCAGTGGCGCATCCCCGGATGTGGCGCTGGTCGTGGGCGACGGGCTGTCGGCCCTGGGCATCCAGCGCCATGCCGTGCCGCTGCTGGCGGCCATCCGTGCGGCGCTGGACGGGCCGTTGTCGCTCAGCCCTCTGGTGCTGGTGAGCCAGGCGCGCGTGGCCGTGGCCGACGAGGTGGGCGAACAGCTTGGCGCGCGCATGGTCGCCATGGTCGTGGGCGAGCGCCCTGGCCTGAGTTCACCCGACAGCGTGGGCATCTACCTCACCCACGCGCCCCGCGTGGGTTGCACCGACGCGCAGCGCAACTGCATCTCCAACGTGCGGCCCGCTGGACAAGACCCGCTCACCGCCGCGCGGCGCCTCGCCTGGCTGGTGCACGAGGCCCTGCGCCTGGGCGTGACCGGTGTGGAACTCAAAGACCACAGCGGCCTGCCCATGGTGGCCCACTCGCCTGCAGCACCGGAAGCTGGTTAAACTGGTCTGAACCGTCTTCGGTTCGATCAAGTTTTCCTCATCCATGCTGGACGCTCGCCAACTGCAAGCCCTGGCCGCCGTGATCGAACACGGCGGTTTCGGACCGGCCGCACAGGCCCTGAATCTGACGCTGGCCGCCGTGTCCCTGCGCATCAAGTCGCTGGAGTCGCACCTGGGCCAGCGCCTGCTGGTGCGGGGCAAGACGGTGCGCGCCACCGCCTCCGGGCAGGCGCTGCTGGCGCACGTGAAGCAGTTGCAGATGATGGAGGCCGACCTGCTGGCCGGCTTGCAGGGGGGCGAGCCGCGTGGCGCGGGCGCCGCCTGGCAGAGCCTGAGTGTGGCCATCAACGCCGATTCGGTGGCGGGCTGGTTTCTGCCCGGTGTGGCGCCGCTGCTGCAGCGCCACCGCTTGTTGCTGGAAATCCTGATCGACGACCAGGACCACACGCACGACGCGCTCAAGAGCGGCGACGTGATTGGTTGCGTGACCACGCTCGCGCAACCCATGCGGGGCTGCGTGGCCGAGCCGCTGGGCGTGATGCGTTACCGCTGCGTGGCCGCGCCGGCCGTGGTGCAGCGCTGCCGCACACCGCGCGGTGCGGTGTCGCCGCACAAGCTGCTGGCACAACCGGCCATCATCTTCAACCGCAAGGACGCGCTGCAGGATGCGTTTCTGGCGCAGCACTTCGGCCTGAAGCAGCCGAACTACCCGCGGCACTTCGCGCCCGCGGTGGAAGCGTTCGAGACCGCGATCGAACTCGGCCTGGGCTGGGGCATGGTGCCCGAGCAGCACCTGGCCCGGCGGCCGGGGCTGCAGGAAGTGCTGCCCGGCGCCACGGTGGACGTGGTGCTCTACTGGCAGCACTGGGCGCGCGAGCCGCTGTCGGCCCAGCGCCTGACACAGGCGGTCAAGGCTGCGGCGCACAGCACACTGCCACCGCTGCCGCCGGCCTGACCGCTCACACTCAGCCCTTCAGGCACGTGTTCAAGAAGGCCTTGCGCTGGTCGCCCGCCAGGTTCTCTGACCGGCTTTCTGGTTGCAGCTGACCATGCGTTTCTGCCGGGGCGTGGGCGCGGCGGAGGGCCCGGAGCCGGGCCTGTAGGCGCTGCGTGCTGCGAACCAGGCGGGCGCCCGCGTCGAGCTGGATGCGGGCCCAGGCGGCGTCGGCGCCGCGCCAGAAGTCGTCCAGGGCCTCGCGCCGCAGGCGTTCGGCACCGCGGCGGGCACTGGGGTAGTCGTGGGGATCGGGCAGGGGGTGGCGGGGCATGGTGGTCTCCGGTGCATCAGGGGTGTTTTCACTTTATTGTCTTGACCGACTGTCGGAAACCGCAGAAATCACAGATGGGTTTTGCATTTTTTGCAAAACCACTACGATGCCATCCATGAAACTCGATCTGGACGATGCCGCCCTGTTCCTGCGCGTGGCCGAACTGGGCTCGCTCTCGGCGGTGGCGCGTGAACGCGACATGCCGGTGAGCCAGGTGTCGCGCACCCTGGTGCGGCTGGAAGCGCGCTGCGGCGCGCGCCTGATGCACCGCAGCACCCACGGCCTGTCGCTCACCGACGAGGGCGACACCTTTGCCGCCCACGCGCGCCGGCTGGTGGACACGCGCGACGAGCTGGCCGCCGCATTGAGTCACCGCCGCAGCGGCCCCAGCGGCTGGGTGCTGCTGGCGGTGAGCCCGGTGCTGGCGGAAACCGTGATCGCCCCCAGCCTGCCTTCGCTGTACGAGGCCTTTCCACAGCTGCAGGTGGAGGTGCTGGCCGACGACCGCATGAACGACATGGCGCGCGAAGGGGTGGACATCGCGATCCGCACCGGATCGCCCCAGGGCGACAACCTGGTGGCGCGCCAGATCGCCGAACATGGGCGCCAGCTCTGCGCCTCGCCGGCCTACCTGCGGCGTTTCGGCAGCCCGCAGCACCCGGACGAGCTGGCCGCGCACCGCCTCATCACCAGCAGCGCCAGCCCGGGGCTCAACCGCTGGCCCTGGGATCCGCGGGCGCAGCAGCCCGCGGGCGCCTTCTACCTGGCGAAGGGGCACACGCGCAGCGACAACTCGGCGCTCACGATGGCGCTGGCGCTGCAGGGGGTGGGCATCGCCCGGCTCAACGACCTGCTCACCCGCGCGCACTTCGCCAGCGGCGCACTGGTGCCGGTGCTCGACACCTGGTTCGACCGCAGCCGTGTGCCCATCTACGCCGTGATGCTGCCCGAGCGCCACCGCCTGCCCAAGGTGCGCGCCTGCACCGACCACTGGGCCCGCTGGCTCGCGGGCGAGGCGCCGGAAGGCGCCGTGTCGAGCTGAAACGTGTGAAGAGGCCAGCCGCCTAAAATCCCATCCCTATGCTCAAGATCAAACAGGAACTGCTGGCCGGTCTGGCCACCGCGCTCGACGCGCTCTCGCCCGGCGCGGGCGTCAAGGCCGCCTTCGAATCGCCCAAGGTGGCGGCGCACGGCGATTTCGCCGTGACCGCGGCCATGCAGCTGGCCAAGCCGCTCAAGCTCAACCCGCGCCAGGTCGGCGAAAGCCTGCGCACCGCCTTGCTGGAGCAGCCGGTGTACCAGCAATGGGTGAGCGACATCGACATCGCCGGCCCCGGCTTCATCAACATCCGCCTGAAGCCTGCCGCCAAGCAGCAGATCGTGAAAGAAGTGCTGGAAGCCGGTGCGGGCTTCGGTGTTCAGCCCTCCAACGGCCAGCGCCTGATGGTCGAGTTCGTCTCCGCCAACCCCACCGGCCCGCTGCACGTGGGCCACGGCCGCCAGGCCGCGCTCGGTGACGCGATCTGCAGCCTGTACCAGACGCAGGGCTGGGACGTGCACCGCGAGTTCTATTACAACGACGCCGGCGTGCAGATCGGGACGCTGGCCAACAGCACGCAGTTGCGCGCCAAAGGCTTCAAGCCCGGCGACGAACAATGGCCCGAGGCCGCCTACAACGGCGACTACATCCAGGACATCGCCAACGACTACCTGGCGAAAAAGACGGTGCATTCCGACGACCGCGAATTCACCGCCAGCGGCGACGTGGATGCGCTCGACGACATCCGCCTTTTCGCCGTCGCCTACCTGCGCCACGAACAGGATCTGGATCTGCAGGCCTTCGCCGTCAAGTTCGACCACTACTATCTGGAGTCGAGCCTGTACACCAGCGGCAAGGTGGACGCCACGGTGCAGAAGCTGCGCGACGCCGGCAAGACCTACGAACAGGACGGCGCGCTGTGGCTCAGGTCCACCGACTACGGTGACGACAAGGACCGCGTCATGCGCAAGGGCGACGGCTCCTACACCTACTTCGTGCCCGATGTGGCTTACCACATCAGCAAGTGGGAGCGCGGCTTCACCAAGGTGATCAACATCCAGGGTACCGACCACCACGGCACCATCGCCCGCGTGCGCGCCGGCCTGCAGGCCGCGAACGTCGGCATTCCGCAGGGTTACCCCGACTACGTGCTGCACACCATGGTGCGCGTGGTCAAAGGCGGCGAAGAGGTGAAGATCAGCAAACGCGCCGGCAGCTACGTGACGTTGCGCGACCTGATCGAATGGACGTCGAAGGATGCGGTGCGCTTCTTCCTGCTCAGCCGCAAGCCCGACACCGAATACACCTTTGACGTCGACCTGGCGGTGCAGAAGAACAACGACAACCCGGTCTACTACGTGCAATACGCGCATGCGCGCATCTGCTCGGTGCTGGCTTCCTGGGGCGGTGACGCGGCCTCGCTGGAGGACGCCGACCTCTCGGCGCTGGACAGCCCGGCCGCTCATGCGCTGATGCTGCTGCTGGCGAAATACCCCGCCATGCTGGCCGACGCCGCGCGCGATTTCGCGCCGCACGACGTCACCTTCTACCTGCGCGAGCTGGCCGCCAGCTACCACAGCTACTACGACGCCGAGCGCATCCTGGTGGACAACGAGGCGGTGAAACTGGCCCGTCTGGCGCTGGTGAAAGCCACGGCGCAGGTGTTGCACAATGGCCTCGCGGTGCTGGGCGTCAGCGCCCCGCAAAAGATGTGAAGCGGAAACCCCATATGAAACAACAGACATTGCAGGCACACAAACAGCACGGCAGCACCATCGTGGGCTTCGTGGTGGGCCTGCTCGTGGGGCTGGGCATTGCGCTGTCGGTGGCGGTCTACGTCACGCGCGTGCCGGTGCCCTTTGTTGACCGGGGCGTGTCGCGCAAGGCGGCGCAGGATGTTGAGGAGGCCGAGCGCAACCAAGGCTGGAATCCGAATGCCGGTCTGGCCGGCAGCCCGGCCACCCTGCCACCACCGGTTGTGAGCCCGGAGCCGGCGCCCGCTTCAGCCGGGGCTGAAGCGGCAGACAGCCCTGCCGCAACGGCCGCCGACAAGCCCGTCGCCGGGCAGCCAGCGCCAGCGCCGACCCAGGCCGATCCCCTGGGCGACCTGATGCGGGCGCGCACCGGTGCGGACAATGGGGCCGCACCGGCGGCCGGCGCGGCGGTGCCAGCCGATCCTTTCACCTACTTCGTGCAGGCGGGCGCGTTCCGCGCGCCCGAGGAAGCCGAAGCCCAGCGCGCCCGACTCGCCATGCTGGGTATGGCGGCCGACATCAGCGAACGGGAGCAGTCCGGGCGCCCCGTTTTCCGGGTGCGCGTCGGACCGTTCAGCCAGAAAGCCATGGCCGACGCCACGCTGGAGCAACTCGAGGTCAACGGGGTGGATGCCGCCCTGGTGCGCGTTCAGCGCTGAGTCTGGCACGGTGTCCCGGAACTTTTTCACGGCCCCGGGAGACCAAGCAGGTCAACACAAGGAGTTTGATTCGATGCAACGCCGCGATTTATCCCGTTCTCTGCTGGCTGCCGGTGCCCTCGCCGCCAGTGGCCTGGGACTCAGCCCCGCATGGGCGCAGCGCGTCGGGTTCCAGGAGGGCAAGGACTTTGTCCGCCTGAGCAAGCCGGTGCCGGTCAGCACGCCACCGGGGCAGGTGGAAGTGGTGGAGTTTTTTGCCTACTCCTGCATCCATTGTCACCATTTCGAGCCGCTGCTCGACGCCTGGATCAGGAAGCTGCCCGCCGATGTGAAGGTGCGCCGCGTGCCGGTGGCCTTCAACACGGCTTTTGTGCCCATGCAGCGCCTGTATTTCGCGCTGGAATCCATGGGCCTGGTCGATTCCCTGCACCAGAAGGTGTTCAAGGCCTTTCACGAAGAGCGCCTGCCGCTGACCACGGCGCCGGCCATCACCGCCTGGGTGGAGAAGCAGGGTGTTGACCGCGAAAAATTCACCGGTTTCTTCAACGGCAGTGCCATCAGGATGGCCGAGGCCGCCATCGGGCTGCAGAACGCTTATGACGTTGAAGGCACGCCAGCGCTGGGTGTGGCGGGCCGTTTCTACATCAGTGGGCAGGGTCCGCGCACGATGCTGATTGCCGATTCACTCATTGCTGAAGCACGCAAAACCTGATCCCGGGTTCCCCGTGCCGCGAGCAAGACCCGCTGCAGGCGGGTCTTGTGCTTTTCGGGCCGGCTCATTGAGCGCTCGACACCGACAAGTGGTCTTTGCACCGTTACAATGAATGCAAGATTTGTGCCCTATTAAAGCCATGCCCACACACCACTTTCCCCCCCCATGGATCCGCAGTCACTTTGCCACGATGGCCGGTCTGGTGCTGGCAGGCGCGGCCCACGCGGAGCTGGCCGACAAAGACAAGCCCATGAACATCGAGGCGGACGCGCTGCGCTACGAAGACACGCGGCAGACCAGCGTGTTCACCGGCAACGTCCTGATCACCAAGGGCACCATCGTCATGCGGGGCAGCAAGATGGACGTGCGCCAGGATCCGCAGGGCAACCAGTTCGGCGTGGTGACCGGCACGGCGGCCGCGCCTGGTTTCTTCCGCCAGAAGCGCGAGGGCCTGGACGAGTGGATCGAAGGCGAGGGCGAGCGCATTGAATACGACGGCAAGGCCCAGACCGTGGTGTTCACCGGCAGCGCCGTCTTGCGCCGCTACCGCGGCACCCAGCTGAACGACGAAAGTGTGGGCAACCAGATCACCTACAACAGCCTGACCGAGGTGTTCACCGTCAAGGGTGGACCCGCCAACCGCACGGCCGCCAACCCCTCGGGTCGCGTGCGCGCCATGCTCACGCCCATTCCCGATGCGGCGTCCACCGACCCGGCGCCTGCCCCGACCGATCCTGCCAGGCTGCGACCCAGCACCGATCTCAACGAGAAGCAGAAGTGACGACCATGCCCATGGCCAGCACGCCTCAGGCGATGGCGGTGCGCAGCAGTCTGGAAGTCCGGGGTCTGAAGAAATCCTATGGCAGCCGCACGGTGGTCAAGGATGTCTCGCTCAAGGTCGACAAAGGTGAAGTGGTCGGCCTGCTGGGCCCGAACGGCGCCGGCAAGACCACCTCGTTCTACATGATCGTGGGCCTGCTGCGCGCCGATGGCGGGCAGATCCTGCTCGACGGCCAGCGCATCGAAGGCTTGCCGATCCACCGCCGTGCCCGGCTGGGCCTGGGTTACCTGCCACAAGAGGCCTCGATCTTCCGCAAACTCACGGTGGCGCAAAACGTGCGCGCCGTTCTGGAGCTGCAGCACGATGTGGACGGCAAACCCCTGACCGAAGCAGAAATCGGCAGCCGCCTTGATGAACTGCTCAAGGACCTGCGGGTGGACCATCTGCGCGATTCGCCCGCGCCCGCCCTCTCCGGCGGCGAGCGGCGCCGGGTGGAAATCGCCCGGGCCCTGGCCACGCGCCCGCGCTTCATCCTGCTGGACGAACCCTTTGCCGGCATCGACCCGATTGCGGTGCTGGAGATCCAGCACATCATCGGTTTTCTGAAGTCCAGGGGCATCGGTGTGCTGATCACCGACCACAACGTGCGCGAAACCCTGGGTATCTGCGACCACGCCTACATCATCAGCGACGGCCATGTCCTGGCCAGCGGTCCCACCGCCGAGATCGTGGAAAACGCCGAAGTACGCCGTGTCTACCTCGGCGAGAACTTCCGCATGTGAGCATGACCACCACGCCTGTCATTTCATGTACTTCGCTGCCCCCCGAGGGGGCTGATTCGCCTTGGGGCGGCCCGGCGGCGTCTTGTGACCCCCACGCTTTCCCGCTGCGCGGCGCGCTGCCCCCCGAGGGGGCTGATTCGCCTTGGGGCGGCCCGGCGGCGAATCTCCGTTTCGCGCTGCTGGAAGCTCTGGCATGAAGCAAGGCCTGTCCCTGCGTGTATCGCAGCACCTGGCGCTCACGCCCCAGTTGCAGCAATCGATCCGTCTGCTGCAACTCTCCACGCTGGAAATGGCGCAGGAGGTCGAGCAGATGCTCGACGAAAACCCGTTTCTGGAGCGCACGGAAGAGATCGCCGAGCGCGAGGCTTTCGGTCTGGAGCAGGTCGATGCGCCGGTGAGCGCCGGCGAACAGATCGCCGAGGCCGCGCTGCCGGTGGCCGACGCCGTGGCTGCGCCGGCCGAATACGACGGCCCGCTGACCGACCGCGTCAGCAGCACGTCCGACGCCCCCGCCGACAGCGGCCCTGGCGACGAAATTGAAAGCCGGCTTGACGGTGCCACCCCGGTCGAAGAGAGCTGGGAAGGCGACGGCACGGTCGAGATGGCGCCCGACGACAGCGAATGGGGCGGCGACGCACCGGCGCGCAACAGCGGCTCCGGTGGCGACGACGAAACCGCCAGCGCAGCCGACCTGGCCCGCAGTCCCGTCAGCCTGCAGGACCACCTGCACGAGCAGGCCCGCTGCCTGCGCCTGAGCGACGAGGACGCCGCGGCGCTGTATTTCCTCATCGAATCGCTCAACGACGATGCCTACCTCGAAGACGACATGGCCGAACTCGCCCTCGGCTTCTGGCGGCTCATGCACGGTCGCGAGGCCGCCTCGCCGGCCATCGAAGAGCTGGAGGCCGTTGAAGCGCAGCTGCGCATGGCCCTGGGCTGGCTGCAGCACATGGAGCCCACCGGCGTGGGCGCGCGCAACCTCGGCGAATGCCTGCGGCTGCAGATCGAGGAGCTGCGCAACTCCCCCGAAGCGCGCGCGGCGCTCGCCATCTGCAACCAGTCCATGGAGCTGGTGGCCAAACGCGACATCAAGCGCCTGTGTGCCCTGTGCGGCATCGACGATGAAACCGCCCGCGCCGCGCTGGCCATCATCGCCCGGCTGGAACCCAAACCCGGGCGCCGTTTCATCGATGTCGAGCGCAACGTGGTTGTGCCCGACGTCATCGTCACACGCGCCGGCCGGGGCTTCAAGGTCATCCTCAACCCCGACGTGATGCCGCGCCTGCGCGTGCACGACGTGTACGCCAACGCCATGCGGCAAAACCGCGGCGGCCGGGACAACGGCGGCGAAGCCGGCCACGCTGCCATGCAGCAGCGACTGCAGGAAGCGCGCTGGTTCATCAAGAACATCCAGCAGCGCTTCGACACCATCCTGCGCGTGTCCTCGGCCATCGTCGAACGCCAGCGCAACTTCTTCATGCACGGTGAGCTCGCCATGCGCCCGCTGGTGCTGCGCGAGATCGCCGACGAGCTCGGCCTGCACGAGTCCACCATCAGCCGCGTGACCACCGCCAAGTACATGGCCACGCCCTTCGGCACCTACGAGCTCAAGTACTTCTTCGGCTCTTCGCTCGGCACCGAAACCGGCGGCAACGCGTCCAGCACCGCGGTACGCGCCCTGCTCAAGCAGTTCATCGCCTCGGAAGATCCGAAGAAGCCGCTGTCGGACAACCAGCTCTCCGACCTGCTCAAGGAGCAGGGCATCGAATGCGCGCGCCGCACCGTGGCCAAGTACCGCGAGGCACTGCGCATCGCACCGGCCAACCTTAGGAAGTCGTTATGACCCCCACGCTCCGCCGCTTCGCGGGTCGCTGCCCCCCGAGGCGGCTGTTTCGCCTTGGGGCGGCCCGGCGGCGATACGCACCATGAACCAATTGAAGTTGTTTCTCCCCTGTGCGGCCGGCGTGGAGGACATGCTCGCCGACGAAGTGCAGCGCATCACCAACGAGCCGCTGGCGTTCAAGGCGCGCGGTGGTGTGGGCGTGATGGCCTCGTGGCGCGACGCCATGCGCCTGAACCTGCACAGCCGACTCTCTCAACGGGTATTGGTGCAGCTGTGGCACGGCGGTTACCGCAGCGAGCAGGACCTGTACAACGCCGCCAGCGAGATCGCCTGGGAGATCTGGTTCACCCCGGCGCAGACCATCAAGGTCGAGATCACCGCGCAGCACAGCCCGCTGACCAGCCTGAACTTCGCCGCACTGAAGATCAAGGACGCGATCTGTGATCGCTTCCGCGACAAGCGCGGCGAACGCCCCAGCGTGGACACCACCTGGCCCGACGTGCGCATCTACGCCCACGTGACCACCGAAGAACTCACGCTCTACATCGACACCTCGGGTGAGCCGCTGTTCAAGCGAGGCTGGCGCGAAGACAAGGGCGATGCACCGCTGAAGGAAACGCTGGCCGCGGCCATGATCGCCGCCACTGGCTGGAACGGCGGCGAAGCCGAAACGCTGGACGCCATCACCCCGCTGTACGACCCCTGCTGCGGCAGCGGTACGGTGGTGATCGAGGCCGCGCAGATCGCGCTCAACATCCCGCCCGGGATGCTGCGCCGCTTCGCGTTTGAAAAAATGCTGCCGTTCCAGCAGCATGTGTGGCACGCCATCCAGGACGAAGCCGAACGCGACATGCGCCCTTGGCCCGAAGACCATGCGCCCATCGTCTTCGGCAGCGACGTCTCGTTCCGCATGGTCGATTTCGCGCAGCGCAACGCCGAGCGCGCGGGCGTGGCCCACGCCATTGAACTGCGCGGCGGCGACGCCCTGCAGCGTATGCCGCCCACCCAGAAACCCGGTGTGATGCTGCTCAACCCGCCCTACGGCGAGCGCATCGCTGCCGCCGGTGTGGCTGGAGAAAACGCCAGCGCCCGCGCCCAGCGCATGGAACCGCGCGCCCCGCGCACCTTCACCGCCGGCAAGGCCGCGCCCCCCGCGCCCGGCCTCGGACGCGAGAGCGCGCAGATGAGCGATGGTGGCGACGGCAGCGAGTTCTTCCAGCAGCTCGCGGCCCACTGGAAAAGCCACTACGCCGGCTGGAGCGCCTGGCTGCTCACGCCCGACCTCAAGCTGCCCGGCAAGATGCGCTTCAAGGAATCGCGCCGCGTACCGCTGTGGAACGGCCCTATCGAATGCCGCCTGTTCCGCTTTGACCTTACTGCACGGCGGACCCCCGACGCCGCCCCGCCGGCCGCATGAGCGCGGGCACATCGGTGACGCTGGTGATCGACACCAACGTCGTGCTCGATCTCTTCGTCTACGAAGACCCGGCCACGGTGCCGCTGCGCGCGGTCCTGGCCGACCCGCAGACCCGCTGGCTGGCCACGCCCGTGATGCGTGAAGAACTGAACCGCGTGCTGGCCTATCCGCAGGTGGTCAAGCGCCTGGTGGCCCGGTCACTGACCGCCGAGGCCGTGCTCTCCACCTTCGATGCCCGCGCCCAGCTCGCGGACACCGCCCCCAAGGCGCCCTACGTCTGCAAAGATGCCGACGACCAGAAGTTCATCGACCTCGCCGCCGCGCACACCGCCGTGTTGCTGAGCAAGGACAAAGCCGTGCTGTGCATGGCCAAGCGCCTGGCCAGGCTCGGCGTGAGCGTGAGCCGCCAGTGGACGCCCGTCACCCGCCAACCCACCGAAACCACCCCATGAAACCCATCATCCGTGCCTTCTTCAAGACCCTGCGCACCGTGCTTGGCCCCTTCATGTTGCTGAAAGAGCGTCTCACCCAGCCGCGCGGCGTGGTGCGCGAACCCGCGCTGCAGACCACCGTCAATCTGCAGTGCCAGAACCTCGCGCTCTACCAGTTCAGCACCTGCCCGTTCTGCATCAAGGTGCGGCAGGAAATGCGCCGCCTCTCCCTGCCCATCGAGCAGCGCGACGCCCAGCACGATGCTGCGAACCGCGCCGAGCTGCTGCAGGGCAGCGGCGCCACCAAGGTGCCTTGCCTGAAGATCACCGACGCGGCGGGTCAGAGCCAGTGGCTGACCGACTCGGCCGCGATCATCGGTTACCTGCGCGGGCGTTTTGCCAGCACCTGATTTCCCGGCAAACGGCTGAGCTCAGCCCGCCAGCAAGCCGGCGCTCACCTCGGCCGGGTCCGGCCGCTCAAACGCCGTGTTGTGCCGCTCCGTCAGCGGTCCGCCGCCGGGCACGTTCTCGCCCTGTGCCGTGCTGCCCACGGCCTTGAACTTCCACACCGCGCCGATGCGCTTGAGGTTGCCCACGTGCTGGCCGGCGGCGTCCAGCACGGCGAACACGCCCTCGTTGACAGGCCGCAGACTCAAGGGTCCCGGCGCTGTGTTCACCGGACTACCCTCCGTGCTGCGCACTGCGGGGCCGAGCGCCTTCGGAGCGGCCGGGCGGCGCTCACTGGAGTACCTTCGCCCTGCGGGCTGCGGTGCGAGCTTGCTTGGGAACGGCCCGGCGCGGCGCTCATGCCGGTGTCCGCACACCGCCGCGCACGCCGGGCAGCGGCTGGGTCGCCAGCGCATCGGCCCGCTCGCGCCGCCCGCTCAGGATGCGGCCGAGGTTGACCTCGATCCAGTCCGCCAGACCCTCCACCTGACGCGCCACCTCCACGCCCATGGGCGTGAGGCTGTATTCCACGTGTGGCGGCACAACAGGGTATTGCGTGCGCAGCACGAAACCATCGCCCTCCAGCCACTGCAGCGTCTGCGCCAGCATCTTCTCGCTCACGCCGCCGATCTTGCGGCGCAGGTCGCTGAAGCGGTGCGTGCCCGCCAGCAGCGCCACCAGCACCAGCACGCCCCAGCGGCTGGTCACGTGCTGCAGCACGGCGCGCGAGGGGCACTCGGCCGCGAACAGCTCGCCGCGCTCCATCAGCGTGGCAATGGCCGGGGCTTCGGCGTTCAAAGTCGGCTCGTTGGTGTTCATTGGGTACTTACCTTTATGTACGTACTTACGAAAAGTTTGTTTGATCGGTATTCTCCGCTCCTCACCGTTTTCACACAAGGAGCTTTTCCATGATTGCCATCACCGGCGCCACCGGCCAGCTCGGCCGCCTCGTCATCCAGAACCTGCAGAAGACCGTGCCCGCCAGCCAGATCGTGGCCGCCGTGCGCAGCCCTGAAAAAGCCGCCGACCTCGCCGCGCTCGGCGTGCAGGTGCGCCAGGCCGACTACAGCCAGCCCGCCACACTCGAAGCGGCCTTCCGGGGCGTGGACAAGCTGCTGCTCATCTCGTCCAGCGAAGTCGGCCAGCGCGCCCCGCAGCACGCCGCCGTCATCGCCGCCGCACAGAAAGCCGGCGTCAAGCTGCTGGCCTACACCAGCATCCTGCGCGCCGACAGCTCGCCGCTCGGCCTGGCCGCCGAACACAAAGAAACCGAAGCCATGTTGCGCGCCTCGGGCCTGCCCCATGTGCTGCTGCGCAACGGCTGGTACACCGAAAACCACACCGCCAGCGTCGGCGCCGCCGTGCAACACGGCGCCGTCATCGGCAGCGGGAAAGACGGCCGCATCGCCTCTGCCGCCCGGGCCGACTACGCTGCCGCAGCGGCCGCCGTGCTCACGCAAGAAGGCCAGGCCGGCCGTGTGTACGAACTGGCGGGCGACACCGCCTACACCCTCACCGAACTCGCTGCCGAAATCGCCCAGCAGTCCGGCAAACCCGTGGTCTACAACGACCTGCCCGAAGCCGGCTACAAGGCGGCGCTGGTTCAGGTGGGCCTGCCCGAAGGCTTCGCCGCGCTGCTGGCCGACTCCGACGTGGGGGCCTCCAAAGGCGGTCTGTTCGACGACAGCCACCAGCTGAGCCAGCTGATTGGCCGCCCGACCACGCCGCTGGCGGCCGTGGTGAAGGCGGCGCTGGCGGGCTGACCCGCTCGGCCAGACAGATGGAAGATCACATCACCATCGAAATCGAAGACGATGCATTGAACCTCGGTGTTTTCGTTGAGCGGGGCGGCCACTTTGCCCATGACGCGGGTGGATTCTGGTGCGGATCTTTTCCAGCATGAGGCGGTTGTGGCCGATCACCGGCGCGAGGGCTTTGAGGCGGGTCGAGCCTGCGGATCTCAGCGGGGGCAAGGGGCTACACTGCCCGCATCCCAAAACCCGACCCCGCCCCAACATGAGCTCTGAAACCCCGGTCCAGCCGATGGACAACGACGATTTCGACGCACTCGACGCCATCCTGGACGACCTGCGCACGCGCGGCGAAGACGTGCCGCAGTGGGAGTTCTGCGAAGGCGCCATGGCCGCGCTGCTGTGCACGCGCCGCCTGGTGTTGCCCGACGAGTTCCTGCCCCTGTTGCTGGGCACGGGCGACAGCCAGCCTGGCGTGAGCAGCGGCGAAGAGGGCGACACCTGGTTCGCCGATGAAGCGCAATACGCGCAGTTCATGACCCTGTGGACACGCCGCTGGAACGAGGTGGCCAGCGCGCTGGGTGCGAACGTGGAGACGCTGGAAGACGAACGCAGCTACCACCCCGAGGTGATGGACGTGCGCGGCGCCGTCGCGGCTTTGCCCGAGGCGGAGCGCGCCGAGATCGGGGACCAGGAGCTGCCGGCGTTTGCGCAGGTCTGGGCGCTGGGTTTCATGTTCGTGGTGGAAAACTGGGCCGAAGAATGGGCCGAGCCGCGCGACAAGGAAGTCGTGGCGATGCTCAACGACGCGCTGGAAGCGATCGTGGTCCTGACCGAAGACGACACCGACGAACCCACGGTGTGCATGCACAGCGAAGACGGCCCGCCGAGCGTGAGCGACGAGCGCCTGAATGCGTTTGGTGCGGCGATCTGGGCGGTGTACGACCTGCGCCAGATCTGGCAGAGCCTGGGGCCGCGCGTGGAGCCGGCGCGCAAGGCGGTGGAGCCGGGCCGCAACGATCCCTGCTGGTGCGGCAGCGGCAAGAAGTTCAAGAAGTGTCACGGCGCCTGAGCCCGTTTGCCGCGCCCGTTCACCGCGTGTGAGCCCGCTCTGCAAATGGCGAAAATGCTGGCGCGCGCCCAGCACACGCCGGTGATCCGGCTTTGCCGGTCCAAGGGCGTGGTCCCCCTGGGGGGCTCCTGTCAATCCTTTTGCATTTCGCGCAGCAGCCTGAGTACTTTGGCGCGGCTGCGCTCGAAGTCGGTGTTGAGCAGGGTGCTCGCGCGGGCCATGCTGTTGTTGCGGGCCAGCGCCAGCGCCTGAAACGCCATGGAGTGAAGTCGGCGGTGCTCCTGCTGCAGATCGAGAAAGCGCGGGTCCCGGTCGGCCATGCGCGGGTGCATCCGGGCCAGCCACTGGCCGAGATCGCAGTGGTGCGCATCGGGCAGCGGCCTGATGGGGTGGGTCTGGGTCGAATCCACCGCCAGGTGTTCGTTGAACAGCACACACCATTCCAAATGGTGAATGATCGCTGCCTGGGTGTCGAGGCGCTCGGGCCGCCAGGGGGTGGTCGGGCCCGGCGTGGACAGACGCGATGCCCCCGGCGCGGAACGGTTGGGCATGAACGAGGGCAGCCAGGGCAGGCGTTGAAGCAGTTGCTGGAATCTCATGGCTTGGGGTGTGTGACAAGGACCTGCCGTCGGTGCTGGGGCCAGTGGGCGCAACCGGTACCTTAGCGGCGCGGGCCATACAGGGCGCTGGCAGCCTGTCAGAAGTGACAACGCCGGCCCTGGGGCGCCTTTTTGGTGTGGATGCATCAGTGGTGTGACGCATTGCACCCTGTGAGGGGCGATCCGAGGGGCGGACGGCGGGATCAGTTCACCAGATCGAAGTCCGCATGGGCCCGCGTCTGGCCGTTCACCTGCAGCTCGATGCGGTGTTTGCCGGGGTAGAGCACCCGTGTGGTGACAGGGCGCAGGCTGTGGCGTTTGCTCAGTGCGCGCTGCTCGCGGGCGCCCAGCGTGAGCTTCCAGCCCTTGAACACCTTGGGCGAGGTGGAGCCGTTGGCGCGAACGTGGTGCACCACGTAGTCCACCAGCAAGTCCTGTGGCTGTGCGCTGCTGGAGGCCAGCGACACCGACAGCGCGATCTCGTCGCCCACGGCGGCGCGGGTGGCCGAGAGGCTGAGCGAAACCCGGCCCAGCAGGCCCTGGCCCAGTCCCCAGGCAGACAGGGTGGGCGCGTGGCCCCGTTTGATCAGGCTGCGGCTGGCGTGGCGCAACAGGGCGGTGCGCGCCGGACCGGCCGCACGCAGGTGCTCGCGCACCCAGCCCGCGACGAGTTCGGGGTGGTCCTTGGCGATGTCGTTCAGGTGGTTGGCCACGCTGCGGCGCACGTAGGCGCTCGGGTCGTCCTGCAGGGCGGGCAGCAGGGGCAGCGTGGGCGTGGGGTCGGCCACCAGCGCCTGCAGCCGCAAACCCCAGGGCAGGCGCGGGCGGCTGCCTTCGCTCACCAGCCGGCGCACATGGACGCTCGGGTCTTCGACCCATTGCGCCAGCGTCGCCAGCACCGCGTCAGGTGCCCGCTGGATGAAAGGGCGGATCGCGAACTCGGCCGAGAAACGCTGCGTGAGCGCGTGCAGGCAGCGCAGGGCGCGTGGCACATCGTCCATGCCGCGGCGGGCCACATAGTCCCCCATGGACCACACGACCCAGCCCGAGAGTCCCTGTTCGCCCTGTGCGTCGCTCAGGCCCGCAGGTTCGCCCCGGGCGTCCAGCGGAATGGGTGGCGCGAGGCTGGCTTCGAGCACGCTGGCGGCGTCGGCAAAGTCGGCGGGCAGGGCCGACTCCAGCGCGTCGGCGAGCTGCATGGCGCGGGCCTTGAATTCGAGGGCGTCCAGGCCACTGGCGGCGCGGAGTTCAAAGCCCTGGCGGTCGAACGCCGGCCACACGCGTTGCAGGTGTTGCCCTGCGCGTTGCACCGTGCCGGTGTTGATGAGGTTCTTGAAGGGTTCCATGCCGGTTCGTTCACAACATCGGCGGCCATTCGCGCGCCAGAAAATCCACCACCTCACGGATGCGCCGGCTGGTGCGGATCTCGCGGTGCACCACCAGCCAGACCGGCATCGCCGGCATCGGCAGATCGGACAGCACCGCCACCAGCGTGCCCTGCGCCGTGCCCGCGAGCGTGGCCTGGGCCTGTTGCGCACCGCGCATCAGCGTCTGCGCGCCGGCCTCCATGGCCCGCGCCGCTTCGGCCAGCCGCAGGGCGGCGGGTGTCGGCACGAGTCCCCGACCTGTGCGCTCGAACAGCGGCGTGCCGAGTTGCGCTTCCAGTTGCGTCACATGCCGGCCCACCGTGGGCTGGCTGATGCCCAGCGCACGCGCCGCGGCCAGCAGGCTGCCATGCTGGTGCGCCGCCAGGAACGAAGGAATCAGCTGCCAGTTGAAGTCGGACATGTTCAGAAATGCACAACCGGTGTGCACATCCGGTGGATTGTGCCGCCCGATCCGGGCGCCCACAATGACCGCATGGCTGAACCACACACCGCTTCTTCTTCTTCTTCTTCAGGCTCCGGCCTGCACACGGTCCTGGGCGCGGGTGGCGTGATCGCCCGCGAGCTGTCGCTGGAACTGGCGCGCCAGGGTCGGCAGGTGCGCCAGGTGGGGCGCCATCCGGCGGCGGTGCAGGCCAGCGATCAGCTGAAGACCGCCAATCTGCTGGACGCGCGCGCCACCGCCGAGGCGGTGGCCGGCAGCGAGGTGGTGTACCTGGTGGCGGGGCTGGCCTACGACGCGGCCGTCTGGCAGGCGCAGTGGCCGCGGGTGATGCAGAACACCATCGACGCCTGCCGCCGTCACGGCGCGCGCCTGGTGTTCTTCGACAACGTCTACGCCTATGGCCGGGTGGGCGGCGCCATGACCGAAGACACGCCGTTCAACCCCTGCAGCCGCAAGGGCGAGGTGCGCGCGGCCATCGCCTCCACGCTGCTCGACGCCATGCGGCGCGGCGAGCTGCAGGCGCTGATCGCGCGCTCGGCCGACTTCTATGGCCCGGGTGCCCGGTTGAGCTTGCTCGAAGCGGTGTTCTTCGCTCGCCTGCGCGCCGGCAAAGCGCCGCAGTGGGTGGGCAACCCGGATCTGGCGCACACCTTCACCTTCACGCCCGATGCCGGGCGCGCGCTGGCCGCACTGGGGCAGGCACCCGAGGCGTTCGGTCAGACCTGGCACCTGCCCACGGCGCAGTCGCTGGACGGTGCGGCGGTGACCGGCCGGGCGCTGGCGCGGGCCGTGTGCGCGCTGGCCGGTCAGCCCGATCGCCTGCAGGTGGCGCCGGCCTGGCTGCTTCATGCGATGGGCTGGTTCGTGCCGGTGCTGCGCGAGAACCGCGAGATGATGTACCAGTACCAACACGGCTACCGCTTCGAGAGCGGCAAGATCGAACAGGCCTTCGGCCTGCGGCCCACGCCGTACAGCGAGGGCCTGGCCCGGACCTGGCGTTCAGCGGCCTGAGGTGAGGCGGGCGAGCAGTCCGGTCAGCGCGTGCGCCACCGTCGCCTGGCGCACCGCAGCACGGTCGCCGTCAAAACGCCGGTGCTCGGTGAACACGCCAGCGGGTGTGGCCCAGCCGAACCACACGGTGCCGACCGGCTTTTCAGGGCTGCCGCCGGTGGGGCCGGCGACGCCGGTCACGGCCACCGACCAGTGCGCATGGGCGTTGGCCACGGCGCCCGCTGCCATGGCCTGCGCCACCGGCTCGCTCACCGCGCCGTGCGCCCCGATCAGCGCCGCGGGCACGCCCAGCAGCTCGGTCTTGGCGGCGTTGGAATAGGTGACGAAACCGCGTTCGAACCAGTCGCTGGAGCCGCTGAGTTCGGTGCAGGCGCCGGCGATCAGGCCACCGGTGCAGCTTTCGGCCGTGACCATCATCTGGCCGCGTGCCTTGAGTTCGCTGGCCAGTTGCTCAACCAGTTCAGGGATCGGGGGCATCTCAGAATCTCCAGGCTGCGATGACGAGCAGCGTGCACAGTGCCGCCGCAAAATCGTCGAGCAGGATGCCGAAGCCGCCGCGCGGGCCGAAGCCCTTCAAGGTCCGGTCGGCCCAGGCCATGGGGCCGATCTTCACGGCATCGAACACCCGAAACAGTGCGAAGGCGTAGAGCTGGCCCCAGAGGCTGGTGGGCGAGACGAGCCAGAGCACGAGCCAGAAGGCGACCACCTCGTCCCACACGATATGGCCCGAATCGGCAATGCGCATGTGCTGGGCCGTCACGGTGCAGGCCCACCAGCCGATCAGGGTGCCCAGCCCGATCAGGGCCGCCCAGCCGGCGTCGGACATGCGGGGTTGCAGCAGGGCGAAGACGGCCCAGGCCCAGAGCGTGCCCACGGTGCCCGGGGCCCAGCGGGCCAGACCCGACCCGGCGCCCAGCGCGATGAAATGCGCCGGGTGCGCGAGCAGGAAGCGCACGCCCGGGTGAGCGATCGGGGCGATTTGGGCGGCGGGTGGCGTGGGGGTCTCACGCGTCGGGAGATCGGTGTCAACCATCATGGGTCGATTATGGAACGCGGGTGCGTTGGCGGCTGCCGGGAGGACCGGTCAGGCGAAGTGGTCGAACCCGCGTGTGGGCACGGCCACTGTCCTTCCTTGTGGGCCGATCAGGCGCAGTGGCCCCGCACCGGCGGTGATGCGGCCGATGCGCTGCACCGGCGTCTGGCTGTCGCGGGCCGCGGCCAACACCTGTTCGCGGGCGTCTGGCGCCGCCGTGAACAGCAGTTCGTAGTCGTCGCCGCCGTGCAGCAGGCATTCGAGCCGCTGGGCTTCGGGCAGGCGCACCAGGTCGGGCGGCAGGGGCAGGGCGTCGAGTTCGATCTCGGCCCCGGCGCCGCTGGCGCGCAGGATGTGGCCCAGATCGCCGGCGAGACCGTCGCTCACGTCGATCGCCGCGTGGGCCAGGCCCGCCAGCGCCTGGCCGAGCGCGACGCGGGGCGCTGGGCGCTCCAGCCGTTCGCGCAGCCGGGACAGGGCATCGGGCGCGCTGTGGGCGGTGGCCCAGGGGGTGCCGCGCAGCAGTTCAAGCGCCAGCCGGGCTTCACCGACCAAACCGCTGAGGTAGAGGTCGTCGCCGACCTGCGCCGCATCGCGCCGCAGCGCCTGGCCCGGCCGCAACTCGCCAAAGATGGTGATGCAGAGGTTGAGCGGTCCGCGCGTGGTGTCGCCACCGACCAGCGGGCAGGCGTGCGCGTCGGCCAGCGCGAAGAGCCCGCGCGAGAAGGCCGCGAGCCAGGCGTCGTCTGCCCGGGGCAGGGCCAGCGCGAGCGTGAAACCCAGCGGCCGGGCGCCCATGGCCGCGAGGTCGCTGAGGTTGACGGCCAGGGCCTTGTGCCCCAGTGCCTCGGGCACCACATCATGGAAAAAGTGCACGCCTTCGACCAGCATGTCGCTGGAGATGGCGAGCTGGTGGCCGGGGCTGGGTTGCAGCAGGGCGCAATCGTCACCGATGCCCAGCGCCACGGCGGGGGTCGTTGGCGCCTCTGCGCGCTGGAAGTGCCGGCGGATGAGGTCGAACTCGGCGCCCGGGGCGGGCGCGGCGTCTTCACGGGGTTTCATGGGGTGCGCAGGTCGGTCAGGCGCGCGCTGTCGTCGCCCGCGGCGGGCGCATCGGTGCCCGGTGCCGGCGCGGTGTTCGGGCTGGTGATGCTGCGCTCCCAGAGGTCTTCAGCGGGTGCGCTGGCGTCGGCCGCGCGCGCCAGGTAGGCTTCGGCCCAGCGCCGGCTGGCTTCGTCCATGGCGTCGTGCCGGGTGTCGGCGGCCCAGGCCGCTTCGATGTCGCTGACGTCTTCGGTCGGCGCCGCCGCCGCGGTGCGCGGCGGCAGGAAAAATCCCAGCGGATGGCTGCGCAGGCGGCGGCGCAGGGCGAGGTGGATCAGGCTGCGGTTGACGTCGCTGATGTTTTGCGCCTTCAGGGCGAGGCGAAACGCCAGGTAGAAGCTGACGAACAGGTTCAGCGGGCCGATCACCAGCACGCCCGCCACGGCCCACCAGAAGCCGGCATCGAAGAGCGCCGCCGGCCCCAGGGCCGCCGCCGCCGCCGCGAGCTGCCCGGCGGCCAGGGTCACGTGGCGGATGTCGAGCCCGAGGCCGAAGAACTGGGCAAATGCCGGCACCAGGCCGAGCATGAAACCCAGCGAGATGTTGGCGGCCAGGCCGGAGATGTTGTCGCGGAAGAACTGCGCCCAGCGCGCGGCGCGTTGGGCGCCCAGCACCTGCGTGAAACGGGGGTTGTAGCGGATGGCGGAGTCGAGCCGGTAGTAGACAAACCAGTTCTCCACCCAGCCGGCGATGATGCTGGAGGCGAACAGCAGCACGCCGGTGAACGCCGCGAACAGGACACTCGGACCGAGCAGGTGCAGGGACGCCAGCACGTGGGAGGCCTCGCCCGCATCGATCATGGGCGTGCCCGTGGCCTGCACCAGCACGACGCTGATCAGAACCACCACCGGCACCACCAGGCCGACGTTGCCCAGGATGGCGGCGATCTGCGACCGGAACAGGTGGGCCACCTCGTCGACAAATCGCCGCACCGCACCGCGTTGCTGGATGTCGCGCAGCTTGGCGACCATGGCCGGCGCGGTCACGGCGGGCTGTTTGGTCGCCACGGTGAAGTGCAGCAACTGGATCAGCACGAAAGACAGCGCGTAGTTCAGCCCGGCGGCGAAGCCGGCCCAGAAGGCCGAGAGGGCCAGCGCGGTGACGCCGAACTTGACCCAGGTGGTCAGGCCCAGGACGGCGCCGCCGCCGCCGGCCATGCCCAGCATCTGGCGGTATTCGCTGGCGTTGCGGGTGATGTAGCGTTCGCCGGTTTCGGCGCTGCGTTCGGCCACCTTGGCCGCCGTGAGGCCGGAGCTGTGGGCGACCAGGGCGCGGATGCTGCGGTTGTCCTGCCCGAGTTGCGCCAGATCGGCCAGCAGCGCGGCCGTGGCCCGGTCGGGCTGCTCGGAGAGCATGCAGTCGAGCAGTTGCTGGATGCGCACGATGCGTTCGGCCAGCTGCCGCAGCCGGAACACGATGCCGACCGAGACGCCGTGTTCATCCAGGTGCGCGTAGACCGACTGGGCCGCAACGCGGCACACATCGAGCTGGCGGCGCAGCTTGTTCACCTCGTGCCGCACCTGTCCGCTGCGCGCGCCGTGGCGCAGGGCGCTGCGGCGCACGGCCTCCGCCTGCACCGGCAGCGCGTGAAAGGCGCGCCGGGCGCGCTCTTCGTGGCTCATGCGGCCGCGGATCTCGCTGGCGAAACCGGTGGCGCTGACCTGGCCGACGCAAAAGACCAGGGCGTCGAGCAGGGTCGCCTGCCAGTGCGACGGGGCCTGTGGATCGGGTGCCGTGGGTGCGTCGCTGAGCAGCAGCAGACGGATGTCTTCCAGCGTCCGGGTGTCCAGTGCCTGCAGCCAGCGCACGTCAAAGCGGCCCGGCAGCAACAGCCCGAACAGGTCGGTGATGTCGTTGGTCTCGGGCGTGCCGGGCAGCAGCTTGCGGCGCAGGCGGTGGCCGAGTTCGCTCAAAAAGGCCGTGCGTGGAGCGAAGCCGAAGTCGGCCAGCAGCGGCGTGAGGTCCACCGTCTGCAGGAAACGGGCCCACCAGCGGTGCCAGCGGGCCAGCCACGCCGGGTCTTCACGGACCGTGGCCAGCAGCTGGCGCACGCGCCCCACGCTGGCCTGGGGATCTTCGCCTACGCCGCGCATCCAGCGCAACGCGTCCATCAGCCAGAGGTGGCGCTGCGCGAGGGGCGCGTCCGGGTCCAGCGTGTCGAGCAGGTCGGTGAGTGTCATGAAAGCGTGGATGTGGGCCAGCGCGTGCCCGCGCCGCTGCCCGTGACGGCGGTCAGTGGAGCACGCGCGCTGCGCCCGGACCCGCACCGGAAGCGCCGGCGCTGAGCGCGAACTCGGGCACCAGGGCTTCAAACCGCTCGCCATCCTCGGCGACACAGAAAAAACTGCCGCGCATGGTGCCGTTGGGCGTCTGCAGGCGCGTGCCGCTGGTGTACTGGAAGGATTCGCCGGGCCGCAGCAGCGGCTGGTTGCCCACCACACCCAGGCCCTTGACCTCTTCGGTGTGGCCCTGGGCGTCGTCGATGATCCAGTGGCGCGAGATCAGCTGTGCCGTCACACCCCCGGTGTTGGTGATGGTGATGGTGTAGGCAAAGGCGTAGAGATCCTCGTCGGGCGAGGACTGCTCGCTCAGGTACTGGGGCTCGACCTCGCAGGTCAACTGGTATTTCGACATGAGCGGCATGTTACCGCGATGCGGCAAGTCCTTGCCAGGCCTGCGAAAATGCCGGAGAACGCCACTTTTTGACCCGCCTCCCGGCGGCCTCCCGCCCATGTCCCACACCTACCGCATCGCCCCGTCCATCCTGTCCGCCGACTTCGCCCGTCTGGGCGAGGAAGTGAAAAACGTCATCGCCGCCGGCGCCGACTGGATCCACTTCGACGTCATGGACAACCACTACGTGCCCAACCTGACCTTCGGGCCGATGGTCTGCCAGGCGCTGAAACCGCACGCGAAGAAGCCCGACGGCACGCCGGTGCCGATCGACGTGCACCTGATGATCCAGCCGGTGGACGCGCTCGCGGGCGCCTTCATCGACGCCGGTGCCGACCTGGTGAGCTTCCACCCCGACGCCTCGGCCCATGTGCACCGCAGCGTGCAGGCGATCAAGGCCCGGGGCGCCAAGGCCGGTCTGACCTTCAACCCGGCCGAGCCGCTGGACGTGCTGGACTATTTGATCGATGACATCGACCTGATCCTGATCATGAGCGTGAACCCCGGCTTCGGCGGCCAGAGCTTCATCGACTCCGCGCTGCGCAAGATCGAAGCGGCGAAGAAGCGCATCGAAGCCAGCGGCAAGGACATCCGGCTGGAGGTGGACGGCGGCATCAAGGTCGACAACATCCGCCGCGTGGCCGACGCGGGCGCCGACACTTTCGTGGCCGGCAGCGCGATCTTCGGCAAGCCCGATTACAAGCGTGTGATCGACCAGATGCGTGTGGCCCTGGCGTGATGTTCCGGGGCATCACAGCGGTCATCGTGGACCTCGACGGCACGATGGTGGACACGCTGGGCGACTTCGAAGTGGCGCTCAACCGCACCATGGCCGATCTGGGCCTGCCCGGGGTGGACCGTGCCGCCGTCGAGCGCACGGTGGGCAAGGGTTCGGAGCACCTGATCCGCAGCCTGCTGGCCGAACAGTTGCGGCACCCCGAAGTCATCGGTTGTGGCCAGGCGTGTCCGGCCCTGAGTGTGGATGCCCTGTACGAGCGTGCCTGGCGCCAGTACCAGCACCATTACCGGCGCATCAACGGCCAGTTTGCCGATGTGTTCCCCGGCGTGCTCGACGGGCTGCAAGGCCTGCGCACCGCCGGCCTGCGGCTCGCTTGCCTGACCAACAAACCACTGGCGTTTGCACAGGGACTGCTGCAGGCCAAGGGTCTGGAGGGATTTTTCGAGCAGGTGTTCGGTGGCGACAGCTTCGAGCGCAAGAAGCCCGATCCGCTGCCGCTGTTGAAAACCTGCGAAGCGCTGGGCACGTTGCCTGGGCAGACCCTGATGGTGGGCGATTCGCAGAACGACGGCATCGCCGCACGCGCTGCCGGCTGCCCGGTGGCCCTGGTGACCTACGGCTACAACCATGGCGACCCGATCGCCGCGGCGCCGCACGATCTGCTGGTGGATTCGTTGGCCGAGCTGCTGGACTGAGCGCGACCCGCGCCTTTACGGCCTTATTTCTTCTTGCCCAGCAGCGCGTCCTTGAGCTGCCAGTCGGCCGGCTTGGGGCCGAGCCAGATGCGCATCAGCGCATTGAAAAACTCAGGCTCCTTGAACGGTTCGCCCTCGACATTGCCCTTGATGGTGAGCACCGTGCCGGTGCCGGGAATCCAGTCCAGCACGAAGGTCTCGCCTTCCTTGAGTTTCTTGTGGTCGCTGAACACCTGGCTCATGCGTATCACGCCGGGTATCAGTTTGGAAAACGCGCTGCGTTCCATGTTGTCTTCCATGCCGCGAGAGAACAGCTTGCCGAGTTCGGCCGAGTCGATTTCGCGCAGCATGGTGATCGTCATGCGCTTGGGACCCGGCGCGGCCAGCACCTCATCGGGCGTGCCCGCTTTCTGGCTCAGGTACAGCCCGGCGGTGTAGACCTTGAACACCGCCTTGTAGCGCACGCCGGCGCCGTTGAGCTGCAGCGAACTGCCCGCCACGCTCACCGGGTCTTCCAGCTTGACGCCGCTGAGTTCGACCGTGGCTGCCGTGGCCTGCAGCGCCCCCAGACAGAGGCACAGCCCCAACAACGGGCCAGCCATGGAGCGCGAAATGCGGCGATGGGGGTTTTTCATGGCGTGAGGTCCAACAGAGGTGTTGAAAAAAAGAACGACCGTTCTAAAAATGCATTTTCATCACCCCCATGGCCGAACGCAACAGGGTTTCACCGGAGAACCCTGCCATCGGCCGCGTTTTCTGGCCGGGAGGGCGACAGCTTTGCTACACTTTGGCCCCATGTTCATCCCACGCACAGCCTTCTCAGGTGGTCTGCCGAGCCGCAATGGCCGGGGAGCCTGGCCCTGGCGCAAGCCAGCGTAAACGTGCACTCCCCCGGCGGTGCGCAGACTCCGGAGCAGCCCCCAGGCCATCCCAGCCCGCGCCACCCCAGCCCCCGAACCCGGCAGCGCGCCTGACCGGGCACCCCAGAAAAACGGTTTCCCCCGCTGCGAGGCAGCCAGAAGCCGACGGAGCGTCTGAACATGATCACCGAACTCGAATTCAAGAGCCTGGCCAGCCAGGGCTACAACCGCATCCCGCTGATGGCCGAGGCCTTTGCGGACCTTGAAACCCCGCTCTCGCTGTACCTGAAGCTGGCCCACGGGCGCGGCGACGGCAAACACAGCTTCCTGCTCGAATCCGTCGTCGGCGGCGAACGCTTCGGCCGCTACAGCTTCATCGGCCTGCCCGCGCGCACCCTGCTGCGCGCCAGCGGCTTCGGCGCCGAAGCCCACACCGAGGTGGTGCGCGACGGCACCGTGGTGGAAACCAACCACGGCAACCCGCTGGACTTCATCGCCGCCTACCAGCAGCGTTTCAAGGTCGCGCTGCGCCCGGGCCTGCCGCGTTTTTGCGGCGGCCTGGCCGGCTACTTCGGCTACGACGCGGTGCGCTACATCGAGAAGAAGCTCGAAGCCAGCTGCCCGCCCGACACCCTGGGCTGCCCCGACATCCTGCTGCTGCAGTGCGAAGAGCTGGCCGTCATCGACAACCTCTCGGGCAAGCTCTACCTCATCGTCTACGCCGACCCGGCCCAGCCCGAGGCCTACGCCAACGCCAAGAAGCGTGTGCGCGAGCTCAAGGAAGCGTTGAAGTATTCGGTGAGCGCGCCGGTGGTCAAGCCCAGCCAGAGTTTCCCGGCCGAGCGCGACTTCGCCAAGGCCGACTACATCGCGGCGGTGGAGCGTGCCAAGGAGCTGATCGCCGGCGGCGACTTCATGCAGGTGCAGGTGGGGCAGCGCATCAAGAAGCGCTACACCGAGTCGCCGCTCTCGCTCTACCGCGCGCTGCGTTCGCTGAACCCCTCGCCCTACATGTATTACTACCATTTCGGGGATTTCCACGTGGTGGGCGCCTCGCCCGAAATCCTGGTGCGCCAGGAGCAGGTGGACGAAGGGCAGAAGGTCATCATCCGGCCGCTCGCCGGCACGCGCCCACGCGGCGCCACACCGGAGAAGGATAAGGCGACCGAGATCGAACTGGTCAACGACCCGAAAGAGCGCGCCGAACACGTGATGCTGATCGATCTGGCGCGCAACGACATCGGTCGCATCGCCAAGATCGGCAGCGTCAAGGTGACCGAAGCCTTCGCCGTGGAGCGTTACAGCCACGTGATGCACATCGTGAGCAACGTCGAAGGCACGCTGGTGGACGGCATGACCAACATGGACGTGCTCAAGGCCACCTTCCCGGCCGGCACGCTGACCGGCGCGCCCAAGGTGCACGCGATGGAGCTGATCGACCAGCTGGAGCCCACCAAGCGCGGCCTCTATGGCGGCGCCTGCGGCTACCTCAGCTACGCGGGCGACATGGACGTGGCCATCGCCATCCGCACCGGCATCATCAAGGACCAGACGCTGTATGTGCAGGCGGCGGCCGGTGTCGTGGCCGACTCCATTCCCGAGATGGAATGGAGGGAAACAGAACACAAGGCCCGCGCGCTCTTGCGTGCAGCGGAGCTGGTGGAAGAAGGGCTGGAGTGAACACCATGAAGAAAAAGATCCAACTCCTGATGGTCGACAACTACGACTCCTTCACCTACAACATCGTGCAGTACTTCGGTGAACTCGGCGCCGACGTGACGGTGGTGCGCAACGACGAGATCACCGTCGACGAGATCCAGCGCCGTGTGGACGCGGGGCAGGTCGACCGCCTGGTCATTTCTCCCGGCCCTTGCTCGCCGGCCGAAGCCGGCATCTCGGTGGCGGCGATCCAGCACTTCGCCGGCAAGCTGCCCATCCTCGGCGTGTGCCTGGGCCACCAGAGCATCGGCGCGGCCTTCGGCGGCAAGATCATCCGCGCGCAGGAGCTGATGCACGGCAAGACCAGCGTCATCACGACCACACAGGAAGGCGTGTTTGCTGATCTGCCCGAGCAGTTCACCGTCAACCGCTACCACTCGCTGGCGATCGACCGCGAAACCTGCCCGGACTGCCTGAAAGTCACCGCCTGGACACCGGATGGCGAGATCATGGGCGTGAAGCACAAGACGCTGGCGATTGAAGGCGTGCAGTTCCACCCGGAAAGCATCCTGACCGAGCATGGACATGCGATGCTGAAGAACTTTCTGGAGCAGGCCGCATGAAGACCATTGATCTGCGCAGCGACACCGTCACGCAACCTACGGCGGCCATGCGCGCCGCCATGATGGCGGCCCCGCTGGGGGACGACGTGTTCGGCGACGACCCCACGGTCAACGCGCTGCAGGAGCGCATCGCGGCGCTCACCGGCAAGGAAGCCGCGCTCTTCATGCCCTCGGGCACGCAAAGCAACCTCTGCGGCATCCTCGCGCACTGCGGCCGGGGCGACGAGTACATCGTCGGCCAGCTGGCCCACACCTACCGCTACGAAGGCGGTGGCGCCGCGGTGTTCGGCAGTGTGCAGCCACAGCCGCTGTTGCAGGACGCGCAGGGCCGCATGGCGCTGGCCGACATCGCGGCAGCCATCAAGCCGGACGACCCGCACTTCGCGCGCACCCGCCTGCTGTGTCTGGAAAACACCTGGAATGGGCATGTGATGCCCGACGATTACCTGCGCAACGCCACGGCGCTGGCGCGCGAACACGGGCTGGTCACGCACCTGGATGGCGCGCGCGTGTTCAACGCCGCCGTGGCGTCGGTCGCTTCAGGGCAGAGCGCCTTCGACCGTCTGCGCGAGATCGCCGATCTGTTCGACAGCCTTTCGGTCTGCTTTAGCAAAGGCCTGGGCGCGCCCGTGGGCTCGGCGCTGTGTGGCTCGCAGGAACTGATCCAGAGCGCCCGCCGCATCCGCAAGATGGCCGGTGGCGGCTTGCGCCAGGCCGGCCTGCTGGCGGCCTGTGCACTGCATGCGCTGGACCACCATGTGGAGCGGCTCTCCGAAGACCATGCCAACGCCCGACATCTGGCTGAGGGCCTGCGCGGGATCGACGGCCTGAAGGTGAAGTCGGCCCAGACCAACATCGTCTTTGTCGACGTGGGCGATGGCCGTGGCCCGGCGCTGCTGGATTTCCTGAAAGCGAACGGCGTGCTCGCCACCGGCCTGATCGGTCTGCGTTTCGTGACCCACCTCGACGTGAATACGGGCGGCATCGATCACGCCATCGCCACCGTGCGCCGCTTCTTTGCCGAAGCGCCAGCGGGGCAGGCGAGCGCCTCGCGCACCGGCCCCTACTGAGCATCCGCCCGGAGAGCGCCATGCCCGACACCCCGCAACTGCTCATGTTCATCGCGGCGGGCTGGCTGCTCAACCTCACGCCGGGCCCCGATGTGCTGTACATCGTGAGCAACGCCCTCAAGAGCGGCGTGCGCGCCGGCATCATCGCCGCGCTGGGCATCGTCAGCGGCTGCTTCGTCCATGTGTTCGCGGCGGCACTCGGCGTGAGCGCGCTGCTCGCCGCCTCGGCCACGGCCTTCACCGTGCTCAAGTGGATCGGCGCCGCGTACCTGATGTGGATGGGCATCCAGTTGCTGTTGGCCAGGGGCGGCTCTTCGGTGGTGCCCACCGATGCCGCTCTGACCAAAGTCCCTGCCGACTTTGGGCGCATCTACCGGCGCGGCTTCCTCACCAACGTGCTCAACCCCAAGGTTGCGCTGTTCTTCCTGGCCTTTGTGCCGCAGTTCATCGCGCCCGGCACGCCCGACAAGGTGACGGCCTTCCTGCTGCTGGGCCTGCTGTTCAACCTCAACTCGCTGCCCATCAACTTCGGTTACGCCTGGCTCGCCGGCTGGGCTGCGGGCCGCGTGAGCGCCGTGCAGCGCACCATGCACTGGATGGACCGCGCGGCGGGCGCCATGTTCGTCGGCTTTGGCCTCAAACTGGCCATGTCGGACAATCCTTCTCGCTAAGTTCTGGAGACACCCATGCCCCACAGCCACAAGATCACCCCGCAGGAAGCCCTGCAACGCACCATCGAACACCGCGAAATCTTCCACGACGAGATGCTGCACCTGATGCGCCTGATCATGAGCGGCGAGATGTCGCCGGTCATGATGGCCGCGCTCATCACCGGCCTGCGCGTGAAGAAGGAAACCATCGGCGAGATCACCGCAGCCGCACAGGTCATGCGCGAGTTCTCCACCAAGGTGCACGTGGCCGACAAGACCCATCTTGTGGACATCGTGGGCACCGGCGGCGACGGCTCACACACCTTCAACATCTCCACCTGTTCCATGTTCGTCGCTGCGGCCGCCGGCGCCAAGGTCAGCAAACACGGCGGGCGCAGTGTGTCCAGCAAGAGCGGCAGCGCCGACGTGCTGGAGAGCCTGGGCATCAACATCAACCTCTCCCCCGAGGCCATTGCGCGTTGCCTCGATCAGGTCGGCGTGGGCTTCATGTTCGCGCCCAACCACCACCCGGCGATGAAAAACGTGGCGCCAGTGCGCCGCGAGCTGGGCATGAAGACCATCTTCAACATCCTCGGTCCGCTCACCAACCCGGCCTCGGCGCCGAACATCCTGATGGGCGTGTTCCACCCCGATCTGGTCGGCATCCAGGTGCGCGCGCTGCAGCGCCTGGGCGCCGAGCACGCGGTGGTGGTCTACGGCCGCGACGGCATGGACGAGGTCTCGCTCGGTGCCGCCACCATGGTGGGTGAACTGAAAAACGGCGAGATCACCGAATACGAAATCCACCCCGAAGACTTCGGCCTCACGATGGCGAGCAGCCGCACCCTGCGCGTGGAAACGCCCGACGATTCCAAGGCCATGCTGATGGGCGTGTTGAACAACAGCGACGACCCGGCCCTCAAGGCCGCCAAAGACATCGTAGCGCTCAACGCGGGTGTGGCGCTCTACGCCGCCAATGTCTGCGAAGACATGATCCAGGGCATCGCGCTGGCGCGCCGCGCCATCGGGTCGGGCGCCGCCGCCGGAAAGCTGCGCGAGCTGACCGACTTCACCCAGGCCACCACGGCCAGCACCGGTCCCTGAGACACACCATGCCCGTCTGGCTGCAAAACGAAGGGGCCTGGATCGCCATCGGTGTGTCACTGCTGTTCATCGTGGCCGGCGTGGTGATGCACCGGGTCATCAAGAAGGTGCTGCAAGCGCCTCCATCCCAGGAAAACAAAGAACCATGAGCGACATCCTCAACAAGATCGTGGCCGTCAAGCACGAAGAAATCGCCGCCGCCCAGCGCAAGAAGCCGCTCGACGTGGTGCGCTACGACGCAGAGACTCGCGTGCTCACGCGCGACTTCGAAGGCGCCTTGCGCGCCAAGATCGCCGCCGGACAAGCCGCGGTGATCGCCGAAATCAAGAAAGCCAGCCCGAGCAAGGGCGTGCTGCGCGAAGATTTCATCCCGGCCGACATCGCCCAGAGTTACGCCGAAGGCGATGGCCAGGTCAGCGCCGCCTGCCTGTCGGTGCTGACCGACAAGCAGTTTTTCCAGGGCAGCCCGGATTTCCTCAAGCAGGCCCGCGCCAGTTGCGACCTGCCGGTGCTGCGCAAGGACTTCATGGTAGACCCGTACCAGGTCTACGAAGCACGCGCCATGGGGGCCGACGCCATCCTGCTGATTGCCGCCTGTCTGGACGACGCGCAGATGGCCGATCTGGAGGCGCTGGCGCTGGGCCTGAACATGTCGGTGCTGGTCGAGGTGCACGACCGCGCCGAGTTGCAGCGCGCGCTCAAGCTCAGGACGCCGCTGCTGGGCATCAACAACCGCAACCTGCGCACCTTTGATGTGACGCTGCAGACCACGCTCGACATGCTGCCCGACGTGCCGGCCGACCGCCTGCTGGTCACCGAGTCCGGTATCCTGGCCCGCGACGACGTGACCAAGATGCGAGCCGCGGGTGTGCACGCTTTCCTGGTGGGGGAGGCCTTCATGCGCGCGCCCGAGCCGGGCCTGGCGCTGGCCGAGTTGTTTGCCTGAGCGGTTTCCTATGCAAGGTGCGCTGGATTGGAATGCTCCCGGAGCTGCTCAGGAATCCGTGGCACCGCAGTTGCAAGCGGCCGACCCCACGCAGTGGCCTGTGCAGGCCGACTGGTCGGCGCTGGTCGGCGATTTTTGGGCGTCTGCCACCGGGCAGGCGCTTCAAGCTTTCTTGCGGCAGCGGCTGGACAGTGGTGCCGTCATCTACCCGCCGCAGCCGTTGCGGGCCTTGGCACTGACGCCGCTGTCCGAGGTGCGGGTGGTGATCCTGGGCCAGGACCCGTACCACGGCCCCGGTCAAGCCGAGGGCCTGGCGTTTTCTGTGCCCCCCGGTGTCAGGATTCCGCCCAGCCTGCGCAACATGTTCAAGGAACTGCAGCGCGACCTGGGTCTGGCCACGCCGGCCAACGGCTCGCTGGTGCGCTGGGCCGGGCAGGGCGTGCTCCTGCTCAACACCTGCCTGACGGTGGAAGACGGCCAGCCCGCCTGCCATGCCGGTCGTGGCTGGGAAGTGCTGACCGACGCGCTGATCCGGTGCTGCAGCGAAACCGGCGACCCCAAGCTGTTTTTGCTGTGGGGTGCCCACGCCCAGAAAAAAGCCGCGCTGATCGACGGTACCCGCCACCAGGTCTTGTGCGCCAACCACCCGTCGCCCCTGTCGGCGAGCCGTGGTCCGCTGCCGTTCCTCGGTTGTGGCCATTTCGGAGCCGTCAACCACTGGCTGAAATCGTCCGGACAAGCGCCTGTGGCGTGGTGATCACGGATCGGGATGCAACCCGGTTAAAAACCATGGCATAATGCTGGGCTGCGCTATGGAGGGGTGGCCGAGTGGTTAAAGGCAGCAGACTGTAAATCTGCCCGCTTACGCGTACGCTGGTTCGAATCCAGCCCCCTCCACCAGTGATCGATGAGTGATGTGCGAGCGATTGAGATCGAGGCGCTCTGAATGTTGGAAGCCCTTGTGGGTGTGAAGACGGTTCGGGCGGGAGTAGTTCAATGGTAGAACTCCAGCCTTCCAAGCTGATCACGCGGGTTCGATTCCCGTCTCCCGCTCCATGTGCTTTTGATGGCTGGATGTGTGAAGTTTTCTGAGATGTCCGGGTTGTCCGGGTATCTTGGCCCTTGTGGCTCAGTGGTAGAGCACTCCCTTGGTAAGGGAGAGGTCGCGGGTCCGATTCCCGCCAAGGGCACCATATTTGTACTGGTGTTTCGGCAATTTTGATTTTGGAGCTGAAAAATGGCAAAAGAGAAATTTGAGCGGACCAAGCCGCACGTGAACGTCGGCACCATCGGTCACGTGGACCACGGCAAGACGACGCTGACGGCGGCGATCACCACCGTGCTGTCGGCCAAGTTCGGTGGTTCGGCCAAG
>JAURYH010000047.1 GCA_030653975.1 Hydrogenophaga sp. | reverse complement strand
CGGCGTGTTCACCTTTACGCGTGACATGGCTTGCCACGGTGTCTGGCGCTGGCTGATCCACCCGCGCAACAACGGCTACCACCTCACCCACCACCTTCTGCCGGCGGTGCCTTACTACCGACTGCCCGAGGCGCACCGGTTACTCAAAGGGCAAGAAGTCTTTCGGGATCGCAGCAAGGTCTGCTGTGCCTACTTCACCGGCGCCGATCCAGTGACTGGCGCCTGGCAGACGCAAGGGCGGGTTCCATGAACAGAGCGCTGGGTAGCTTGCAGGTTGCGGCACTTCTGGTTTCGGCCAGCTACGGGATTGGTTTCCTTTTCGGCTCGGGCGAACTGGCACTTTCCCACGGCATGGCAGGCAGCATCTATGGGGTGGCCACCGGCTTTGGCATGCTGGTGTTGGCTGCGTTCGCTCGGCAGCTATGGGCAACTGGGCTTCCGGTCTGGGATCTGTTTGGCCGTGCCTATGGCATGCAGCTTCAAGGCGTGGTGGCGTTGCTGTCATTGATCTGGATGTCGGGCGTGCTGGCCGCCCAGATTCAGGGTGGTGTCGCGGTGCTGGAGTTGTTGGGCCTTGAACAGACAAACAGCTACTTGGTGATCTTGCTGTTGATCTACGGCGCATCGCGGTTGGATCTGCGGTTCGCATCGGCCTTGTTCGCCATGTGTCTTCTTGCGAGCGCCGCTGTTCTGGTCTACGCGCTGGTCGTTGCCAAAGGCATGGGCGTCTACCTGCAGGCGATCCCTGCTTTTACCGAAGACCTGTCCACGTTCAGTGCATCCCGCTTGGTGGCCATTTCATTGGCCGTCGGATTGTTGGTGTGTACCGGTGCCGATTACCAGCAATTTGTGTTGGCCGCGCGCTCACCTTTGGCCGCCGTGGGTGGCTGCGTTCTGGCTGGGCTGCTGCTCTTTGTGATCGCCTTTCTGCCGTCGGCCGTGGTGGTCGCCATGCAGAGCGGTGGCATGTTGGGCGACTTGACGGACACCAAGCAGGTGGTTCCCTGGGTGCTGGGTCAGGTCGCTGGATCGGTGGGGCAGGGCGCTGACAAGTTGATGCTCATCGCCCTGTCCGTGGCAGCGTTGGGTGCAGGCGCGGCGATCTTGCGCGCCATGACGGAAGCGTTGGCGTGCGCCGCTTCTGGCAGTCGTTCGGCGGGTCACCCGATGTTTGCGCTCATTGCCTTGGGTTTGAGCGCGTTGCTGGCCTCACTTGACCAGGGCATTGTGGACACCATGGTGTCGGTCAACGTGGTCTACATCGCCAGCATCGGCGTTTGCTTTGCCACCATGGTCTCGGGCATCGTCGTGCCGCCGCAGCACGCGAAGTGGATCGTGGCGGTTGGCTTCGCAGGTTCAGTCGCCGTGCATCTGGCGGGCTGGTTGGGACGGTATGGTGAAGACACCGACGTGGTGTCACTGCTGCTCGGATGCTTCTTGTCCGCTGGCACCGCCCTGTGGCTCCGCTTTGTGGCCGGAAGGTGGGCTCGGCGATGGTCCAGTCTGCGCCGTTGATGGCTCGAATCCGACCGAAGGCTCCAGGCTATTTCTGGCCACTTTGACGATCAGGGCAGTGATGTCGCTGGCCATTGGTGGTTCGAGGTCCCAGTGGTGCCAAAACAGGTCCACCATCTCTCGTTCAGTCGGGCAGACGTCCACGAGCTGTCCAGCTTCCACCAAGGGAGCCGCCTGCCAGCTGGGAATCAGGCCATAGCCAGCGCCCATGGCAACCCCTTCTAGCAAGGCGACGGGCGAGGGGAGGTAGTGTCTGGCGTACCGCTCAACGGCAAACCCGAAATGCCTTTTCAGGAAATCGTCGTGCAGCGAGTCCTTGCGGTTGAACAACACAGCCGGTGTTGAGAGCACTGCTTGGACCGTGAGTCCGCTCGGAAAGTGCGTGGAGGCAAAGGCTGGCGTCGCATAGCAGCGGTATTCCATGGCGCCCAGGCATTCGGCCAAGAACCCATCGGCGGGTTTGGCAGATGTCGATATGCACCCGATCACATCGCCACGAGCCAGCAGGGCGGAGGTGTGATCCTGATCGTCTGCGATCACCTCCAGGGCCACCAGCTGCCCCATCAGCAAATCCTTGAGCACTTCAGGAAACCAGGTGGCCAGGGAATCGGCATTCACCGCAATGGCCAGGGAGACGGGTGCGTGTGGTTTAGCGGTTGGCGCAAGTTCTTGGAGTGCCGATCCTTCAAGGATGCGCAGCGCCTTCACATGGCGCAGCAGCACTTCACCGGCATGCGTAGCCGCCACCGGCCGTTCGCGCTTGACCAGCACCGTGGACAAAGATTCTTCCAGCGCCTTGATTCGCTGGGAGACAGCGCCCCTCGTGATGCTGAGCACGCTGGCCGCGCGATCAAAGCTTTGCTGCTCGACCACAGTGGCAAACGTTTCCAACTGATCACGATCCAGCATATGGGGCGGCTCCGGCAGTGCCAGCGAAGGCAGATCGCTGTCTGCATCCATTTAGCTGGGAGCTGCGAAATCCTGTCTAGATGGCGCGGGTATCGTGCGCGTCTCAATGGTTTCCAGTCGTTTCCGTCCGTCTGAGCTTCTTGGAACGAATTTATGGCACGCGGCGTTTCACGAACCGAGACTCATGGAGTTGCGTTTCCGATTTGTGGATGGTCCTTCGGATAGTCTCCACAAGGTGCCGCTCCTCAAAATTCGCCGCTCGCCGACTTGCGAACCATAGCGCTGCTGGCGCATTCGCCAAGGCCTTTCGCGGCATAAACGGCCGCCTTCCCACCGCCGTTTCACTCTGGTGGGCCCCTTCCATTTATTCCACGGTGCCCAGGCGTTCGCGCCTAGACGCAGCGCTTTGGGTTTCGCACGGCGACCGACGAATGCGGGGCAGGGTGCAAACCTGAGCAGACTCGATGACCGGGGGACGGATTCCCAATCCAGCTCCCTCGGAAATTGGGGCAGTGTTCCTTGGGGCGCAGACGACACGACTTTTTTGGATCACTGGGCAGGCCCTGAGGCCGCGATCGATGAAACATCTTTTACGGTTGTTTGCCGTGTGGATTCAATCACCGGGTGCGATCTGGCAATCTTTGAGCATTTGTCGGTTGCCTTTCAATTCAGGACTGTCCCGTGGTCCAAAAGGACGAGAAGAACAGTGGATTGGATCTGTGAAGCATGAAGTGACTGGAGGTTGGTATGTGGCTGCTCGTTGCGCGTGAACCCCGGGCAAATGCACCGCACTGGACCGGTCGACGATGGCTCGCGGCCATCGATGCAGTGGTCTGGCCGCTGTTCTGGGTATTCCTGCTGGGCCAGATCGATGCACCCGTCGGGATCGTCGGCCCCATGGTCGTTGCGATTGCGCTCCTGGCCTCAGCAGAGCGAATCCATCGCGCGGTGTGGGTCAATCACCGCTACTGGTTCACCACCTGGCGCTGGGGTCGTATCGCTGCCTCGCTGTTCGTGATCGGGGTGGTTCTGAAGCTTGCTGTTTCGGTTTGACCCCAGGTTTCCTGTGCTATCTGTTCGAAAACTCCGCTGGATCGTTGGCCGTGTGGGTCCCTTTGGAGCGGGGGCTGAGGAAGGTCACCGCCGTGATGTGGTCACGCACCCAGTAGATGCCGAGTTCGGCATCGGCAGAGCCCACGCTGGGCGGAAAGCACTCATCCCACCCTTCGCGTGGGCCGCCCACTGGCGCAATCGCCCAGAGCTTGGTTGGCAGCGGCTGTGCGACGTTGGCCATCTTCACGTGCTCGTTGATGAAGGCGACATCCATCGGATAGAACACCCACGCCTCATCTGCCCCCAGCCGGAAGAACTGGAAGTTGCATCCCAGCGCGTGGCCTGGATAGGCGGGAAAACGGGTTCCACTGGGCAGGGTGCTTGCAGTGGGTTTCGGCTCTGGGGATGCCTGTTGGCCTACATCACGCAGTACAGGGGGGACATCGTAAGGTCGCTCCAGACGTTTGCCGATTTCAGCCCATCGTCTCCCCGCTGCGTTGGCGCGCTCGCGCTGCAATGCCTCGGTGCGCTGTCGCACGGCACTCACTTCGGCCTCTATGGCGGCTTGTGCGGCGGCCCGGAGACCCAGCGTGTCGAGGTGATACCTCCAGCGAAAGCTCACCGTCTGCTTGAGAATGGCCATGGCGTCCTCGCGCGTGCGGGTGCCTGATGGCCATGCGGCTGAGACCACCAGTGAGCCGTACGCGCAGTGCTCAGGCTGGTCGTCGACCTGAGGGACGCCCGCGTCGTCCACCTGGACGAACAGCGCAAAGGCAGCACCCGTGTCCAGCGCACCGGTGGCCACCACCTTGGACTTCGGGGGATGCTCTCTCCATGCGAGAGGGCCTGAAATCTGAGCGTTCCACTCTACGGCCTGTGAGCGGTCCAGCCACGCCGAGATAACGCCTGCCGAGGTCCTGTATTCGGGCAACACGAGCGCCCCACGCTCGGCCAACTCGCGTGCAAATTCGATGCCCAGGCTTCTGGCGAGGTTCTCCGCACCGGCTTCGCACTCGGGGCGCTCCTGTGAGGCCTCGTGTGAGAAGTGCCACTCGTTGGTGTCTCCCTGTTTGGCCACCAGCGGGCTCTTGCACATGGGGCAGAAACATCCGCACGTAGCCCCTCGTAAGACTTCGCCGACGAAGCGTATGGCTCCGCTGGCATCAATCGCCATGATCTGGATGCTGGACATGGGTTGCTCAGTCCTCTCGCGCGTACCGAGTCAAAGGTTTCACCAGTGATGCCAGAGGAAGCATGCGTTTGCAGTCCTCGTCCAGCGGCAAGCCCTGGTACAACCCCACTAGATCCAGCAGCTCGGACACGGCTCCGTTTTCCACGCCTGTAGGTTCAAGGTGTTTCATGCACTCCACATCGACCATATCGAGCACGAGGTCCTGGCGATCGACCGGGATGGTGCTGCGCTCTTGTGGGCCTTGAGGGCGCACTTGCGCTCCTCGATAGGCTATGAAGAATGCATTTTGACCCTGAAGTCGGCGACTCGAAGGGGCTCGGACTCATTGAGCAGGCAATCCAGCTTCAAAAGCTTGAGGACTCGAATGCCTGACTATCCTCTCCGAGTCGTCCCGATGGAGAACCTGTCCGTTTCAGTGCGATGTCGCTGGGCGTGACTGGCTCCACAGATCCAGTTCGCTGCGGCGCCAGGCCACTGCGCGCACACCGAGACGAACGGGGCAGGGGAACTGTTGTTGGGCGATGAGCCTGTATATCGTCGATCGACCCAAGCCCGTCATCTGTATGACGGATGGCATGCGCAGAAACACGGTCGAAACTTGATCCTGTGTTTCCGGGGGTGGGGCAGAGGTCTGTTGCACGGCAATCTCCCGGTGGAGGCATGTAGGCAACTGTAGGGCGCTGCGGGCGCCTCGGTCATGCTGGATTCGCTGACAAATCTAGCGCATAGAGTTGTATCACCGAGCTTCTCGACGTCTTAGATGCCGTCTTGGCAAGACCGGTCTGTTGCGATCCGGACACATGCATGTTTCCGCGGAGAATTTCGGACACGTGTCGGACACGGCGTATCCAGAAAGCAAAAGAGTCAGCAGGCGCTAACCTGCTGACTCTTGATTTACTTGGCTCCCCGACCTGGACTCGAACCAGGGACCTGCGGATTAACAGTCCGTCGCTCTACCAACTGAGCTATCAGGGAACAGCCTCAAATTATAGTGTGGTTTTGACCATTTTTCGCCGGGAGCTGAATTTTGTCGAAAGTTTGTCGCGAGAAGCGCGCTCACCGAGACAACGGAGGCACCGCGGGGATGGCTTCAACAGTGATGCTGTGGCTTCAGTCGAACACCGGTGATTCCACGCCCAGCACCTTGTGCAGTTTGGGGCTGGTGGTGGTGTACTGGAGGAACACTTTCTTCTCGGGGAAGATGATGGGCATCGCACCAAAGGCGGCCAGTGCGCACTCGTGGAAGCCGCACAGGATGAGCTTTTTCTTGCCTGGGTAGGTGTTGATGTCGCCCACTGCGAAGATGCCGGGGATGCTGGTGGAGAACTTTTCGGTGTCCACCACGAGCTGCTTGCGTTCGATCTCCAGGCCCCATTCGGCGATCGGGCCGAGTTTGGGGGACAGGCCAAAGAACACCAGCAGGATGTCCAGCGGGACCACGCGCGTGACGGCATCGGAACCGGTGACCTTGATGCCGGTGAGCCGGCCGCCTTTTTCCTCGCAACCCGTGACCTGGCCGACGATGAACTGCATCTCCAGCTGCTCACACAGTTCGCGCATTTTGGCCACATTGGCGGGCGCGGCCTTGAAACCGTCGCGGCGGTGGATCAGGATCACGCTCTCGGCCTTGTTCGGGCCCTCGGCCACGAAGTTCAGCGCCCAGTCGAGTGCGGAGTCGCCGCCGCCCACGATCACCAGGTTCTTGCCGGCGAAGTCGGCCGGGTTCTTCACCCGGTAAAACAGTTGTGAGCCTTCAAACGGCTCCAGACCTTCGACCTTGAGCGTGCGCGGCTGGAACGCCCCCACGCCAGCGGCGATGAAGATGGTCTTGGTGAGGAAGCGTGTGCCCTTGGACGTTTCCACGAAGAAGCGGCCATCGTCCTGTTGCTGGACCTTGGTGACTTCCTGCCCGAGGTGGAAGGTGGCGCCGAAGGGCTCGATCTGCTTGAGCAGGGCGTCGGTCAGCTCCTGCCCGGTGCACACGGGCACCGCCGGGATGTCGTAGATCGGTTTGTCGGGGTACAGCTCCACCGGCTGGCCACCCGGGTAGGCGAGCGAGTCGATCACATGGGCCTTGATTTCGAGCAGCCCGAGCTCGAACACCTGAAACAGGCCAACCGGTCCGGCGCCGACGATGACGGCGTCGGTTTCAATCGGCCCGTCGTGGGCCACTGCGGTGTCCATCACTTGCCGGTTCAGCTGGGGTTCCATGGGGGGCGCTGTTTCAGCGGATCAGCTCGGACAGCTTGCCCGTGCGGTCTTTCCACTCTTCGGCGTCCGGCAGTGCGTCCTTGCGCTTGGTGATGCTCTTCCAGCCCGGCAGCAGCGCCAGTTCGGCGTTGAGGGCCGTCATGTGCAGCTGGTCTTTGGGCAGGTCTTCTTCGGCGAAGATGGCGCTCACCGGGCATTCCGGAATACACACCGCGCAGTCGATGCACTCGTCGGGATCGATGGTCAGGAAGTTGGGACCTTCGCGGAAACAGTCCACAGGGCAGACATCAACACAATCGGTGTATTTGCAGCGGATGCAGGATTCGGTGACGACGTGGGTCATGGTAATGGTGAGAAATCGGTAAGACCCCGGATTTTAGGGTTTCCGGAGGGTAAGGCAGGGCCTATGCCCTTGCCTTGACATAAGTTAACCGGTTTGGCCGGCTGAGGGAGCCGGCGCGAACCCTGTGGGACTCAGTTCACGAGCACCGCGCCCGAGGTCCTGTGGCTGGCCGTGTCGACCAGCACCAGCGAGCCGAGCGCACGCGACTGGGCAAAGGGCAGGGTGACCAGCGGCTCCTGCAGCGTCAGTTCGATGTGGCCGATGGCGTTGGGTTCCAGCTGGGTCGCGTCCTCTTCGGCCAGGGTGTTGATGTCCAGCTTGTGCACGATGCGTTTGACCTTGGCCTTGACCCAGCGGTGGCCGTGCAGCGCCCAGTAGACACGGCCGGCGACCAGGGTTTCGTCGTCCATCCAGGCCACGGTGGCGCGGATCTCTCGGTTGGCTTCGAGCGCAGCGCCTTCGCCGTCGGCGGCGAGCAGCCAGTCACCACGCGACACATCGACCTCGCGGTCCAGCACGATGCCGGCGCTGTGGCCGGCCTGCACGGCCTTCGGATTGCGCGCATGGTCCAGCACCTGGGCCACGGTGGCGGCCTGCCCACTGGGCATTACCTTGATCTGCTGGCCGGGCGTCACGCTGCCGGTGGCCACACGGCCCCAGAAGACGCGCCGGCCCTGGCTGGTGTCGGACGACGAAGAGAACTTCTCGACCCACTGCACCGGGAACGCGAAGGGCAGCGCGGTGTCGGCCGCGGTCACCGGCAGGTGTTCCAGGATGTCCAGCAGCGTAGGCCCGTTGTAGCCACACCAGGCGGCGTCGGCCGCGGCGTCCACCACGTTCCAGCCCTTGAGCGCCGAGACCGGCACGGTGGCTGTGACGGTGATGCCGGCGTCGGCCGCGAAGGCGGTGAGCGCGGCACTGATGTGGGCAAAGGCCAGCGCGCTGTCGGCGACGGCGTCGAGCTTGTTGACCGCGAACACGATGGACGGCACGCGCAGCAGCTTGAGCAGCAGCGAGTGGCGGCGGGTCTGCACCAGCAGCTTGAGGCCGGCGTCCTGCCAGTCGAGCTTGGTGGCGTCGACCAGCACCACGGCTGCATCGGCGGCGGAGGCAGCGGTCACCATGTTGCGCGTGTACTGCTCGTGGCCCGGCGCGTCGCCGATGATGAACTTTCGGGTTTCGGTGTTGAAGTAGCGGTAGGCCACGTCGATGGTGATGCCCTGCTCGCGCTCGGCCGACAGACCGTCGGTCAGCAGCGCGAGGTCGGTCTCACCCTGGCGCTGCACACCGGCCAGGTGGTCCTGCAGCACGGCCTTGCTGTCCACCAGCAGGCGGCCGATCAGCGTGCTCTTGCCATCGTCCACCGAGCCGCAGGTGATGAACTTCAGGGCGGGGCGGGTGTCGGTGGCGGTGGAAGGAGAAACAACAGCGTTCATGGTTGGGTCCGAGATAAGTGTCTTGTTCCAGAACGCCGCAGAACCGGCTTTGCCGGGCTGCTGGCGTTGCCCCTTGAGGGGCGGAGCGTTACGCGAAGCGATAAGCGATGGGGGTGGTCCAGTGTTCCGGCTTTGCCGGGCCGCAGGTGTTGCCCCCCAGTGGGGGGTGACGCGCCGCAGGCGCGGCGCGGGGGGCGTCAAAAGTACCCGTCTTTCTTCCGCTTTTCCATCGAAGCATCCGAAGTCTTGTCGTCCATGCGCGTCGCGCCACGTTCGCTCACGTCGGCGGCCAGCGTCTCGATCACGATGTCGGCGGCCGTGGCGGCCAGGCTTTCCACCGGGCAGGTGCATGTGATGTCGCCCACGGTGCGGAAACGCACGTCGCGCACCTGCACCGTTTCGCCGTCTTTTGGCGGGGTGAGTTCGGTCACCGGCACCAGCAGGCCGCGGCGGTCGACCACCTCGCGCTGGTGCGTGTAGTAGATCGAGGGCAGGGCGATGTTCTCGCGTTCGATGTATTGCCACACATCGAGCTCGGTCCAGTTGCTGATGGGGAACACGCGGAAGTGTTCGCCCGGGGCCAGTCGCGTGTTGAAGAGTGTCCAGAGTTCGGGGCGCTGGGCCTTGGGTTGCCACTGGCCAAAGCTGTCGCGGTGCGAAAAGATGCGCTCTTTCGCGCGGGCCTTTTCTTCGTCGCGACGGGCGCCGCCGATCAGCGCGTCGAAGCGGAACTCTTCGATGGCTTCGAGCAGCGTGACCGACTGGTGCACGTTGCGGCTCTCGCCCGGATGGGCCAGGCGCACGGTACCGCGCTTCATCGAGTCCTCGACGTTGCGCACGATCAGATCGGCCTGCAGTTCGGCGGCGCGGCGGTCGCGGAAATCGGTCACTTCGGGGAAGTTGTGGCCGGTGTCGATCATCAGCAGCGGGTAGGGGATGCGGCCAGCGCCGAACGCCTTTTCAGCGCAGCGCAGCATCACCAGCGAGTCCTTGCCGCCCGAGAACAGCAGGGTGGGGCGCTCGAAAGCGGCGGCCACTTCGCGCAGGATGAAGATGGTTTCCTCTTCAAGTGCGTCGAGGTGGGCGTTGCTCAGGTGGTGGCCGGCGGCGGCGTGCAGGGCGGTCTGGATCACTTCGGTTTCGATGCGTGCGTTCATGGTGTGTTCTTCTTCAGGCGGGCTGTTTCAGCGGGCTCGATTCGCCAACGGGCTGCACATGCAGGCCGCATTCCTTGGCGCTCTCCTGTTCCCACCACCAGCGGCCGGCGCGGAAATCTTCACCGACGGCGATGGCGCGGGTGCAGGGCTCGCAGCCGATGCTGGGGAAAAACTGGTCGTGCAGGGCGTTGTAGTCGAGCTGGTGCCGGGCGATGAAGTGCCACACATCGCCCCAGGTCCATTCGACGATGGGACTGATCTTCACGCGGCCCGGCTCTTGCACGATGTCGGCCACCTCGGCGCGGGCATGGGACTGCTCGCGGCGCAGACCGGTGATCCAGCCGTCCTTGCCGGCCAGGGCACGCGAGAGTGGCTCCATCTTGCGGATGTCGCAGCACTGCTTGCGCAGCTCGATGCTGTCGTACATGGCTTTCTCGCCATGGTGGCGCACGAACTTGATCACCGCTTCGTTCTTCGGGCGGTAGACCTCGACGCTGCGGGTGTAGCGCTTTTCGATCAAGCCGATCAGGGCCATCGTTTCGGCGTGCAGCTTGCCGGTGTTGAGCACGAAGACGCCCGACCGGATGCCGGCGAGGTGGATCAGGTGGGTGATCACGATGTCCTCGGCGCCCAGGCTGGAGGCCTGGGTCAGCTTCGGGTATTCGGCGGCGGCGCGCTGCAGCAGCGCGATGCTGTTTGCAACCTTGGCATCAAAGTCGGCCGAGGGCTTGTTGTAGAGGTCGATGGCGCTCATATCTTGCTTTCGTTCAGGCCGCGACGGCAAAGTGCGGCTGCGTGTCCACCGCATCACCCTGGTAGAAGGCGGGGTAGTGGGCCAGCAGCTTGCGACCGTGGTCCAGGTCCTGGTCTTCACGCAAAACGGCTTGCGAGAAACCGCTGCGCTGCATCTGCGTCAGCTGGTCGATCAGCACGTCGCCGATGGCGCAGATATCGCCCTTGAAACCGAGCCGGCGGCGCAGCAGGAAGGCCTGGCTGAAGGCGCGGCCGTCGGTGAACCTGGGGAACTGCAGCACGACGGTGGTGATGCCGTTCAGATCGGCATCGCGTGTGTCGGCGTCGTTGGCCAGCGTCAGGGTGGTGGCCTCGTCGGCGACGAAGGTCTGTGCCTTGAAGAGTTGGAGCGTGGGTTTCATGCGGGTCTCGGCGATAAGGGTTCAGGCGGCAACGGGTGTGCGGGCGGTGGCCACGCGCACCGCATTGGCGGCGGTCTTGAACGGGTCAACGCCGACGCGCTTGAGCGTGTCGATGAAGGTCTCGCGACCGTTGCGCTGCTCGCGGTAGGTGTTGATCAGGGCTTCGATGACGTCGGTCATTTCGTCGGCCGCGAAGGACGGGCCGATCACCTTGCCCGGCGTGGCTTCACCCGACAGGCGCGTGCCGTCGGAGCCACCCAGGGTCACCTGGTACCACTCCTGGCCATCCTTGTCGACGCCGAGGATGCCGATGTGGCCGCTGTGGTGGTGACCGCAGCTGTTGATGCAGCCACTGATGTGCAGGTCGATCTCACCCAGGTCGTGCAGTTCGTCCAGGTCCTGGTAACGCGCCAGCAGGGCTTGCGCGATCGGCAGCGAGCGGGCGTTGGCCAGGTCGCAGAAATCGCCACCGGGGCAGGCGATCATGTCGCTCAGCAGGCCGATGTTGGGCTTGGCCAGGCCCAGGCGGCGGGCTTCGCGCCACAGCTCGGGCAACTGGTCGCAGCGCACCCAGGGCAGCAGCAGGTTCTGTTCGTGCGTCACACGCGCTTCGCCAGCGGAGAAGCGGTCGGCCAGCTCGGCCGCGCGCTCCAGCTGCTCGGCGCTGGCGTCGCCCGGAGCGGAGCCCAGGCGCTTGAACGACAGGGTGACGGCGCGCAGGTCCGGGTTCTGGTGCGGCTTCACGTTCTGCGTCAGCCAGCGGCTGAACTCCACGTCGTCCTCGGCAGCGGCCTTCAGGATGTGGGCGATCTTGGCGTCGGCGCTCTTGCGGTCACAGTTCAGCTCGGGCGGAACGAAGAAGGCGCTCACGCGGTCCAGTTCGGCTTGCGTGATGGTGTGCGGCGCGCCGTCTTGTTCGATGATGTCGCTGTACTCGGCTTCGACCTGGTCGGTGAAGGCCTGGCCCTCGGCTTTCACGAGGATCTTGATGCGGGCCTTGTAGATGTTGTCGCGGCGACCGAAGCGGTTGTAGGCGCGCACCACGGCTTCGAGGTAGTTGAGGAGCTGGTTCCAGGGCAGGAACTCGCGGACCACGGTGCCGATGATGGGCGTGCGGCCCATGCCACCGCCCACGCGCACCTGGAAGCCCAGGTCGCCGTCCACGTTGCGCAGCAGGCGCAGGCCGACGTCGTGCCAGGGGGTCGCAGCGCGGTCTTCGCGGGCGCCGGTGATGGCGATCTTGAACTTGCGCGGCAGGAAGGCGAACTCGGGGTGCAGCGTGCTCCACTGGCGCATGATTTCGGCGAAGGGTCGCGGGTCGGCGACCTCGTCCACGGCGATGCCGGCGAGCGCGTCGGTGGTGATGTTGCGGATGCAGTTGCCACTGGTCTGGATGCCGTGCAGGTTGACGCTGGCCAGCAGGTCCATCACGTCGGCCGCACGCGCCAGTGGAATCCAGTTGTATTGCACGTTCTGGCGCGTGCTGAAGTGGCCGCAGCGGTCGGGCAGGGTCGGCACGTCGGCCAGGGCCGCGTTGGCCTTGGACACGTCGTGGTCTTCCTTGTGGTCGTAGTCGCGGGCTATTCTGGCCAGCACACGCAGCTGGGCGCTGTTCAGCTCGCCATACGGCACGGCCACGCGCAGCATCGGAGCAAAGCGCTGGATGTACCAGCCGTTTTGCAGGCGCAGGGGTTTGAACTCGTCGCCACCGAGCGTGCCAGCTTCCGAGCGTTCGAGCTGGTCGCGGAATTGGGCCGCGCGCTGCTGGACAAACTGGCGGTCAAAGTCGGAATACTGGTACATGGGCTTCGTGGGGAAAAAGAATCAGAAAGCGATCAGCTTGGTGCCGGCGTAAGCCAGCAGCAGCGAGAGGATGGAGCGCACCAGACGCTCCGGGGTGTGGCGCATCAGCCGCGTGCCGAGCCAGATGCCGGGCAGCGAACCGGCCAGCAGATTGGCCAGCAGTGGCCAGTCCACCGAGCCGAGGCTGGCGTGGCCCAGACCGGCCACCAGCGTCAGCGGCACGGCGTAGGCGATGTCGGCCGCCACGATGCGCGGCAGCGGCAGCAGGGGAAACAGGATCAGCAGAACCGACACGCCAATGGCACCAGCACCCACAGAAGTGAGCGTGACCAGGGTGCCGATGACGGCGCCAAACAGCACCGGCAGACTCCAGTGGCGGGCGCGGGTCGCGTCCTGCAACTGGCCTTCGGGCAGGGTGCGTGGCAGCTGTTTGCCGCGGGCGGCCTTGTAGAGCATGGCGGCGGCGGTCAGCAGCAGGGCGATGCCCAGGGTGTGCGTCATGACCGACTGCACCTGGGGGTTGGCCGGGCCGACCCGGTGCAAAACCGCCAGGGTGACCAGTGCCGCCGGGATGCTGCCGGCGCACAACTGGCCGACCACGCGCCAGGGCACCAGGCGCTGGCGCGCCAGGCTCAACGTGCCGCCGGCTTTGGTGAAGGCCGCGAACAGCAGGTCGGTACCGACCGCCAGATAGGGCTTGACGCCGAAGAAGAAGATCAGGATCGGCGTCATCAGCGAGCCGCCACCAACCCCCGTCAGTCCGACGATGAGTCCCACAGCGAAGCCGGCAAAGATGATGGCGAATTCAGGCATGAGCGCGACTGTAGTTTCGACCTCATATATTCCAAAAGATTTTTTTTTCATTCACTTATATCTATATGGAATAAAGAATCGGTTCTGCGTTATCGATGACCGCCAGCCATTTCAGGGCAGCCAGTACAGCGGCGGTTCAACCGACCTGCCGCAGCGCGGAACGACGGTGGGGAGGTAACATGACCGCCATGCAAAAACAGCGCATCTATGTCGGCGTTGTGGGCTTTTCGGATGTCGAAAGGCACGCGCTCAACACCGTGTTCCGTCTGTCGGAGACACGCGAGCTGTCGTACGCACCCTGGGTGCCGCAAGTCGCTCTCGGCGCCAAACCTCCCGTCATGATCGCGGAAGTGATGTTGGTGGATGGAGAGAGTGCGGAGGCGGTGCTCTCGCATGCCAAGGTCATGCCCACCGGGCAGCGCCTGATCTGGGTCGGACCGGGTGCACCGGCCCATGCGTGGCGTGTGCTGGATCGCCCTATTCAGTGGGCCAGTGTGCTGAACGATCTTGACGCTGTGTACGCGGCGCGGCAGGCCGATTCAGGTCTTCTGGACCTGGATGTCACCCGGCCGGCCCCGCTGGATCTGGAACTCGAGTCCAGTCCCGAGCACGTGCGGCGGGCCTTGCTCGTCGGCCTCAACGGGCAGGAACGGTTGGCTTTGCGAGCCCGGCTGGCGGCGATGGCCGTGCCGGAGATTGACGAAGTCGACAGCACCGAGGCCACGATGAACCTGATGCGGCGCCATCCCTATTGCTGCGGCGTGTTCAACCTGGACAACCCCCATCTGGATGTCTGGTCGCTGGCCCGGTATTTCGGGCAGGGCAATCCACGGGCCATGAGCATGGGCATCAGCGAACACGCGGGGCCGCTGGCCGCCTGGTGGCACCGCCGCCGGGTTCGGCACGACACCCAACGAACCGGCATCAAGGCGCTGTTGGGGCGGCCGCTACAGACGTCCGAGCTGATGCAGACCCTGGAGTGCCTGCGCTGAATTCAGGAGGGCTGGCGCCGTGCCTGTTTCCAGGCGAAACGCGCCGGGTCGAGCGCACGCAGCAGATCGGCCTCCAGGTTCGCATCTTCGCCCACGATCAGTCTGGCCAGCAATTCGCCCATGGCGTGGGCCAGGGTCAGGCCACGGGAACCCAGAGCGCTCAGCATGAAGAGCCCGGGCCAGCGCGGTGTGTCGGTCATCGGAACCCGTCCACGCCGCGCACCGGCCTGCACCATGTGCTCATGCAGCTTCGGCAGATGGGGCACCGCGCCCACCAGGGGCACGCGGTCCAGCGAGGCGCAGCGCACCTGTGCCCAACCCAGCAAGTCCCCCCGGGCGGCGGTTTCGCGCTGGCGCTGCGCGGCCGCAGGACTGATGGTTTCCAGACTGTGGGCGTTGCGCTCGTGCGCCGCATCGTTCACGTGGCTGGTGTTGTCGCCCCGTTCGTAGGTGGAACCCATGGCCCAGATGCGGGGCGGCCACTGGGGTGGCAGGCCGGCATCTTCATACACCGGGACGAAAACCCCGTTGTTGCGCTGGGGCCGTTCGGCCAGCGGGTCGCCCTGCAGGGCGGCCAGGGACATTTGCCCTTTGACCGGACGCAGAGGCAGGGCCTCGGGTGCCATCAGGCCGTCTTCCCGCGCGAGCAGGGCATGGGTGCCAAAGGCTGCGGCGATGACCACCACCGAGGCCTCGGCGAGCACCTGGCCCTCGGCATCCAGGGCCTGCCACCACGGCTGGTCTTGGGTGGACCGGTTGACCAGCCGGTCAACCGGGCTGTGCCAGTGCGTCGTGAGCGTCGTCAAACGGCGGCACTCGTCGAGCCAGGCGTCCACCAAGGCAGCTGGGCGAACCAGCGCCGCGGGCCATCGCCCGGGGTCGTGCCCCAGGTTGTCGACTTCGCAGGGCTGCCAGCCCCTGCCTGGCGGGCCCAGCAGCTCCAGCTGGGCCCACATGTCGGACATGCCCAGCGCGCACAGGCGCGAGAGCGGCGTGGGCGCGCGCGTGACGTGGGGGCTCAGCATGCCCACCGGCAGCGCCGAAGCGCCTTGGGACGGCCCTTCAGCCGCGTCCAGCAAAGTCAGTTGCCAGCCGCGTCGGGCCAGCGCCACGCAACTGGCGGCTCCAGCGAGTCCGGCCCCGATCACCAGGGCTGAAGACATCGGCTGGCCTCAGCTGGCGTCTGCCGGCGGAACATAGCCGGCGGCGGCGTCGGCTCCTTCGCCGAAAAAGTGCTTTTCCATCTGGCGGGCCAGGTACTGGCGGGCGCGGGCATCGGCCAGGTTGAGGCGGTTTTCGTTGAGCAGCATGGTCTGGTGCTTGAGCCAGGCGGCCCAGGCTTCCTTGCTCACGTTTTCATACAGGCGCTTGCCCAGTTCGCCCGGGTAGGGCGGAAAGTCCAGGCCTTCGGCTTCTTTGCCGAGCTTGATGCAGTTGACGGTGCGTGCCATGTGGTTTCCTGTTTAAGATCGAATTCTGTATAACCGAAATGAGAATTTGTTCTTTCCGGTTTTATGAGCTTGTAGGCATCATGCGAAAGCCCGAACGTTTGAGACGCGCCGGGGGCGCTGAGTGCCCGAGTCCCCGACTGTATCAACGAATGAAAGCCCTCGGGGCGACATCCGGCGTGGCCGATCTTGTTCCTGACATAACGCAATAGTGACGGTTGGCAAGACTTTTACAATTGCAGGTTATCCGTGCGGCGATCGATCAGGGTTTTCCCCTGTCAATTCGCCCCGTTTTTTCACTGGCCAGCCATGAGGCGGCCGTTCATCTGACCCAAAACCATGAGTGCATTTCTGGAAGAGCGCGTGTTGAGCGTGCACCACTGGACCGATCGCCTGTTCAGTTTCACCACCACCCGCGACCAGGCGCTGCGTTTCTCCAACGGGCACTTCACCATGATCGGCCTGCGCGTGAACGAGAAGCCGCTGCTGCGCGCCTACAGCATCGCCAGTCCCAACTACGCCGAACACCTGGAGTTCCTGAGCATCAAGGTGCCGGACGGCCCGCTGACCTCGCGCCTGCAGCACATCCAGGTGGGCGACAGCATCGTCGTGGGCCGCAAGCCCACGGGCACCCTGCTGATCGACTACCTGTTGCCCGCCAAGCGGCTTTATCTGCTGGCCACGGGCACCGGCCTCGCGCCCTTCCTCTCGATCGTGCGCGACCCCGAGACCTACGAAAAATTCGAGCAGGTGGTGCTGATCCACGGCGTGCGCGAGGTCAAGGAACTCGCCTACCGCGAGATGCTGGAACACACGCTCAAGCAGGACGAGTTCCTCGGCGAGATGGTGCAGCAGCAGTTCCTGTATTACCCCACCGTCACGCGCGAGCCTTTTGTGCACCAGGGTCGCATTCCGGTGATTCTTGACAACGGCCAGGTGGCCAAGGACCTTGGCCTGCCCGAGCTGAACCCGGCCGAAGACCGCGTCATGATCTGCGGCAGCCCCGAGATGCTGCGCGATCTCAAGGCCCTGTGCGAGAAGCGCGGTTTTGCCGAAGGCAACACCACGCGTCCGGGCCAGTTCGTGATCGAGCGCGCTTTCGCAGACAGCTGACCGCATCGGAACGGCTGGAACTCCGAGGCGTCTGCCGGGTCCACCGGGGCGCCTCGTTTCACATTCAGGAGATCACTTGACCACCGCTGCCCCCGTTCTTGCCCTCTTTGACCGCCACCCGCGCCGCCTGCTGACCCTGGTGGCTGCGGCCTGTGTGGGCTTGCTGGTCTTTGGACTCTACCTGCAGCACACCGTCGGGCTCGAGCCTTGCCCCATGTGCATCGTGCAACGTTATGCGTTGCTGCTGGTGGCCCTGTTGGCGGGTGTGGCTGCAGCTTCGAGCGGCCGGAGGAGCCGGCAGATCGGTGTGGGTCTCATGGGTGCGATGGCGTTGGCGGGGGCCTTCGTGGCCGCGCGGCAGACCTGGTTGCAGTGGAACCCGCCCGAGGTCCTGACCTGTGGTCGCGACTTTTACGGAATGATCGAGTCGTTCCCGCTCAAGCGGGCCATTCCCATGATCTTCAAGGGCAGTGGCGATTGTTCGGCCGTGGACTGGACTTTCCTGGGCCTGTCCATTGCCAACTGGTCGTTTCTTTGCTTCTCGGCCATTGCCTTGTTGGCCTTGGTGTTGCTGTGGCGTCCGCGGTCTGCCTGAACGAAAGCCGGATCGTCGCACAAAACAAAGCCGCCCGAGGGCGGCTTTGTTTTGCCTGTGCCTGCGCGGCTCAGAGAATCGCGTTGCCCGGTCGTTCGCCCCGCTCGTACACCACGTGCGCGCGACCCACGATCAACGAATCCAGCGAACCGATGTTGGCCGTGTCCTTGTTGGTGTAGGGCAGCTTCTGCAGCACGTAGCGCATGGCGTTCAGGCGAGCGCGCTTCTTGCAGTCGCTCTTGATCACCGTCCAGGGCGCGTCGGCCGTGTCGGTCTCGAAGAACATGGACTCCTTCGCCTTGGTGTAGTCGTTCCACTTGTCGAGCGAGGCCATATCGATCGGGCTGAGCTTCCACTGCTTGAGCGGGTGTGCCTTGCGCTCCTTGAAGCGACGGCGCTGCTCTTCGCGGCTGACAGAGAACCAGAACTTGATCAGGTGCACGCCGCTGCGCACCAGATGGCGCTCGAACTGGGGCGCCTGTCGCATGAACTCCTCGTACTCGTCGGTCGAGCAGAAACCCATCACGCGCTCGACCCCGGCGCGGTTGTACCAGCTGCGGTCGAACAGCACGATCTCGCCGGCGGTGGGCAGGTGCTGCACATAGCGCTGGAAATACCACTGGCCGCGTTCAACCTCGCTGGGTTTTTCCAGCGCCACCACGCGCGCGCCGCGCGGGTTCAGGTGTTCCATCATGCGTTTGATGGTGCCGCCTTTGCCGGCCGCATCGCGCCCTTCGAACAGGATCACGATGCGTTGCCCGGTCTCCTTGGCCCAGGCCTGCAGCTTGAGCAGCTCAACCTGAAGCAGGTATTTCTGCGATTCGTACACCTTGCGCGAGAGCAGGTTCTTGTAGGGGTAGGCGCCACTGCGCCAGTCGGCCGCCAGCACTTCGTCCGGGTTGGCGACGGTCATGGCTTTGCTGCGCACCACATCGGTTTCCTGGCGCAACAGGCGGCGGATTGCCTTGGCGTCGTCCGGGGCGGCCCCTTCGAGGATGGCGCGCAGGGACTCGGCCTTGTGCTTCTTGCTGGTATCGGACTTGCCCAGGATGTCGCGCACGGCGGCGAACTTGGCCTGCTGGCGGGCTTCGGTGACCGCTGCGGTGCTGAGTCTGGCGATCCGCTGGGGTTGCTGGCTGCCGGTGACGTCGCCCAGCTTCGCGCGGCGCGGCTTTTCGACAGCCGCAACGCGCGTCTTGACCGTTTTGCCGGCCACGGTTTTTGCCGAAGGCTCTTTGGTCTTGGCGGTTTTTCGGGCCGCCGCTATTGCTGTGGTTTTCTGGTTAGTACCGTTAGCGGACACAGGCGCAGTGGTGGTGGGTGTGCTTCGATCGGCCATGTTTTTTTGCTCCTGTCATCAAACATTCCAGTCGGTTGAGATGCTGGAGGGGTTGCTTGATCGTTGTCCGTTGGGCTCACTCATCAGCAGGGTCAGCCAATTTTTTTCACGAGCACCTGGCTTTTCCGGTCCCAGTTGTACTTGCGCTTGCGCGCCTCGGGCAGCCAGTCGGGGTTGACCTGCACGAAGCCGCGCTTGAGGAACCAGTGCATGGTGCGCGTGGTGAGCACGAAGATGCTTTGCAGCCCCTGGGCCTTGGCGCGGGTCTCGATGCGCTTGAGCAGGCGCTCGCCGTCGCCCTGGCTCTGCGTGTCGGGCAGTACGGTGAGCGCCGCCATTTCGCCGGTGCGGGCCTCGGGGTAGGGGTAAAGCGCGGCGCAGCCGAAGATCACGCCGTCGTGTTCGATGATGGTGTAGTTGCCCGCGTCGCGTTCGATCTCGGTGCGGTCGCGCTTGACCAGCGTGCCGTCTTTCTCGAACGGCTCGATCAGCGCCACGATGCCGCTCACGTCGTCCATGGTCGCCTCGCGCACGCTCTCCAGCTTTTCGTCCACCACCATGGTGCCGATGCCGTCGTGGGTGTAGATCTCCAGCAGCAGCGCGCCATCGACCGCGAAGGGCAGGATGTGGCTGCGTTCCACGCCGCCTTCGCAGGCGCGGATGCAGTGCTGCAGGTAGAAGGCCGTGTCGGTTGGTTGCGCGGCCGAGGGCAGGGCGGCGAGCATCTTTTTCGCGTCGGCCAGTGGCAGCTCGGTGTCGATCTCGCTTGTCGGGTCGGTCGCGTCCAGGCGGATACCCGGCACCTCGGTCAGGAACATCAGTTTGTCGGCCTGCAGTGCCACGGCGATGGAGGTGGCCACGTCTTCCATGGTGAGGTTGAAGGCCTCGCCCGTGGGTGAAAAACCGAAGGGCGAGAGCAGCACCATGGCACCCATGTCCAGCGTGCGCTGGATGCCTTCGGTGTCCACCTTGCGCACCAGGCCGGAGTGGATGAAGTCCACGCCGTCGATCAGGCCCACCGGGCGCGCGGTGATGAAGTTGCCCGAGATCACGCGCACCGTCGCGCCGGCCATGGGCGTGTTGGGCAGGCCCTGGCTGAAGGCGGCCTCGATCTCGTAGCGCAACTGGCCCGCGGCTTCCTGTGCGCAGTCCAGCGCCACCGAGTCGGTGATGCGCATGCCGTGGGAGTACTTCGCCGCGTGGCCTTTGGCCTGGAGCTGCTCGTTCACCTGCGGGCGAAAGCCGTGCACCAGCACGATCTGCACGCCCATGCTCTGGATCAGCGCGAGGTCTTGCGCGATCAGGGGCAGCTTGCCGGCCGCGATGGCCTCACCGGCGACACCCACCACCACCGTGCTGCCGCGCAGCTTGTGGATGTAGGGCGCGACCGAGCGGAACCAGGGCACGAAGGTGAAGTTGAAGACGTTGGACATGGGCAGCGGATCGGACAGACGTTGGGCGCGGCGCGGATAATCGCCGGTTGCCTGATTTTGACTGAAGTTCCCCCTTGTCCTCCACACCGCTGCACATCGAATTCCCCGAGTCCCTGCCCGTCTCCGCCCGCCGGCACGAGATCGAGACGGCCATGCGCGAGCACCAGGTGGTCATCGTCTGCGGCGAAACCGGTTCGGGCAAGACCACGCAGTTGCCCAAGATCGCGCTGCAGATGGGGCGCGGCAAGCTCAACGCGAAACCGGGTCAGCGCCCGCAGCTGATTGGCCACACCCAGCCGCGCCGCATCGCGGCCTCCAGTGTCGCCAAGCGGATCGCCGAAGAGCTGAAGACGCCGCTGGGCGATGTGGTGGGCTTCAAGGTGCGCTTCCAGGACCGGCTCTCGAAGGACGCCTCGGTCAAGCTCATGACCGACGGCATCTTGCTCGCCGAGACGCAGACCGACCCAGACCTGCGCGCCTACGACACGATCATCATCGACGAGGCGCACGAACGCTCGCTCAACATCGACTTCCTGCTCGGCTACCTGCGCCAGTTGCTGCCGCGCCGGCCGGACCTGAAGGTGGTGGTGACCTCGGCCACCATCGATGCGCAACGGTTTGCCGACTACTTCGCTTCCAAGAAGGGTCCGGCGCCCGTGCTCATGGTGTCCGGCCGCACCTTCCCGGTGGAGGTGCGTTACCGGCCGTTTGAGGAAAGCCGCGACTACGACCTCAACAACGCGATCGCCGATGGTGTGGACGAGTTGTGGCGCACACCGCAAGGTGGCGACATCCTGATTTTCTTACCGGGTGAGCGCGAGATCAGGGAAGCCGCCGACCACCTGCGCAAGCACCTCAGCCACATTCCCACGCTGCGCAACGCCGAGGTGCTGCCGTTATTCGCGCGCCTCTCACAGGCCGAGCAGGACCGCATCTTCCAGGACCACAGCGGGCGGCGCATCGTGCTCTCGACCAACGTCGCCGAGACTTCGCTCACCGTGCCGGGCATCCGCTACGTGATCGACGCCGGCACGGCGCGTGTGAAGCGCTACAGCTTCCGGCAGAAGGTGGAGCAGCTGATGGTCGAGCCCATCAGCCAGGCGGCGGCCAACCAGCGTGCCGGCCGCTGCGGCCGCGTGGCCGACGGCATCTGCATCCGGCTCTACGACGAGGCCGGCTTCAACGGCCGGCCGGCCTTCACCGACCCCGAAATCCTGCGCAGCTCGCTCGCGGGCGTGATCCTGCGCATGAAGGCACTCCGACTGGGTGCGGTGGAAGACTTCGCCTTCATCGAGGCACCGCAGAAGCGCGCCATCGTGGACGGCTACCAGTTGCTCTCCGAGCTGGGCGCGGTGGACGAGGCCAACGAGCTCACACCCATCGGCCAGACGCTGTCGCGCCTGCCGCTGGACCCTCGCGTGGGCCGCATGATCCTGGAGGCGCAGCAGCGCGGCGCACTCGACGAGGTGATGGTGATCGCCTCGGCCCTGAGCGTGCAGGACGTGCGCGACCGGCCCCTGGACAAGCAGGCCCAGGCCGACCAGGCGCACGCCAAGTTCGACGACGAGAAGAGCGAATTCAGCGGCACGCTGAAACTCTGGAAGTGGCTGGAAGACACCAAGGGTGGGCATGGGAAAGACCACAAGCTCAGCCACCGCCAGTACGAAAATCTGCTGCGCGAGAACTTCATCAACGTGCGCCGCGTGCGCGAATGGCGCGACATCCACACCCAGTTGCACACCGTGGTGGCCGAACACAAGTGGGTACTCAACACGCAGCCAGCCAGCTACGAACAGCTGCACCTGGCCATGCTGTCCGGTCTGCTGGGCAACATCGGCCAGAAGAGCGAAACCGAAGACTGGTACCTGGGCGCGCGCGGCATCAAGTTCTACCGCCACCCGGGCGCCAACCTGAGCAAGAAGCCCGGGCGCTGGATCGTCTGTGCCGAGCTGGTGGAGACCACGCGCCTGTTTGGCCGCGGCATCGCCAACATTGATCCGACCTGGCTGGAACAGGTGGGCACGCACCTGCTGAAAAAGCAGCTGCTCGACCCTCACTGGGAAAAGAAAGCGGCCCGCGTCTCGGCGCTGGAGCGTGCCACGCTCTACGGCCTGGTGGTCTATCACAACCGCCGCACCGACTACGGCCGGGTGGACCCGGCGGGCGCGCGCGAAATCTTCATCCGCGAGGCGCTGGTGGCGGGTGAGTGGGAGACGCGCCTGCCGTTCCTGGCTGCCAACCAGAAGCTGGTGAAGCAGGTGGCGGAGCTGGAACACAAGTCGCGCCGGCAGGACGTGCTGGTGGACGACGAGCTGATCTACGCGTTCTACGACCAGCAGCTGCCGGCCGATGTGTGCAACGGCGCCAGTTTCGAGCGCTGGTACCAGGGTGCAGTCAAGCTCAACCCAAAGCTGTTGCTGCTGACCAGAGAAGAGCTGATGCGCCACGAGGCGGCGGGCATCACCACGCAGGCCTTCCCGAAAACGCTGCGTCTGGGCGGCGTGGACTGCGCCTGCGCCTACCTGCACGAGCCCGGCGACCCGCGTGATGGTCTGAGCGTCACGGTGCCGATCTTTGCGCTCAACCAGGTGAGCGAAGACCGCTGCGACTGGCTGGTGCCCGGCATGTTGAAAGACAAGCTGCTGGCGCTGCTGAAGACGCTGCACCAGCGCCCGCGTTCGCGCCTGGTGCCGCTGCCGGCCACGGCCGAACGTTTCGCCGCCGCGCTCACAGAGCCCGCGGTGTTCGGCGCCGGCAACCTGATGGACGCACTGCTCAAGCTGGTGCGCGAAGCGACGCAGCTCGACATCGTGCGCAACGACATCAAGGTCGACATGCTGAACGCCCACCACTTCATGCACCTGCGCGTGGTGGACGAACACGGCCGCCAACTCGGCCAGGGGCGCAGCCTCGCCGCGCTCAAGGCCGAGCTGGGTGGACAGGCGCGTGGGGCGTTCCAGGCGCTGGCTTCCTTGAAGCTGGAGAGTCTGCGCCCGGCGGCGCCCCAGCCCAAGGCCGCGCTGGCACCCACCCGCGCGGGCGGTGCGCGCGGGGTTGCAGCCGAAGCGTCGGCGGCACCCGCCGCCAGCGCCACCCAGCGCCACACCAGTTGGGACTTCGGCGAACTGCCCGAGTTGATGGAGATCCGCAAGGGCGGGCAGACGCTGATCGGTTTCCCGGCGCTGATGGACCTGGGTGATGCGGTCGGCATCGAGGTGTTCGACGAGCCCGAGGTCGCGATGGCACGCCATCGCGAGGGCCTGCGCCGCCTGTTCGCGCTGCAGATCAAAGACGCGCTGAAGTACCTGGAGAAGAACCTGCCCGGTCTGATGAGCATGGCCACGGCCTACATGCAGGTCGGCAAGACGGACAGCGGATCGGGCGGCGGTACGCTGGAAGAGCTGCGCAGCCAGATCATCGAACTCGCGCTGGACCGCGCCTTCCTGGCCGATCCGCTGCCCACCGACGAAGCCGCCTTCAAGAAGCGGGTGGACGAGGGCCGGGGTCGGCTCACGCTGATCTCTTCCGAGATCGCGCGCAACGCCGGTCTGATCCTCACCGAATACGCCGCCGCCGCGCGCAAGCTCAAAGACAGCCGCCCGCCCGCCGACGTCGCGACCGACATCGGCCAGCAGCTGCAACGCCTGGTGCCCAAGCGCTTCCTGCTGACCACGCCTTATGCGCAGCTGCAGCACTTTCCGCGTTACCTCAAGGCCGTGCAGCTGCGGCTGGACAAGCATCGCGCCGACCCGGCGCGCGACGCCGCCAAGCTGGCCGAGCTGCGCCCGCAGGACCAGCGTTTCTGGCGCATGGTGGCCGAGCGCAAGGGCGTGCAGGACGCCCGCCTGCAGGAGCTGCGCTGGCTGCTCGAAGAGCTGCGCGTGAGCTTCTTCGCGCAGGAGTTGCGCACGCCGCAGCCGGTGAGCGTGAAGCGACTGGACAAAGCCTGGGCGCAACTGATCACCTGAGCCGACGCGCCCGGATCGGGCGCCCATGCACCCCAGGGCCCGAAGTCCTGGCCCATGCCGCGCCAGGGGCATGGTTGACAGCGTGCGCCCGAATGCGCTTCACTGCAGGGCGTATACCGGACCCGGGCAGGGACCGGGCGTTTCATGGAGGCCCGTTCATGGATCGACGCGAATTCGTGGAAAGTTGTGCGCTGGGTACTGCCGCGCTTTCGGCCTCGCTGGCCGGTGGCGCCTGGGCGGCCAGCGCCGAACCCCGGACCTACGGGCGGGTGCTGCTGGTGGACGAGCTGGGTGACCCGCTCAAGGCCTCCGCGCTGAAGGCGCAGACCAACTACGTGTTTCATTACCCGTTTGAGGCCACTCCGGTGTTTCTGCTGGACCTGGGCAAGCCGGCGCTGCCCACCCGCTTGCGCACGCGCGGGCAGCAGATCTACCAGTGGCCCGGTGGTGTCGGGCCGGCGCGCAGCCTGGTGGCGTTTTCCGCCATCTGTGCCCACAAGCTGGTCTACCCGACCAAGGATCTGAGCTTCATCAGCTTCCGCAAGGGCGCCGCACTCAACCCGTTGACCCCGAGCAAGGGCAGCGACCTGATCCACTGCTGCGCCGACCACAGCCAGTACGACCCGGCCCGGGGGGCTCAGGTCTTGGGCGGGCCCGCGGAGCAACCGCTGTGCGCGGTGTTGCTGGAGCACGATGCCAAAGCCGACACGCTGACGGCCACCGGCACGCTGGGCGGCGAGCTCTTCGACGACTTCTTCAGGAAGTACGAGATGAAACTCAGTCTGGAGGTGGGTCCCCAGGCGCACCAGACGGTCATCGCCCGCAGCACCGTTCGCGAACTCGACCGCTTTTGCCGCAACGCGGTACGCTGCTGAACTGCCTCCCGAAACGGCTGATGCGACCTGCGGCGCCTCGAAGTCGGACCGCTACGGACCGGGTCAGAGCCGCGCCAGGCGCTTGAGCGCTTCGCGCAAGGTGTCGTCCTTCTTCGCAAAACAGAAGCGCACCACCTTCTGGTCGAAGCCGTTGCCATAAAAGGCCGAGAGCGGAATGGCAGCCACGCCGATCTCGCGCGTGAGCCACTGGCAGAAATCGCCTTCGGGCAGATCGCGCTCGGGCACCGCCAGGTCGCCGATGCCCACGCACTGGAAGTAGGTGCCCTGCCCAGGCAGCAGGGTGAAACGGGTGCCGGCCAGGCCCTTGCGGAAGAGGTCGCGCTTGCGCTGGTAGAAGGCCGACAGTTCCAGGTACGGCGCCGGGTTGTCCATGTGGGCGGCCAGCGCGTGCTGCATCGGCGTGTTGACCGTGAACACGTTGAACTGGTGCACCTTGCGGAACTCGGCCGTCATCGCGGCCGGCGCCACCACGGTGCCGACCTTCCAGCCGGTCACGTGGTAGGTCTTGCCGAAGCTGCTGATGATGAAAGCACGCGCTGCCAGGCCCTGGAAACGCGCCGCGCTCTGATGCTGTTCACCGTCGAACACCATGTGCTCGTAGACCTCGTCGCTGATCAGCAGCACGTCGGTGGAGGCCAGCAGGTCCTGCAACTGCAGCATGTCGGCCTGGCTCCAGACCTGGCCGCTGGGGTTGTGCGGGCTGTTGATGAGGATGGCCCGCGTGCGTGGCGTGATGGCCGCGGCGATGGCGCCAAAGTCCGGGCGGAAGCTGCCCGGCGTGAGCGGCACGCGCACCGCCACGCCGCCGGCCAGCTCGATGTTCGGCACGTAGCTGTCGTAACACGGTTCGAGCACGATCACCTCGTCGCCCGGGTGCACCACGGCCAGGATGGCGGTCAGGATGGCCTGGGTGGCGCCGGCCGTGACGGTGATCTCGGTGTTCGGATCACAGGCCAGGCCGTACAGGGCCAACATCTTGTCGGCCATGGCCTGGCGCAGCGCCGGCACGCCGGGCATGGGCGGGTATTGGTTGTGGCCGGCCTGCATGGCGCGGGTGACGGCATCCACCAGGGCCGGGTCGCAGTCGAAGTCCGGGAAACCCTGACCGAGGTTGACCGCACCCGTCTCGGCCGCCAGTGCCGACATGACGGTGAAGATGGTGGTGCCGACCTTGGGCAGGCGGGAAGTGAGGGCGGGGGTGTGAGGGGCTGGGGATGGCATATCAATGTCCGGAGATCGAGGTGGTCCCGATCAGAACACCGCGGAACTGGCTTTGCCAGGCCGCAGGTGTTGCCCCCTGGGGGGTGACGGCCGTCAGGCCGGCGCGGGGGGCGTCAGAGCTCATAGTCGTCCGGCGTACCGCTCATGGCACGCAGGATCAGGTCGCGCGAGAGCCGGTCGCTGAGCAGTTCGGCGAACCGCAACACGAAGTGGCGCAGGTAGGTGCCGCGCTTGAAAGCCACGCGCGCAAGGTTGTGACCGAACAGTTGTCCGGCGGGTCGGGACGACAGATCGGGTGTCTGGTTTTCACCCTGCATGGCCATTTCGGCCACGATTCCCACGCCCATGCCGAGCTTGACGTAGGTCTTGATCACGTCCGAGTCGATCGCTTCGAGCACGATCTCGGGCTTCAGGTGTCGCAGTGCAAACGCCTGGTCGATGCGGGTGCGCCCGGTGAAGCTGGGGTGGTAGGTGATCAGTGGCAGTTGGGCCAGGTCTTCGAGCGTGATGCGTTCCTGTGTCGCCAGCGGGTGGTCGAACGGGAACACCAGCACGTGCTGCCATTCGTAGCAGGGCAGGGTGACCAGCTCGGGGTAGTTCACGAGCGACTCGGTCGCCACGCCAATCTCGGCCACTTCTTCCAGCAGCATTTTGGCCACCTGATCGGGCGAGCCCTGGTGCAGGCTGATCCCGACCTTGGGGTAGGCCTTGCGCAGCTTGGCCACCGAATCGGGCAGCACATAACGCGCCTGGGTGTGTGTGGTGGCGATCGACAGCGTGCCACTGTCCTGGGCCGAATACTGTTCGCCGATGCGCTTGAGGTTGTTGACCTCGCGCAGGATGATCTCGATGCTCTTGAGTACCTGCACACCAGGCTCCGTGACGCGTTTGATGCGCTTGCCATGGCGGGCAAATATCTCGATGCCGAGTTCGTCTTCCAATTCGATGATGGCCTTGGAGACACCGGGTTGCGAGGTGTGCAGCGCCTTGGCGGCCTCGGTCAGGTTCAGGTTGCGGCGCACCGCTTCCTGGACAAACCGGAACTGGTGCAGGTTCATGGGCGGGACTCCAGTGCGATCTGGGCCAGCAAGGCGGTGAGGCGAGGGTCTTCGCCCGCCGCCGCCAATTGTTCGAACCGCACGTCAGGGTGTTGGGTTGCCAGGTCGTGCATCAGTTGCGGCAGGTCTTCACGCGCGTGTTTCCCCATGCCAAAGAACAGCGGGAGCACGCGGATGTGGGTGGCACCGGCGGCAATCAGGCGCTCGGCGGCCACCGGCAGATCGGGCTCGGAAAGCTCGAGGTAGGCACAGGCCACGGGGGCTGATGGGTCGGTTCGGGCAATCTGCGCCGCCACCGCTTCCACCGGCAGGCGCCACAAGGGGTCGCGCGAGCCGTGGGCAAAAACAATCACACCACGCATAACGTCAACGCCTTAAAACCAGCCAGCCGAACGCCCCGAGCGATACCAGCGAGTAAATGATCGAGGGGGAAGCCGCAGCGAACCAGGGTTGCCACTGGTTGAGGTTGCCGATGTAGCCGAACACGTTGTTGAGCAGGAAGAAGCTGATCCCGATCATGACCCCGCCGAACACATAGCCGGTGATTCCGCCCGAGCGGAAATGCAGGTAGGCAAAGGGCAACGCAAGCACCACCATCACCAGGCAGCTCAAGGGGTAGAACACCTTGCGCCAGAACTCGATCTCGTAACGCTGCGCGGTCTGACCGTTGCTCTCCAGGTGCTGGATGTAGGCGTACAGGTCGGTGGTTCGCATGCGCTCCGGCTTGAGCAGCGCGACCGACACCATTTCGGCGGTGATGGTGCTGGGCCAGCGGAAGGTCTCCAGATCGCTGCGCAGGATGCGTGCCGACATCTGGCCCGCGGTGTCGAACTCGCGGCGCAACACCTGGTGCAGCGTCCACGATTCGTCGGGTTCGATCTGGCCGCGCCCGGCTTCCAGTGTCGACACGAGCAACCCCTGGTTGTCGAACTCGAAGATGCGCACCTCGCCCAGTTCTCCCTGGGGGGACAAAGAGCCCACGTTCACCGAGAAGTTGCTGTACAGCTGGCGTTCCTTGAGCCAGGCGCCGGTGTGCCCCAGGCTGATGCGACCCTGGTACCGGGCTTTGAGCAACTGGGCGGTCTTGTCGGCCAGAGGGGCGACATAGTCGCCCACGGCAAAGGTCGCGAAGACGAAGATCAGGCCCAGGCCCAGCAGGGTGCGCAAGGCCTTCCAGGGTCCCAGGCCGCTGGTGCGCAGGATCGTGTATTCCGAACTCTGCGCCAGTCGGGCCAGCACCGCGATCGTTCCGATGAGCACCGAGATCGGCAGCAGCTCGTACACGCGGCTGGGCATCAGCAGCGCCACATAGAGCAGCGCGTGCCGGACTTCGTAAATCACGTCCGGCTCCAGCCGGGACGGTTTGCCCAGCGACGAGAGCTCTTCGACGAAATCAAAGAAAAAGAACAGCGAGAGAAACGCCAGCAGCACAAAGCCGGTGGCGAGCAGGGTCTCCCCATAGATGAGCCGTCTGATCGTTTTCATGCCGCTTTCCCGATCTGTTCAACAGTCTCGGTTCGCAGGCGCAGTTGCAGCCAGCCTCTCAGGCTGAAGTTGCGCTGGCGCTTGACCAGCCACACCACACACAGCACAAAGACACTGCCGTGCAACAGCAGCAACAGCGAGGACAGGGACAGCTGGCCCGATCCCACCCAGCGCTGACCAATGTTGAGAAGGTTGAAGTAGAGGATGAACGCAAACAGGGTGAACATCAGGTTGCCGCTGCGTCCGGCGCGCGGATTGCTCACCGTGGTGGCCACGGCCAGCAGGACCAGGTTGAGCGCTGTCAGGATGATGCCTATGCGCCAGCCCAGTTCGCCCAGGTTGGCGGCACTGGGTTCGCTCATCAGGGACCAGGTGCTGCGCGCCTTGAGGGCCTGGCCGCCGCCGGTCTGGGCAGCCGTGGCGCCAATCAGTGCACCATATTCCTCGAACTCGCTGACCTTGATCCGACCGGACGACACTTCCGCCTCCAGGCGCTGGCCATTGCGCAGCATCAGGTAGGCGCGCTCGCCGATCTGTTCGATCTTGCCCGAGGCCGCCGTCGTCACGGTTTCGGTCCCGTCGCGCTCGATGCTGGAGATGAACACGTTGCGGCCTTCGGTGCCGTCGGCGGTGTCCTTGTCAATGAAGAACACGCGGCGTCCGCTGGACGACTCCTGGAACTGCCCCGGCGCGATGCGCTGCAGATCGCCGCGGCTGGCAAACCGGTCACGCAGATCGGCGGTTTGCTGGTTGGCCCAGGGCCAGATGAAAAAAACCATGAGGCTGATCACCAGCAACACCGGCCAGGAGAACCGGATCACCGGGCCCAGAAACCCGGCGAGCGAGCGACCACTGGAAAACCAGATGATCATTTCGCTGTCGCGGTACATGCGCGAGAGCGTGGAGACGATCGAGATGAACAAGGCCAGCGTCAGGATGGTCTGGGTGTAGCCCAGTACCGTGTAGCCCAGCACGAGCATGATTTCTTCCGGGTTGACGCTGCCCTTGGAGGCCAGACCCAGCGTGCGGATCAACAGCATCGTCAACACGATGGTGAGCAGGACCACCAGCGTGGCCCCGAAGCTGCGTGCCAATTCGGTGCGGAGGGAAGAATGGAATAACATCGAAAAGATACCCAGGAAACCTCAATTATGGACTTCGAACTCAAATCCCTTTCGCACCCACAAGCCGCCAGGCTGCCCGTGGATGCCCTGCTGGTTCTGGTGCCCGACGGGGCCGACATGGACGGTGCCTCCGATGCCGCGCTGACCCACCTGATCCGCGAAGCCACGCGCCGGGGTGATCTGGAGGCGGGCGTTGGCAAGACCTTGAGTTGCTACCGGCCTCAGGATATCAAGGCCTCATGGGTGGTTTTGGCCCGTGCCGGTGACGGGTCGGCGGCCGCGGTGCGCAAGGCGGTGGCGGCTGGCATGGCCTTGCTCAAACAGCCTGGTGTGAAAAAACTGGGCGTGCTGTTGAGCCTGCTGGACCAGGATACCCGCTCGGTTCGTTCGGCCATGATGGCTTGCGCCGATGCGACCTACTGTTTCACCACCACCAAACCGTCGGCCAAGGCGCGGACGATCAGCCAGGTCGTGATCGCTGTGGGCGATGCCACCGCGGCCCGGGCCGAATTCGTCGCCGGCAGAGCCATGTTCACCGGTGTGGAGGTGGCCAAGGAGTGGGCCAACCGCCCGGCCAACCACGCCACGCCCAGCATGCTGGCGGATGCCGCACGCAAGCTCGGGCGCAAGCCTGGCATGAAAACCGAAGTGCTGGGGCCGAAAGAGGTTGCAGCGCTCGGCATGGGGGCTTTTCTGGCCGTGGCCCAGGGATCGGCCGAGCCCTTGCGTTTCATTGTCATGCATTACAACGGCGCGGCCAGGACCAACGCACCGGTGGTGCTGGTGGGCAAGGGCATCACCTTCGACACCGGTGGCATCTCCATCAAGCCGGCGGCTGAAATGGATGAAATGAAGTTCGACATGGGTGGCGCGGCCAGTGTGCTGGGCACCTTCGCCGCGCTGGCCGAGCTGCAGCCGGCCATCAATGTGGTGGGCCTGATCCCGAGCTGCGAGAACATGCCGGACGGCCTGGCGGTCAAGCCCGGTGACGTGGTCACCAGCATGAGCGGTCAGACCATTGAGGTGCTCAACACCGATGCCGAAGGGCGTCTCATCCTGTGTGATGCACTGACCTATGCAAAGCGTTTCAAGCCGCGCAGCGTGATCGACATCGCCACGCTCACCGGTGCCTGCGTGATTGCCCTGGGCGCCGTGCGCTCGGGTCTCTTTTCTGCGCGCGACGAACTCGCACAAGCACTCGGCCAGGCCGGCGACCAGTCGCTGGATTTGTGCTGGCGCATGCCATTGGACGACGAGTACGCCGAAGGCCTGAAGTCAAACTTTGCCGACATGGGCAACGTGGCGGGGCGCGCAGGCGGGGCCATCACCGCTGCGAAGTTCCTGCAGAAGTTCACGGCCGACCTGCCCTGGGCCCACCTGGACATTGCAGGGACCGCCTGGAAAAGCGGCACAGCCAAGGGCGCAACCGGTCGGCCCGTGCCCCTGTTGCTACAGTACCTGATCAACGAAGCCGGCGTTGCGACCAAGGCGCCGGCGCGGGCCGCCAGGGCGACGGTCAAGGCTGCGCGCCAGAAATAGCCAGACGGAATGGCTGCGCCTGCAACCGGGGCCAACACATCGAGGAGTCCGGCATGACCGAAGTGGCGTTCCATTTCAACGCACCGGACAAGCTGGGCTATGCCTGCCGCCTGTTGCGGAAGGCCTATCTGAAGGGCGCTCGCGTGGTGGTGCTGGGTTCGTCCAGGGACAGTGCGTCACTTGACCAGGCGCTCTGGACCATGGCGGCGGGTGAATTTGTGCCGCACTGTCGCGAGAGCGGTGCGGCCTTGTTGCTGAAGTCTTCTCCCATACTCATTGCCAGCGGACATGCGCCGCCCGCTGATTTCCCCGCAGACGTGCTGCTCAACCTGACCGACGCATGCCCCGCCGGGTTTGAACGGTTTGAACGGGTGATTGAGGTGGTCACGCTCGACGAGGTCGATCGCCAGCGCGCACGCGAACGCTGGAAGCAATACAAGGCCGCCGGTTGCGAGCCTCTGCGCCACGATTTGAAGATGGCCGGTAACGCCACCTGATCCACGCTCCGATCAGGCGGCCTGGCTAATGCCCCATTCGTTGGCGTGATGCAGGTCGGGGCAAACCCTCAAAGCGGGCGTGTTCTTTTGAGGCGCATGTAACAACCGGGATTTTTGGAGTATCTTTACGGTCGTGGAGAAAAAAGTTCCCTCCGCATTCCAACTTTGTTCCTTATCTGAGGATAGCTATGCAACTGAACATGAAACTGGCCGTTATCGCTGCGGCTGTCGCCCTGGCCGCTTGTGGCAAAAAAGAAGAGGCAGCACCTGCAGCCGCTCCGGCTGCTGCGCCTGCAACTGCTGAAGCCCAGGTCATCAAGATCGGTCACGTTGGTCCTACCAGCGGCGGCATTGCCCACCTTGGCAAGGACAACGAAAACGGTGCCAAGATGGCCATCGAGGAGTTGAACGCCGCCGGCCTGACCATTGATGGCAAGCCCACCACATTCGAACTGCTGGCCGAAGACGATGCAGGGGACCCGAAGCAGGGTACCGCAGCCGCCACCAAGCTGGTGGACGCCAAAGTGGCGGGTGTGATCGGTCACCTGAACTCCGGCACCACGATTCCCGCCTCGCAGATCTACAACGACGCCGGCATCCCCCAGATTTCCCCCTCGGCCACCAACCCCAAGTACACCCGTCAGGGCTACGCTGGTGTGTTCCGCATGGTGGCGGATGACGTGCACCTCGGTGGCACGCTCGGCAAGTACGCTGTGGAAACCCTCGGTGCCAAGAGCGTGGCCGTGATCGACGACCGCACGGCCTATGGCCAGGGCGTGGCCGACGAATTCGAAAAAGGCGTGGCCGCCGCTGGTGGTACCGTTGTGGGTCGTGAGTTCACCAACGACAAGGCGACCGACTTCAACGCCATCCTGACCACGCTGAAGGCGAAGAAGCCTGACGTCGTGTTCTTCGGTGGCATGGACGCCGTGGCCGGCCCGATGCTCAAGCAGATGAAGCAGCTGGGCATCAACGCCAAGTTCATGGGCGGCGACGGCATTTGCTCCAGCGAGCTGCCCAAGCTGGCCGGTGACGGCATGGCCGACGACCAGGTCTACTGCGCTGAAGCCGGTGGCGTTGAAGGTGAGCAGAAGGAAGGCATGGACAAATTCCGCGCTGACTTCAAGACCAAGTACGGTGCCGACGTTCAGGTGTACGCCCCTTACGTGTACGACGCTGTGAAGGTCATGGCCAACGCCATGGTTACCGCCAACTCGTCCGATCCGGCCAAGTACCTGCCTGCCCTGAAGGCCACGGATTACAAGGGTGTGACCGGCAACATCGCTTTCGACGAAAAAGGCGACATCAAGAATGGCGCCCTGACGCTGATGACCTACAAGGCCGGTGCCCGCACCACCTTGGCGGTGATTCGCTGATCTGGCGAAAAGGTATCTTGATACAAGTCAGTCCCTTCACCGGGGCTGGCTGGTCAAAAAAAGCAAAAGCCACCGTCGGGTGGCTTTTGCTTTTTTGTATGAAGGCCAATGCCCTTCGATACAAGATTGTGTAGGGGTCTGGCCTGCCCGGAGGGACTCGAACCCCCGACCTGCTGCTTAGAAGGCAGCTGCTCTATCCGGTTGAGCTACGGGCAGATGGTGCCGGTCTGCTGATACAAAAAAGGCCCACAGAGTGGGCCTTTTTGTTCTTCGATGAATGGTCGGAGCGGCGGGATTCGAACTCGCGACCCTCTGCTCCCAAAGCAGATGCGCTACCAGGCTGCGCTACGCTCCGACTAAGCTGTCGAGTATACCCTGCGAAAAGAGTTGCTCCAGTCGTTACGACCGGGATTCATCGTTTTTTGTACTGATCTTTTCCAAACAGGGCATCGCGCGCACGGTCATCGGTGAGGGGTTTGCGGGCATCGGCCAGCACGGCGACACCGCGCTGGACGGCGGGCCGCGCTGCGATGCGGTCAAACCAGTCCTTGAGCCTGGGAAAATCGGCCCAGTCGATGCCCTGGTTCTGCCAGCTGCGCAGCCAGGGGAAGATGGCGATGTCGGCCACGGTGTACTGGTTGCCGGCGATGAATTTGCGGCTGCTCAGTTGTTTGTCCATCACGCCATACAGGCGCTTGGCCTCGTTGGTGTAGCGGTCCACGGCATAGCCGATCTTCTCGGGCGCGTAGATGCGGAAATGGTGCGCCTGGCCGAGCATGGGGCCCACACCACCCATCTGGAACATCAGCCACTGCAGCACTTCAAACTTCTGCCGGTCCGTTCGCGGGAGCAGCTTGCCGGTCTTGGCTGCCAGGTACAGCAGGATGGCGCCCGATTCGAACAGGCTGATGGGTTTGCCATCAGGGCCAACGGGATCCACCAGGGCGGGGATCTTGTTGTTGGGACTGATCCTCAGGAACTCGGGCTGGAACTGGTCGCCTTGCCCGATATTGACGGGATGGACCTGCCAGTCGCGACCCAGACGTAGCCCGCATTCCTCCAGCATGATGTGGACTTTGTGCCCGTTGGGTGTGGGCCATGAATAGACATCGATCATTTCAGGTGTTTTCTTTTAGGGGTGAAGCCGAAAATTTCTGAACTTTACGGGAGTTCGTTGCGCCATGTTTGAACGTCCGAAGAATGCCTTGGGTACCGGTTCGACCAAGGTGGACATCGACGGGTTGACCCAGTGGGCACCGAGCACGTGCTGGCCTACCGGGCTCTGGGCTTGGGCCCTGGGGGGCGTGCTGGAAGGTCACCTGCTGGATCGGCCGGGCGACGGTGCCACCGCACGCTGTGCACGGGATGTTTTTGAACACCTCAGCGCCCGCGCTGCACCTGTTTGTGTACCGAGGTGTTGACTGGCGCGAGGGTTCAGCAACCGCGCGTGACGGGCATTTCCATCTCGGTCTTGACGACCATGTGTTTGGCCAGTTCCAGCTTGGCGATCGACTGGCGGTGCACCTCGTCCGGGCCGTCGGCCAGGCGCAGGGTGCGCTGGTTGGCGTAGCTGTAGGCGAGCGGGAAATCGTCGCTCACGCCACCGCCACCGTGGGCCTGGATCGCCATGTCGATGATGTCACAGGCCATGTTGGGGGCCACCACCTTGATCATCGCGATCTCGGCCTTGGCCACCTTGTTGCCCACGGTGTCCATCATGTAGGCGGCCTTGAGCGTGAGCAGGCGCGCCATTTCGATGCGGCAACGCGCATCGGCAATGCGCTCGTGCCATACCGATTGCGCCGACACCGGCTTGCCGAAGGCCACGCGGCTGTTGAGCCGTTTGCACATGAGTTCGAGCGCGCGTTCGGCGGCGCCGATGGAGCGCATGCAGTGGTGGATGCGGCCCGGGCCGAGGCGGCCTTGCGCGATCTCGAAACCACGTCCTTCACCCAGCAAGAGGTTGCCCACGGGCACGCGCACGTCCTTGAGGCGCACTTCCATGTGGCCGTGCGGCGCGTCGTCGTAGCCGAACACGGAGAGCGGGCGCACCACGGTAATGCCCTTGGCGTTGGACGGCACCACGATCATGGATTGCTGCGAATGGCGCGCAGCGTCGGGATTGGTCTTGCCCATGACGATGTAGACCGCACAGCGCGGGTCACCTGCTCCAGATGACCACCACTTCAGGCCGTTGATCACGTATTCGTCACCGTCGCGCACGATGCTGCACTGGATGTTGGTCGCGTCCGATGACGCCACCATGGGCTCGGTCATCAGGAAGGCGGATCGGAATTCACCCTTGAGCAGGGGTTCCAGCCACTGGTCCTTCAACGATTCGCTGGCATAGCGTTCCAGCGTTTCCATGTTGCCGGTGTCCGGCGCCGAGCAGTTGAACACCTCGGCCGCGAACGGGACGCGGCCCATGATTTCGCACAAAGGCGCGTATTCCAGGTTGGTCAGGCCCTCGGGCGCCCGCGGGCTGCTCGGCAGGAACAGGTTCCACAGGCCGGCTGCACGGGCCTTGGGTTTGAGCTCTTCGATGAGGGTGGTCGGAATCCAGGCGTTGCCCTTGGCCCGGTTGGCAGCGATCTCGGCGAAGAAGCGGCCTTCGTTCGGGTAGATGTGCTCGTCCATGAACGCCAGCAGGCGCTCGCGCATGTCTTTGACTTTGTCGGTGTAATCGAAGTTCATCGGGTGGTCCTTGGATGCAGGCGAAGCTGGTGGGTTGAAAGGGGGGGGGGGTGAAAGCCGTTGTTGGTCAGGCCTGCAGCGCGAAGCGCCAGGCCATCTCGGCCAGCGGCCGGGCGCCGGCGGCGGATGAAACGGCCTGTGCGCTGGAGGCGGTGCCGGTCTCGACCCGTTTCGCGATCCCTTGCAGGATGGCGGCGAGGCGGAACAGGTTGTAGGCGAGGTAGAAGTTCCAGTCGGCCTTGAGTTGCGCTGGCGTGGCGAAGCCGGTGCGCTCGCAGTAGAGCGCGATGTAGTTGTCTTCGGTGGGGATGCCGAGGGCCTGCACGTCGAGTCCACCGATGCCGCGGAACGCACCGGGCGGGATGTGCCAGGCCATGCAGTGGTAGCTGAAGTCGGCCAGCGGGTGGCCCAGGGTGGAGAGCTCCCAGTCCAGCACCGCCAGCACGCGCGGCTCGGTCGGGTGGAACATCAGGTTGTCGAGCCGGTAGTCGCCGTGCACCACCGACACCATGGATTCGTCGCGTGCCATGGCCGGGATGTTCTGTGGCAACCAGGCCATGAGCTGGTCCATCTCGGGAATCGGCTGCGTGATCGAGGCCACGTACTGCTTGCTCCAGCGGCCGATCTGGCGCTCGAAGTAGTTGCCCGGTTTGCCGTAGCCATCGAGTCCGATGGCGATCGGGTCCACCGTGTGCAGAGCGGCCATGACGCGGTTCATCTCGTTGTAGATGGCGCCGCGCTGCTCGCGGGTCATGTCGGGCAAGGACTGGTCCCACATCACCCGGCCTTCGACGCATTCCATCACGTAGAAAGCGCGGCCGATGACCGACTCGTCTTCGCACAGCGCATGCATCTGCGCCACCGGCACCCCGCTGCCATGCAGCGCGCTCATGACGCGGAACTCGCGCTCGATCGCGTGGGCCGAGGGCAGCAGTTTGGCCACCGGGCCGGGCTTGGCGCGCATCACGTAGGCACGCTGCGGCGTGATCAGCTTGTAGGTCGGGTTGGACTGGCCGCCCTTGAACATTTCCACCGAGAGCGGGCCGTTGAATCCCTCGACATGGGTCGCCAGCCAGTGCTGCAGGGTCGGGATGTCGAAGGCGTGCTGTTCGGACACCGGGCGGGTGCCGGTGAAGTTCTGGTTGTCGCTCATGCGCAGGGTCTCACTCGTTGGGGTGTGGCACAACCCTGCGCGCAGGGGCGCGGCGCGTCCGTGGCTCGAACCAGCGGATTCAGGTCTCTGCTTCGGCGATGCGCATCAGCATGTCGCGGTTGCGCACCACCAGGCCGCCCTGTTCGATGCGGATCGCTTCCTCGCGCTCCATCGACTTGAGCTCCTGGTTGACGCGCTGGCGCGATGCACCCAGCAGCTGGGCCAGTTCTTCCTGCGCCAGCTGCAAGCCGATGCGCATTTCGCTGCCGTCGGACAGGCAGGGCACGCCGTAGCTGCGCACCAGGTGCAGCAACTGCTTGGCCAGCCGTGCGCGCAGGGGCAGGGTGTTGAGGTCTTCCACCAGACCGAACAGGGTGCGGATGCGCCGCGCCTGCAGGCGCATCAGCGCTTCGTAGAGCTCCACATGGGTGCTCAGGATCTTCTGGAAATCGTTGCGGGCCACGCAGAGCAGGGTGGTCGGTCCGTGTGCATAGGCATCGTGCGTGCGTTGGTCGCCGTCGAACATGGCCACATCGCCGAACCACACACCCGGCTCGACGTAGGTCAGTGTGATCTGCTTGCCCGAGAGCGAGGTCGAACTCACGCGCACCGCACCCTTGGCGACCGCCGTCCATTCGGTGGGTGGGTCGCCGCGGGCGACGATGAGGTCGCTGTCCTTGAATCGCTTGACGTAGGCGCATCGGAGTATGTCGTGACGCAGGGAAGGAGAAAGGCTGCTGAACCAGCGACCACTGTTGATCGCCTCGCGTTCTTCCATTGTCAGAATCGGTTCGTCCATCGGCTGTCTTATGAGTGACTGAATTGACTGGCATTGTCGCCACTGGGACCCTGCGCCCGCATCAGGGTTTGCGTGACACCTGTCCCGCAGGTGTCCTTTTGTGCCATGGCCCGTGGCACTGCTGGCCATGGCCCACGGGTGTCAGCGGTAGTTCGCGGGGCGCTTTTCGAGAAAGGCTGCGATGCCTTCGCCTGCGTTGGCGTGGTGCAGGCAACGCACGAAGTGATCGCGTTCGGCACTCAGCTGCGCGTGCAGTGAGCCGGTCAGCGCATCGTTGGCCAGTTCCTTGATGCTGGCGAGCGCGTTCGGGGCCCGGGCGTTGAGCCGTTCTGCCGCGGCCAGCGCACAGGCCAGCGCTTCGCCGGGCGCACTCACTTGCGTGATCACGCCCAAGGCATGCAGGCGGGTGGCATCAATGCGCTCGCCGCCCATCAGGAGCTGCAGCGCGGTGGCGCGAGGGAGGGCTCGCATCAGGCTCCAGGTGGCGCCCCCGTCAGGGGATAGGCCCACATTGCTGTAGGCCATGACGAACACGCTGTTGTGCGCAGCCACGACCAGGTCGCAAGCCAGGGCGAGCGAAAAGCCCGCGCCCGCACACGATCCCTCCACGGCGGCGAGCACCGGCTTCGGAAACACGCGGATGCTCTCGATCCAGTTGTGCAGGCCTTCGATGCTCTGCGCCTGGACCTCGGGCGGTTGTTGCCGGTTGGCCAGCAGGCGCTGCAGGTTGCCACCAGCGCAGAAATGGCTGCCTTCACCTGTGATGACCACGCTGCGCACGTCCGGGTTGTTTTCGGCCACGCTCAGCGCCTCCACACCGGCGGCGTAGATGTCCGGGCCCAGCGCGTTGCGGTGTTCGGGGTTGCTGATGGTCAGCACCATGGTCTGACCATGGCTGTGGCTCTTGAGGCTGGCGGTCATGCGTTTGGTGTGTGTTCGTGTCGGCTGGCGGATTTCAGGCTTCTTCGTGCATCAGGCTCAGGCCCAGTGCGCCACGGCGGCGCAGCCAGGGCGAAGGGCGGTAGCGCGGGTCGCCGTAAACGGTCTGCATGTTGAAGAGGATCTCCAGCACATTGGTCGGGCCGATGCGATCCCCCATGGCGAGCGGCCCCATGGGATAGCCCAGGCCCAGTGTGACCGCCACTTCGAGGTCTTTCGGGCTGCAGACCCCCTGCTGGCACATGTCGGCCGCGATGTTGACGATGGTGGCCACGACACGTTGTGTCACGAAGCCGCCGCTGTCGCGTACGACGCTCACGGCCTTGCCATCGCTGGCGAAGAGGGCGTGCGCGGCATCGCGCATGTCGGGCCGGGTGGCCGGGTTGGTGGCGAGCACGCGCCGCTTGGTGGCGGTGTCGTCCAGCATCATGTCGATGCCGACGGTGCGGCTGGGGTCGAGGCGCTCCACGGCGGCGAGCGTGGTGACATCCAGTCCCAGCGGCGCCACCAGAATCAGGGCGGCAGCAGAGGGCGTTGCTCCGGTCTCGATGCTGGCCCCCAGAGTTTTGAGCAACTGGTAGATCTCGGGGCGGCGTGCCGCCTTGGGCGACACCCAGACCGGTGGCAACGAGGACGCCCCGGGGACGGGCGGTTCGGCCGGTACCTGCGCCACACCGTTGTCATAGGCGTAAAAACCCTCGCCCACTTTTTTGCCGACCACGCCACCGGCCAGTCGCTGCGCGGTGATCACGCTGGGACGGTAGCGCGGTTCCTCGTAGTACTGGCGGTAGATCGACTCCATGACCGGATGCGACACATCCAGCGCGGTCAGGTCCATCAGCTCAAACGGTCCGAGCTTGAAGCCCATCTGGTCCTTGAGGATGCGGTCGATGGTGGCAAAGTCGGCCACGCGCTCCCCGACCACGCGCAACGCCTCGGTGCCATAGCCACGTCCGGCGTGGTTCACGATGAAGCCGGGGGTGTCCTGTGCCGACACCGGGGTGTGACCGAACTGGCGCGTGTAGTCCGTCAGTTGTTGGCACACAGCAGGACTGGTTTTCAGACCGGCGATCACTTCGACCACCCGCATCAAAGGCACAGGATTGAAAAAATGAAAGCCGGCGAGCTGGGCGGGGCGCTGCAGTGCTGCCCCGATCGCCGTGACCGACAGCGACGATGTGTTGGTGGCCAGCACCGCTTGTGGCGCGACAACCGCCTCCAGTTCAGCGAACAGCCGTTGCTTCACGTCGAGCTTTTCCACTATGGCCTCGACCACCAGCGCACACGGCGCCAGATCCGGCACCGCGCTGGCCAGCGATACGCGTGCCAGATACGCCGCCTGCATGTCAGGCGTGAGCTTGTTTTTGACCACCAGCTTTTGCCAGGTGTCCGCCAGGGCGGCGCGGGCCGCCTCGGCGGCGCCCGGCTGGAGATCAAAAAGCAGAACATGGCTGCCGGCCTGAACAGCCATCTGGGCAATGCCGCGCCCCATGGCTCCGGTGCCCACGATGCCAACGGTCGGGAAAATAGGTTGCATATGAAAGTGTTATTTCTGGAGGGGTTGCGACAAGCTATGACAAAATGTTTCAATCTAGGAAAGAAGGGATTCTGACGTGCACCAAATACTGGTGGGCTCCATTTTGCTATCAACTGCCCTGATCAGTCAGGCGGTGACCTTGGGCCGCCACAGTGGTGCGGCCGTGATTGGTCGCGGTCTTGACGTTCGGGTGCAAGCGATGGTGGGGCCGGATGAAGACACGTCGGCCCTGTGTATCCAGGCCGAGGTGTTCTTCGGTGATGCTCTGGTGTCGCCCGCTTCGGTTCGTACAAGCACACAGCGCAGCGCGCCGGATGCGCCAATATCGCTGCGCATTCAGACCTCGCAACCGGTGAACGAGCCCGTGGTGACGGTCCTGGTTCGCGCTGGCTGTGCCATGCCCTTCTCTCGTCGCTATGTGTTGCTGGCCGACCCCATGAGTGAGCCTGCGGTCAGTGCTGCCCCGGCATCGGCTGGGACGGGCGGATCCGCAAGAGCCTCGATCTCGTCCTTGCCGGCTGTTCCCCGAAACGAGGACCTCAGCACCCCCGCGAGATCCGGTTCAAGCGCTGGCGGCACGGGTGCCGAAAGCGCGCCCGTTGCGGCGCCGAGAGCAGCCATCGCAACACCTTTGCCAAAGGCCGCTGCTTCCCGGCCCCGCCCGGCCAGCGTGGTGCGCAAGCCCGCCGTCGCGGCGCCTCAAGCAGCGGTTCCTCGGTTGCAGCTCGATCCTGTCGATCAGGGCCTGAGCATTGAGCGCGATCCGGTGCTCAAGCTCTCGTTGTCACTGCTGAGCGAACCCACCACGTCTGAAGAAACGCGAGCAGCGGCTGGCTTGCTCTGGAAAGCCATCAACGCCTCGCCCGAAGTGATCCTGCGCGATGCGCAAAAGTTCTCGGTGCTGGAAGCCGAGGCCAAAGGTTTGCGAGAGCAGGAAGCGCGCAACAAGGTTGCGCTGCAGGCGCTGGAAGTGCAATTGGAGAAAGCGCGCTACATGACCTGGCTGGCCTATCTGCTGGGTGTGCTGCTGTTGCTCTCGTTGTTCGCCTTCCTGTTCACCCGCCGTCGTCGTGTGCACAAGGAAGACGCACCGGCAAACGCTGCCTGGTGGGCAGGCGCCGAGAAGGTGGGCAAGGTCGCCGCCGTGACGAAATCCGCCGCTGACAAGTGGACCGATCCGTCGGGTGTGGACATTGATTTGAACCTCGGGCGGGATTCATCCTTTGACGGATACCGATCCCTGCATGACTCCTCCATGGAAGTCAACAGCCAGCCGCCCGCTGCTGACAGCGACCGCCGTGAATACCCGGCCAGCCAGATCGGTGTATCGCGGTCGGTGGCGACCGAGGAGCTGTTTGACGTCCAGCAGCAGGCTGACTTTTTCGTTTCGCTCGGCGAAACCGACAAGGCCATTGGCGTGCTCAAGGAGCATCTGGCCGACAGCCAGGAACCCAGCGCACTGGCATACCTCGACCTGTTCAAGCTGTACCACGAGCTGAACCGCCGGGCCGAATACGATGCCTTGCGTGTTGAGTTCAACCATCTTTTCAACGCCGGCGCGCCTCCCTTTGATCAGTATTCGGACGACAGCCTGGGCCTGGAAGCCTACGAAACGGCTTTCAGCCGCATTCAGGCGCTCTGGCCGCAGCCTCGCGTGCTCGATGTCATTGAACAGTCGATCTTTCGCGAAGCGAACGAAGGCGACACCGAGGTCTTTGATCTGGAAGCCTATCGGGAACTGCTGTTGCTGCATGCCATCGCCAAGGATCTGGTCAAGCGCGACATGGTCGACAGTGCACCACAGGTCGACTTCCAGCACACCGCGATCAAACCACTGAAGGCAGTGGGCAACAAAGGGCTCGTGGCAGCAGTGGCCGCGCTATCGTTGGAGGGGCGTATCACTCAGCCGTTGCATGACATTCCCCCTGCCTCACCACGCCTGGGACTGGACGTCGATCTGGACACATTGTCCGAAATTTCAGCGTTCGAAGCCTCACTGCCTGAGGTCTCTGCACCGGTGGAGCCAACGGCCAAGCCTGTGCCACCGCCACACTCTTCGGTTCAGGAAGAGGGCGACCTGATCGATTTTGAAGTGCTGGACTTGATACCACCTGCTGGGGATGAGGACAACGCCCCGTCCAGGAAGGGCGGTTGAACAGTCTGCCAGACCACGCAAAAAAAGCGCCCGGAAGGTTCTTCCGGGCGCTTTTTTTTGTTTACCTGAGGAGGGGTCGTTTCAGCGGCGAACCTGCAACGCGCCCGGATTCAGGATGTGCGTCGGCGTGCCCTTGATGAAGTTGACCACGTTATCGAATGCGGACGAAAACAGGATTTCGTAGTTGTCGAGTTCCACATAGCCAATGTGGGGGGTGCAAATGCAGTTTTCCAGCCGCAGGAGGGCATGCCCCTGCAGTATGGGTTCGGATTCAAACACGTCGATGGCAGCCATGCCGGGACGGCCCCGGTTGAGCGCTGCCAGCAAGGCGTCAGACTCCAGGATTTCAGCGCGCGATGTGTTGACCAGCAGCGACGTGGGTTTCATGCGGGAGAGGTCTTCCAGCGTGACGCAGCCGGCGCTTTGTTCTCCGAGACGCAGATGCAGGCTCAGGACATCCGAGGTATCGAACAATTGCTCGCGACTGGTGGCAAGTTCGTAGCCGTCGGCAGCGGCCTGTGCCTGGGTTGTTTCGCTGCCCCAGACGATCACGCGCATCCCGAAAGCGCGGCCATAAGACGCGACCAGCTTGCCGATGCGGCCATAGCTCCAGATGCCCAGCACTTTGCCGTTCAGCACCATGCCCAGCCCAAAATTGGATGGCATGGATGCCGCCTTCAGCCCCGATTGTTGCCAGGCACCGTGTTTGAGGCTGGCCACGTATTGCGGAATCCGGCGCATGGACGACATGATCAGCGCCCAGGTCAGTTCGGCGGCGGCGACCGGCGAACTGACGCCTTCAGCCACTGCGATGCCACGCTCGGTGCAGGCATTGACATCGATGTGAGGCCCGACGCGGCCCGTTTGCACGATCAGCTTGAGGCGCGGCAGCTTTTCAAGCAGTTGCCGTGTGATCTGGGTGCGCTCACGGATCAGAACCAGCACATCGGTATCGCGCAGTCGGACCGAAAGCTGGCCCACGCCCTTGACGGTGTTGGTGAAAACCTTGGCAGGATAGGGTGCCAGTTTGCTGGCACAGGGCAGTTTTCTGACCACATCCTGGTAGTCGTCAAGGATCACAATATTCATGGCCTCTATTGTGCCCGCAGGACCACCGCGATCCATGTGTCGCGGCTGGTTGTTCCCGGCCGTGCGGCACAGCCGGGTGGGTTCAGGCGCGCAGCTGCGGGGGCTCCGACTGGAGTTCCAGCGCCGCCAGGCGTTCAAGCTCTGCGCACACATCGTTGATGCGACCGGAGATCACCAGCCGCCCATCGGCACGCGGACTGCCTGAAGTGTCCGTGCTCCTCAGCACCCGCACATGGCAGGCTCGGACCATGGCATGGCTGGTGACGCGGTGCCCGGTGATGACGCCCGTGCGGCTGTCCGCAGGGCTCTTTGGGGGACGGGTCAACCAGCCGGCGCGGACAAAGCGTTGCAGGATTTGCGGTAGCGAGCGAGCGGCGCCCGCCCGTTCAAATGAGGGAGGCAACCAGCTGTCGATGAGCAGCAGCGGCGCGCGCCAGGTGTTGGTGTTGAAGCGGATTCCCATGCGAAACTCCAGAAGGGGTTGAACACAGGCAGGATTGCGGATGAAGTCGCCAGCGCAGGGATGTGCCTGGTGCGCGTGTATCACGCACCAGACCAAACGCCCGCCACCTGCTGAGGCGACGCAGACCCGAAGGGTCAGAGCAGGAAGCTGTTGCGGATGAGACCCACCGCAAGGCCTTCGATTTCAAAGGGCTCTCCCGGTGCGACGACGATGGTCTTGTAGTCCGGGTTCTCGGCATGCAGTTCGATCAGATGCTGGCGCCTCATGAAGCGCTTGACGGTCACGTCGTCGCCCAGGCGGGCCACCACGATCTGGCCGTTTTTGGCTTCCTTGGTGGATTGCACGGCGAGCAGGTCACCGTCCATGATGCCGACGTCCCGCATGGACATGCCGCGCACCTTGAGCAGGTAGTCGGGCGTGCGCTGGAACAGGCTGCGCTCGACGTGGTAAGTCTGCTCCACGTGTTCCTGGGCCAGGATGGGCGAGCCGGCGGCCACACGCCCGATCAGGGGCAGCATCAGCTGCGACAGGCTGGGCAGCGGCAGTGTAAGCTGGCGCCCCCGCGACTCGTTGATGGATTGGAGGTCTTCGTTGCGCAGGCGGATGCCGCGCGAGGTGCCGCTCACCAGCTCGATGGCGCCCTTGCGTGCCAGGGCTTGCAGATGCTCCTCGGCCGCGTTGGCGGACTTGAAGCCCAGCTCATGGGCGATTTCCGCCCGCGTGGGCGGAGAACCGGTGCGGGCAATGGCGCTCTGGATGAGTTCCAGAATCTGCTGCTGGCGGGCGGTGAGCTTGGGCGGGTAAAGCGGCGACTCGATCATGGGGGCCTCGTGAAAATGCGGGGAGGAACTCACGCTGGTGAGACTCGCGTCCGGGACTGGTCAGATCAACAAGCTGTTTTCTTATCCAGTGCCTGTATTTTTAATCAGTTTGGGAGACTTGGCAAGTGGCAGATGCAATGGAAACCCGGCGGTGCGTCATTCTGGGCACGGGCGGCACGATCGCCGGCCGGGCAACCCGGCCCGGGGATGGCGTTGGGTACGTGGCGGGGCAGGTCCGTGTCGAAGACCTGCTGGCATCGATTCCGTCCATGGCGGGACTGCCGCTGGAAGTGGAGCAGGTGGCCCAGGTGGACAGCAAGGACATGGGCTTTGCACTCTGGCAGCAACTGGCCATCCGGGTGGCCTTTCACCTCAAGCGGCCCGAAGTGGACGCGGTGGTGATCACCCACGGCACCGACACCATCGAGGAGACCGCTTTCTTCCTGCAGACCGTGTTGCGCCCGGCCAAGCCGGTGGTGTTCACCTGTGCGATGCGGCCGGCCACGGCGCTGGTGCCTGACGGGCCACAGAACCTGGTCGACGCGCTGGCGGTTGCCAGCCAACCTGGGGCGCAAGGCGTCGTGTTGGTGTGTGCGGGACAGATCCACAGCGCGGCCGACGTGAGCAAGGTGCACACCTACCGGGTAGATGCGTTTGACTCGGGTGATGCCGGGCCGCTGGGCTGTGTGGAAGAAGGTCGGCTGCGGCTGTTTCGCTCCTGGCCCTCGGCTTGCGAGACCGGGGGCTGGGACGCGGTTGCACTGCAGCGCATCCAGTCGGCTCAGGCTTTGCCGCCGGTGGTCATGCTGACCAGCCACGCCGACGCCGATGGCACGCTGGTTCGCGCCCTGTTGTTCCGCGGTGATTCGGTGCCGGGCCCCTTGGTGCGCGGCATCGTGGTGGCGGGAACCGGCAACGGCACGGTGCACCATGCGCTGGAGGCGGCTTTGCTCGAAGCGCAGACCATGGGCGTGCGCGTGGTTCGGACCAGCCGATGTGTGCACGGCCCGTTGTTGCCGCATCCGGGGCAGTTGCTGACGGACGCGCGCAGCCTCACGCCGGTCAAGGCGCGCATCGCGCTGGCGCTGGAGTTGCTGGAGGGCTGAGCCATGTTCCAGGCGCTGGGCGCCCATCCCTGGGCCTATCCCATGCTGGAGGTGGTGCATATCCTCGGTGTTGCGCTGTTGCTGGGCAATCTGATCCTGCTGGAGCTGCGGGTGTTCGGCTGGGGTGCGGCCTTGCCGTTGCCTGCGCTGGCCCGACTGAGTCTCACGCTGGTGGGTCTGGGCTTCTGCCTGGCGGCTGCCTCGGGTCTGCTGATGTTTTCCACCCAGGCCGGGGAACTGTTGGCCAATCGGGTGTTCACAGCCAAGATGCTGTTGTTGCTGCTGGCAGCCTGCAATGCCGCCTGGTTCCACGTCCGGGGCTCGCTGCAGCGGCTCGACGGCACGGCACGCACGCTCATGGGGGCCTCCACCGTCATCTGGCTGTTGGTGCTGACCTGTGGGCGCTGGATTGGCTACGTGTGAAGGAGGCAGCGATGCGCAGACGACTCTTCATCCAGACCGGCACCTGGCTGGGTCTTTCCGGCTTGAGCGCCGCCACACGGGCCCACCACGGCTGGAGCAGTTTTGACCAGAGCCGGCCCATCTATCTGGAGGGTCAGGCGGTGGAGGTGAAATGGCGCAACCCCCATGTCGAACTGGTGCTGGAACTGCCCGAAACCCTGGCCTTGCCGACGGATCTTGCTCAGCGGCCCTTGCCGGCGCAGACCGCCAACGTGGACGGACCCGCCTTGCTGGCCAAGACAGTCCTGCCCACGCGGCGCGACCGGCGCTGGGCCATCGAATTCGCGCCGCTGTTTCGCCTGGGCCAGTGGCAGATGCCCGAAATCAGGACCGGGGCCGCTGTATCGATGGTTGGTTTCACCTTCAAGGACGAACAGGGCGCCGCTGTCCTGCGGGCCGAATACGTCTTTCTGGACGGCAGGACCTATGGCTTGAGGTCTGGTCCCGCCTGAACCGCCCGGACACAAAAAACCCGGCACGCGGCCGGGTTCCTGTGGGTTGCAGAGCCGGATTATTTCGAGAGTGCCTCGAAGGCGCGCGCGGTGATGTCGTCGACCGAGCCCATGCCGCTGATGGCGCGGTACTTCGGCGCAGCGGCGGCATCGGCTTTGGCCCAGTTGCCGTAATAGTCCACCAGCGGGCGCGTCTGGGCACTGTACACATCCAGGCGTTTCTTGACAGTTTCTTCCTGGTCGTCGTCGCGCTGGATCAGCGGTTCACCGGTCACGTCGTCTTTGCCTTCCACCTTGGGCGGGTTGAACTTGACGTGGTAGGTGCGGCCAGAGGCCGGATGCGAGCGGCGGCCGCTCATGCGTTCGATGATGGCTTCGAACGGCACGTCGATTTCCAGCACGTAGTCGAGCTTCACGCCCGCCGCTTTCATGGCGTCGGCCTGAGGGATGGTGCGGGGAAAGCCGTCGAACAGGAAGCCGTTGGCACAGTCCGATTGAGCGATGCGTTCCTTGACCAGGTTGATGATGAGATCGTCGCTGACCAGTCCGCCCGATTCCATCACGGCCTTGGCCTGCATGCCCAGCGGGGTACCCGCCTTCACGGCGGCACGCAGCATGTCACCGGTCGAAATTTGGGGAATGCCGTATTTCTGGCAGATGAACGTGGCTTGCGTGCCTTTGCCGGCGCCGGGTGCGCCCAACAGAATCAGTCTCATCGTTGTCCTTTTTCAGAGTTTCAAATGGAGGGCCGCTGACCTCAGGCGGCAGCACCCGGGTCCGGGATCCGGGGGCGACCGTTCGAGGATAGCACGCGCCAACCAGACGCTGGCTTACAGCGTGGCCAGGTCAAAAAGCGCTGAAAACAGCACTCAGCCGGGGGCAAAGAGCGCGCGCACGCGCTCCAGATCGTCGGGGGTGTCGACCCCCGGCCCGGGGGCCTGCGCGCTCACATGGACCGCGATGCGTTCGCCATGCCAGAGCACACGCAACTGTTCCAGCGATTCGGTCCGCTCCATGGGCGCGGGCTCCAGTGCCGGAAAGCGGCGCAGAAAGCCCGAGCGGTAGGCGTAGATGCCGATGTGGCGCAAAGGCGCGGGCGAGGGCAGGGCGTTGCGGTTGGACGCATCGGCCATGCCATCACGCCACCACGCAATGGGCGCACGGCTGAAGTACAACGCGGTCTGTGCGCGGTCGAGCACCACCTTGACGATGTTCGGGTTGAGGAAGTCGGCCATGTGATCGATGGCGTGCGCCGCGGTGCTCATCACGCAGTCTGTGCGGCGCTGGAGGTCCAGTGCCACGGCGTCAATCAGCACCGGGTCCATCAGCGGCTCATCACCCTGCACATTGACCACCACGGCGTCATCCGCCAGGCCCAGTTGTTCGCAGGCTTCGGCCAGTCGGTCGCTGCCGGAAGCGTGGTCGGTGCGTGTGAGCAGGGCAGTGATGCCGTGCGCTTCACAGGCTGCGACGATGCGTGCGTCGTCTGCAGCGACCACACAGCGGCTGGCGCGACTCTGCTGTGCGCGCTGCGCCACACGCACCACCATCGGCAGGCCACCGATGTCGGCCAGCGGCTTGTCGGGCAGGCGGCTTGAAGCGAGCCGTGCCGGAATCAGCACGGTGAACGCGCCTGGAGCCAGGTCCAGGCTCATGGGGCCGGTGAAGGGCGGGGCGGGCGGGCCGCTTCTTCTTCCGTGATCGGGCGGGCCTCGTGCTCCAGCAGGATCGGGATGCCGTCGCGCACGGCGTAGGCCAGCCGCGCACTGCGGGAGATCAGTTCCTGTTTCTCACGATCAAAGATCAGCGGGCCCTTGGTGACCGGGCAGACCAGCAGTTCAAGCAGTTTGGTGTCCATGCGGGAATGATAGTCGGCAGATGGTCAGCGGATGCGCCGGATTGACGCGAGTCGATGGTCCAGCGCCTCAAAGAAGGCCGCGTCGGGACGCAACTCCAGCGGGATCGCCCAGGCCTGATAGGCATCGCCCGCGGCCGGCTGAGGCCTGCAGGCGAACAGCTTGACCGCATCCTTTTCGGTGCACAGCAGCGGGCCTGTGCTCTGCTGCAGCAGTTCTGCATAGGCCTGTTGACCTGCGTGATCGGGCAGCGCCACGGTTGCGGCCAGGGTGAGCCCGCGGGCGCGCAGCATGTCGAAAAAAACCGAGGGGCGTGCGATGCCGGCCAGCGCCGTGACGGCTTGGTCCTGGAAATCACCCAGGGGACGGCGCTGTCCCTGCGGTCCGATGGCGTGATCGGCCAGGCGCCGCGTGGCTTCGAAAACAGGCAGATCGGGCGGCCGTTCGAGCGGCGTGGTCGTCAGTACCATGGCGGGGGATTCGCTGCGCTGGTTCAACACCAGGTCCGGTCGAAAGGGATTGCCCTTCCCGGGCGGCCAGGGCTCGCGCAACAGGCCGGCGGGCAGCAACCAGCCGTTGCCGGTGCCGCGATCGTCGAACACCGCCACCGACAGGTCGCGGCCCAGCGCCAGGTGCTGCAGGCCATCGTCGCAGACGATCAGGTCCACCCAGGGGTGCGCTGCGAGCAGGGCTTGGCCGGCCTCGGAGCGGCGGGCCGCCACGAACACCGGCACGCCAGCACTGCGCCGGATCAGGGCGGGCTCGTCGCCGCTGTCGGTGGCTGGCGTGTCGGGAAGCACCTCCAGCACGGCGGTGCCACGGCGACCATGTCCGCGCGACACCACGCCCGGGTGCCAGCCACGCTGTTGCAGGTGTTGCAGCAGGGCCAGCACGGTCGGCGTCTTGCCGGCGCCGCCTACCACCACGTTACCCACCACGATGACCGGCACCGGCAGACGGGTGATCTTCAGAATTCCGTTCGCATACAGCCATCGTCGCAGGCAGGACAACCCGCCATAAAGAACCGAGACGGGCCAGAGCAGATGGGCCAGCGGACCGCGGGTCCGCCAGATGCCCTGCCAGCGGGCCTGGCCGTGGTCGAGGCGCTGTGGCTGTGGCTGGGGCAAGGGCACGGTCAGGGCTTGCTGCGCGCGCGCTGGGAACCCGACTGCTGGGTGGCGAAGGTGATCTGCACCAGGCCGGCACGACGGGCGGCGTCCATCACGTTGATGACCGACTGGTGTGTGGCAGCAGCGTCCGCGCTGATGACGACGAACACCTCGCGGCTGTCTTGTGATGCCTGGGACAGTGCGCGGGTCAGCATCTCCACACCCGAGCCTTCGAGCATGTCCTTGTTGATCGCGTAACGTCCGTCGCTGCTGACGGAAACGATCACTTCTTTGGGTTCGGTGCGCTGCGCCTGGGCATCGGCCACCGGCAGGTTGACCTGCAGCTGCGTGAACTTGCTGTAGGTCGTGGTGAGCATCAGGAAGATCAGCACCACCAGCAGGATGTCGATGAACGGGATCAGGTTGATCTCGGGTTCATCGCGGGAGCCGGGCCGAAAGTTCATGCCGCCTCCCGGGCAGGCCGCGCCGCGCCGCGCGCGTGAAAGAGGGTGTGAAGCGTCATTTGCGCAGGGTCAGCAGGTGACGGGCGAAACGCTCGGAAGCGATTTCCATGATCAGCAGGTAATCGTCGACCCGGGCGCGGAAGTAGCGCCAGAAGATCAGGGCCGGGATGGCCACCATGAGGCCAAAGGCGGTGTTGTACAGCGCGATCGAGATGCCATGCGCCAGCTGGCCGGGATTGCCCCCGCCGGGGACCGTGCCCATGCCGCCATCACCGGCTTGCGATCCGAAGATTTCGATCATGCCGATGACCGTGCCCAGCAGGCCCAGCAGCGGGGCGGCCGACGCGATGGTGGCCAGCGCACCCAGGTAGCGTTGCAGTTTGGCGGCCGTCTGGCGTCCTGCACCTTCGAGGCTGGAGCGCAAGTCGTCTTCGCTGACCCGTGGGTTGCTGTTGAGCGCGCGGAAACCACTGGCGAGCACTTCGCCGAGCGCCGAGTTCTGCTCCAGCTGGTTGACCACATCGGCGCCGGGCACGCCATTGCGCGACACCATGATGGCTTCGTCAAGCAGTTTCGGTGGCGCGATCTTGACTGTTTTGAGACTGATGAACCGCTCGATGACGAGGGCCATACCCAGGACGGAACAGATGATCAGGGGCCAGATCGGCCAGCCAGCGGCTTGTATGATGGAAATCAAATCAGGGCTCCAGACAAAAGCCGCCAGTTTGGCGGCCCGAATGCAATCCCCAAGATTATGTCTCACCACCTGGTGGTGAACGGCCGGAAAACCTTCGCCTGGGATCCTGCAACCGGTCCGACCCGATGCACAGATTCTGTGGATAACTTTGTGAAGAACCGGTATCCCAACATCCGCCAGCCCGCTGTGGGCGTGGCTTCCGACAGTTCGATGAGAAAACAGGCAGTGCAAAACGCATTGAAATCAAGCGCTTGGCGTTCAGCCCTTGTGCCATGTGGCCTTTCCGGCTACAGGCCCATAAATTCCGCGGCTTGTGGACAGATTGGGTCTGGAGAGCCCAGTGTCTGAGCCATTTCTGGAGGCCGAAGCCCCATCGGCGCGGCGTGTGTGGGCGGTTGGCCCGCTCATGCGCGCGATTGCTGACACTCTCGCTGCGCGCTTCAATCCGGTCACCGTGCGGGGCGAGATTTCGGGGTACTCCCGTGCGGCCAGCGGGCATTGTTATTTTTCGCTCAAGGACGGTTCCGGCCAGGTGCGCTGCGCCCTGTTCCGGCGCTCGGCCGACCAGCTGGACTTCGCTCCGCGCGAAGGTCAGGTGGTTGAAGCGCTGGGCAAGCTTGATGTCTATGGCCCGCGTGGTGATCTGCAGCTCATCGTTGACAGCCTCAAGCCGGCCGGGCAGGGCGCGCTGTTTGAGCAATTCCTTCGCCTGAAGGCGCAGCTGGAGGTCGAGGGTCTGTTCGACGTGGCGCGCAAACGCCCGCTGCCGGCTCAGCCACGCAGCATCGGCGTGGTGACTTCGCTCGGCGCAGCCGCCTTGCGCGATGTGGTCACGGCACTGCGCCGCCGCGTGCCCCATGTGCCGGTGGTGATCTACCCCGCGGCGGTGCAGGGTGCGCAGGCGCCCGCCGAGCTGTGTGCGGCCCTGCAAACGGCGTACCGGCGCCATGGTGAAACCGGCGAGAGCGAGGTGCTGCTGCTGGTGCGGGGTGGGGGTTCGCTGGAAGACCTGTGGTCGTTCAACGATGAGACGCTGGTGCGCACCGTGGCGCAGTCACCCATGCCGGTGGTTTGCGGGGTGGGGCACGAAACCGACTTCACCCTGGCCGATTTTGTGGCCGATCTGCGAGCGCCGACGCCCACGGCTGCGGCCGAACTCTGTGCGCCCGCGCGGGAGGTCCGCGTGGGTGAGCTGGCCTATTTGCAGGAACGGTTGAGCGAGGCGGTTCTGGGCAGCATCGACCAGCGCGCGCAACGGCTGGACCGCCTGGGTCAGCGCCTGGGCCGACCTTCCGTCCGTGTGCACGACAGCCGCCAGCAACTCACCGGCCTGCAGCACCGGCTTCGCGGTGCACTGCTCCTGGTTGCCCAGCGCGCGGACAGCCGCCTGCAGGGCTTGCAGAGCCTGATGCCCCAGGCACTGCGGCGCGCGGTGGCGCAGCATGCCCAGCGCCTGCAGCGCTGTGAAAGCGCGCTGGGTCACCTGGATCCCCAGCTCGTGCTGGAGCGTGGCTACACCTACCTCACAGACACCCAGGGGCTTGCGATCACCCGGTGCAGCCAGACCCAGCCCGGCCAGTCGGTGCGGGCCCGCCTGGCCGATGGCGAGCTGGATCTCACAGTGAACCGCTGAGGCGGCAGAGCCAGAAACCCTGAACGCACAAACAATAGCGTCCCTGCCTACAATGGCGCGGTTTCGGGCTGCCGGCGTCCGCCTTCAGCCACCCGCCTTCCCACAAACTCAACCGAACGAGGAACCCCATGGAACACACCCTGCCCGCATTGCCTTTCGCGATCGACGCCCTGGCGCCGCACTACTCCCAGGAAACGCTGGAGTTCCACCACGGCAAGCACCACAACGCCTATGTGGTCAACCTCAACAACCTGCAAAAAGGCACCGAATTCGAGAACATGGACCTGGAGTCCATCATCAGGAAGTCCAGCGGCGGCATCTACAACAACGCCGCCCAGATCTGGAACCACACCTTCTTCTGGAACTGCATGAAGCCCAACGGCGGTGGCGAGCCATCGGGTGCGCTGTCTGAGGCCATCAACGCCAAGTTCGGCAGCTACGCCGCCTTCAAGGAAGCCTTCGTCAAGAGCGCCGTGGGCAACTTTGGCTCGGGCTGGACCTGGCTGGTGAAGAAGGCCGACGGCTCGGTCGACATCGTCAACATGGGCGCCGCCGGCACCCCGCTGACCACGGGCGACAAAGCCCTGCTGACCGTGGACGTGTGGGAACACGCCTACTACATCGACTACCGCAACATGCGTCCGAAGTTTGTCGAGACCTTCCTCGACAAGCTGGTGAACTGGTCGTTTGCCGAAGCCAACTTCGCCTGACCGATCGTTCCGGTCACTGCCCAAGGGCCCGAAGGCCAGACCTTCGGGCCTTTTTTCATGGTGCGTCCGGCGCCTGCTTCTTCAAGCGTACCGTTGAGCGCAGGGAACCCTTGTGGCTGCGCCTTCTGCTGGGTGCTGGAACGGTGGACGGTCGTTCATATGAAAAAAAAAGGAGATTTCATATGAAAATTTCATATTGCAAGATAAGAGTTCAAAAAGTGGCGTTCGGGTCAGAACGTTGAAAGCAAAATCTCGGACTATCCGGCGGTTCTGCGGTTGGCACCTACCGATCAGCGGAATTCCTACAACGATCTACGGAGCAAACACATGAGTACCCAGCAGCCCACCATCATCTACACGCTGACCGACGAAGCCCCGCTGCTGGCGACCAGCGCCTTTCTGCCCATCATCCGCACCTTCACCGCACCGGCCGGCATCAACGTCGAGTCCAGCGACATTTCGGTGGCCGCCCGCGTGCTGGCCACGTTTCCCGAATGCCTGACCGAAGCGCAACGAGTGCCGGACACCCTCGCTGAACTGGGCAAGCTGACGCTGAAGCCCGAAGCCAACATCATCAAGTTGCCCAACATCAGCGCATCGGTCGGTCAGCTGGTCAGTGCGATCAAGGAACTGCAGGCCAAAGGCTATGCACTGCCCGACTACCCCGAGGCGCCCAAGACCGAAGAAGAGAAGGCCATCAAGTCCCGCTACGCCAGGTGCATCGGCAGCGCCGTGAACCCGGTGCTGCGAGAAGGCAACTCGGACCGCCGCGCGCCGCGCGCCGTGAAGGAATACGCGCGCAAGAACCCGCACAGCATGGCCGAGTGGAGCCAGGCTTCGCGCTCGCACGTTTCGCACATGCACGCCGGCGACTTCTACCACGGTGAAAAGTCGATCACGCTGGACAAGGCCCGCGACGTGAAGATGGAGCTCATCACCCGGAGCGGCCAGACCATCGTGCTCAAGCCCAAGGTGTCGCTGCTCGACCGCGAAGTCATCGACAGCATGTTCATGAGCAAGAAAGCCCTGGAGGCCTTCTACGAAAAAGAGATCGAAGATGCGCGCCAGACGGGCGTGATGTTCTCGCTGCACGTCAAGGCGACCATGATGAAGGTCTCGCACCCCATCGTGTTCGGCCACTGCGTGAAGATCTTCTACAAGGAGGCGTTCGAGAAGCACGCCAAGCTGTTCGAAGAACTGGGTGTCAACGTCAACAACGGCATGGCCGACCTGTACGGCAAGATCGCCACGCTGCCGCAAAGCAAGCAGGACGAGATCAAGCGCGACCTGCACGCCTGCCACGAGCACCGCCCCGAACTGGCCATGGTGGACTCGGCCAAGGGCATCACCAACTTCCACTCGCCCAACGACGTGATTGTGGACGCCTCCATGCCTGCCATGATCCGCAACGGTGGCAAGATGTGGGACGCCAACGGCCGCCTCAAGGATGTCAAGGCCGTGATGCCGGAATCAACTTTCGCCCGCATCTACCAGGAGATGATCAACTTCTGCAAGTGGCACGGCGCCTTCGATCCGAAGACCATGGGCACGGTGCCCAACGTCGGCCTGATGGCCCAGCAGGCCGAAGAGTATGGCTCGCACGACAAGACCTTCGAGATCAGTGAAGACGGCGTGGCCAACATCACCGATCTGGCCACCGGCGAAGTGCTGCTCTCGCAGAACGTGGAGAAGGGCGACATCTGGCGCATGTGCCAGGTCAAGGACGCCGCCATCCGCGACTGGGTGAAGCTGGCCGTGAACCGCGCCCGCAATTCGGGCATGCCGGTGGTGTTCTGGCTCGACCAGTACCGTCCCCACGAGGCGCAATTGATCACCAAGGTCAAGATGTACCTGCACGAGCACAACACCGCAGGTCTGGAGATCCAGATCATGAGCCAGGTGCGTGCGATGCGTTACACGCTCGAACGCGTGATCCGTGGTCTGGACACCATCAGCGCCACCGGCAACATCCTGCGCGACTACCTGACCGACCTGTTCCCCATCATGGAGCTGGGCACCTCGGCCAAGATGCTGTCCATCGTGCCGCTCATGGCGGGCGGCGGCATGTACGAAACCGGAGCCGGTGGTTCGGCACCCAAGCACGTGCAGCAGTTGGTGGAAGAAAACCACCTGCGCTGGGATTCGCTGGGCGAGTTCCTGGCGCTGGCTGTGTCGCTGGAAGACCTGGGTCTGAAGACCGGCAACAAAAAAGCCCAGGTGCTGGCCAGGACCCTGGATGCGGCCACCGGCAAGCTGCTGGACAACAACAAGAACCCGTCGCCCAAGACCGGCCAGCTGGACAACCGCGGCAGCCAGTTCTACCTGGCCATGTACTGGGCCCAGGAGCTGGCCGCTCAGACCGAAGACGCCGCACTGGCAGCCCAGTTTGCCCCCCTGGCACAGCAGCTGAGCGACAACGAGCAGGCCATCGTGGCCGAGCTGGCGGCGGTGCAGGGCAAGCCTGTCGACATCGGTGGTTACTACATGCCGGACTTCGAGAAACTGGCGGCGGTGATGCGGCCGAGCCAGACGCTCAACGCGATCCTGGACGCTGCAGCGGCCTGATCGATGCGACCTGGGGTGGCCTTTTGGCCGCTCCTGGCAAAAAAAGCAGCCCGCAGGTGCAAGCCTGGGGGCTGTTTTGTTTGAGGAGTGTGTTCCGGATCAGTTGGACTTCTTGGCGCCGTTGAATGGTGGGCCGCTGAGTCTGGCGCCAGCCTGAATGCCCCGCTTGGCAAACCAGCCCTGGTTCATCTCCAGCACAAAACGCACCGGCCTGACGGAGCAATGCGAGTCCAGGGTCTGCGGCTTCATGTCGACCAGGTTGACGATGGTGCCGTCATCGGCCACGAATGCAGCGGTCAACGGCAGCAGGGTGTTTTTCATCCAGAAACACTGGCCAGCGGGCTGTTCGAAGACGAACAGCATGCCTTCTCCTGCCGGCATGTCCTCACGGAACATCAAACCGATGGAGCGCTGTTCCGGGGTGGTGGCCACCTGGGCCTGGATCAGGTGCATGCCGGCCGTCAATGTGACGCGGGGCAACTGGAGCTGGGGGGCATCGCGGGACCAGGCCGGCCCTGTCATCAGGGCCAGCAGGCAGGACAGGCAAACGAGCAGTCGGTTCATGGTCAGACGATGTGATCGGGTCAAAAAACGCATTGTCCGTCAACTGCCGGCCACGGGCCTGGGCATGGCGATTTCCCCGCGGTGTCTCTGGAGTTGGTGCCTGTCAATCAGGACTAGAATTCTTCGAGGTTCAACTCGGGGCCATGCCCGGGAACATTGGATCCAGAACAGTCTGACAACGCACCCCATACGGAGACCCGTTTCCATGTACCAGCACATCAAGGTCCCAGCCCAAGGCGAAAAAATCACCGTCAACGACGACATGTCCCTGAACGTGCCCGACGAGCCGATCATTCCGTACATCGAGGGCGACGGCACCGGCCTGGACATCACGCCCGTGATGCTCAAGGTGGTGGACGCGGCCGTGGCCAAGGCTTACGGGGGCAAGAAGAAGATTCACTGGATGGAGGTCTTCGCCGGCGAGAAGTCCACCCAGGTCTACGGCCCCGACGTCTGGCTGCCCGAAGAAACCCTGACGGCCCTGCGCGAATATGTGGTCTCGATCAAGGGACCGCTGACCACGCCCGTGGGCGGAGGCATCCGTTCGTTGAATGTGGCCTTGCGCCAGGAGCTGGATCTGTACGTCTGCCTGCGCCCGGTGCAGTACTTCAAGGGCGTGCCTTCGCCAGTGAAAGAGCCCGAAAAAACCAACATGGTGATCTTCCGTGAAAACTCGGAAGACATCTATGCGGGCATCGAATACGAAGCCGAGTCCGACAAGGCCAAGAAGCTCATCAAGTTCCTGATGGAAGAGATGGGTGTCACCAAGATCCGTTTTCCGAACACCTCGGGCATCGGTATCAAGCCGGTGTCGCGTGAAGGCACCGAGCGCCTGGTGCGCAAGGCGATCCAGTACGCGATCGACAACGACAAGCCCAGCGTGACCATCGTGCACAAGGGCAACATCATGAAGTACACCGAAGGCGGCTTCCGCGACTGGTCGTACGCGCTGGCCCAGCGAGAGTTTGGCGCCGAGCTGATCGACGGCGGCCCGTGGTGCAAGTTCAAGAACCCGAAGTCCGGCAAGGACATCGTCATCAAGGACAGCATCGCCGATGCCTTCCTGCAGCAGATCCTGTTGCGCCCGGCCGAGTACTCGGTGGTGGCGACACTCAACCTGAATGGTGACTACATCTCCGATGCCCTGGCCGCCCAGGTCGGTGGCATTGGCATCGCACCCGGTGCCAACCTGTCCGACTCCGTGGCCTGCTTCGAAGCCACGCACGGGACGGCGCCGAAGTACGCCGGCAAGGACTATGTGAACCCCGGCTCCGAAATCCTGTCGGCCGAAATGATGCTGCGCCACATGGGCTGGACGGAAGCCGCCGACCTGATCATCAGTTCGATCGAAAAGTCCATTGCCAGCAAGAAAGTCACCTACGACTTCGCCCGCCTGATGGACGGCGCCACCCAGGTGAGCTGCTCGGGCTTTGGCCAGGTCATGATCGACAATATGTAACGTGGCCTTCCCGTCCGGCGCCGGATCGTCGGACCGGGGTGGGGCACAGAACCATCAGAACAACCGCCGGGAACTGACCTTCCTCGGCGGTTTTCTTTTGCATCGAAACGACACAATGGGGCATGCCGGGTCATGCCTGCTCCCTGTCGAAGATACCCTGTCTACCGACAGGGCGTTCAACAACGTCGTCTCGTCACGGGAAATACATATCCCGAGCAGCGCATAGGGATGCGCGCGCGCCGCTAGAATCATTTCATGGCCACCCAGAACCCCAAGAAACCCGAAAACCCCGTCGCTCCTCCCAGTGTGGGCAACGACGATTCGGTGGTGCTTGAGCGGCGTGCGCAACGGGTCAAACCACCCCAGATGTTTCAGGTGGTCCTGCTCAACGACGATTTCACCCCCATGGAGTTCGTTGTCCACGTCATTCAGGAGTATTTCAGCAAGGACCGTGAAACCGCGACCCAGATCATGCTCAAGATCCACCTTGAGGGCAAAGGCATTTGCGGGATATACACCCGCGACGTGGCGGGCACCAAGGTCGACCAGGTTTCGCAGGCCGCCCGCAATGCCGGGCATCCTTTGCAGTGTTTGAGTGAGCCGATTGAATAACGCCAGATCCACCCCACTTGATGGCCATATCCCCGATACAGCTTACGTACCCGGACCCCAGCGTTTCAAACCACCACCAGCCCAAAGGATGTGTCCATGATTGCCCAGGAACTTGAAGTCAGCTTGCACATGGCCTTCGTCGAGGCCCGGCAACAGCGACACGAATTCATCACGGTGGAGCACCTGCTGCTCGCCCTTCTCGACAACCCGAGCGCCGCCGAGGTGCTGCGTGCCTGCTCGGCCAACGTGGACGACCTGCGCAAGTCCCTGACGAATTTCATCAAGGACAACACGCCCCAGGTTGCAGGCACCGACGAGGTGGACACGCAGCCCACGCTGGGCTTCCAGCGGGTGATCCAGCGCGCCATCATGCACGTGCAGTCCACCGGCAACGGCAAGAAGGAAGTCACGGGCGCCAATGTGCTGGTGGCGATCTTCGGTGAGAAAGATTCCCATGCCGTGTACTACCTCCACCAGCAAGGGGTGACGCGCCTGGATGTGGTCAATTTCATCGCACACGGCATCCGCAAGAGCGATCCGCCCGAGGCCAGCAAGCCCGGCGAGAGCGCGGCCGAGAACGAAGAGGCCGGCGAAGCCAAGCAGAATGAGAAAGCGTCGCCGCTGGAGCAGTTCACCCAGAACCTCAACCAGCTGGCCAAGGACGGCAAGATCGATCCGTTGATCGGGCGTGACTACGAGGTCGAGCGCGTGATCCAGATCCTGTGCCGCCGCCGCAAGAACAACCCGCTGCTGGTCGGTGAGGCCGGTGTGGGCAAAACCGCCATCGCCGAGGGTCTGGCCTGGCGCATCACGCAGAACGACGTGCCGGAGATCCTGGCCGAAGCCCAGGTGTATTCCCTCGACATGGGCGCGCTGCTGGCTGGCACCAAGTACCGTGGCGATTTTGAGCAGCGTCTGAAGGGCGTTCTCAAGTCGCTCAAGGACAAACCCAACGCGATCCTGTTCATCGACGAGATCCACACCCTGATTGGCGCCGGCGCGGCATCGGGTGGCACGCTGGACGCGTCCAACCTGCTCAAGCCCGCCCTGTCCAGTGGCCAGATGAAGTGCATCGGTGCGACCACCTTCACCGAATACCGCGGCATCTTCGAAAAAGACGCAGCGCTCAGTCGCCGTTTCCAGAAGGTCGACGTGGTCGAGCCGACGGTCGAGCAGACGGTGGACATCCTGAAGGGTCTGAAGTCGCGCTTCGAAGAGCACCACAACGTCAAGTACGCCCTGGCGGCCCTGCAGGCTGCGGCCGAGCTCAGTGCCAAGTACATCAACGACCGCCACCTGCCCGACAAGGCCATCGATGTGATTGACGAGGCCGGTGCCGCACAGCGAATCCTGCCCGCGTCCAAGCGCAAGAAAACCATCAGCAAGACCGAGGTCGAAGAGATCGTGGCCAAGATCGCGCGCATCCCGCCGGCCAATGTGTCCAACGACGACCGCGGCAAGCTGCAGACCCTGGAGCGCGACCTGAAGAGCGTGGTGTTCGGCCAGGACAAAGCCCTGGAAGTGCTGGCCTCCAGCGTCAAGATGGCCCGCTCCGGTCTCGGCAAGTCGGACAAGCCGATTGGTGCCTTCCTGTTCAGCGGCCCCACCGGCGTCGGCAAGACCGAAGCCGCCAAGCAACTGGCCTACATCATGGGCATCGACCTGATCCGCTTCGACATGTCGGAGTACATGGAGCGCCATGCGGTCAGCCGCCTGATCGGCGCGCCTCCGGGTTATGTGGGCTTTGACCAGGGTGGCCTGTTGACCGAGGCCATCACCAAGAAGCCGCACTGCGTGCTGCTGCTCGACGAGATCGAGAAAGCGCACCCGGACATCTTCAACGTGCTGCTGCAGGTGATGGACCACGGCACGCTGACCGACAACAACGGGCGCAAGGCCGACTTCCGCAACGTCATCGTCATCATGACGACCAATGCGGGCGCCGAGACCATGAACAAGGCCACGATCGGGTTCACCAACCCGCGCGAAGCCGGCGACGAGATGGCCGACATCAAGCGCCTGTTCACGCCGGAGTTCCGCAACCGCCTGGACGCCATCGTGGGCTTCAAGGCGCTGGACGAGAACGTCATCATGCGCGTGGTGGACAAGTTCCTGCTGCAGCTCGAAGGTCAGCTGACCGAGAAGAAGGTGGAAGTCACCTTCACCGACGCGCTGCGCAAGCACCTGGCCAAGAAGGGCTTTGATCCGCTGATGGGCGCGCGTCCGATGCAGCGCCTGATCCAGGACACGATCCGCCGGGCTCTGGCCGACGAACTGCTGTTTGGGCGCCTCACCGATGGCGGTCGCTTGACGGTGGACCTGGAAACCAAGACCGGCGAGGACGGCAAGGAAACCCAGGAAGTCAAGCTCGACATTCAGCCGTTGCCGAAGAAAGAAGGCAAGGCGAAGCCCGAGGAAGCCACGGCGGGTTGATGCGGTTCTAATCGGCAGACACCAAAAAAAAGGCCCGGATGTCCGGGCCTTTTTTCTTGCAGAAAGACCGCGGTCAACCGCTCAGCGTGTGCGCCAGGCCAGCACGGCGTCCGCCCACTTGTTGCCGAGCTTGGCCTCGCCGGTGGCGTTCGGGTGCACACCGTCGTAGTTGTCTGCGACCGTGTAGCCAGCAGCCTGGTTCACCACGGCGATGGGTGAGAGCGCGCTGTTGCGGGAGGCCGCCAGACCATCGATGCCCCTGTTCAGGGCCGCGGTTCCCGCCGTGTCCGGGGCGGCGGGAATGATCTTGGCCAGCACGATGTAGGTGTCGGCCTTGCCGGCGCGGATGGCATCGATCACGCCCCCGAGTTCCCCGATGATGCCGGCGGTGCTCTGGCCATCGAGCACGTCGTTGGTGCCCAGGTGGAGCAGCACCACATCGGGGCGGGCGCTGGCGACCTTGCCGGCGACCTGGGGCGCCAGCTCGTGGGCCCGGTAGTCCCAGTAGCCCTCATGATCCGGGTCGAAATCCGGGTCGGGGGCGCTGGTTTGTGGGCTGTCGCGGTAGCCGCTGGAAACGCCGGAGCGGCTGCCCACCAGATCCACCGAACAGCCCGCGGCGTTCAGGCGTTGCCAGAGCACCCGGCGGTAGCTGTTGTGCCCCGCTTCGGCCTGGGTGATCGAATCGCCCAGGGGCATGATGCGCAGCGGGCCACCCTCGCGACCACAGCTCGCGACTTTGAGCGCTGACGTTGCGTCACCCGAGCCGTCGTCAGGGTCGCCACCGCCGCAGGCGCTGAGCACCGCGGTTAGCACCAGCAAGGCGGCGCGGGACGGGGTCATTTTTCGAGGCATGAAACATCCATTCAAGTCGGTTGATCGGGCCGCCGATGGGGAATCGGCGTCGCAACGGGTTCATTGGCGCAAATAGGCCGCACGGATGTACTCCAGGCGCCGGCGGTTCAGTCCGGCGTCTTCGCGACCCAGGCGGCTTGCGCTGCGCACCTCGATCACGCCCCGCGCCGGGTTGAACCAGAACTCAAGGTCGTCCACGAACCTGAGCCAGCGCGTCTGGGCTTGCGCGTAGAGGTAGTCCGGGCGCTGTTTGACCAGCGTCATGCCCGGCTGCATCTGCAGCACCGTGGCCAGCGTGCGCAGCGAGGCCGTGGCATCGCCATGCTTGAGGGGCAGGGGTGGTATGAGCGCGTGGGCCCGCTGCGGGTGGTCCGGGTACAGACCGGCCTGGCTGGAGACACTGTTGCGCGTGAGGGACGGCGGCTTCAGGTATCCCTGCGTCACGCCGAGGTCGGAAGGTGGACGACCGCTGAGCCAGCCAAACCGGGCCCCGATCAGGACCACAAAGACCAGGGCGAGCAGGCCGTACAGCAGCGCTTTGAGCAGTCCCACGCGGCGAACAGGCAAGACTGCGGAAATGGACGGGGAAGCCACCGGCTCAGCGCTTGCCGCCCAGCAAACCACCCAACACCCCCCGCACGATCTGCCGACCAATTCCGCTGGCCACGCTGCGGGCGGCGGTCTTGGCCATGGTCTGCACCAGGCCGTCGTACTGGCCGCCGCGCGGGCCTGTGCGCCCGAACAGCGCTTCGTTCAACATGCCGCCGAAGCCGCCACTCCCCGCCGCTTCGGCGGGCTGTTTCGCCGCGCCTGGAATGCGCGGGGTTTTGGGCGCACCGGCCGCCTCGGGCTCCGCCTGGGCGGTGCGTGCATCCACATGGGCACGCAGGATTTCATGGGCGCTTTCGCGGTCCAATGTCTTCTCGTACACCCCGGCCACCAGCGAGCCCTGCAGCAGGCTTTGGCGCTGTTGGGGCGTGATGGGGCCGAGCTGGCTGCCGGGTGGCACCACATACACACGTTCGGTTTCGCTCGGGCGGCCTTTGGGGTCGAGCAGGCTCACGAGGGCCTCGCCCACGGCGAGTTCGGTGATGGCGGCTTCGATGTTCAGACCGGCCTTGGGGCGCATGGTCTCTGCCGTTGCCCTCACGGCTTTCTGGTCGCGCGGGGTGAAGGCGCGCAGCGCGTGCTGGATACGGTTGCCCAGCTGGCCCAGCACGCTGTCAGGGATGTCCAGCGGGTTCTGTGTCACGAAATACACGCCCACACCCTTGGATCGCACCAGCCGCACGACCAGCTCGATGCGCTCGACCAGCACTTTCGGCGCTTCGTTGAACAGCAGGTGGGCTTCGTCGAAGAAGAACACCAGCTTGGGTTTTTCCGGGTCGCCGATCTCGGGCAACTGCTCGAACAGCTCGGACAGCATCCACAGCAGGAAGGTGGCGTAGAGCCGGGGCGAGTTCATCAGCTTGTCGGCGGCAAGGATGTTGACCACGCCCTTGCCGTCGACCGTCTGCATGAAGTCGCTGATGTCGAGCATGGGCTCGCCAAAGAACCGGTCGCCGCCTTGTTGCTCGATCTGCATCAGGCCGCGCTGGATGGCGCCGATGCTGGCGGCGCTGATGTTGCCGTATTCGGTGGTGAACTGTTTCGCGTTGTCGCCGATGTGCTGCAGCATGGCCCGCAGGTCTTTCATGTCGAGCAGCAGCAGGCCGTTGTCGTCGGCGATCTTGAACACGAGGTTGAGCACGCCGGCCTGGGTGTCGTTCAGGTTCAGCATGCGTGCCAGGAGCAACGGACCCATGTCGCTCACCGTGGCCCGCACCGGGTGGCCCTGTTCGCCAAACACGTCCCACAGCGTGGTGGGACAGGCCTGCGAGGCGGGCAGGGTGATGCTGCGGTCCTTCAGGACGGCGCTGATCTTTTCGCCAAAGCTGCCCATCTGGCTGATACCGGTGAGGTCGCCTTTGACGTCGGCCATGAACACCGGCACGCCGATGTTGGAGAACTGCTCGGCCAGGGTTTGCAGGCTCACGGTTTTGCCGGTCCCTGTGGCGCCGGTGATGAGGCCGTGGCGGTTGGCCAGGCCCGGCAGCAGGTGGCACTGGGTGGTGGCGTTCTGGGCAATCAGCATCGGTTCGGCCATGATGGATGTGGTCCTTCCGGGGGCAAGGTGGGTGAAATCGTAAAATCGACTGCTTATTAGATCAAACCCGAAACGGGGATAAGGAATCTTTCGTGGCCGGACACAGCAAATGGGCAAATATTCAACACCGCAAGGGTCGCCAGGACGAAAAGCGGGGAAAGATCTGGACGCGCGTCATCCGTGAGATCACCGTGGCCGCGCGCACCGGCGGTGGTGATCCGGCGATGAACCCGCGCCTGCGCCTGGCGATCGACAAGGCCAAGGCCGCGAACATGCCGGCCGACCGCATCAAATACAACGTGGACAAGGCCTCGGGCGCTCTGGAAGGCCAGGCGCTGGAAGAGATCCGCTACGAAGGCTACGGCATCGGTGGCGCGGCCATCATCGTGGACACCATGACCGACAACAAGGTGCGCACGGTGGCCGAGGTGCGTCACGCCTTCAGCAAATACGGTGGCAACCTGGGCACCGACGGCTCGGTGGCGTTCCAGTTCAAGCACTGTGGCCAGTTCATCTTCGCGCCCGGCACTTCGGAAGACAAGGTGATGGAAGTGGCGCTGGAAGCGGGTGCGGAAGACGTGATCACCGACGACGACGGTGCCATCGAGGTGCTGACCGCTTACACGGACTTCGAAGCCGTGAAAAACGCGCTGGAAGCGGCCGGTCTGAAGCCCGAAGTGGCCGAGGTGACGATGCGTGCCGAGAACAGCATTCCTCTCATGGGTGAAGACGCAGCGCGCATGCAAAAGCTGCTCGATATCCTGGAAGACCTGGACGATGTGCAGGAAGTCTTTCACAACGCCGAGATCAACGAATGAAAGTCCTGGTGATTGGCGGCGGTGGCCGCGAACACGCGCTGGCGTGGAAGCTCAAGCAGTCAGAGGGTGTGGAGCAGGTGTTCGTGGCACCCGGCAACGCCGGCACGGCGCGTGATGCGCAGCTGACCAACCTGCCCATCACCGACAAGGTGGCGCTGCGCGAATGGGCGCAGGCCAACGGCATCGCCCTCACGGTGGTCGGTCCCGAGGCCCCGCTGGCGGCTGGCGTGGTGGACGAGTTCTGCGCGCACGGCTTGGCCATCTTCGGCCCGACGCAAAAGGCGGCGCAACTGGAAAGCTCGAAGGCGTTCAGCAAGGCCTTCATGGAGCGCCACGGCATTCCCACAGCCGAGTACCAGACCTTCACCGATCCGGTTCTGGCGCATGCCTACGTGGACGCCAAGGGTGCGCCCATCGTCATCAAGGCGGACGGTCTGGCCGCTGGCAAGGGCGTGGTCGTGGCCATGACGCTGGCCGAGGCCCACGAAGCCATCGACTTCATGCTGGTGGACAACACGCTGGGAGTGGCGCACAACGAAGGCGGCGCGCGCGTGGTGATTGAAGAATTCCTGGAAGGCGAAGAGGCCAGCTTCATCGTGTTGTGCGACGGTGTGAACGCGCTTGCGCTGGCCACCAGCCAGGACCACAAGCGATTGCTTGACGCCGACCAGGGCCCCAACACCGGCGGCATGGGCGCGTATTCGCCCGCACCGGTGGTCACGCCCGCGGTGCACCAGCGCGCGATGGACGAGGTCATCCTGCCCACCTTGCGCGGCATGGCGGCCGACGGCATTCCCTACACCGGTTTTCTCTATGCCGGGCTGATGATCACGCCCGATGGCCGGGTGAAAACGCTGGAATTCAACTGCCGCATGGGCGACCCGGAAACGCAGCCGATCATGATGCGGTTCAAGAGCAATCTGGCACAGGTCCTGCTGTCGGCCACACGCGCCGAGCTGGACCGGGTGTCGCTGGACTGGGACCCTCGTGTGGCGCTGGGTGTGGTGCTGGCCGCTGCCGGTTATCCGCTCAATCCTCGCAAGGGTGACACCATCACCGGTCTGCCGGCGGATGCCGCCGATGCCATGGTGTTCCATGCGGGAACCACCCGCGGCCCGGGCGGTGCCATCGAGGTTTCCGGGGGGCGGGTGTTGTGTGTCACAGCGCTCGCCGACACGGTGGCCGATGCGCAGCGGAAAGCTTATGGTGTGGTGGACTGCATCCGGTTCGACGGCATGCAGTGCCGCCGGGACATTGGTTTCAGGGCTGCCTGAGGATCCCGGTTTCCGATCCCCTGAATCTTCCAAAGTCAACATGAGCAAACAGACGCAGCGCGTGCGCGATTACCTGACGGGTCTGCAGGACCGCATCACCTCCACCGTGGCCGTGGTCGATGGCGGCCGCTTTGTGGTCGATCGCTGGAAAAAACCGGCGGGTGAATCCCTGCAGGGTCAAGGCATCACCCAGATTCTGGAAGGTGGTGTGGTGTTCGAGCGCGCCGGCTGCGGGTTTTCGCACGTGACCGGTCCACGCCTGCCGCCCTCGGCCACGCAGCACCGGCCCGAGCTCTCGGGCGCGCCATTCGAGGCCATGGGCGTTTCGCTCGTGTTCCACCCGCGCAACCCCTATGTGCCGACGGTCCACATGAACGTGCGCATGATCGCGGCCACGCCCAAGGGAGGCGAGCCGGTGTGCTGGTTCGGTGGCGGCATGGACCTCACCCCTTACTACGGTTTTGAGGATGACGCGGTGCACTTTCACAACACCTGCAAGACCGCCCTCGACCCCTTCGGGATCGACAAGTACCCACGCTTCAAGAAGTGGTGCGACGAGTATTTCTACCTCAAGCACCGCGACGAACAGCGTGGCGTGGGCGGTGTGTTCTTCGATGATTTTTCCGAACTCGGGGTCGATGGCAGCTTCGCCATGCTGCGCTCGGTGGGCGATGCGTTCTTGGACGCCTACCTGCCCATCGTCGCCCGCCGCCAGGGCACACCTTACGGCGAACGGGAGCGTGACTTCCAGCTCTACCGCCGAGGCCGGTATGTGGAGTTCAACCTGGTCTGGGACCGCGGCACACACTTTGGACTGCAGTCGGGCGGGCGCAGCGAGTCGATCCTGCTGTCCATGCCGCCGCTGGTGAGCTGGTCGTACCAGCGCAAAGACGCCAAGGCCTCGCCTGAAGCACGTCTCCACACCCACTTCTTGGTGCGCAAGGACTGGGTTTGACGCTCATTCCAGAATCCGCTGAAAAGACGGAGCAGCGTGCCAAATCCCTGCGTGTGGGCATGTTCGGCGGCGCGTTCGACCCGCCGCACCGGGCGCACCGCACGCTGGCGGAAACCGCTTTGACTCAGCTGGGGCTCGATGTGTTGCACATCTTGCCCACCGGGCAGGCCTGGCACAAGGCGCGTGTACTGACGCCCGCAGAACATCGTCTGGCCATGTGTCGGCTGGCCTTCGGTGATTTGCCCCGCACGCGCATCGACCGCCGCGAGATCCTGCGCGACGGCCCAAGTTACACCGCCGACACCCTGCGTGAACTGGCCGATGAGTACCCGGGGGCCGAGCTGTTCCTGGTGCTCGGTGCTGACCAGTTGCTCGTCTTCAAGCGCTGGGTCCGGTGGTCCGAAGTGCTGGACCTGGCCACCTTGGCCGTGGCGAACCGGGCTGAAGAGATCGGTGCAGACGCCCCGCGCGAGCATGCGCAGGAAACCGACCTTTCCGCTGTCGACCTGCCTTTCCGGCGCCTCGACATGCCACTCGAAAACATCAGCGCCACCGCAGTGCGTGCCCATGTCGGCCAGCCCGTCGACCGCGGCAACTCGCTGACGGTTCTGGTGCCCGAAGCCGTCGCAAGCTATATTTCACTCCATCACCTTTATCAAGAGCCTTCATGACCAGCGAAACCACCGCCAAAAAAGACATCCAGAAACTCCAGCGCGCCATTGTGGAGGGGCTTGAGGACGTCAAGGGTCAGGACATCGTGGTCTTCAACACGGAACACCTATCGCCATTGTTCGAACGCGTGATCATCGCCAGCGGCACCTCCAACCGCCAGACCAAGGCACTGGCCTCCAGCGTGCGCGATGCCGTGCGAGAAGCGGGCTTTGACAAGCCACGCATCGAAGGCGAAGAAAACGGCGAATGGATCATCGTGGATTGTGGCGCGGCCGTGGCCCACGTGATGCAGCCCGTCATCCGCCAGTACTACCGTCTGGAAGAAATCTGGGGTGCCAAGCCGGTGCGCCTGAAACACGGGGCCGAAAAGGTCGCGGAAGCCAAGCCTGCAGCCAAAACCGCGGCCAAAAAGGCAGCGGGCAAAACCACCAAGAAGGGCGAGCTCAAGGATGTGAAGCCGATCGACGCGAAGTCGGTGGCCCGCAAGGCGGCGAAGGCGGTTTCCGCTGCGGCCGCTGCAGCGCCAGCCAAAACCGCCGCCAAGCCCGGCACACAGGCCGGCGTCAAAGCCGTGGCCAAGAGCGCTGCCAAAACCGCGGCCAAGAGCGATGTCAAGCGCACAGCCCCAGCGCCGGTCCGCAAGACCGTTGCCAAGGCATCACCCACCAAGGCGCCATTGAAGACCGTGGTGGTCAAGCCCAAGACGGCAAAGACGGCAGCGAAGACCGCAGCCAAGCCTCTGGCGAAGCGTGCACCCGCAGCCACCAAGCCTGCGGCCAAGGTCGCACCCAAGAAAAGGGCATGAAGCTGCTGATCGTCGCGGTCGGGCAGCGCATGCCTGACTGGGCACAGACCGCCTACGACGATTACGCCAAGCGTTTCCCGCCCGAGCTGCGGGTGGACATCAAGACCGTCAAGACCGAGCCTCGCGGGTCCAAGAGCCTGGAGACCTTGCTGGCTGCGGAGCGCGAGCGTATCCAGGCGGCATTGCCACGGGGTTGCCGTGTGGTGGTGCTCGACGAACGTGGCACCACATTCACGACCAAAGCCCTCGCCCAACAGCTGCAGCAATGGCAACTGGAGGGCGACGACGTGGCCCTGGTCATTGGCGGGCCCGATGGTCTGGAGCCGGCTTTCCGAGCGGCCGCACACCAGCGCATTCGTTTGTCGGATCTGACCTTGCCACACGCGATGGTGCGGGTGCTGCTGATCGAACAGCTGTACCGGGCCTGGTCCGTCAACGCCAACCACCCATACCACCGAGAGTGAACACGGCACCTGTCCGGTGCAGCCCGGCGGCGGAGCGACCTCATTTTGTGACCCCCATGTCTGAATTCATTTATCTCGCTTCCCAGAGTCCGCGCCGTCTGCAATTGCTGGCGCAGTGGGGCGTGCGCTGTGAACTGCTGCTGCCCGATGCCGACGAAGACGTGGAGGCGCTTGAAGCGGTGTTGCCCGGCGAGGCGCCGGCCACCTACGTGCAGCGGGTGACAGGACTCAAGCTGCAGGCTTCGCTCGCCCGGCTCAAGCGCCGGCGTTTGCCACCAGCGCCCGTGCTGTGTGCCGACACCACGGTGGCGCTGGGCCGGCGCATCCTGGGCAAACCGGGTGACGCTGGCGAGGCATGCCGCATGCTCGCCGATCTGGCAGGGCGGCGCCACCGGGTGCTGACGGCCGTGGCGGTGGGCAAACCGGCGGGACGTGGTCTTCGCCAGTGGGCTGCTTTGTCCACCTCGTGGGTCAGTTTTGCCCCGCTCAACGCGACACAGATCCGCCGCTACGTCGACAGCGGCGAACCCATGGGCAAAGCCGGAGCCTACGCGATCCAGGGCCATGCGGCGCTGTGGACCAGCCACATCAGTGGCAGTTATTCGGGCATCATGGGATTGCCTGCGCACGAGACGGCGCAGGTGCTCGGTGAGGCCGGTGTGCGGCTGCTCTGACACCACGAACCTCCAGAATTCGAGACAAACGATCGCCATGAGCCAGGACATCTTGATCAATTGGGCGCCCCAGGAAACCCGGGTGGCGGTGGTGGAGCAGGGCTCGGTGCAGGAAGTGCACCTTGAACGAACGCTGGAGCGTGGCCTGGTGGGCAACATCTACCTGGGCAAGATCTCGCGCGTGCTGCCGGGCATGCAGTCGGCTTTCATCGACATTGGCCTGGACCGGGCGGCATTTCTGCATGTGGCCGATCTGATGCCCAATATCGCCGCCAAGCACGCAGCGCCCCGCGAACGCAGCCAGGCTTCAGTGCCAGCGGAAGGGGTCGGTGAAAGCGTCCGCGCCGAAGGCGGCATCAATGGCGACAATGGATCCGGCAACCGAGTGCTCACGCCCGACCCCGTGCTGCCCATCGAACGGCAGATCTTTGAAGGTCAGGCGCTCATGGTGCAGGTGCTCAAGGACCCGATCGGCACCAAGGGTGCGCGCCTGACGGCGCAGATCAGCATCGCCGGGCGGTTGCTGGTGTTTCTGCCGCAAGACAACCACATCGGGGTGTCACAAAAAATTCCACCGACCCAGCGCGAGGCACTGCGCCAACGCGTGCTGGGCCTGGCCGTGCCGCAGGATGGCAGCGTGACCGGGGGCTTCATCCTCCGCACCAATGCCGAGGATGCGACCGACGAGGAACTGAGCGAGGACATTGCCTACCTGCGCAAGACCTGGCAACGCATCAAGGAAGCCGCCACGCGCCAGCCGGCGGCCACGCTGCTGCACGAGGACCTGAATCTGATGCAGCGCGTCTTGCGCGATCTGGTGAGCGCGCAGACGCAGTCGATCCGCATCGATTCGCGCGAACAGTTCGGCTTGTTGCAGACCTTTGCCAGCGAGTTCATGCCCGACACGGTAGCCAAGCTGCAGCTCTACACCGGTGAACGTCCGATTTTCGACCTGTTCAACATTGACGAAGACATCGTGCGGGCACTGAGCCGCCGGGTCGATCTGAAGTCGGGTGGCTATCTGGTGATCGACCAGACCGAGGCGCTGACCACCGTGGACGTGAACACGGGCGGCTTCGTGGGCGCGCGCAATTTTGACGATACGGTGTTCCGTACCAACCTGGAAGCCGCGCAGACGATTGCGCGCCAGCTGCGGCTGCGAAACCTGGGCGGCATTGTCATCGTCGACTTCATCGACATGGTGCGCGAAGACCACCGGGATTCGGTGTTGACCGAATTCCGCAAACAACTCGCCCGAGATCGGGTGAAAACCATGACGGGTGGATTCTCCCAGCTCGGGCTGGTGGAGATGACGCGCAAACGCACGCGCGAATCGCTGGCCCACATGCTGAGTGAAGTTTGCCCGGCGTGCAGCGGAAAAGGTGTGGTGAAGACCGCGCGCAGCGTCTGCTACGACATCTTGCGCGAGATCCTGCGCGAGGCGAGAGCCTTCAACCCGCGCGAGTTCCGTGTGGTCGCATCGGCCAAGGTGGTCGAGCTCTTCCTTGACGAAGAAAGCCAGCATCTCGCGGGCTTGTCCGACTTCATCGGCAAGCCCATTTCGCTGCAGAGCGAAAGTTCAATGACGCAGGAACAATACGACATCGTGCTGCTTTAGTGCTCTCTCGGCGGACCGGTGAAAACACCTGAAAAAGCTCCCGCACGTCTGTCTGTGCGATAACGAACATTGTTGTATTGAAGCCTCTCGTTACCGAGTTGGCGTGTTGCTGCGTTGATAATTCGCCTGTGACGAGAGATGGGTGCATTTTCATCAAGCAATGTTTCATTTCGCAAGCTTTTTTAACTTTCCTAATATGGAGAAATCATGAAACTCACACCATTGAATTCGGTGCTGCTGACAGGTGGTTTGTTGGTGGCCTCGATCGGTCATGCGGGTATGGTCAATGACAGCCACGGGAATGTAGGTTACGACACCGCTGCCGAGTGCGACGCTGCGGTTCAGGCGGGCCAGGCCCGTTTCTACGAACCATCAACCACCATGCCCACCCTGCGCCGCAAGGGTGAAGCGACAGTCCGCACCGCACGCCTGTCCGACCTCGGACCGCAATACAAGCTGGGTGCTTGCGACGTGGGCGTGGGTCGTCAGAACGGCCGCAATGGCGTGGCCAAGGCGCTGGTTGGCAAGTACGTGCCCTACAGCCCCGACATGCCCATCAATCTCTATGCTGACAATTCGGGAATGGCCGTGCGCGCCAGCATGGCGAAGTGCGACAACCGCTTCTCGGACGTGATGCCTCGTGCCGTGCCTGTGCCGATGGCCGCACCCGCTCCTGCGCCGGTCGCGGTGGCGCCAGCGCCAGCACCTGTTCCCGCGCCGGTGGCAGAAGCCCCTGTTGCAGAACCCATGGTGGCTCCCGCACCACCGGCTGCCCGTATGACGCCTTACGTGTTTGGCACTTTGGGTCAGGTGTATGACAGCGTCATCCACCTTGAGCGCAACCCGGCCCACAGCGTGGGCGCCAGCGACAGTCAGTTCGGTTTCCAGCTGGGTGGGGGCTTGCAGTTCAATGAGCTGCTTGGCGCTGAGGTGTTCTATCAAGGTGGCAAGCGTCTGGAGTATGGCGCGGCGAATGGCTATGTGAATGTGCTTGGAACACGTGCCTTCGGTGCTCGCATGACCGTGGGTACGAACCTGACCGACAGTTTGCGTCTGTTCGTCAAAGCCGGCGTGGCCCACGTGAAGCACAGCAACGGAGACGGCACACATTGGTCACAGGTGGCAGGCCCTGATTATTCGGAAAGCCAGACCCGTCCTCTTGTCGGCTTTGGTGTCACCTTCGATCTGACCGATAACCTTGCCTTGCGCGCCGATGCTGACCATGTGTTCAAGCGCCGCAAGAACAACGTGGGCTGGGGCAATCTGAATTATTTCGGTCTGGGTCTGCAGTACAAATTCTGATCAAGCCACGCGGTGGTCATCGCTGCTAACCGGAACAGCCCGAAAGGGTTGTTCCGGTTTTTTCATGGCGGCTCGACTTCGGACTTGAATCCCTGCGCATGCAGGCGGGCATAGATGCCGTCGGACTGCAGCAACTGCTGGTGGGTGCCCATCTCACTGATTTGCCCGTCGGCCAGCACAACGACACGGTCGGCATGCTCGATGGTGGACAGTCGGTGGGCGATCACGATGGTGGTGCGCCCCTTCATGAGCCGTGCCAGCGCATCTTGTACCAGCCGCTCGGACTCGTTGTCCAGCGCCGAGGTGGCCTCGTCCAGGATCAGGATGGGTGCATTCTTGTAAATGGCCCGCGCGATGGCCAGCCGCTGACGCTGGCCACCCGATAGCTCGGCCGCGTTGTGACCGACCGTGCTGTGCATGCCCCGAGGCAGGCGGTCCAGCAGATCGAGCAGGTTGGCCGAGGCCAGGGCCGCCAGCACGCGTTCTTCGTCGATCTGGTTGTCGGCCGCCCCCAGCGCCACGTTGGCCGCCAGGCTGTCGTTGAGCATGATCACCTCCTGGCTGACCATGGCGAACTGGCGCCGCAGGCTGGCCAGATCCCATTGGGGCAGGGCCACGCCATCCAGCAAAACCTCGCCGCGTTCCACTTCGACGAAGCGGGGCAGCAGATTCGCCAGCGTGGTCTTGCCCGATCCCGAAGGGCCGACCAGGGCCAGCACCTCACCCGGCTGGATGTCCAGGTTGATCCCGCGCAGCGCGCTGCGGCTGAAGTGGCCGTCGTCCGGCTGCTCGTCGCGCGTCGGGTAACGCACCCAGACGTCGCGCAGGGTGATGGCGCCTTTCACCTGATCGGCCTGGTGGATGCCGGAAGCCTGTGGCGGGGTTTCGTCGATGAGTTCCAGGCCGCGTTCCAGTGCGGCGAGGCCCCGGGTGATCGGGCCGGCGATTTCAGCCAGGTGCCGGATCGGTGCGATCAACATCAGCATGGCGGTGACAAAGGCCACAAAGTTGCCCACGGTCACACCGCTGCTGGCGCTTTGCCACAGGGCCACCGCAATCACAGCCGACAGCGCGGCGGCAGCGAGCATCTGTGTCAGCGGGGTCATGGCGGCGTGGGCCACGGTTGACTTGAGTGCCAGGCGCCGCAAGGAAACGCTGAGTCCGTCAAAACGCTGGGTCTGGCGTTGCTGGGCACCGTGCAGGCGCACCATGCGATGGGCCAGCGCGTTTTCTTCTACCACGTAGGCGAGTTCGTCGGTCGCCTGCTGGCTGGATCGTGTCAGGTGGTACAGCCGGCGCGAAAGCACGCGCATCACCACGATCAGACCCGGAAACAGCAGCAGCACAATCAGCGTGAGCTTCCAGTTCAGGTACATCAGATAAGCCAGCAGGGCCAGCAGGGTCAGGCTGTCCTTGGTCAGGCTCAGCAGGGCGTTGACCAACATGGTCGACCCCGTCTGCACCTCGTAAACCAGGGTGTTCGAGAGCTTGCTGGCGCTTTGACGGGCAAACAAGGTCATCTGGGCATCGTTGAGTCGGACAAACATCGCTCGTCGCAGGTTCAGCAGACCCAGGCTGGCTGTGTAGGACAACGCATACTGGGCCAGAAACCCTGCCAGGCCACGTATGCCAAACAGACCCATCAGTGCGACGGGCACCATCCACAGGTCGATGTTGCCTTCGGCAAAGCCCCGATCCAGCAGGGTCTTGAGCAGGGCGGGGATCAGTGGTTCGGTCAAAGCCCCCACGATGGTGCAGATGGCGGCCAACACGATGCCACTTTTGGCGGAGCGGAAATACGGCCAGAACTGGCGCAGTCGCTGGATGATGGTGTGGGCTGGCTGCGTGCTGGAAGCGTTGGAATCGGTCAAGTCTGCGCGGCCTTGGATGGCGGGGTAGGGTGGCTGGGCTGGGCACAGCGTGCCCGTGGGCACAGCCTGTACAGAAAAAGCACAACTTGTCACGGGTGCAGAAAGTGCTTCCGGTATTATCTGCTGGCAATTGGAAAACAGGCTTCACAATCCGCTTTCCGGCCACATCACCCAACCCATACCGAATGCAGGCATTGAATAGATCTGACTGGCAGCCCTCGCGGCGGTCCCTTCTGGCCCAGGCCACCGCACTTCCCCTGATGGCCTGGCCATTGCAAGACGCTCTGGCCCAATTCCGTGTCGAAGTTTCCGGGGCCGGGGTGACCCAGATTCCGGTATCGGCGGTCAGCTTCCGCGACAACGGCCTGGTCAACCAGGACATGGCCGCAATTGTCCGGGCCGATCTGGAGCGCAGTGGCCAGTTCCGCTTTGTCGAGCCTTTGCCGGCGCGGCTCGACGAAACCTCGCGACCTGAGTTCGCTGCGTGGCGCAGCAAGGGCAGCGACGCGGTGTTGACCGGTAGCGTTTCGCGTCTGGCCGATGGCCGCTTTGACGTGCGGTTCCGTCTGTGGGATGTGGTGCGCGGTCAGGATCTGGGTGGACTCAGTTACCCGGTGTCCACCACGGATCTGCGTTTCGCCGCGCATCGGATCGCCGACTACGTGTACGAAAAACTCACGGGTGAAAAAGGTGTCTTTTCGACACGCATCGCCTATGTGACCAAGGTCGGACAGCGGCACACGCTGCTGGTGGCCGATTCCGATGGCGAAAACGCCCGTGCCACGTTGACCAGCCCGGAGCCCATCATTTCGCCGAGCTGGGCTCCGGGGGGCGCCCAGTTGGCCTATGTGTCGTTCGAATCGCGCAAGCCCGTGATCTATTCGCACGATGTGGCCACCGGCAAGCGTCGCCTGCTCGCCAACTTCCGGGGATCGAACAGCGCACCGACCTGGTCCCCCGATGGCCGCCAACTGGTGGCGACCCTGTCGATTTCCGGCAATGCGCAGATTTATGCCATGGACGCCAACGGCAGTGCACCGCGTCGCCTGACCCAGTCGGGCAGCATCGACACCGAGCCCGTTTTCAGTGCCGACGGGAACAGCATTTTTTTCGTCAGCGACCGTGGTGGCTCACCGCAGATCTACCGCATGGGCGTGCAGGGCGCCAACCCGCAACGCGTGACCTTCACGGGCAACTACAACATTTCACCAGCACCCAGCCCGGACGGACGCTGGCTTGCCTTCATCTCGCGTGTCGGCGGGGCGTTTCGTCTTCACGTCATGGAGCTGGCCTCGGGCAATGTCACGGCCGTCAGCGAGACCAGTGCCGATGAAAGCCCCAGCTTTTCACCCAATAGCCGCCTGATCATCTACGCCACCCGCGAACGCGGGCAGGAGGCCCTCATGACCAGCACGGTGGATGGCCGCATCAAGACCCGCCTTGCCAGCGCAGGGGGAGACATCCGGGAGCCCGAATGGGGCCCATTCACCCGCTGACACGAACTGTTTCAGATCTGCGCCATCATTCAACCATTCAAACCTGTCCAGAAAGGGATACACCCATGAACAACAACTTTAAATCGACCCATTCGTCCGCAACAGGTGGCAACCGTGTGTGGCTGACCCGCTTCGCGGGTCTGCTGGTGGTCGCATCCTTGGTGGCCTGCGGATCCAGCGTCAAGCTCGACGATGTTCCCGTTGAAGACCGCACCGGCGGCGGTGCGGCCGGGCTGGCTGGCGCGGGGGGAACGGGCAGTGGCGTGGATCCTCGGGGGGTGTCGGGTGTCGAGGTGCCGGGCATGGACTCGCAGCAACCCGAAGCCATGGCGCGTGTGGTGTATTTTGACTACGACAGTTTCGAGGTGCGCGCCGAGTACGCGGCCACGCTGGAGGCCAACGCCCGTTACCTCAAGACCAACAGCGGTCGCAAGATCGCTCTGGAAGGCCACACCGACGAGCGTGGTGGGCGCGAGTACAACCTCGCGCTCGGTCAGAAGCGCGCCGAAGCCGTGCGGCGCTCGCTCTCCCTGATGGGTGTGAGCGAGTCGCAGATGGAGCCGGTGAGTTTTGGTGAAGAAAAGCCCGCGGCATTGGGTATGGACGAAGAGTCCTACGCCAAGAACCGCCGGGTGGAACTGACCTACCGTTGAGCCGACGTCCCTGATGAACCGTTCCATACCCTCGCTCTTGAGCGCAGCGGCCCTGCTGGTCAGCAGCCTGTGGCCCTTGCAGGCGCATGCCCTGTTTGGCGACGATGAGGCGCGCAAAGCCATCATTGAGCTGCGCAACAAGTTCGACACCCATCGCCAGTCGACCGACAACACCTTGTCGCGCATGGCCCAGGAGGTGAAGGACAGCCAGGCCTCGACCCAGCGCAGCCTGCTGGAGCTGTCCAACCAGAACGAACAGTTGCGTGGCGAGATTGCGCGACTGCGTGGTCAGAACGAGCAACTGGCCCGTGAGGTTTCAGAACTTCAACGGCAGCAAAAGGACGCGCAGGCTGGTGTGGATGCCCGCTTGCGCCAGGTGGAGCCAGTGCCGGTCTCTCTGGATGGCCGCGAGTTCACGGCTTCGCCCGAGGAGAAGCGTGACTTCGATGCGACCATGGAGTTGCTGCGTCGATCGGAGTTTGGACCGGCTGCTGCGGGGTTTGCGGGTTTTCTGCGTCGCTATCCCAGCAGTGGCTACACGCCATCCGTGCTGTACTGGCTGGGCAATGCCCAGTACGCCAACCGCGCCTACAAGGAGTCGATCGAGAGCCATCGCCGCTTGGCGAACCAGTTTCCCGACCATCCCCGTACGCCCGAGGCTCTGCTGGCCATGGCCAACAGCCAGGTCGAACTCAAGGACAGCAAGTCCGCACGGCGTACGCTGGAAAATCTGATCAAGGCCCATCCCCAGTCCGAGGCCGCAGCGGCCGGACGTGAGCGTCTCGCCCGCTTGCGCTGATCGCGGCGGGTTTGTGTCGACATGGCCTTCCGGTCCGGGTGACCGGAGGGCTGCTCCTACAATGTCGGCCATGATGGACATCGCCGATATTCAAACGCTGCATACCCAAGTGCTCTGGGCCGCTTTCGCGGTCTCGGCGGTGTTTGGTTTTATCGCCCAACGCACCCAGTTCTGCACCATGGGCGCCATCAGCGACATCATCAACATGGGAGCCTGGACGCGCATGCGCATGTGGGGCATGGCTGTGGGGGTGGCGTCGATCGGCTTCTACACCATGGGCTGGCTGGGTTGGATCGATACCAGCCAGACCATCTATGGGTCCGGTCGGATCATCTGGCTGTCCGCGGTTGTGGGTGGAACCCTGTTTGGTTTTGGCATGGTGCTGGCTTCAGGGTGCGGCAGCAAGACGCTGGTGCGCATCGGGGCCGGCAGCCTGAAGTCGCTGGTGGTGTTTTTTGTCATGGGCTTTGCCGCTTACGCCACCTTGCGTGGTGTGCTCGCGGTGCTGCGCGTCAACACTGTCGATCTGGTGGCCTTTGATATCGGGGCGGGCGGCACCGTGCCGATGTGGATCGCTGCGGCCGTCGGACTGGAGTCGGGCACCGCTGGTCTGCTGGCTGCATTGATCCTGGGGGGCGCGCTGGTCATCTGGGCCCTGATGGACGCCGATTTCCGCAACGCCAACAACCTGCTGGGTGGTGCGGGCCTGGGGCTTGTGATTGCGGCCATGTGGTGGGTCAGCGGACACTTGGCGTTTGTTGCCGAGCATCCGCTGACGCTGGAATCGGTCTACCTCGCCACCAACACCGGGCGCATGGAATCCCTGACCTTCACCGCACCGATGGCCTACGCCCTGGACTGGCTGATCCTCTTCAGCGACAAGTCCAACGTGCTGACCCTGGGCGTGGTCACGGTGGCGGGTGTGGTGGTCGGGGCTTTTGTCCAGGCCCGGCTGGGTGGCAGCTTTCGCTGGGAAGGTTTTCGCAGCACCCAAGACACTGCCCTGCACATGGGGGGTGCGTTCTGCATGGGCGTGGGGGGAGTGACCGCGCTGGGTTGCACAGTGGGTCAAGGCCTTTCGGGTCTGTCCACACTGAGTCTCACCAGTGCCATCGCGGTAGCGGGCATCGTGCTCGGCGCCGTTGGCGGTGTGCGCTTCCAGCTCTGGTTGCTGGAACGTGAGTGAGTACGACAAGGGCACCGAGCCCGTCATGACGCCCGATTTCGAACGCCGCTTCGGTGGCTTGCGCCGACTCTACGGACAAGAGGGCTCGCAACGCATCTTTGATGCCCATGTGGTGGTGGTGGGCATTGGTGGTGTCGGTTCGTGGTCTGTCGAGGCCCTGGCACGCAGTGGTGTGCGGCGCCTCACCCTGATCGATCTGGACCACGTGTCCGAATCCAACATCAACCGCCAGATTCATGCCCTGGACATCACCTTGGGACAAAGCAAGGCACTGGCCATGCGCGAGCGCATCGCGATGTATCACCCGACCTGTGTGGTTGACGTGATCGAGGAGTTTGTGACGCCTGAAAACTGGCCTGCACTTTTGGGTGATGCGATGGTTGAGGCTGGGGCGCGACCCTCTGGCCTCATTGATGCCTGCGACCAGATGCGGGCCAAGTCCGTGCTGGCTGCCTGGGCCGTGAAAAATGCAGTGCCCTTCGTGACCGTGGGAGCCGCGGGTGGAAAACGACTGGCCCATGCCATGGAGGTGGCCGATCTGGCCTTCACCACACACGATCCCTTGCTGGCCCAGCTGCGTTACCAGCTGCGCAAACACCATGGCGGCGCACGCAACGGCCCGATGGGTGTGAGCTGTGTGTTCAGCCGTGAAGCCGTGTCGCCACCCGACGCCTCGTGCGCACTGGCCGACGCGGGAGACGGATCGTTGAATTGCCACGGTTATGGATCGGCGGTGAGTGTGACGGCCAGTTTTGGCATGGCCGCCGCGGGTGCTTTGATGAACGCGATCGCGAGCGATTCAAAAAGTCCTGCTGGCCTTGAAAATGGGTTGAAAATGACGCTATAATTCGAGGCTTGGCGATGTAGTAAAAGCCAACTTTGCAAGGCCAGATGGGGCGTTAGCTCAGTTGGTAGAGCAGCGGACTCTTAATCCGTAGGTCGAGTGTTCGAGTCACTCACGCCCCACCAGATGCTGGTATCTGGTGGTCTCTCATCCGGTCGCCGTTGATGTTTTTTTGAATGTTGGGACGTTAGCTCAGTTGGTAGAGCAGCGGACTTTTAATCCGTTTGTCGTGGGTTCGACCCCCGCACGTCCCACCAAATTCCCCTCGTGGGAACTGAAAAGCCCGCTACACAAAATGTAGCGGGCTTTTTTCTTGGTTTTCGCGGTGACAATTTCCTGTTTGATGTGGCGTGATGCCCTGGCGGGGGTGCCTGATACCGTCGGGATCCGTGGATCCGGTCAACGGCTCAATTCTTCCTGATCAGGCCGACAAGCACGAGCAGGACCACGGCGCCCACCACAGAGGCGATGAATCCGGCAGCTTGACCCGGGGCGTAAAGACCCAGCGCAGCGCCCGCATAGCTCGCGAGGAATGAGCCAGCCACACCCAGCACGGCGGTCATGATCCAGCCCATGCTGTCGTTGCCGGGTTTGATGGTCCGGGCAATGAAGCCTGCAATCAAGCCTATGAAGATGGTGATGAGAACGGTCATGTGGGGCTGCCTTTCGATGCGACGGGTTGAACAAGGACTGGTCCACACTGTACCGTCAAGCCCGCGTTGCCTCTCTCACCGTCCCCATGTGGCGCGCTTGACGGTGAATGCCGTCACTGCGCCGTGCATGGCAGAGATTGAGAAAGAGGAACTCACCCGTTGGCGCTGGCGCCTTCGATCTGTTCGGTGAGCTCCAGCCAGCGCAATTCCAGCGCTTCGATCTCGTCGTTCACCGCTTTCAGTTCGCGTCCCGCGTCGGCCATGTCCTTCGGACTTGCGGGCTGGCTCAGGCGGGTTTCGAGTTCGTTCTTCTGCTGGCTCAAGGTGGCGGTGCGTTTTTCGTTGTGCTCCAGCTCTTTCTTCAACGGGCGCAACTGCTCGGTGAGCTGCTGGCGGCGTTGGGAGTCCTGCTTGCGCTGCTCGGAACTGCGGTTGGCTGCGGGGGCCGGCGCGGCCACGGCCACCACGGCGGGCGCGGCCGCGTTGCCCCGTTGCAGGTCTTTCTGCTCCTGGCGCTGGGCTTCGCGCGACTGTTTGGCCATGTCCAGCAGGTAGCGCTGGTAGTCGTCCAGATCGCCGTCGAACGGTTCGATGCCGCCGCGGGAAACCAGCCAGAATTCGTCGCACACGGCGCGCAGCAGGGCACGGTCGTGGCTGACCAGCATGACGGTGCCTTCGAATTCGTTGAGCGCCATCGACAGCGCTTCGCGTGTGGCGAGGTCCAGGTGGTTGGTGGGCTCGTCGAGCAGCAGCAGGTTGGGGCGCTGCCAGACGATCATGCACAGCACCAGGCGCGCCTTTTCGCCGCCGCTCATGCTGCCGACGGCCTGTTTCACCTGGTCGCCGGTGAAGTTGAAACTGCCGAGGAAGCTGCGCAGGTCTTGCTCGCGTGTGGCCTGGCCGCTCAGGCGGCTTTGTGCCGTGCACTCGCGCACCAGGCGGATCATGTGCTCCAGCGGGGTGTCGGCCGGGCGCAGCACGTCCAGCTCCTGCTGCGCGAAGTAGCCGATGTTCAAGCCCTTGCCTTCGATGATCTCGCCGCTGATGGCTTTCAGATCGCGCGCGATGGTCTTCACCACGGTGGACTTGCCCTGGCCGTTGGCGCCCAGGATGCCGATGCGCTGCCCGGCCAGCACCGAGCGGCTGACGTTGCGCACGATGGTGATCGGTTCGCCGCCTGCAGCGGGTGGCGGATAACCGAAGCTCACCTCGTTCATCGCCAGCATGGGGTTGGGCAGGTTCTGCGGCTCGCTGAACTCGAAGGTGAAGTCGGCGTCGGCCAGCACCGGGCCGATTTTCTCCATGCGCTCCAGCGCCTTGACCCGGCTTTGCGCCTGCTTGGCCTTGCTGGCCTTGGCCTTGAAGCGGGCGATGAATTTTTGCAGGTGCGCGACCTTCTCCTGCTGTTTGGAATACGCCGTGGCCTGCAGCGCCATCTGTTCGGCGCGCATGTCTTCGAACTTGCTGTAGTTGCCGCCGTAGCGCGTGAGCTGGGCGCGCTCGATGTGGATGGTGACGTCGGTCACTGCGTCAAGGAACTCGCGGTCGTGGCTGATCACGAGCATGGTGCCTTCGTAGCGCTTGAGCCAGGCTTCGAGCCAGACCAGGGCGTCCAGGTCCAGGTGGTTGGTGGGTTCGTCGAGCAGCAGCAGGTCGCTCGGGCACATCAGCGCGCGGGCCAGTTGCAGGCGCATGCGCCAGCCACCCGAAAAGCTGTTGACCGGGTTGTCGAGCTCGTCGGTGCGGAAACCCAGGCCCAGGATGAGCGCCTGCGCACGGGCAGGTGCATCGTGGGCGCCGGCGTCGTGCAGCGCCATGTAGGCATGGGCCATGCGCTCGCCGTCGTTGCTTTCTTCCGATGCGGTCACTTCCTGCTGCGCCGCGAGCAGCGTGACGTCGCCTTCGATGACGAACTGTGTGGCCGGCATGTCGGTCTCGGGCATGTCCTGCGCCACCTGCGCCATGCGCCATTGAGCGGGCACGTAGAAGTCGCCCTTGTCTTCGTGCAGTGTCTTGTTGAGCAGACCGAACAGGCTGGACTTGCCGGCACCGTTGCGGCCCACGAGGCCGACTTTTTCGCCGGGGTTGATGGTGGCGGAAGCGCCATCGAGCAGGACCTTCGTGCCACGACGAAGGACCAGGTTTTTCAGTGTGATCATGGGTGGGGCGCTGGCGGCTGGGCCATCGCCGAAAGGGATTCGGAAGTGAGAAGAAGAACTTGATCGTCGCCAGCGCTGGTGGACAGCCACACGGTTTCAAGCTGCGGGAACGCGGTTTCGAAGTGTTCGCGTTCGTTGCCGATTTCGAGCACCAGAACGCCGTCAGGCGAGAGGCGGGAGGGCAGGTCGCGCAAGAGCGTGCGGATGAAATCCATGCCGTCGGCACCGCCCGCCAGCGCCAGTGCGGGTTCGGCGCGGTATTCGGCCGGCAGGGCGCCCATGCTCTGCGCGTTGACATAGGGCGGGTTGCACAGCACCAGATCGTAGGGGCCGGGGCAGGCTTTGAGGCCGTCGGACTCGATCAGCGCAATACGGTCCTGCAGGCCATGCTGGTCCACGTTGATGCGGGCCACGGCCAGCGCATCGGTGGAGATGTCAGCGCCGGTGACCTGCACCTGCGGCCAGACCATGGCCGCCAGCACGGCGAGACTGCCGTTGCCGGTGCACAGGTCCAGCACGCGGGTCGTGTGCTCGCCCAGCCAGGCGTCGAAGCCGCCGTCGGCGATCAGCTCCGCGATGAAGCTGCGCGGCACGATGGCGCGCTGGTCCACATAAAACGGCACGCCCTGCAGCCAGGCTTCGCGCGTGAGGTAGGCGGCGGGTTGGCGGGACTCGATGCGGCGCGTGATCAGCTCGGCCACGGCCAGCGCTTCTTCGTCGCTGACGGGCGCTTCGGCCATCTCTTCGAGGTCGCCGTCCAGCGGCAGGTCGAGTTGCCACAGCACGAGCCAGATGGCTTCGTCGCGGGCGTTGGTGGTGCCGTGGCCGTAGGCCAGATGGGCGGCTTCGAGGCGTGCCGTGGCCCCGGCGATCAGGTCTTGCAGGGTCATGGGTTCAGCCCGCGGCGGCCGGCTGTTGCGACAGGTTGTGCAGCACGCGGCGGTAGATGTTCTTCAGCGGTTCGATGTCGGCCACGGCCACGTGTTCGTCGATCTTGTGGATGGTGGCGTTGGGTGGGCCGAGTTCGATCACCTGCGGGCAGATCCGGGCGATGAAGCGGCCATCGCTGGTGCCGCCGGTGGTGGAGAGCTGGGTTTGGATGCCGGTCTCGGTCTGAATGGCCGCCCGCACGGCGTCGACCAGCGTACCGGGCGGGGTCAGGAACGGTCGCCCGCCGATGGTCCAGGCGAGGTCGTGGTCGGCGCCCGCCTGCAGGCCGTGGCGCTGCAGGATATCGAGCACGCGCTGCTGCAGACCTTCGGGTGTGGACTCGGTGGAAAAGCGGAAGTTGAAGTCGATCACCACCGTGCCGGGGATCACGTTGCTCGCGCCGGTGCCGCCGTGGATGTTGCTCACCTGCCAGCTGGTGGGCGGGAAGTAGGCATTGCCCTGGTCCCAGACCGTCGCGGCGAGTTCGGCCAAAGCCGGGGCGACCATGTGGATCGGGTTCTTCGCCAGTTGCGGGTAGGCGATGTGGCCCTGGATGCCCTTGACCGTGAGCTGGCCGCTCATGGTGCCACGGCGGCCGTTCTTGATCATGTCGCCCGTGCGTTCGACCGAGGTGGGCTCGCCGACGATGCACCAGTCCAGGCGTTCGCCGCGGCGCTGCAGTTCGTTGCAGACGATCACCGTGCCGTCGTTGGCCGGGCCTTCTTCGTCGCTGGTGAGCAGGAAGGCGATGTCGATGGGCGGCTTGGGGTCTGAAGCCAGGAATTCTTCGCAGGCCACCACCATGGCCGCGAGCGAAGTTTTCATGTCACTGGCGCCGCGCCCGTAGAGCCGGCCTTCGCGGTGCGAAGGCACGAAGGGGTCGCTGCCCCAGGCGTCCAAGGGTCCGGTGGGCACCACGTCGGTGTGCCCGGCAAAGACCAGGGTGGGCTGAAGGCCGGTGCCCAGGCGCGCCCAGAGGTTGGTCACGCGGAAATCGGGCGGGCCACTTTCGATGGTTTCACAGAAAAACCCCAGCGGTCGCAGGCGGTCGGCGATCAGGGCCTGACAGCCCTCGTCCAGCGGCGTGACCGAGGGGCGGGCAATCAGTTCTTCGGTCAGGCGCAGGGTGGCGGTCATCAGAATTTGACGTCGAGCGTGAACTCGGTGAAGGTGGCGTTGTCGCCCTGGTCTTCATCGGACGGCTTGGCGTCCAGGTTGGACTTGGACGCGTTGAAGTCGTTTTGCAGGCGCCACAACAGGTTGTTGGGCGAGTCGGCGTGGGCCAGGCCCTCGTTGCGCGAGACGATGCCGTCGCGCACCAGCCGGGCCAGGTCCTGTTCGAAGCTCTGCGAGCCCACGGCCAGCGACTTCTCCATGGCTTCGCGCACGCCAGAGAAATCGGCCTTCTGGATCAGGTCGGCGATCAGGGCGGTGTTGAGCATCACCTCAACGGCGGGCACACGGCCGCCCGTGTGGGTGCGCAACAGGCGCTGCGAGACGATGGCACGCAGTGCGGCGGCCAGATCGCCAAGCATCGTGGGACGCACTTCGACGGGATAGAAGCTCAGGATGCGGTTGAGCGCCTGGTAGCTGTTGTTGGCGTGCAGCGTGGCCAGGCAGAGGTGGCCCGACTGCGCGTAGGCAATGGCGGCCGACATGGTTTCGCGGTCGCGGATTTCGCCGATCAGGATCACGTCGGGCGCCTGGCGCAGCGCGTTTTTCAGGCCGACTTGCAGCGAAGCGGTGTCTGGGCCGATTTCGCGCTGGTTGACGACCGACTTCCTGTTGCGGTAGACGTATTCGATCGGGTCCTCGATGGTGAGGATGTGGCCGGTGTTCAGCTCGTTGCGCAGGTCGATCATGGCCGCCAGCGTGGTGGTCTTGCCAGCGCCCGTGGCACCGACCATCAACACCAGACCCCGCTTCTCCATCACCAGATCCGCCAGCACGGGCGGCACATTCAGGGAGTCCAGCGAAGGCACATCACCCGGCACGAAACGCATGACCACGGCGTAGGTGCTGCGCTGGCGCAGCGCACTGATGCGGAAATTGCCCACACCCTCCAGCGGCACGGCCATGTTGAGTTCACCGGTTTCCTGGAGCTCCTCGATGCGCGTGGCCGGCACGATCTCGGACAGCAGGTTCAGCGGCGCTTCGGGCGGCAACACCTGGCTGTTGATCGGCAGCGTCTGCCCGTTGATCTTGATCATGGCCGGCGCGTGTGCCGACAGGTACACGTCCGAAGCCTTCTTCTCGGCCATCAGGCGCAGGATGCGCTCCATCGTTCTGCTGCTCATGCCAGACCTTTCAAGAACTCAAAAACAGAAAATCTCATCGGCGGCCGTGCCCGAACCCAGAACACCGCGGATCTGGCTTTGCCAGTCCGCAGGCGTTGCCCCTTGAAGGGCGGAGCGCAGCGACGGGGGTGGTCCAAAAGACGGGGTTCAGTCTCTCAACAAGTCGTTCAGGCTGGTCTTGCTGCGCGTCTGCGCGTCCACGCGCTTGACGATGATGGCCGCGTACAGGCTGTACTTGCCGCCGTCCTTGGGCAGGCTGCCGCTGATCACCACCGAACCGGACGGCACGCGGCCGTAGCTCACGGTATCGGTCGCGCGGTCGTAGATGGGCGTGCTCTGGCCGATGTAGACGCCCATGGAAATGACCGAGTTTTCTTCGATCACCACGCCTTCGACCACTTCGGAACGGGCGCCGATGAAGCAGTTGTCTTCGATGATGGTGGGGCCCGCCTGCAGCGGCTCGAGCACGCCGCCGATGCCGACACCGCCCGAAAGGTGCACGTTCTTGCCGATCTGGGCGCAGGAGCCCACCGTGGCCCAGGTGTCGACCATGGTGTTCTCATCGACGTAAGCGCCGATGTTCACGTAGCTGGGCATCAGGATCGCGCCCTTGGCGATGAAGCTGCCGCGGCGCGCCACGGCCGGTGGCACCACGCGAACGCCGGTGGCCTTCATCTCGGCTTCGCTGAGGTGGGCGAACTTGGTAGGCACCTTGTCGTAGAAGGCCAGGTCGCCGCTGCGCATCAGCTCGTTGTCCTTCAGGCGGAACGACAGCAGCACGGCTTTCTTGATCCACTGATGCACCGTCCACTGGCCCACGCTTTCGCGGGTGGCCACGCGCAGCGTGCCGGCGTTGAGTTCGCTGATCACATGCTCCACGGCATCCATCACCTCCTTGGGGGCGGAGGCGGGGGACAGTTCAGCACGGTTGTCCCAGGCGTTGTCGATCAGGGTTTGCAGTTGTTGGGTCATGGTGTCTCGGACTTGTGTAAAAGTGGCAGTGAAAGGTCAACCGGCATCAGGTGCGCGGTGACAGGAACTGGACGATGCGGCCGGCGGCTTCCAGGCATTCGGCGGGTTCGGCCACCAGGGCCATGCGCACCCGGCCTCGGCCCGGATTGACGCCTTGGGCCTCGCGGGCCAGGTAGCTGCCGGGAAGAACGGTCACATTGTATTGAGCCAGCAGCTCGCGGGCGAACGCTTCATCGGCACTCAGGCCGGGAATACGTTGATTGAACGCCGCCGGCACACCCGCCCAGAGGTAGAACGCCGCGTCGGGCAACGCCACATCCATCACCGAGGCCAGCAACGGCGTGACCTGGGCAAACTTCTCGCGGTACTGCCGGCGGTTGTCGACCACGTGCTCTTCATCGCCCCAGGCGGCCACGCTCGCGGCCTGCACGGCCGGGCTCATGGCACCACCGTGGTAGGTGCGGTAGAGCAGGAAGGCCTTGATGAGCGCCGCATCACCGGCCACAAAGCCGCTGCGCAGGCCGGGCACGTTGCTGCGCTTGGACAGGCTGGTGAACATCAGCAGGTTCTTGAAGTCGCCCCGGCCCAGCTTCACGGCCGCCTCCAGCCCGCCCAGCGGCGGTTCGTCGCGGAAATAGATTTCCGAATAACACTCGTCGGAGGCGATGACGAAGCCGTGGCGGTCACTCAGTTCGAACAGCTTTTTCCATTCGTCCAGCGGCATCACGGCGCCGGTCGGGTTGCCCGGTGAGCAGACGAAGATCAGCTGGGTGCGCGCCCAGACCTCGTCGGGCACGCTGTCCCAGTCCACCGCGAAGTTGCGCGCCGGCACGCTGGGCACGTAATGCGGCTGGGCGCCACCGAGCAGGGCGGCCCCTTCGTAGATTTGGTAGAACGGGTTCGGAAACACCAGCGTCGCGCCGGTTTGGGTTGGGTCCAGTACCGTTTGCGCAAAGGCGAACAGCGCCTCGCGCGAGCCGTTCACCGGCAGCACCTGGTTGGCGGCGTTCACCGTCACGCCGTAGCGCCGCTGCAGCCAGGCCGCACAAGCTTCGCGCAACGCCGGCTCGCCCGCGGTGGCGGGGTAGCCGGTCAGGCCGGTGTCCAGCGCAGCGGCCAGCGCGTCTTTCAGCAACTGGGGCGTGGCGTGTCTGGGTTCGCCGATGCCCAGGCTGATCGGTCGGTAGGCCGGGTTGGGCGTGATGCCCGCAAACAGCTGGCGCAGCCGCTCAAACGGGTAGGGCTGCAGAAGGGACAACTTGGGGTTCATGGCGCCGATTATCCCAAGGCCGCTCCATGCCCCACCGGCGCGGGCTCAAGCCGGAGCGGACACGGTATCATGCGGCTTGCGGTCCGGCCCCGTTCGGGGGAGGATTTTCCTTATAAATCAAACAGTTAGCTTCACGCGACCGAAGTTCCGTGCGCCTCAATTCGATCAAGCTGTCCGGTTTCAAGTCCTTCGCCGAACCGACCAACTTCATGCTCCCCGGGCAGCTGGTGGGCGTGGTGGGGCCCAACGGCTGCGGCAAGTCCAACATCATGGACGCCGTGCGCTGGGTGCTGGGCGAGAGCAAGGCGTCCGAGCTGCGTGGCGAGTCCATGCAGGACGTGATCTTCAACGGCACCAACAACCGCAAGCCGGCCAGCCGCTCCAGCGTGGAGCTGGTGTTTGACAACGCCGACCACCGCGCAGGCGGCCAGTGGGGCCAGTTCCTGGAGATCGCCGTCAAACGCGTGCTCACGCGCGACGGCACCAGCAGCTACTACATCAACAACCAGCCGGTGCGCCGCCGCGACGTGCAGGACGTGTTCCTCGGCACCGGCCTCGGGCCGCGCGCCTACGCCATCATCGGGCAGGGCACCATCAGCCGCATCATAGAGAGCAAGCCCGAAGAGCTGCGCCTGTTCCTCGAAGAGGCCGCGGGCGTCTCCAAATACAAGGAGCGCCGCCGCGAGACGGCCAACCGGCTGGCCGACACGCGCGAGAACCTGACGCGGGTGGAAGACATCCTGCGCGAGCTCAACGCCAACCTGGACAAGCTGGAGAAGCAGGCCGAGGTGGCCGCGCGCTACAACACGCTGCAGACCGGCGCCACGCTCAAGCAGCACCAGCTCTGGTTCCTGAAACGCAGCGAGGCCGAGGCCGATCAGGTCAAGGTGAAGAACGACGCCGCCCAGGCCCTGAACGATCTGGAGTCGCGCACCGCCGACCTGCGCCGCGTGGAAGCCGAGCTGGAAACCATCCGCCAGGCGCACTACGCCGCCGGTGACCAGGTGAACCAGGCGCAGGGCAAGCTCTACGAGGCCAGTGCCGAGGTCGGCAAGCTCGAAGCCGAGATCCGCTTCGTGGTCGAAGGCCGCACCCGCGTCGAACAGCGCCTGCTGCAACTGAAAGAACAGATCGCCTCCTGGACCACGCGCAGCGAGGACGCTGGTGTCGAGCTGGAGCAGCTGGCAGAAGCCATGGTGGAGGCCGAAGAGAAGTCGGTGGTGCTGGCCGCCCAGGGCGAAGAGCAGGGTGCGGCCCTGCCCGCGCTGGAAGACGGCCTGCGCCAGGCGCAGAACCGCGCCAACGAGCAGCGCGGCAGCGTCACCCAGGTGCAGCAGCAGATCCAGGTGCTGGCCGCCGAGCAGCGCAACATCGAAGAGCAGAGCCGCCAGCTCAACCAGCGCCGCGAACGCCTGGCCGCCGACCGCAACGCCCTGGCCGCGCCCGACGAGGCGCGCCTGCTGGACGCGCAGAGCCAGCTGGTGGTGGCGCAGGAAGTGGCCGACATGGCCGACGCCATGCTGCACGAATTGCAGGACCACGTGCCCCAGCTCGACGAGCAGCGCCGCGCCGCCCAGCAGGCGGTGAACCAGGAATCGGCGAAACAGGCCGACCTGTCGGCCCGCATGGAAGCGCTCAGGGCGCTGCAGGACAAGGTCAAGACCGACGGCAAACTGAAGCCCTGGCTGGCCAAACACGGGCTCGATGGCCTGCAAGGTCTGTGGAGCCGCATCCACATCGAGACCGGCTGGGAGAACGCCCTCGAAGCGGCACTGCGCGAACGCCTGGGCGCCCTCGAAGTGTCTCGTCTGGAGATGGTGCGCGCCTTCGCCAACGATGCGCCGCCGGCGAAACTCGCCTTCTACAGCCCGGTGTCCGCAGAGGTGGCTACGGACAGTGCCAGTGGCCTCAAGCCCCTGGCCGACTGGCTGCGCCTGAACGACGCCGGGCAGAAGGCCCTGCTGGCCGACTGGCTGCAAGGCTGCCTGACCGCGGCGAATCTGGACGAGGCGATGGCGCAGCGCGCCCAGCTGCGGGCCGGCGAGGTGATCTACGTGCCCAGTGGTCACGCGGTCAGTGCGCACAGCGTGAGCTTCTACGCGCCCGACAGCGAGCAGGCCGGCCTGCTGGCCCGGGCACAGGAAATCGAACACCTGGAGAAAGAGCTGCGCGCCCAGGCCCTGATGGCCGAGCAGGCCCGCACGGATCTGGTGCGCGCCGAAGCGGCCTACACCGACGCCTCGCAGCGCCTGGTGAGCGCGCGCCGCGAAGGCGCCGAAACGCGGGGCAAGGCCCACGAGCTGCAGGTCGAGGCCCTGCGCCTGTCGCAGCTCGCCGAACAGACCCGGGCACGCAGCGAGCAGATTGCCGCCGACCTGGCCGAGGTGGACGCACAACTGGATGATCTGCAGGAACGCCGCGTGACGGCCGAAGCCCGCTTCGAAGAGCTGGACATGCAGCTCGCCGACAGCCAGGAGCGCCACGCCCAGTTCGACGACAGGGTGATCGATGCCGAGCGCGCCTTGAATGCGGCGCGCGAGCAGCAGCGCTCGCTGGAGCGCAGCGCGCAGGAGGCCACCTTCACACTGCGCAGCCTGCAGGCGCGACAGGGCGAGCTGCAGCGTTCGCTGGAGACCGCGGCCTCGCAGGAAAAGTCGCTCGCCGACGAAGAGCAGCGCGCCACCGACGAACTGGCCCGCCTGAGCGCCGCCGCTGCCGAAGCCGGGTTGCAGAACGTGCTGGCCGTCAAGCTCGAACGCGAGCAGACCCTGGGCGCCCTGCGCAGCCAGTACGACGACCTCACGATGAAGCTGCGCGCCAGCGACGAACACCGCCTGAAGCTGGAGCGCGAACTCGATCCGCTGCGCCAGCGCATCACCGACTTCCAGCTCAAGGAACAGGCCGCACGCCTGGGCGTGGAGCAGTACAGCCAGCAGCTCGAAGAAGCCCAGGCCGACCTGGCCGCGGTGGCGCAGAGCATCACCGAGGGCAATGTGCGCCTGACCGGCCTGCAAGGCGAGATCGACCGTTTCCACCGCGAGATCCAGGCGCTGGGTGCCGTCAACCTCGCAGCGCTGGACGAGCTCACCGCCGCGCGCGAGCGCAAGACCTTCCTGGACGCGCAGTCGGCCGACCTGGTCGAAGCCATGACCACGCTGGAAGACGCGATCAAGAAGATCGACGCCGAAACCCGTGACCTGCTGGGCAGCACCTTCAACACCGTCAACGAACACTTTGGCCGCATGTTCCCCGAGCTGTTCGGTGGCGGCAATGCCCGCCTGGTGATGACCGGCGAAGAAATCCTGGACGCGGGTGTGCAGGTGCTGGCGCAGCCGCCCGGCAAGAAAAACCAGACCATCCACCTGCTTTCAGGCGGCGAAAAAGCGCTCACCGCGATCGCCCTCGTGTTCGCCATCTTCCAGCTCAACCCGGCGCCGTTCTGTCTGCTCGACGAGGTGGACGCTCCGCTGGACGACGCCAACACCGAGCGCTATTCGCGTCTGGTGACCAGCATGAGCAAGCAGGGCACCCAGTTCCTGTTCATCAGCCACAACAAGCTCGCGATGGAAATGGCCGAACAGCTGATCGGCGTGACCATGCAGGAGCAGGGCGTTTCGCGTATCGTCGCGGTGGACATGGAGTCCGCCGCCGGCATGCTGGAATCCGTCTGATCACGCCACCCACCGCTGAACACCCATGAGCACTTTGCAAATCAGTCTGGCCATCATCGGAGGGCTCGTGCTGGCCGGCGTCGTGGCCTACAACGCCTGGGTCACGAGCCAGAGCGCCCCACGAACCGCCCGCGAACGCCCCGGCCAAGACGGTGCGGGCGAACCGCACAGCTTTGAAAACCCGCTGACAGGCCCGGTGACCGAGCCGGACCACGACGGGGTATCCGAACGCATCGAACCCGTGATGGGCCATGCGTTCGAGGCCGCGAGCGAGCCGGAGCCGCAGGTCGCGACGGATGGCGAAGCGCGCGCGCCGGTGGTGGTGCCCGTCACGCTCAACAGCGTCGTCAACCCGCCCGAGAAGCGGCCCGGGCTGGACGCCCTGATCGACGTCATCACGCCGTTGGCGATTGAAGGTCCGGTGTCGGGCGATGCCTTGCTGGCTGCGCTGCCTGGCACGCGTCGGGTCGGCAGCAAGCCGTTTGCCGTCGAAGGCCTGAACGAGATCAGCGGTGAATGGGAAAGTCCCCGGCCCGGGCAGCGTTACCACGCGCTGCAGGCCGGCGTGCAACTGGCGAACCGTGCCGGCGCGCTCAACGACATCGAGTTCTCCGAGTTCGTCGTCAAGGCCCAGGCCTTTGCCGATGCGGTGGGCGCCGCACCCGATTTCCCCGACATGCGGGCCGAGGTGGCCCGCGCCCGCGAACTGGACGCCTTTGCCAGCGGCCACGATGCGCAACTGGGCTTCACGCTGCGCGCCCGTCGCAGCGCCTGGAGTCCCGGGTATGTGGCCCAGAATGCGGCGCGGCACGGATTCGTTGCGGGCGTGCTGCCCGGGCGCATGGTGCTGCCCGCCAGCGCGGCGGGACAGGCGCCGATCCTGAGCCTGGCGTTTGATTCGCAGGCCGCCATGGCCGAAGACCCGGAACAAAGTGCGTTGCGCGAGGTCGCGCTGTCGCTTGAAGTGACCCACGTGCCGCGCAGCGAACAGCCGTTTCTGCGCATGCGCCAGGCCGCCGCTGCGCTGGCCGAGGCCATGGAAGGCGTGATCACCGACGACGCCGGACAGCCGCTGTCAACCGACACGATGGACGGTATCGGCGCCGACCTGGAAAGCCTGTACGACGCGCTGGACAGCCATGATCTGTCGGCGGGTTCGCCGCAGGCGCGCAGATTATTTAGCTGACCCCCGCGCCGCGCTTTCAGCGCGTCACCCCCTTTCAGGGGGCAACGCTGGCGGCCCGGCAAAGCCGGTTCCGCGGCGTTCTGGTATGACTTCCCCTCATTCTCAGAGTGATTTGTCCGCATGTGCCCTATTGATCTTTTTTCCTCTGAGCCCGCGCCGGCCGAACGCGCGGCCGAGTTGCGCGAGCAACTGAACCACCACGCCCACCTGTACTACACGCTGGACGCGCCCGAGATTCCGGATGCCGAGTACGACCGGCTGTTCCGGGAGCTGCAGGCGCTTGAAGCCACACACCCGGAGCTGTTGACGCCAGATTCGCCGACGCAGCGTGTCGGTGGTCGGGTGCTGGACGCGTTCACGCCGGTGCGTCACGCCGTGCCCATGCTGTCGATCAACACGGAGACCGATACCGAGCCCAGCGGCGCGCGCAATTTCGACACCCGCGTGCGCCGCGCGCTCGGCCTGGGCGATGCCGAACCACCGGTTGAATACGTGGCCGAGCTCAAGTTCGACGGCCTGGCCATGAGCCTGCGCTACGAAAACGGCGTGCTGGTGCAGGCCGCTACGCGCGGCGACGGTGAGGTGGGCGAGGATGTGACGAACAACATCCGCACCATCGGCCAGGTTCCTTTGCGCCTGTCGTCCGATGCGCCGGCCGTGCTGGAAGTGCGCGGTGAGGTCTACATGCGCCGCGATGACTTTGATGCGCTCAACGACAAACAGCGCGCCAAGATCGCCGCCGGCGCCAAGGGCGAAAAGACCTTCGTCAACCCGCGCAACGCCGCCGCCGGCGCGGTGCGCCAGCTCGACTCGGGCATTGCCGCCCAGCGCCCGCTGAGCTTCTTCGCCTACGGCCTGGGCGAGATCACGCCGCCGGAGCAGGGCGGCCCGGCGTTCGAGACCCACTACGAACTGCTGATGCAACTCAAGGCCTGGGGCTTCCCTGTGGCGGAGCAGACCACGGTGGCCCGCGGTGCCGACGAGCTGATCGCTTTCCACCAGCGCATCGGCGCCAGCCGCGACCAGTTGCCCTACGACATCGACGGCGTGGTCTACAAGGTCAACTCGCTCGCGCTGCAGCGGCAGCTCGGCTTCGTCACGCGCGAACCGCGCTGGGCCGTGGCGCACAAATACCCGGCGCAGGAGCAGCTCACCACCGTGCTCGCCATCGACGTGCAGGTCGGTCGCACCGGCAAGCTCACGCCGGTGGCCAAGCTCGCGCCGGTGTTCGTGGGCAACGTGACGGTGACCAACGCCACCCTGCACAACGAAGACGAAGCGCGCCGCAAGGACGTGCGGGTGGGTGACACGGTGATCGTGCGTCGCGCGGGCGACGTGATCCCCGAGGTGGTGGCGGTGCTGCCCGAGAAGCGGCCCGAAGGCGCCGAGGTGTTCACCATGCCGCACCAGTGCCCGGTGTGCGGGAGCGATGCCGTGCGCGAAGAGGGCGAGGTCGACTACCGCTGCACCGGCGGCCTGTTCTGCGCCGCCCAGCGAAAGGAAGCCATCCTGCATTACGCCCACCGCCGCGCGGTCGAGGTCGAGGGCCTGGGCGACAAGCTGGTGGAGCAACTGGTGGACGCGGGCGTGGTCAAGACCCTGCCCGACCTGTACCGGCTCGGTTTCACCGCGCTCGCCAGCCTGGACCGCATGGCCGACAAGTCGGCGCAGAACATCGTGGCTGCGCTGGAGAAGTCCAAACACACCACGCTGCCGCGTTTCCTCTTCGGCCTGGGCATCCGCCACGTCGGGGAGGCCACGGCCAAGGACCTGGCGCGCCACTTCGGCCAGATCGACCGCATCATGGACGCCACGGTGGAACAGTTGCTGGAGGTGAACGACGTCGGGCCGGTGGTGGCGCAAAGCATCCGCACCTTCTTTGACCAGCCGCACAACCGGGAAGTGGTGGAGCAGCTGCGCGCCTGTGGTGTCACCTGGGAAGAGGGCGAGCCTGCGGCGCAGGCGCCCAGACCGCTGGCAGGCAAGACCTTTGTGCTCACTGGCACCTTCCCCACGCTCAGCCGCGACGCGGCCAAGGATCTGCTCGAAGCCGCGGGCGCCAAGGTGGCGGGCTCGGTGAGCAAGAAGACCGACTACGTGGTGGCCGGCGCGGAGGCCGGCAGCAAGCTGGAGAAGGCGCAGGCGCTGGGTGTGACTGTGCTGGATGAAGCCGCCATGCTGGCCTTGCTGGAACCGTCCGCAGCTTGATCCAGGTTCACTTGAACTTGTAGTGGTCCCGGTTGAGCACCGCGGCCACGGCACTGACTTCTTCCGGGAACATGCCCAGATTCATGGTGGTGTTGCACATCTCCACCATGCCGCGCAGCAGGCCGGCGGTGTTGATCTTGCCCATGGGCTTGTACATGGCGCTGCCGTCACCGCCCACCTTGCTGACGTGGCAGGCCACGCACTTGTGCTCGGTGATCATCTTTTCGCCCAGCGCCAGGTCCGCGCTCTTGAAGATGTCGGCACCTTGCGCCTGGGCCGGTTGGTTGAAAAAAACCAGTGAACCGCCCAGCAGCAAGGCGCTGGCGGTCCAGCGCAGCTGACGGGACATGAGAGGCAGGGATGACAGACGCGATTGCATGGAAAATCCTCCTGAACGGGCCAGACCTGAATGTAGCGCGCGAAGGCCTGAACACTCCACGGGGTAATCCATGACACCACAATGACCATTCATACGATTCTGAAAATGGGCGACCCGCGGCTGCTGCGCGTGGCCCAGCCCGTGACCCGGTTCGACACGCCCGAGTTGCACCGCCTGGTCGCCGACATGGTCGAGACCATGGCCGCGGCGAACGGAGCGGGGCTGGCCGCGCCACAGATCGGCGTCGACCTGCAGCTCGTGATCTTCGGCACCGGCGCGGCGAACCCGCGTTATCCAGAGGCGCCTGTGGTGCCGCGCACGGTCTTGCTCAACCCGGTGATCACCCCGTTGGGCGACGTGGAGGAAGAGGGCTGGGAGGGTTGTCTCTCGGTGCCCGGTTTGCGTGGCATTGTGCCGCGGTGGCAGCGCATCCGTTACCAGGGCTTCGATCTTGCAGGAACCCCCATCGACCGGGAAGCCGATGGCTTTCATGCCCGGGTGGTGCAGCACGAATGCGACCACCTGCAGGGCGTGCTGTACCCGATGCGGGTGCGCGACTTCAGCCGCTTCGGCTTCACCGAGGTGCTGTTTCCCGGGCTCGACGCGACCGAAGATGACTGAGGCGGTCGCTCCTAACCTTCCAGCGTTTCCAGCAGTTCGGTTTCGATCTCGATCTGCCGCTTGTTGACCTGCAGTTGCGAGCCGCTGATGAGGAAAGTGTCTTCCACACGCTCGCCCAGGGTGGTGATCTTGGCGAGCTGCACGCTGATGTCGTAGCGCGCGAGCACGCGGGTGATGCAGTACAGCAGGCCTGCACGGTCGCTGGCCGAGACGCTGAGCAGCCAGCGCTGGGCTTTTTCGTCGGGCCGCAGGTCCACGCGCGGAGTGATCGGAAAGCTCTTGACGCGGCGGGACAGCCGGCCCTTGCTGGGCGCGGGCAGCGGTCCGCGCTGGTCGATGGCCAGGGCCAGGTCGTTTTCCACCATCGCGGTCAGCGCCCGGTAGTGCTCGGCGAGCGTGGGGGCCACCACCTGGAAGGTGTCGAGCGCGTGCCCGGTGTGCGTGGTGTGGATGCGGGCGTCCAGGATGCTGAAGCCGGCGTTGTCGAAGTAGCCGCAGATGCGGGCAAACAGGTCGTGCTGGTCGGGTGCGTACACGAGCACCTGCAGGCCCTCTCCCTCGGGTGACAGGCGGGCGCGCACGATGCTGTTGTCCGGTTCCTGCGCTTCACGCTCGACAGCTTCAGGGCTGGCAGCTTTTGAAGCCACGGCCCGAACCGCCAGTTCGCGGGTCAACACCCGCGTGTGCCAGGCGATTTCGTCGGCCTGGTGGCGCATGAAATAGCTCACGTCCAGCGTGTCCCACAGGGCTTTGTGCGCCAGGTGGGGCAGGGCGTGCAGCGCCAGCATCGACAGGGCTTCGCGCTTGCGCGCCTCGATCACTGCGCCGGGGTCGGGCGCGCGGCCACCGAGCGCGCGCAGGGTGTAGCGGTACAGGTCTTCCAGCAGCTTGCCCTTCCAGGCGTTCCACACCTTGGGGCTGGTGCCGCGGATGTCGGCGACGGTGAGCAGGTAGAGCGCGGTCAGGTAGCGTTCGTTGCCCACCCGCTGGGCGAACGTGTTGATCACGTCCGGGTCGCTCAGGTCTTCTTTCTGCGCCATGCGGCTCATGGTCAGGTGCTCGGCCACGAGAAACTCGATCAGTCTGGCGTCGGCCCGTTCGATGCCGTGCTGGCGGCAGAACGCCCGCACATCGCGCGCACCGAGGTCGGAGTGGTCGCCTCCGCGGCCTTTGGCGATGTCGTGGAACAGGGCCGCGATGTAGAAGATCCAGGGCTTGTCCCAGCCGGCGGCCAGTTGCGAGCAGAACGGGTATTCGTGCGAGTGGTCGGCGATGAAGAAGCGCCGCACGTTGCGCAGCACCATCAGGATGTGCTGGTCCACGGTGTAAACGTGGAACAGGTCGTGCTGCATCTGGCCCACGATGTGGCGGAACACCCAGAGGTAGCGCCCGAGCACCGAGGTCTGGTTCATCAGTCGCATGGCGTGCGTGATGCCCTCGGGCTCCATCAGGATCTGCATGAAGGTGGCGCGGTTGACCGGGTCGTTGCGGAACTTCGCGTTCATCACCGGACGGGCGTTGTAGAGCGCTCGCAGCGTGCGCGCCGACAGGCCCTTGATGCCCACCGTGGTCTGGTAGATGTGGAAGGTCTCCAGGATCGCGTGCGGGTGCTGCGTGTAGAGGTTGTCGCTGGCCACCTCCAGCATGCCCGCCTTGTCATAGAAGCGCTCGTTGATCGGGCGCATGCGGTCCACGCCGACGTCGTCGCTGGCGAGGCGCTCCTCGATGTTGAGCAGCAGGATCTGGTTGAGCTGGGTGACGGCTTTGGCGGCCCAGTAGTAGCGTTTCATCAGCACTTCGCTGGCGCGTCGCGCACCGCGCACCACCGGTGCCGCGTGCGGGCCGGGGCCGCCAGAGGTGATGACGGCAGGTACCTGTGGCTTGAAACCGAACGATTCGGCCACCGCGTTCTGCAGGTCGAACACCAGACGGTCCTCGCGCCGGTTGGCCAGCAGGTGCAGGCGCGCACGGATCAGGTTGAGCAGGGCCTCGTTGGCTTTGATCTGGCGGGCTTCGAGCGGCGTGGCCAGGCCCTTTCGCGCCAGTTCGTCCCAGCTGCGGCCCAGTCCTGCCGCCTTGGCCACCCAGAGGATGATCTGCAGATCGCGCAGCCCACCGGGCGATTCCTTGCAGTTGGGTTCGAGCGAGTAGGGCGTGTTCTCAAACTTGTTGTGGCGCTGGCGCATTTCCAGCGTCTTGGCGACGAAGAACGCCTTGGGGTCCATCGTTTCGTTGAGCTGGGTGACGAGCGTGGTGAACTGCGATTTGCCACCGCAGATCAGCCGGCATTCGAGCAGCGAGGTCTGCACCGTCACGTCTTTGGAGGCCTCGGCCACGCAGTCGGCGGTGGTTCGCACGCTGGAGCCGATCTCCAGGCCCACATCCCAGCAGGCGCCGATGAAGCCTTCGAGTCGGGTCTTGAGCGTTTCGTCCTGGTCGGGTTCGCTGCCGTGGGGCAGCAGCACGAGCACGTCCACGTCCGAATACGGAAACAGCTCGCCGCGGCCATAGCCGCCCACCGCAATGAGCGAAAACGTGGGTCCAAAGCCCGAGCGGGTCCAGAGTTCGCGCAGCGTCTGGTCGGTCAGGCGCGACAGTTTCTGCAGGGCGCTGCGCACCCCCCGCGTGGAGGTTCCCTGCACGCCCAGCTGGGCCATCAAGGCGGCTTTGTCGCTGCGGTAGTGCAGCCGCAGTGCGCTCAGATCGCCCATGGCGCTCTCCTGTTGGCCCGTCACGGGTCAGGCCGCGGTGCTGACCGCTGGGGTGACGAACACGGGTGGCGGCGGGCTGCCGGCCGAAAGTGTGAGCACTTCGTAGCCGGTTTCCGTGACCAGGATCGTGTGTTCCCACTGGGCGGACAACGAACGGTCCTTGGTGACGATGGTCCAGCCGTCGCCCATTTCCTTGATGTCGCGTTTGCCGGCGTTGATCATGGGTTCGATGGTGAACGTCATGCCGGCCTTGAGCTCTTCGAGAGTGCCGGGCTTGCCGTAGTGCAGCACCTGGGGCTCTTCGTGAAACTTCTGGCCGATGCCGTGACCACAGAACTCGCGCACCACCGAAAAGCCGCTGCCCTCGGCAAACACCTGGATCGCGTGGCCGATGTCGCCCAGGTGAACGCCGGGCCTGACCATGACGATGCCTTTCCACATGGCGTCGTAGGTGATGGCGCACAGGCGCCTGGCCGCGATCGAGGCCGCGCTTTCGCCACCCAGCATGAACATGCGACTGGTATCGCCATGCCAGCCGTCCTTGATCACGGTCACGTCGATGTTGAGGATGTCGCCCTTCTTGAGCGCCTTCTCGTTCGGAATGCCGTGGCAGACCTGGTGGTTGATCGAGGTGCAGATGCTCTTGGGGTAGGGGATGTAGCCCGAGGGTGCGTAGTTCAGTGGCGCCGGAATGGCACCCTGCACGTTCACGATGTAGTCGTGTGCCAGCTTGTCCAGCGCCTCGGTGGTGACGCCGGGCACCACGTGCGGGGTGAGGTGGTCCAGCACTTCGGAGGCCAGCTTGCCGGCGATCCGCATGCCCGCAATGCCGGTTTCGTCTTTGTAGGTGATGCTCATGGGAGGCGATTATCCCGCGGACCGCAACGCTTTGAAACGATGGGTCAATGCACCCCTGAATCGCCGGGTGCACACCTATACTCGCGCGCAGTTCCATCCATCAAGAGAGGTTTTCGATGAAAACGGTGCATGCAGCGGGTCTGGCTCTGGTTTTGCTGTCGGGTTCGGCGATGGCCCAGGGTGTCGGCGTGTATGGCGTGGCCGGCACGGGCGGCCTTGGCGTGGGTCTCAACCTGCCGGTGGGCCCGGCTTTCGGTCTGCGCGGCGAGCTGGCGCAACTGACGAGGTCCGACACTTACACAGAGGACCAGATCACCTACAAGGGTGATCTCAAGCTGCGCGGCAACGGTGTGTTCGCCGACTTCCGCCCATTCCTTGGCACCTTCCGCCTGGTCGCGGGTGCCACTTTCACCGGTTCCTCTGCTGCGTTGCAAGCCCAGACCACCGACGGCACGGTGACCATCGATGGTCAGACCTTCAACGCCACCGGCAACTCGCTGCTGGCGACCATCAGGTACCCGAACAGCATGCCTTACGTGGGCGTTGGCTGGGGTCATGGTCGCTTCAACGAGCCCGGCTGGACCTTCGGTCTGGACCTGGGTGTCTCGATCGGCAAACCGAAGGTCACCCTGACCGGCTCCGGTGGCCTGATGGCGCAGCCTGGCGCCTCTGCCGCCATCGCGGCCGAAGAGCGCAAGGTGCAGGACGACCTGAATAGTGCCAAGGTACTGCCGGTGATCAAGGTCAGCGTCGGATATCAGTTCTGACCCCCCGCGCCGCTGCGCGTCACCCCCCAGGGGGCGCCAGCAGCGGCCCGGCAAGGCCGGTTCCGCGCTGGCCTGGTGGGTTGTTGGTTCGCATGCCGGGGTGCGCTCCGGCCAGGATGCCCGGGTAAAATCGCGGGTTTCCACCCATCCCCCGGGCCGCTCTGCGCCCGTCAGCCCCAAGGCCACCCACCGTGACCCTGCATCTGCGCTTTTTTGATGGCGGCAACGCCGTCAGTGACTTCAAAGTCCAGCAATTCCTGCCCCGTCTGCAGGGCGTCTCTGACAAGATCACCGGCCTCTCGGCCCGCTTCGTGCACCTGGCTTCGTTCGACGCCGTGCCCGACGCCGCCACGCTGGAACGCGTGGGTCAGTTGCTGACCTACGGCGAACCCTGCACCGAAGCCCATCTGGCGCTGGAGAAATCCGGTGCGCCCGCGCTGCTGGTGATGCCGCGCCTGGGCACGGTGTCGCCCTGGGCCTCCAAGGCCACCGACATCGCCCACAACTGCGGCTTGGCGCTGCACCGGGTGGAGCGGCTGGTGGAGTACCGCGTTGGCCTCAAGAGCGGCCTGCTCGGCAAGGCCAGCCTGAGCGCGGACCAACTGCGCGCCGTGGCCGACGTACTGCACGACCGCATGACCGAGGCCGTGACCACCGAACGATGCCAGGCCGAAGCGCTGTTCACCGAGCTGCACCCGGCGCCCATGGAGCACGTGGACGTGCTGGCCGGTGGCCGCGCGGCGCTGGAAGAAGCCAACCTTGCGTGGGGCCTGGCCCTGGCCGATGACGAGATCGACTACCTGGTGGCCGCGTTCAATGGCCTGAAACGCAACCCGACCGACGTCGAACTGATGATGTTCGCGCAGGCCAACAGCGAACACTGCCGCCACAAGATTTTCAACGCGCAGTTCACCGTCGACGGTGTGGCGCAGGACAAGAGCCTGTTCGGCATGATCCGCCACACGCACCAGACGGCGCCGCAGCACACCATCGTCGCCTACTCCGACAACGCCTCCATCATGGAAGGCAGCGTGGTCGAGCGTTTCGTGGCACGCGCCGGGCAGGGCGCCTCGCCCGCCTACGCCAGCCAGAGCGCGACCAACCACATCCTGATGAAGGTGGAGACGCACAACCACCCGACCGCGATTTCCCCGTTCCCCGGCGCCGCCACCGGCGCGGGTGGCGAGATCCGCGACGAGGGCGCCACCGGCCGCGGCTCCAAGCCCAAGGCCGGCCTGACCGGTTTCACCGTCTCCAGGCTCTGGGGTGGTCTGAGCGACCAGCCGGGCGGCAAGCCCGAGCACATCGCCAGCCCGCTGCAGATCATGACCGAAGGCCCGTTGGGCGGCGCCGCGTTCAACAACGAATTCGGCCGGCCCAACCTGCTGGGCTATTTCCGCGAATACGAGCAGGACGTGGCCGGTGTGACCCGCGGCTACCACAAGCCCATCATGATCGCGGGCGGCCTGGGCGTGATCGACTCGAAGCAGACGAAGAAGATCGATTTCCCGGCCGGTTCACTATTGATCCAGTTGGGCGGCCCGGGCATGAAGATCGGCATGGGCGGTGGCGCCGCCAGCTCCATGGCCAGCGGCACCAACGCCGCTTCGCTGGACTTCGACTCCGTGCAGCGTGGCAACCCCGAGATCGAACGCCGCGCGCAGGAGGTCATCAACCACTGCTGGGCGCAGGGTGATCAGAACCCCGTGCTGTTCATCCACGACGTGGGCGCGGGCGGCCTGTCCAATGCCTTTCCCGAGCTGGTGAACGACGCCGGACGCGGTGCGCGTTTTGATTTGCGCGCCGTGCCGCTGGAAGAAAGTGGTCTGGCGCCGAAAGAGATCTGGTGCAACGAAAGCCAGGAACGCTACGTGCTGGCCATCGCGCCCGAATCTCTGGAGCAGTTTCAGGCCTTCTGTGAGCGCGAGCGCTGCCCGTTCTCGGTCGTCGGCGTGGCGACCGAAGAGCGCCACCTCTCGCTGGTGGACGAGGGCAACGAGAGCCCCGTGGACATGCCGATGGATGTGCTCTTGGGCAAACCACCCAAGATGCACCGCGACGTGACCACCGTCGAACGCACCGGCCAGCCCATGGACCTGACCGGTGTGGACCTGCAGCAGGCCGTGATCGACGTGCTGAGCCACCCGACCGTGGCCTCCAAACGCTTCCTCATCACCATCGGCGACCGCACCGTGGGCGGCCTGTCGCACCGCGACCAGATGGTCGGCCCCTGGCAGGTGCCGGTGGCCGACTGTGCCGTGACCCTGGCCGATTTCGCCGGTTTTGCGGGCGAAGCCATGAGCATGGGCGAGCGCACGCCGCTGGCCGCCATCAACGCCGCGGCTTCGGGCCGCATGGCCGTCGCCGAGGCCATCACCAACCTGCTGGCCGCACCGATCGAGCTGCCGCGCGTGAAGCTCTCCGCCAACTGGATGGCCGCCTGCGGTGAGCCGGGCGAGGACGCCGCGCTGTACGAAACGGTGAAGGCCGTGGGCATGGCGCTGTGCCCGGCGCTGGGCATTTCCATCCCCGTGGGCAAGGACAGCCTGTCCATGCGCACGCAGTGGAGCGACGGCGCGGACAAGAAAAAAGTCACCTCGCCGGTGAGCCTGATCGTCACTGGCTTCGCCACGCTGGCCGACGTGCGCGGCACGCTCACGCCGCAGCTGAACGACCAGATCGAAGACAGCACGCTCGTGCTGATCGACCTCGGCAAGGGCCAGAACCGCATGGGCGGCAGTGTGCTCGGCCAGGTGCTGGGCCAGTTCGGTGACACCGTGCCCGACCTGGACGATGCACAAGACCTGGTCAACCTGGTCAACGCCATCAACGCCTTGCGTGCCCAGGGCCGCATCCTCGCCTACCACGACCGCAGCGACGGCGGCCTGCTCGCCACCGTGGCCGAAATGGCCTTCGCCGGCCACGTGGGCGTGGCGCTGAACGTGGACATGCTGGTGCTGGAGGGCGACGGCATCAGCGACAGCCGCATGGACAGCGGCGACGCCAAGAACTGGGCCACGCAGGTGGCCGCGCGCCGCCAGGAGCTCACGCTCAAGGCCCTGTTCAGCGAAGAGCTGGGCGTGGTGCTGCAGGTGGCCACCGAGCACCGCAACGAGGTGATGCAGACCCTGCGCGAGCACGGCCTGTCCAAACACAGCCATTTCATCGGCAAGACGCGCCCGGCGTCGTCCGGCATGGACGTGGGCAAGGGCCAGCTGCAGGTCTGGCGCGACACCAAGGCTGTGTTCAGCGCCACCCTGTTCGACCTGCACCAGGTCTGGGACAGCGTGAGCTGGAAGATCAACCAGCAGCGCGACAACCCGGCTTGCGCCGACAGCGAGCACGCCGCGGCTGGCTTGTCCGAAGACCCCGGCATGCACGTGTCGCTGACGTTTGATCCATCGGACAACGTGGCCGCGCCGTTCCTGAACCTGGCCAAGCCCAAGGTCGCGATCCTGCGCGAGCAGGGCGTGAACTCGCACGTGGAAATGGCCTACGCCTTCACCCAGGCCGGCTTCGAGGCCTACGACGTGCACATGACCGATCTGCAGAGCGGCCGCGCGAAACTGGCCGACTTCCAGGGCGTGGTCGCCTGCGGCGGTTTCAGCTACGGCGACACGCTGGGCGCGGGCATCGGCTGGGCGCGCAGCATCACCTTCAACCCGCTGCTGTCCGAACAGTTCCAGGGCTTCTTTGGCCGCGCCGACACCTTTGGTCTCGGCGTGTGCAACGGCTGCCAGATGTTTGCCGAGCTGGCCGACATCATCCCCGGTGCCGAAGCCTGGCCGCGTTTCACCACCAACCAGAGCGAGCGTTTCGAGGCGCGCCTGTCGATGGTCGAGGTGTTGGAGTCGCCCAGCCTGTTCCTGCAAGGCATGGCCGGCAGCCGCCTGCCGATCGCCGTGGCGCACGGCGAGGGTTACGCCAACTTCAAGCACCGCGGCAACCCGGCACAGGCCATCGCGGCCATGCGCTTCGTGGACAACCACGGAACGGCCACCGAGCAATACCCGTTCAACCCCAACGGCAGCCCGGGCGGTCTGACGGCGGTGACCACGGCCGATGGCCGATTCACGGCCATGATGCCCCACCCCGAGCGCGTGTTCCGCAACATCCAGATGAGCTGGACCAGCGGCGACCTCAATGCCCACAGCCCGTGGATGCGCATCTGGCGCAACGCCAGAAAATTTGTCAGCTGACCGAGGCCAAACCACCGTCTGTCTTTCTCGTTCCTTTCTGAAGACCGTCCACCATGGCCACCAGCCTTCTTGCGCTTCTCGACGACATCGCCACCGTGCTCGACGACGTGGCCGTCATGACCAAGGTCGCCGCCCGCCAGGGGGTGTCGGCGGCCGATGATGTCGCGGCCATGACGCAGATGGCGGCCAAGAAGACGGCGGGCGTGCTGGGTGACGACCTGGCGCTCAATGCGCAGCAGGTCACCGGCGTCAAAGCCGACCGCGAGTTGCCTGTGGTGTGGGCGGTGTGCAAAGGCTCGCTGCTCAACAAGGCCATCCTCGTGCCGGCGGCGCTGGCCATCAGTGCTTTCGTGCACTGGCTCATCACGCCGCTGCTCATGCTCGGCGGCCTGTTTCTCTGCTTCGAAGGCGCGGAAAAGGTGTTGCACAAGCTCTTTCACAGGCCCGACGAAGTGAATGCGCAGCATGCCGAGCTGGTGAAGGCCGTGAGCGCCGAAAAGGTGGATCTGGTCGCATTTGAAAAGGAAAAGATCAAGGGCGCGATCCGCACCGATTTCATCCTCTCGGCCGAAATCATCGTCATCACCTTGGGCACCGTGACGGCGGCCAGCTTTGGGCAGCGCGTGTTCGTGCTGGTGGGCATCTCCCTCCTGATGACCCTGGGTGTTTACGGCCTCGTGGCCGGCATCGTGAAGCTGGATGACGCCGGTCTGTACCTCGCGCGCCAGACCGCCCGCTGGAAGCAGGCCTTTGGCCACGGCCTGCTGGCATTTGCACCCTGGCTCATGAAGGCCTTGTCCGTGCTCGGCACCGCAGCCATGTTCCTGGTGGGTGGGGGCATCCTCGTGCACGGAGTCCCTGCCATTGGCCATGGCATCGAGCACTTCGCCGAAGGCCTGGGGTGGGCCGCCAGTCTGACGAACAGCCTGCTGGGTGGCCTGGCCGGTCTTGTGGCCGGGGCCGCTGTGGTCATGGTGTTCAATGCCTGGAGCCGCATCCGCGGCAAATCGACTGCCGGTGCGCACTGAGACGGGGCAGCCCTTGACATGCGTCAAGGTCGCCAAGCTGGTAGTCTCTAGACTGCTTCCTGTATCGTGAGTGTGCTGTCGAATTTCCGCGGCAAATTCACGGTACAAAGCACGTGAGGAGTCACCATGAATACCCCCGTCAACACCGACGAACCCCTGAACAATTTCTCCGACTGTCACGCTGGCATTGTCAAGCGCCTGACAGCCCTGGATGAGCTGCCCGCCTTGCTGGAGCCGGCCGCCAAGGCCCGCCAGATTGCCGAAGAATCACTCGAGTTTTTTCGCGAAGCCATCTTCGAACACCACCTGGAAGAAGAGCGCGAACTCTTTCCCGCCGTGATCGCCAGCGCCCAGCCCGGGGCAGAGCTTGAGCGTGTCAAGGCCATGGCCAAGCGCCTGACGGACGAACACCGCGCGATTGAAGCGCTGTGGAAACAACTGGAAAAAGGGCTGAAGCCGGTTGCCAAGGGCCAGAGCACCAGACTGGATGTGAGCGAGTTGCACCGTCTGGTGACCGAGTACAAGGCGCACGCGGCCTATGAAGAAACCGAGTTCCTGCCCTTGAGCGAAGAGATCCTGGGTCGCAACAGCAACCACATGGCCGCTCTGGGGCTGTCGCTTCACATGCGGCATGCCAAGCCGGTGAACGCGTATATCTGAAGAGGCGTTTCTGGTCGCTCAATTCCGCCAGCTTGAGCCCGGGCTTTACCTTCGATATTTCTGTGTTGGTCAGCAGCACGTTGACTTTGTGATCATCACCACCTCCGGAAAGTGAAATACCCCCAGATCGCGAGGCGGATACCCCAAAAAACACCTCAAAAATCCTGGGATTGCATGAACCATTCCGGGACGTCCGGAAACAAAAAAGCCCCGGAACACTTCGGTATTCCGGGGCTTTCAGGGTGTCTTGTGATACGTTGTTGAACGCTCTGGGACTCATTTTTGGCGGAGAGGGCGGGATTCGAACCCGCGGTGGGGATTAGCCCACACACGCTTTCCAGGCGTGCGACTTAAACCACTCATCCACCTCTCCGCGAAGCCTTGCATTGTAGCAGGCCGCGAAGCGGCTTCAGCCGGCCTGTTTGCCGGTGCCGATCATCTTCATGGCCGAGGTGATCAGTGCAGACACTTCGGTCATGGTGCCCGGCACGATCAGGGTGGTGGTGGCGTCAGCGGCCACCCTGCTGTAGGCGTCCACGGCACGCTCGGCCACCTTGAGTTGCACCGCCTGCTCGCCGCCGGGCTGGTTGATGGCTTGCGCAATGCGTTCGATCGCGCTGGCGGTGGCGTTCGCCACTTCGGTGATCGCCGCGGCTTCGCCTTGCGCGTTGTTGATGGCAGCCTGTTTCTCACCCTCTGAGCGCGCAATGAAAGCCTCGCGCTCACCGGTGGCGATGTTGATCTGCTCCTGGCGCCGGCCTTCAGACGCGGCGATGAGTGCGCGTTTCTCGCGCTCGGCGGTGATCTGGGCCTGCATGGCGTGCAGGATTTCCTTCGGTGGCGTCAGGTCCTTGATTTCGTAGCGCAACACCTTCACGCCCCAGTTGAGCGCGGCCTCATCAATGGCCTGCACGACCTGGGCGTTGATGATGTCGCGTTCTTCGAAGGTCTTGTCCAGCTCCAGCTTGCCGATGACCGAGCGCAGCGAGGTCTGGGCGAGCTGGGTCACGGCCATGATGTAGTTGGACGAGCCGTAGCTCGCACGCATGGGGTCGGTGACCTGGAAGTACAGGATGCCGTCGACCTGCAACTGCGTGTTGTCGCGTGTGATGCAGACCTGGCTGGGCACGTCCAGCGGAATTTCTTTGAGACTGTGCTTGTAGGCCACCTTGTCGATGAAGGGCACCAGAAAGTTCAGGCCGGGCGCCAGGGATGCGTGGTACTTGCCCAGACGCTCCACCACCCAGGCGTTCTGCTGAGGGACCACCTTGATCGAGCGGGTGATGAAGATGGCGGCGATGACAAACAGAAGTACGGCGATTTCCATGGATGTGATTCCGTTGTGGTGAAAAGAGGGTTTGCATCATGCCCCACGGGCCAGGTTGCAGGCTGATGGTCAGGCTTTTTCCACCAGCAGACGGTTGCCCACGAGTTCTGCCACGCGGTAGGCCCCTGGAACCGGGGTGGTGCCCGCCCGCAGGATCACGGTCCATTGCGCGCCCCGGTATTTCACGCTCGCGGTGCCATCGGGCAGCCATTCTTCGATCTGTATGACCTCGCCCACATCGAGGTTCACACTGCGCATGGCGCGCACCGACGGGTCCGATGGGCGCCGCCGTTTGATCAGGTGCCAGGCGAACACGGCCGCGGATCCGATCACCGCAGCCACAATCAGCTGCACACTCAATCCGGCGCCTGCATGGGCGGCCAGCGCCGCGGCGACCATGCCCACGGCCAGCATGAGCAGGTAGAAAGTCCCGGTGAACAACTCCAGCGCCACGGCCGCGCCGACCAGCAGCCACCAAAGGGTGGAATCCGACATGTAAGCTCCCCAATGCGGCAGGCATTCCCCTGAATGTCTGACCCGTGCCACATTCTGCGACAAATGCCCTGCATCAAAAGGGCAGGGTCACTCGATTTCCGTACACTTCGCGCCTGTTTCGATTCCTTTTGCACCTGATGGCCGCGTCCGCGGCTGGAGACCGCCATGAAATTCCGTTTTCCCATCGTCATCATCGATGAGGACTTCCGCTCGGAGAACTCCTCCGGTCTGGGCATTCGTGCCCTGGCGCAAGCCATAGAGACGGAGGGGTTCGAGGTGGTCGGCGTCACCAGCTATGGCGACCTCAGCCTGTTCGCGCAGCAGCAGAGCCGCGCCAGCGCATTCATCCTGTCCATCGACGATGAAGAGTTCAGCCCGGGGCCGGACCTGGACCCGGTGGTGCTGAACCTGCGCAACTTCATTCAGGAAGTGCGGCGCAAGAACGCCGATGTGCCGATCTACGTGCACGGTGAAACCAAGACCAGCCGCCACCTGCCCAACGACATCCTGCGCGAGCTGCACGGCTTCATCCACATGTTTGAAGACACGCCCGAGTTCGTGGCGCGCCACATCATCCGCGAAGCCAAGAGCTATCTCGAAGGCATCCAGCCGCCGTTCTTCAAGGCGCTGCTGGACTACGCCGAAGACGGCTCGTATTCGTGGCACTGCCCGGGCCATTCGGGCGGCGTGGCCTTCCTGAAGAGCCCGGTGGGCCAGATGTACCACCAGTTCTACGGCGAGAACATGCTGCGTGCCGACGTCTGCAACGCGGTGGAAGAGCTCGGCCAGCTGCTGGACCACAACGGCGCCATCGGTGCCAGCGAACGCAACGCGGCGCGCATCTTCAATGCCGACCACTGCTACTTCGTCACCAACGGCACCAGCACCAGCAACAAGATGGTCTGGCACCACACGGTGGCGCCGGGCGACGTGGTGGTGGTGGACCGCAACTGCCACAAGTCCATCCTGCACAGCATCATCATGACGGGCGCGATCCCCGTCTTCCTGAAGCCCACGCGCAACCACTACGGCATCATCGGCCCGATCCCGCAGAGCGAATTCGAGATCGACGCCATCAAGGCCAAGATCCGCGCCAACCCGCTGCTGGCGGGCGTGGATGCCGACAAGGTCAAACCGCGCATCCTGACGCTCACGCAGTCCACCTACGACGGCGTGCTCTACAACACCGAGACCATCAAGAACCTGCTCGATGGCTGGGTGGACAACCTGCACTTTGACGAAGCCTGGTTGCCCCACGCGGCGTTCCACCCGTTCTATGGCAGCTTCCACGCCATGGGCAAGAAGCGCGCGCGGCCGCAGCATTCGGTGGTGTACGCCACGCAGTCCATCCACAAGCTGCTGGCCGGCATCAGCCAGGCCAGCCATGTGCTGGTTCAGGACTCGCAAACCACCAAGCTGGACCGCCACCTCTTCAACGAGGCCTACCTGATGCACACCAGCACCAGCCCGCAGTACAGCATCATCGCCAGCTGCGACGTGGCCGCGGCCATGATGGAGCCGCCCGGCGGCACCGCGCTGGTGGAAGAGAGCATCGCCGAAGCGCTGGATTTCCGCCGCGCCATGCGCAAGGTCGAGGCGGAGTTTGGTGAAGACGACTGGTGGTTCCAGGTCTGGGGGCCGGACAACCTGGTGGAAGAGGGCATCGGTCGCGCCAGCGACTGGGTGCTCAAGCGCACCGACGCCGATGGCGTGCAGCCCTCGGATGGTGAAGAGGCCTGGCACGGTTTTGGCGACATGGCGCCGGGTTTCAACATGCTGGACCCGATCAAGGCGACCATCGTCACGCCGGGTCTGAACATGAACGGCGATTTCGCCGCCACCGGCATCCCGGCCTCCATCGTCACCAAGTTCCTGGCCGAGCACGGCGTGGTGGTGGAAAAGACCGGGCTCTACAGCTTCTTCATCATGTTCACCATCGGCATCACCAAGGGCCGCTGGAACACGCTGCTGACCGCGCTGCAACAGTTCAAGGACGACTACGCCAAGAACCAGCCGATGTGGCGCATCCTGCCGGAGTTCTGCCAGAAGCACCCCCGTTACGAGCAGATGGGCCTGCGCGACCTCTGCCAGCACGTGCACGAGCTCTACGCCAAGTACGACATCGCGCGCCTCACGACCGACATGTACCTGAGCGATCACACGCCGGCCATGAAACCCAGCGACGCGTTTGCGCACATCGCCCACCGCACCACGCAGCGCGTGCCGATCGACGATCTTGAAGGCCGCATCACCACCAGCCTGGTCACCCCTTACCCGCCAGGCATTCCGCTGCTGATCCCGGGCGAGGTGTTCAACAAGAAGATCGTGGACTACCTCAAGTTCAACCGCGAGTTCGCGCGCGAGTGCCCCGGGTTCGAGACCGATATCCACGGGCTGGTGCAAGAGCGCGGGGTGGACGGCGTGGTCAGCTACTTTGCCGACTGTGTGGGTGTCTGAAACCGCCGGACACGGCGATCCGGAGGGCACACGGTAAGATGTTCTGGCAACCCGCGTCGCGCGGGAATCGCAATGGAACGTGCACCGTGCATGCCCAGCACCCAACCGGAGGCTTACCGATGTTCCCTGAATACCGCGATCTCATCACCCGACTCAAGGGCCATGACGTCCACTTCACGCGCCTGTTTGACAAGCACAACGAACTGGACCAGGTGATCAAAAACAAGGAAGCGCACATTGAACCCGGTTCGCAGGTCGAGATTGAGCAGTTGAAAAAAGAAAAGCTGCTGCTCAAGGACCAGATTTACGGCATCTTGCGCCAGGCCAGCACCTGAGTTGCGCGGTCAAATCCCCTGTTCAACGCAGGGCAGGGGTCTGCGCACCGACCGGTGAGGACAAGTCGGCGTCGCTGCGGATGCGTAAAAAAGTGGCAAAGCGCGGCAGGCCACTGTCGTGCAGACCCCGGAAGCGGTAGGTCACCCAGGCACCTACCGGCGGCGGCTGCTTGCGCAAGGCGTCGCTGAAGCCGCTCCCGATCCGGAAGCGCCGTCCGTCCGGCGATTGCACCAGCAGGGCGCCCATGGCGCCCATGTATTTGCCCCGACCGGGCACGGACCCCAGCACCTGGGCTTCTGCGTCTTCGTGGGTCTTCACCTTGAGCAGGTCGTCGCTGCGCACGGCGCGGTACAGCGAGTCACCACGGTGCAGCATCAAGCCTTCGCCGCCCGACCGCACCATCCGGTCCAGCCGATGGCCCAGCGCCTCGTGGCTGGACACCCGTTCCTGCGGCACGACCATCACCCACGGCTGGTCCGTGCGCTCAACCAGCGACCGGTACGCCAGGAGGCGCTCACTGAACACGCCCGGGTGTGCCGGCAGATCAAACACCATGAAACGGATGCGCCGCCAGGCCGCGTCGTCGGGCGTTTGCTGGCGCACGGTGGAGACCGTTTCTTCGAAGCGGCCACGACCGGCCCAGAGTTCACCGTCCATGGGTTCGGCGGGCCAGCCCTGGGTGAACCAGGCCGGTGCCTGAACCTCAGTCCCGCCGCGGGTCAACAAGCGCCGGCCATCCCAGAAGCCGCGCACGCCGTCGTACTTCTCGCTGAGCCAGTAAGCACCCAGATCGATGCCCGGGCGGTAGACGTTGGCGAGCATCAGGGGCGGGGTGTTGTTGGGGGCGGCCGCCTCGGCGCCACCGAACACCAGCAGACCGAGCGCCGACAGCATCCATGCCCGCCGGTGAACCAGAGGCTGGCCGGGCGCTTGCACGGTCAGGAGCCTGCCGGTTCGCTGTCGCGGCTGGCGCCGCCGGTCTGGCTGAAGCCCCCGTCCACATGGGTGATCTCGGCGGTCACGCCCGAAGCCAGGTCGGACAGCAGGAACGCCGCCACGTTGCCGACGTCTTCAATGGTGATGTTGCGGCGCAGGGGGGAGGCGGTGGCCACCATGCCCAGCAGCTTGCCGAAGTCCTTGATGCCGCTGGCGGCCAGCGTCTTGATCGGTCCCGCGCTGATGCCGTTGACACGCATGCCGCGCGGACCCAGCGACTCGGCCAGGTAGCGCACCGAAGCTTCCAGACTGGCCTTGGCCAGGCCCATGGTGTTGTAGTGGGGAATGATGCGCAGCGCACCGAGGTAGCTCAGTGTGAGCAGGGCGGATCTGTCGTTCAGGTAGGGCAGGGCAGCCTTCGCCATGGCGGGGAAACTGTAGGCGCTGATGTCGTGGGCGACGCGGAACGCTTCACGCGAGAGGCCATCCAGAAAATCGCCGGCAATCGCTTCTCGCGGCGCGAAGCCGATGCTGTGCACGAAGCCGTCAAACTTCGGCCAGGTCTTCGACAGATCGGCAAACATCTGGTGAATCTGGTCGTCGTCGCTGACATCGCAGTCAAAGATCAGCGTCGAGCCGAACTCGGCTGCAAACTCGGTGATGCGGTCCTTGAAGCGTTCCCCCACATAGCTGAAAGCGAGTTCGGCGCCCTGCTGGTGGCAGGCTCTGGCGATGCCGTAGGCGATGGATCGGTTGGACAACACACCCGTGATCAGCAGTTTTTTGCCGTTCAGAAAACCCATGGCTCTAACTCCGATGAAAAATCCAGCAGAATTGTCGCATGCACCCACCTCTTCACCGACTCCGTTCACGCCTGGCTGGTCTGTGTTCGGTGGCCGTGCTGGTGCTGTCTGCAAGCCCGGTCTGGTCGGCGCACGGCTATGCGCTCTGGGGTGATCTCAGGTACCCGCCGGGGTTTGCCCATTTCGCCTATGTGAACCCTGCCGCGCCCAAAGGTGGCGAGTTGCGGCTGGTCAGCAACCTGCGCGTTTCCACCTTCGACAAATACAACCCGTTCACCTTGCGGGGCAGTGCACCGGCCTACCTGTCCGACCTGATGTTCGACTCGCTGCTCACGGGTGCGCTGGACGAAACGGGCGCCGGCTACGGACTGCTGGCCGAAGACGTGGATGCCGCGATCGACGGCCTGTCGGTCACCTTCCGGCTGCGGCGCGAGGCGCGCTTCCACAATGGCGACCCGGTGCTGGCCGCCGACGTGAAGCACAGCTTCGACACCCTCATGGGGCCCTACACCTCGCCCGCCTACAAGACCATCCTGGAAGACGTGGCGGGGCTGGACGTGATCGACGAGCGCACCGTGCGCTACCGCTTCAAGAAGCCCAACCGCGAAATGCCACTGACGGTGGGCGGCCTGCCCGTGTTCAGCCGCGCCTGGGGCAACGCACCGGACCCCAAGACCGGGCAGCGCAAGAGCTTTGACCAGGTCGTGATGGATTTCCCTATCGGCAGCGGCCCGTACAAGATCGGACCCGTGCAGTTCGGCAAGGACATCACCTACGTGCGCGACCCGGCCTACTGGGCGCGCGACCTGCCGGTGCGCCGCGGAACGGCCAATTTCGACCGCATCACGGTGAAGATCTACAAGGACGCCACCGCGCGGCTCGAAGCGCTCAAGGCGGGCGAGTTCGACCTGATGCGGTTTTTTTCGGCCGGTGACTGGGCGCGCCGCGTCAATGGCAAACGATTCAACACGGGTGAGCTCGTCAAGGCCGAGCTGGTGCACCGCCTGCCCACCGGCTTCCAGAGTTATGTGCTCAACACGCGCCGCCAGCCGCTCGACGACATCCGCGTGCGAGAGGCGCTGGGGCTGGCGATGGACTACGAGTGGATGAACCGGCAGATGTTCTACGGTGCCTACCAGCGCGTACAGGGCCTGTTTGGCAATACCGATTGTTCGCCCGCGGGCGAGCCTGGACCCGACGAGCTCGCGTTGATGCAACCCTGGCGCAGCCAGTTGCCCGCTGCGGTCTTTGGTCCCATGTACGCACCACCGCGCACCGACGGCGACAGCTCGCTGAGGAAAAATCTGCGGCGTGCACAGGCCTTGCTGCGCGAGGCCGGCTGGACGGTGCAGGGGGGGCAGCTGCGCAACGCCCAAGGCCAGGCCATGGTGCTGGAATACCTGGACAGCGCCGAAACCGGCGCGCGCGTGGTCACGCCGTGGGCACGCAATCTGGAAAAGCTCGGCATCGAGCTGAAATTCCGGCCGGTGGACTTCGCGCTGTACCAGCAGCGCCTGCGCGGTTTCGACTTCGACATCATTTCCATCGCCTACGGCGGCACGCCCAACCCCGGCGCCGAATACGCCGACCTCTTCGGCAGCCAGGCCGCGAAGACCGAGGACTCCGGCAATTTCGCAGGCGTGAGCAGCCCGGCTGTGGATGAGCTGCTGGCGCACATGGTCGACGCTCGCAGCAAGCCCGACTTCCTCGCCGCCTGCCGGGCGCTGGACCGGGTCATCAGCCACAGCCACTACCTGATACCCCAGTGGTCCGCGACCACGCACCGTATGGTCTACAACGCCTGGCGGCTCGAGCGGCCGAAGGACATGCCGCCTTACGCGGCCGGCGAAACCTGGGCCATCGACACCTGGTGGAGCAAGCCATGACCACCCCCATTGCTGGCTCGAAGAGATCAGGTACAAACTGACCATGTGGGTCTACATTCTCAAACGCCTCCTGCTCATGGTCCCGACGCTGTTCGGGGTCTTGCTGCTGACCTTCGTGGTGATCCAGTTCGTGCCCGGCGGGCCGGTGGACCAGTACCTGGCCGAGGCGCGCACGGGGCAGGGCGGCGGCGCAGAAGGTGGCTCGGTGTACCGCGGCGCCCAGGGCGTGGACCCGCAACGGCTGGAGCAGATCAAGGCCTTGTACGGCTTCGACAAGCCCGCGCACGAGCGTTTTATTCAGATGGTCGGCCAGTTCGCGCGCTTTGACCTGGGCACCAGCTTCTTCCAGAACAAGGCGGTGTCACAACTCATCGTCGAAAAGCTGCCGGTGTCCATCAGCCTCGGCATGTGGACCTTTTTCATCAGCTACCTGGTGGCTGTGCCGCTGGGCGTGGCCAAGGCGGTTCGCGCCGGTTCGCGCTTCGATCTGGTCACCACGCTGCTGGTACTGATTGGTTACGCCATTCCCGGCTTTGTGCTGGGTGTGGCGCTGCTGGTGATCTTCGGCGGCCAACTGCAGTGGTTTCCGCTGCGCGGCCTCACCTCATCGAACTGGGAGGAACTGAGCTGGGGTGCGCGCATCCTGGACTACCTCTGGCACATCACCCTGCCGCTGACCGCCATGGTGCTCGGGAGTTTTGCGGTCACTGCCATGCTCACGAAGAACGCGTTTCTGGAGGAAATCCGGAAGCAGTACGTGATGACCGCGCGCGCCAAGGGCCTGAGCGAGCGCCAGGTGTTGTGGAAACACGTCTTCCGCAACGCGCTGATTCCCATCGTCACCGGCTTCCCTTCGGCCTTCATCGGCGCGTTCTTCGCCGGTTCGCTGCTCATCGAGACGCTGTTTTCGCTCGATGGCCTGGGTCTGCTGAGCTACGAGAGCGTGATCCGGCGCGACTACCCCGTCGTGCTGGGCACGCTGTTCTTCTTCACGCTGATCGGACTGGTGACCAAACTGATCTCCGACCTGTGTTACGTGTGGGTCGATCCCCGCGTCAAGTTCGATTGAATCCGATGGCTGCCGCTTCCCCGTCCCGCCGCGCCTGGCAGCGCTTCAAACGCAACCGCCTGGGTTACTGGAGCCTGGTGATTTTCTGCGTGCTGGTGGTCGCCAGCCTGTTCGCCGAACTGCTGTCCAACGACCGGCCGCTGATCGTGCGGTACGAGGGCAGTACCTATTTCCCCATGGTGCAGGACTACCCGGAAACCACCTTTGGTGGTGATTTTGAAACCACCACCGACTACCTCGACCCGTTCATCCGCGAGCAGCTGAACCGTGGTGACAACTGGGCGGTCTATGCCCTCAACCCTTACGGCCCGAAGACGCTCAACTACTTCGCGAAAGAGCCCAATCCTTCGGCGCCCACCCTGGACAACTGGCTCGGCACCGACGACCGCGGGCGCGATCTGCTGGCGCAGCTGGTCTACGGCTTTCGTGTCAGCGTGCTGTTTGCGCTCGCGCTCACCTTCATTGGTGTGCTGCTGGGCGTGGTCACCGGCGCCATCCAGGGCTTTTTCGGTGGCAAGACCGACCTTGCCTTCCAGCGTTTCATCGAAATCTGGGGCTCGATGCCCGAGCTCTACCTGCTCATCATCTTCTCCGCCGTGTTCGCGCCCAGCATCAGCCTGCTGCTGGTGTTGCTCAGCCTGTTTGGCTGGATGGGCCTGTCCGACTACGTGCGCGCCGAATTCCTGCGCAACCGCCAGCTGGACTACGTGCGCGCGGCGCGTGCGCTGGGTCTGTCGAACGGGCAGATCATCTGGCGCCATGTGCTGCCCAACAGCCTGACGCCGGTGGTGACCTTTCTGCCGTTCCGCATGAGCGCGGCCATCCTGGCGCTGACCTCGCTGGACTTCCTGGGTCTGGGTGTGCCACCCGGCACGCCGTCGCTGGGCGAGCTGCTCAGCCAGGGCAAGAACAACATCGACGCCTGGTGGATTTCCATGTCCACCTTCGCCGTGCTCGTGATCACGCTGCTGCTGCTGACCTTCATGGGCGATGCGCTGCGTGATGCGCTGGACCCCAGAAAGCAGGACCGATGAAAGCTTTGCTGGAGGTCCGGAACCTGAGGGTGTCGTTCGGCGACCAGGAGGTGGTGCACGGCATCGATTTTTCGATAGCTGCTGGCGAAAAGCTGGCCCTGGTGGGCGAGTCCGGCTCGGGCAAGACGGTGTCGGCGCTCTCGCTGCTGCGCCTGGTGCACAACGCCGGGGTCAGCGGTTCGGCGCTGCTGGCGGGGCGCGACCTGCTGCAGATGACCGAGCACCAGTTGCGCGCTGTGCGCGGTGACGAGGTGGCCGTCATCTTCCAGGAGCCTATGACGGCGCTCAACCCGCTCTACACGGTGGGCGACCAGATTGGCGAAGTGCTGCAGCTGAAAAAGGGGCTGACGGCGGGCCAGGCCCAGTCGGCCACGGTGGAGCTGCTGGCGTCCACGGGCATCCCCGAGCCCGCCCGCCGCGCCAACGCCTTCCCGCACCAGCTCAGCGGTGGCCAGCGCCAGCGCGCCATGATTGCCATGGCGCTGGCCAGTGCGCCGAAGCTGTTGCTGGCCGACGAGCCCACCACCGCGCTGGACGTGAGCCTGCGGAGCCAGATCCTCGACCTGCTGGCCGATCTGCAGCGCCAGCACGGCATGGCGGTGCTGCTGATCACGCACGATCTGAACCTGGTGCGGCGTTTTGCCGACCGCGTGGCGGTGATGGAGCGCGGGCATCTGGTGGAGCAGGGCGGTGTGAGCGAGGTGTTTGCCGCGCCGCAACACGCTTACACCCGCATGCTGCTGGCCAGCAAACCCGGGCGCGACGTGGTGGAGGCCCCTGCCCCTGCGGGTGAGCCGGTGCTGCAGGCGCGTGGCTTGCGTGTGAGCTACCCGGTGCCACTGCCTGGGTTGCGCGGCTGGTTCAAGAAGGGCGAGTTTGTGGCGGTGCAGGGCGCTGATCTCGATATTCCCTCCGGACGCACGCTGGGCGTGATCGGTGAGTCGGGCTCGGGCAAGTCCACGCTGGCGCTGGCTGCGCTGGGCCTGCTGCCGCACCAGGGCAGCCTGCGGGTGACCGGGACCGACTGGACCGAAGCCAGGCGTCACGGCAGCAGCCGGGCCCTGCGTCAGCGCATCCAGGTCGTCTTCCAGGATCCGTTTTCTTCCCTGTCCCCACGCATGACGGTGGAGCAGATTGTGGGCGAAGGCCTGCTGGTCCACGAACCCGGGCTGTCCGTCGCCCAGCGACGCGAGCGGGTGGTTGTTGCGCTCGCCGATGTGGGGCTGGTGGACGATCCGCGCCATGGCAGCGACTGGCTGCAGCGCTACCCCCACGAGTTTTCCGGCGGCCAGCGCCAGCGCCTGGCGATCGCACGCGCGCTCATCGTGGGGCCTCAGCTGCTGGTGCTCGACGAGCCCACGAGTGCGCTGGACGTGACGGTGCAGAAACAGGTGCTCGCACTGCTGCAGCGTCTGCAGCGCGAGCGGGAGCTGAGCTACTTGCTGATCACCCACGACGTGGACGTGATCGCTGCCATGGCGCACGAGGTTGTGGTGATGAAAGACGGGGTATTGCTCGAACGGGGTTACGTGGACCGGGTGCTGCAACAGCCGCAACATCCCTACACCCAGGCGCTGGTTCGGGCCGCTGCCTGAGCCGTGTGTTCGGGCTTGAACTAACATCACTCTCCAGCATTGGCTGCCGTGGCGCGTCTTCGCGCGAACCCCATCCATCCCCATGACCCAGACCCTACCGCCAGCGCCTTCCCCAACTGCCGCCGTGCCCGTGGACATGATTTCGCCAGTCCGCTGGGTCGAAAGAGGCTGGGACGATCTGCGGGCCAACCCGATACCGGGGCTGGCTCACGGCGCCTTGGTCACGGCCTTCGGCTGGTTGCTGATGTGGGCGGCGCGCGAGAAATTCTGGCTGCTTGCAGGGGCCTTCTCAGGCTTCCTGATCGTCGCCCCGGTGCTGGCGACCGGCCTGTACCACGTCAGCCGCGAACGTGCCGTCGGGCGCCAGGCGGGCCTGGCCGATGTGTTCGCGCTGTGGCGCTCGTTCGATGGGCGCCTGGTGCGCTTTGGCCTGCTGCTTGGCCTGGCGGGTACCGGCTGGGTATTGACCTCCGCCGGCCTGATCACACTCTGGTCCGAGATCCCTATCAACAAGCCGGTTGATTTTTTGCGCCACGTGGTGCTGGTGCGGGAACCCGGCCTGTTCGAGGTCTGGCTGCTGATGGGTTCGCTGCTCGCCGCGCCGGTTTTTGCCTCCAGCGTGGTCGCCATACCGATGCTGGTGGACAAGAGCGTACCCGTCAGCATGGCGGTGACCGCCAGCTGGCGCGCCGTGGCCGATCATCCCGGGCCACTGGTCTGGTGGGCGGTGCTGATCGGCATGCTGGTGGGCTTGGGCATGATCACCGCCTTGCTGGGCCTGATCGTGGTCATCCCCCTGGTGGCCCATGCCAGCTGGCACGCCTACCGCGACCTCTGCCCCGAACCCCCCACTTCCACGGCGCCCGCCGCCTGAGCCGCACCGCGGCCGTTTTTCATGGAAACCACCCTTTTCGGCTACACCGAGGGCCAGATCGCCCAGTTCGGCCTGACCTTCGGCGTCGGCGCGTTCATCCTGTACATGCTGTTCATCGTGTTCAACCTCGCACTGGAGTCCAAGGCGGGCAAATTCGGCTCGTTCATTCTGTTTCTGGTGCTCTCGCTGGGCATGCTGGGCTTTGTTGCCAAAAACATCATCCAGTGGGTGTTGGGTATTTGATGGCGTCGGTGGCTCGGATATTGCAATAGGGGTCTCGGACAGGTTACAATGCGAGCTTCACGACCAAATGGGCGGGTTACTACCGGCCCATTTTTTTTGGCCGAACGCTTTTCCAACCGATCCCGAACAGGGCAGATACCGCACCAATGACCTGGCAAGAAACCGTCACGCAAACCGTCACCGGACTGGGTTTTGACCTGGTGGATCTGGAGCGTTCCGCCGGTGGTTTGTTGCGTGTCACGATCGATCTGCCCTGGCAGCCGCCAGAAGCGGGCCAGCCCGCACCGGTGCCCCAGTTTGTGACGGTGGAAGATTGCGAGAAAGTGACGCGCCAGCTGCACTATCTGCTGGAAGTCGAAGGTCTCGAATACCGCCGGCTGGAGGTGGGTTCACCGGGTATCGATCGTCCCTTGCGTCATGAAGTCGACTACATCCGTTTTGAGGGTCACACGGTTGACCTCACGCTGAAGGCACCGATCGGTGTCACGGATTCGGGCATTTCCGCCAGTCGAAAAAAGTTTCGCGGCACGCTGGAGCGGGCTGCTGATGGGGTTTCCTGGCAACTGGTCTGGAGCGATGCGCCCGAACCCAAGCCTGGGCAGCGTGTGAGCAAGAAGCGCGTGCCGCCGCCGTTGCAGGCGCTGGGCTTTGTGCTGGACGATGTCCAGCAGGCCCGGTTGGCGCCGATTGTGAATTTCAAGGGTCGCCAGTCGGCTTCAGGCGGATCGGATCCGGTTTGAAGTTTGATTTGTGCGAACCATTTATGCAAAAAATGTTTGTGACTCTGGAAAAGAGCTTCGGAAAGGTGGGCGAGTGATATGAACCGCGAAATGTTGATGCTGATCGATGCCATCTCGCGCGAGAAAAATGTCGAACGCGACATTGTGCTGAGCGCTGTGGAACTGGCGCTGGCCTCGGCCACCAAAAAACTCTACAAAGGCGACGTGGACATCCGCGTGGCCATGAGCCCGGACGATGGCTCCTACGAGACTTTCCGCCGTTGGCTCGTCGTGCCCGACGAAGCTGGCCTGCAGAATCCCGATGCCGAGGAACTGCTGACCGATGCGCGCGATGAAATTCCCGACATCGAAGAAGGCGACTACATCGAGAAACCGGTTGAAAGTGTGCCCATCGGCCGTATCGGCGCCATGGCGGCCAAACAGGTGATCCTGCAGAAGATCCGCGACGCCGAGCGCGAGATGCTGCTCAATGACTTCATGTCGCGCGGCGACAAGATCTTTGTCGGCACCGTCAAGCGCATGGACAAGGGCGATCTCATCATCGAGAGCGGCCGTGTCGAAGGCCGTTTGAAGCGCAGCGAGACGATCCCGAAAGAAAACTTCCGTACCGGTGACCGCGTCCGCGCCATGATCATGGATGTGGACCTGACGCTGCGTGGCGCCCCCATCCTGCTGTCGCGTTCGGCCCCTTCTTTCATGATCGAGCTCTTCCGCCAGGAGGTGCCCGAGATCGAGCAGGGTCTGCTCGAAATCAAGACCTGTGCCCGCGACCCCGGTTCACGCGCCAAGATCGCCGTGCTCTCGCACGACAAACGCATCGATCCCATCGGTACCTGTGTCGGCGTGCGCGGCTCGCGCGTCAACGGTGTGACCAACGAACTCGCAGGTGAACGCGTCGACATCGTGCTGTGGTCCGAAGACCCGGCCCAGTTCGTCATTGGCGCCCTGGCGCCCGCCAACGTGGTTTCGATCGTGGTGGACGAAGAGCGCCACGCCATGGACGTGGTGGTGGATGAAGAAAACCTGGCGATCGCCATCGGCCGCGGTGGGCAGAACGTGCGTCTGGCTTCCGAGCTGACCGGCTGGCGCATCAACATCATGACCGCCGACGAGTCGGCCCAGAAGCAGGCCGAAGAAGCCGACGGCATCCGCAAGATCTTCATGGCCAAGCTGGACGTGGACCAGGAGATCGCCGACATCCTGATCGAGGAAGGTTTCACCAGCCTCGAAGAAGTGGCCTATGTGCCCCTGCAGGAAATGCTGGAGATCGAATCGTTTGACGAAGACACCGTGAACGAACTGCGCACCCGTGCCAAGGATGCCCTGCTGACCATGGAAATTGCGCGGGAAGAAAGCGTCGAGGAAGTTTCGCAGGATCTGCGCGACCTCGAAGGGATGACGCCCGAACTGGTGGCCAAGCTGGCCGATGGCGGCGTGCACACCCGTGATGAACTGGCCGATCTGGCCACCGATGAATTGACCGACCTGACCGGCCAGACGCCTGAAGAGGCCACGGCGATGATCATGTTGGCCCGCGCTCACTGGTTCAACAGTGACGAAACGCCTGCATCCAACTGAACCAAGCAGGCCAGAGCGGAGAAAAAACACCTATGACCAGTACCACTGTCGCCGAATTGGCTGCCGAACTGAACAAGTCCACCTCATCGCTGCTGGAGCAACTCTCCGCCGCCGGGGTGCCCAAAACCGCGGGAACCGATCCGGTCACCGAGTCCGACAAGCAGAAACTGCTGGGTCACCTCAAAGCCAGCCACGGCACCTCGGGCGGCGAGCGCAAGAAGATCACGTTGGTCAAAAAATCGACCAGCGAGATCAAGCAGGCCGATGCCACCGGCCGTGCCCGCACGATCCAGGTCGAGGTGCGCAAGAAGCGCACCTTCGTCAAGCGCGACGACGAGGTGCTTGCACCTGAAGCCGTCGTCGAGCCGCAGGCGCCTGCGGCCCCCGTCATCGATGAGGCCGAGCTGACCCGTCGCGAGGAAGACGCGCGCCGTCAGGCCGAGCTGCTGCGCCGCCAGGAAGAAGAGCTGTTGCAGAAGCGCCAGCAGCGCGAAGCCGAAGAAGCCCGGGCGGCCAAAGCCGAGCAGGAACGTCTGGCGACCGAAGCGGCCGAAGCCGCGGCACGCGCCGAGCGTGAAGCCGCCCAATCCACGGCTTCAGTCGATGCCGCGGGCAGCGCTGCAGCCCGCATTGCCGAACACGAAAAGGCCCAGGCCGCGTCGCTGGAGCGCGAATCGGCCGCTCGCGTGCTGGCCGACAAGAAGGCCGAGGTCCAGAAGGCCGACGACCTGCGCGCCCAGGACCTGATCGAGCGTCGCCGCAAGGCCGAAGCCGAAGCCGCCAACATCCGCGCGATGATGGCTGCGCCGGCCAAGACCATGGTGGCCAAGAAGCCCGAGCCCACGCCGGACCCCAAGGCCATCAAGGGCACGCTGCACAAGCCCGCTGGCACGCCGGGCGCCAAGCCCGCGGGCACGACCGCGGCTGCAGCGGGCGCCGCCGCCGGTGCCGGCAAGAAAGAAGTCAAGTCCGAAAACCTGTCTTCCACCTGGAAAGACGACGCGGCCAAGAAGAAAGAAATCAAGACCCGCGGTGACACCAGCGCCGGGCGTTCCAACTGGCGCGGTGGTCCACGCGGAGGTGGCCGTCGCAACGACCGCGACAGCCGTGACACGGGCCAGAGCAGCTTCGTGGCACCGACCGAATTCAAGGTCATCGAGGTGCACGTGCCGGAGACCATCACGGTCGCCGAACTGGCGCACAAGATGAGTCTGAAGTCGTCGGAGGTCATCAAGCAGTTGATGAAGCTGGGTCAGATGGTCACCATCAACCAGCCGCTGGATCAGGACACCGCCATGATCCTGGTCGAGGAACTGGGCCACAAGGCCATCGTTGCCGCGCTGGACGATCCGGAAGCGTTCACGGACGAAGACAGCGAACAGCAGGAAGCCGAGCTGCTGCCGCGTGCCCCGGTCGTGACCGTGATGGGCCACGTGGACCACGGCAAGACCTCGCTGCTGGACTACATCCGCCGGGCCAAGGTGGCCGCGGGCGAAGCCGGTGGCATCACCCAGCACATCGGTGCCTACCACGTGGAAACACCGCGTGGCATGGTGTCCTTCCTCGATACCCCGGGTCACGAGGCGTTCACCGCCATGCGTGCCCGTGGTGCGCAGGCGACCGACATCGTGATTCTGGTGTGCGCGGCCGATGACGGCGTCATGCCGCAGACCAAGGAAGCCATCAAGCACGCGAAAGCGGCGGGTGTTCCCATGGTGGTCGCATTGACCAAGATCGACAAACCCGGCGTCAACCTGGAAAAGGTGCGCTCGGAGCTGGTGGCCGAAGAGGTCGTGCCCGAAGAGTTTGGCGGCGACGTGCCCTTTGTCAACGTGTCGGCCAAAACCGGCGAGGGCGTGGATGCCCTGCTGGAGCAGGTGCTGCTGCAGGCCGAAGTGCTGGAGCTCAAGGCACCGGTCGATGCCATGGCCAAGGGCCTGGTGATCGAAGCGCGTCTGGACAAAGGCCGCGGTGCGGTGGCCACGGTGCTGGTTCAGAGCGGAACGCTCAAGACCGGTGACGTGATCCTCGTGGGTCAGACCTCGGGTCGCGTGCGCGCCATGCTCGATGAGAACGGCAAGACCATCAAGTCCGCCGGTCCTTCCATTCCGGTGGAAATCCAGGGCCTGTCGGAAGTTCCGCAGGCCGGTGACGACTTCATGGTGATGACCGACGAGCGCCGTGCGCGCGAGATCGCCACCTACCGCGCCGGCAAGTTCCGCAACACCAAGCTGGCCCGGCAACAGGCCGCCAAGCTGGAAAACATGTTCACCGACATGTCGGCGGGCGAAGTCAAGGTCTTGCCCATCATCGTCAAGGCCGACGTGCAGGGTTCGCAGGAAGCCCTGGGCGCCTCGCTGCTCAAGCTCTCGACCGACGAGGTCAAGGTGCAAATGGTGTTCTCCGGCGTGGGCGGCATCAGCGAGTCCGACGTCAACCTGGCCATCGCCTCCAAGGCCGTGATCATCGGCTTCAACGTGCGTGCCGATGTGGGTGCGCGCAAGCTGGCCGAAGGCAACGACGTCGACCTGCGCTACTACAACATCATCTACGACGCCGTCGATGAGTTGAAAGCGGCCATGTCCGGCATGCTGGCGCCCGAGAAGCGCGAGGAAATCATCGGCTCTGCCGAGATCCGCACCGTGTTCGTGGCGTCCAAGATCGGTACCGTGGCAGGCTGTATGGTCACTTCGGGCCAGGTCACGCGCAACGCACACTTCCGTCTGCTGCGCGACAACGTGGTGATCTACACCGGCGAGATCGACACCTTGAAGCGCCTGAAAGACGACGTGCGCGAAGTCAAGGAAGGCTTTGAGTGCGGTATCAAGCTCAAGAATTACAACGACATCAAAGAGGGCGATCAGCTCGAGTTCTTTGAGATCAAGGAAGTGGCGCGTACCCTTTGATCGGGGTACGTTTCGAGCACCGTCATGGCTGTCAAGAAGTCTTCCACTCCCAACCGCGGTTTCCGCGTGGCCGACCAGATCCAGCGCGATCTGGCCGAGCTGATTGCGCGCGAACTCAAAGACCGCCGGGTCGGCATGATCACGATCAACGCGGTGGAGGTCACGCCCGACTACGCGCACGCCAAGGTCTTCTTCAGCCTGTTGACCGGTGACCCCGAAGAAACCCAGCAAGGCTTGGACGCGGCCGCCGGTTTTCTGCGCAGCGGGCTTTTCAAGCGGCTGCATATCCACACCGTGCCCACGCTGCACTTCATATTTGACCGCACCACCGAGCGCGCGTCAGACATGAACGCCTTGATCTCCAAGGCGGTGGCTTCGCGTTCCAAAGACGAGGAATGACCATGCAGCGCCAAAGCACCAGGGTGCAACGGCGCCCTGTGCATGGGGTGCTGCTGCTAGACAAACCGCTGGGTCTCTCCAGCAACCAGGCCCTGCAAAAGGCCAAGTGGTTGCTGCGCGCCGAAAAAGCCGGCCACACCGGCACGCTCGACCCACTCGCCACGGGTGTGTTGCCGCTGTGTTTCGGTGCCGCCACCAAGTTCAGCCAGTTGCACCTCGACGCGGACAAGACCTATGAGACCACCGTGCGCCTGGGCCTGAAGACCAGCACCGGCGACGCAGAAGGTGACGTGATCGAGACCCGCGCCGTGACCTGTACCCCGGGCCAGGTGGTCGAGGTGCTCGACCGCTTCATGGGCCCGATCGCGCAGGTGCCGCCCATGCACAGCGCGCTGAAAAAAGACGGCAAACCGCTGTACGAATACGCCCGCGACGGCCAGACGGTCGAGCGCGAAGCGCGCCAGGTGGTGATTCACGATCTGGAGCTGCTGGACATGCGGCTCGATGGCGACACGCCTTGCCTGCAACTGCGCGTGCGCTGCAGCAAAGGCACCTACATCCGCACCCTGGGCGAAGACATCGGGGAAGCGCTGGGCTGTGGCGGACACCTGACCATGCTGCGCCGCACCGCCACCGGGCCTTTTGACGCCACGCAGTGCATCACCCTGGATGCCCTGGCGTCGGAAGACGAAGGCCAGCGGTTGGCGCATCTGGCGCCGGTCCAGGTCTTGCTAGAAGGACACGTGCCGGTCACGCTGGACGCCGACAATGCCGGGCGCTACCTCAGTGGTGTGCGCAGGCGGGGCGACTGGCCTGACCAAAAACAGGTGGTGGTGTTCGGCCCCGCGCCGGCGACCTCCATCGAAACCTCGAATCCCTCGGCGGTCCTGCTCGGCAGCGGTCACACCGAGGGCGGCGAACTCATCCCGGGGCGGCTGCTGAGCCCCATCGAAATACAGCAAATCCTGGAAACCGCAACATGAGCAAACAGATCCGCAACATCGCCATCATCGCCCACGTCGACCACGGCAAAACGACCATGGTCGACCAACTGCTGCGCCAGTCGGGCACCTTCGCCGAGCACGAAAAAGTCGTGGACACGGTGATGGACAACAACGCCATCGAAAAAGAGCGTGGCATCACCATCCTGGCCAAGAACTGCGCCGTCAGCTGGCAGGGCACGCACATCAACATCGTTGACACCCCCGGCCACGCGGACTTCGGCGGCGAGGTGGAGCGCGCCCTGTCCATGGTGGACGGTGTGGTGCTGCTGATCGACGCCCAGGAAGGCCCGATGCCGCAGACCCGCTTCGTGACCAAGAAGGCGCTGGCCCTGGGCCTCAAGCCCATCGTGGTGGTCAACAAGGTGGACAAGCCCGGCGCCAACCCCGACAAGGTCGTGAACGCCGCTTTCGACCTGTTCGACAAGCTCGGTGCCAACGACGAGCAACTGGACTTCCCCGTGGTCTACGCCTCCGGCATCAACGGCTGGTCCTCGCTGGAAGAGGGCGCGCCCGGCGAGCAGTGGGGTCCCGACATGTCGGCCCTGTTCGAAACCGTGCTCAAGCACGTGCCTGCCCAGGAGGGAGACCCGACCGCGCCGCTGCAACTGCAGATTTCCGCACTCGATTTTTCGTCTTTCGTGGGGCGCATCGGCGTCGGCCGAATCAGTCAGGGCACGATCAGGCCCAACATGGATGTGCTGGTGATGGAAGGCCCCGATGGCAAATCCATCAAGGGCCGCATCAACCAGGTGCTGACCTTCCAGGGTCTCGACCGCGTGCAGGCGACCGAAGCCGGCCCCGGCGAGATCGTGCTGATCAACGGCATTGCCGATATCGGCATTGGCGTGACCGTGACCGATCCGCTCACACCCGCACCCCTGCCCATGCTCAAGGTCGACGAACCGACCCTGACCATGAATTTCTGCGTCAACACCAGCCCGCTGGCCGGCCGCGAAGGCAAGTTCGTGACCAGCCGCCAGATCTGGGACCGCCTGCAGAAGGAGCTGCAGTCCAACGTGGCCCTGCGCGTCAAGGAAACCGACGAAGACGGTATTTTTGAAGTGATGGGTCGCGGCGAACTGCACCTGACCATCCTGCTGGAAAACATGCGCCGTGAAGGCTACGAGCTGGCCGTTTCCAAGCCGCGCGTGGTGTTCCGTGATGTGGACGGTGTTCGTCACGAGCCCATCGAGCTGGTGACGGCCGACATCGAAGAGCAGCACCAGGGTGGCGTGATGCAGGCCCTGGGCGAGCGCAAGGGTGAGCTGGTGAACATGGAGCCGGACGGCCGCGGCCGCGTGCGCCTGGAGTACCGCATTCCGGCACGTGGCCTGATCGGTTTCACCAACGAGTTCCTGAACCTGACCCGTGGTTCGGGCCTGATCTCCAACATCTTCGACAGCTACGAGCCGCACAAGGGTGACATCGCCAGCCGCAAGAACGGCGTGCTGATCTCCATGGACGACGGTGAAATCTTCACCTACGCCCTGGGCAAACTGGACGACCGTGGCCGCATGTTCGTGAAGGCCGGTGACCCGGTGTACGAAGGCATGATCGTCGGCATCCACAGCCGGGACAACGACCTGGTGGTCAACGCCACGCGCACCAAGCAGCTGACCAACTTCCGTGTATCGGGCAAGGAAGACGCGATCAAGATCACGCCGCCGATCGACCTGAACCTCGAATACGGTGTCGAATTCATCGAAGACGACGAGCTGGTGGAAATCACGCCCAAGTCGGTCCGTCTGCGCAAGCGCTTCCTGAAAGAAAGCGACCGCAAGCGCAACCGCGACTGATGCATCTTCAACACGGCCTGGTGCCGTGTTGTTGGTTCAGCACCATGCCTTTCCGCGCCTTGAATCGCCTGAGCCACACCCAGGCGGTGTTCCTGATGATCGCGGTGACCCTCATGTGGTCCATCGCCGGGGTGGTGTCGCGCCAGCTGGAATCGGCCGCACGCTTTGAGGTGACCTTCTGGCGCAGCGCGTTCACGGCCTTGTCGTTGCTGATCATCCTGCCGGTGTGGCGTGCGGCCAGCTGCCAGGGGCGCGTGCAGGCACTCGATGCGCCGGAGCGCTCAGCCATCGGCCGCACCCTCCACCAACACTGGGGCCTGCTGCCCGAGTCGCGTGCCTTCTGGGTGTCCGGCGTGTGCTGGAGCGTGATGTTCACCGCTTTCATGCTGGCGCTGACCTTCACCAGCGTGGCCAATGTGCTCATCATCATGGCGCTGGGCCCTTTGATGACGGCCTTGCTGGCGCGCTTTGCCATCGGGCAGCGACTGCCATTGCGCACCTGGCTGGCCATCGTGGCGGCTGGCGCGGGCATTGCCTACATGTACGGGAGCCAGATGCTGGCCGCGTTTTCCGATCCGGCGGCCAGCGCATCGGGCCTGTTGCTGGGCTCTCTGGTGGCGCTGTGCGTGCCGGTGGCCGCGGCCGTGAACTGGACCGTGGTGCAGCGCAGCCAGTCGCATGGTGAGCCGATCGATCTCGTGCCGTCGGTGCTGCTCGGAGCGGTCCTGTCCTCGCTCTACACGTTTGCGCTTGCGGTGCCGTTTGAGGCCACCGGGGGCGACATCGGCTGGCTGGCCTTGCTGGGTCTGGTGCAACTGGCCATTCCCTGCGTGCTTTCGGTGGTGTGTGCTCGCGTGCTCAAGGCCCCTGAAGTGTCCCTGCTGGCCCTGCTGGAGGTGATCTTCGGCATCGTCCTTGCATGGTGGTTGGCCCACGAGGTGCCGGGGTCCGAGGTGCTTGCCGGTGGCAGCCTGGTGATCGCTGCCCTGGTGACCAACGAACTGCTGGGCTGGCGGTCGCGCGCCGGTACACCCCGCATACAGACCCTGAACGCCGACGCCTGCGAATCCCAGACCGATTGAACCGAGGATCATTGCCATGACCAAAACGCCCCATTCCGAAACCCATGTCGTGGCCGAAGTTCGCGGTCGTGTGGGCTGCATCACGCTGAACCGGCCCAGGGCACTCAACGCCCTGTCGCTGGGCATGATCCGCGACATCACCAGCACCTTGCTCGCCTGGCGCAGCGACACGCACGTGTTGGCCGTGGTGGTGCGTGGCATGGGCAAGGAAGGTCCGTTCGGTGCTTTCTGTGCGGGCGGCGACATCCGGTTCTTCCATCAGGCAGCGCTGGCCGGCAACCCCGAGCTGGAGGACTTCTTCACCGAGGAGTACGCGCTCAACCACCTGGTCCACACCTACGCCAAACCCTATATTGCGTTCATGGACGGCATCGTCATGGGAGGTGGCATGGGCATCAGCCAGGGGGCCAGCCTGCGCATCGTTACCGAGCGCAGCCAGTTGGCCATGCCCGAAACCGGTATCGGCCTGTTTCCCGACGTGGGGGGCGGCTATTTCCTGAGCCGTTGCCCGGGTCGCCTGGGTGAATACCTCGGGCTCACGGGACATGTGCTGGGAGGCACCGAGGCCATGACCATGGGCCTGGCCGACGCCTTGATGGACAGCGGCCGCCTGACCGGCTTGTGGGAGTCGCTGGGCCAGACCCCTTTTGAAAGCGGCGAGGCTGTCGAGCGCTGGTGCCGCAACCACGAACAGAAGGTCTTCACGCGCGTCACCTGGCCGCTGGCAGAGATTGACCGGGTGTTTTCGCTGGACAGCGTGGGGGCGATCATGGCTGCGCTGGCCGCGACCCCAGGCGAATGGGCGGAGCAGACGCTGGCTGTGTTGAACAAGCGCTCGCCGCTGATGCTGCATGTGGTGCTGGAACAGGTGCGCCGGGCGCGCGGCATGGGCCTGTCCGACAACTTGCGCATGGAGCGCGACATGGTGCGCCATTGTTTCCAGTTGCGCCCCGGCGCGGCGAGTGAAACGGTGGAGGGTATCCGCGCGCTGGCGGTGGACAAGGACCACACACCGCGCTGGAACCCCGTGCGCGTTGACGAGGTGACGCCCGAGATGGTTGCGCCGTTCTTCGTCAGCCCCTGGCCTGCGCACGCGCATCCGCTGCGGTCCCTGAACTGATCGAACCGTCAGAGCCCGGCCGACAGACTCTGCACCCAGGCCAGCTGTTGCGGCAGGCACACGCGGCCGAGATCGTAACGTGACTGGGCGAAGGCACGCGCCGCGGCGCCCACGCTCATGGCCTCCAGCAGGCTCCAGCTCAGCACAAAGGGATCGCTCAGGTACACATGCACCCGCGACACCTGCAGCAGCCGGGTGAACGCCTCGCGCTCCAGACGTCCCAGGACGTGAACCCGGGCCCAGTCGGCTTCGCTCATCTGAGCTTGCACCTCGCTGCAGAACACCTCACGCCAGGTGCGCCCGGCAGGCGCAGCGGCCCCATAGCCGGTTTCTTCGCCGTCCACCAGCAGCACCTGTGCCTTCGGTCTCTCACGCAACAAGTCCGGCAAGGCCCGCATGAACACATGAAAGCCGCGGTAGGGCTCCAGGTTCCGGGCCACATAGGTGATCACCTCGTCGTCACGGGTCAGCTCGCCCGAACCGCCCGGCAGCAGAAAGCGCCCATCGGGGACGGGACACAGCACGTCGGTGTCAATGCCGTCGTGCGCCACGCAGATGCGTTCCCGCCAGGCGGGGGGGAACGTGCTGGCCTGCCAGTGGGTCGGACTCAAAGCCCCATCCGCCTGGTCCAGGTGGGCCAGGTGGTTGAGGTTCTTCATCTGCAGGCGGCAGGCATCGGCCTCCGGATCCGGCGGCGCGAACTCGGGGTCATAGCCCACGTCGGCGCCGTTGAGCTGGTAAAAAAACTTGGCGTACAGGCCAAGGCGGGGTCCGGACCAGACCTGCTTGGCAAACAACAGCTCGCCCCAGCCCGGGTGTCCGACGATCACGTCGGGCACAAAGCCCTGATTTGTGCGGTGCCTTTGGGTTGCACCATCAGCGCCACCACCTGGTTGCCCGGTTGCGCAGCCAGCGCGGGCGCCAGGTGACGGAACTGGCCGGGAAAGTTCTGGTGAATGAACAGGTATTTCAAGGGCGCCTTCCTCCTGATTTCATCGGCAACACCCTTTGCGCATCAGACCCTGTTCAACGGCTGTGGCTCTTCATGGCCCGCTCGACCTCGCGCTTGCCTTCGCGCTCCTTGATGGTGTCGCGCTTGTCGTGCTCGGCCTTGCCCTTGGCCAATGCCATTTCACACTTCACCTTGCCGTTTTTCCAGTGCAGGTTGAGCGGCACCAGGGTGTAGCCCTTCTGTTCGATCTTGCCGATGAGGCGGCTGATCTGGTCGCGGTGCAGCAGCAGTTTCTTGGTACGCACCGAATCCGGGCTGACATGGGTCGAGGCGGTGTTGAGCGGGTTGATCTGGCAACCGATCAGGAACAGCTCGCCTTCGCGGATGACGACATAGCCGTCGGTCAGCTGCACCTTGCCTTCGCGCAGCGCTTTGACCTCCCAGCCTTCGAGCACCATGCCGGCCTCGAAACGCTCCTCGATCGCGTAGTTGAACAGCGCCTTCTTGTTGTCTGCGATGCGGCTGTCGACGCCCTTGGTGGGCGCGCTTTTACTGGGTTTGGTGGCCATGGAGTTTCAGTTGCGGCCGTTTCTGGCCAATACAATGGCAGCGAAGAAGCTGCCGGGCGGCATGCCATTGTTGGCGAAATGCCTGAAATGCCGCCCTGATTGTATGAAAACGATTCAAAAGTCTGTTTTGCTCTGGCACAGCGCACACGAAATGTTTGCGCTGGTGACCGATGTGCACCACTATCCGCAGTTTTTGCCCTGGTGCGATCACAGCGAAGTGGTCGAGCGGGGCGAAGAAGGCATGGTGGCCAAAGTGGGCATGTCCATCAGCGGCCTGCGCCAGAGCTTCACGACCCGCAACACCCACGTGGACGACCGCCAGGTGCTGATGGAGCTGGTGGATGGTCCGTTTTCGCATCTGGAAGGTTGCTGGGATTTCACGCCCCTGGGTGACGGCACGGAGCGGGCCTGCAAGGTGGAGTTCCGTCTGACCTACGGGTTCTCCAGCAACACACTGGCCAAGCTGGTGGGGCCGGTGTTTGACAAGATCGCGGGCAATCTGGTGGATGCCTTCGTCAAGCGCGCCGACGCGGTGTACGGCGCATGAACGTCACACTGGTGTACGCCAGTGCGCCGCGCACGGTGCATGAACGGGTGTTGCAGGTTGCCGATGGCTGCAGCGTCGCCCAGGCGCTGACGGAAAGCGGCTGGCTGGATCTTTTCCCGGACATACGGAATGAGCCGCTGGCTCTGGGCATCTGGGGGCACAAAGCCACGCCGGCCACGGTGCTGCGGGAGGGTGACCGGGTGGAGGTGTACCGCGCTCTCAGGGTGGATCCGAAGGTGGCACGCCGGGAGCGTTTTGTGGGGCAGGGTACCCGTGGGGCAGGCCTGTTTGCCCGGCGCCGGCCGGGCTCCAAAGCGGGCTACTGACCACCCCTGGAGGGGCGAATACACCCCCTCGCGCAGTGGTCTTACTGGGCTTGGGCCTGGGGAGCCGGTCCACAATCGGTGCGGAGGATTTCCTTGAGCCTTTGGGTTTCGGCCGCCCGGGCCTGGTCGTCCATGATCTCGCGTTCACCCTTGGCGTTGGTGGTCGCGATGCGCACGCCCGAGTCCAGGGTGGCCTTTGCACGTTGCACGCGTTCACAGTTTTCTGTCCGCGCCTTGGCGATTTTTTCAGCCTCGGCTTTTTTCTTCGCCTGTTCGGCTTCTTCGGCCTGCTTTTTCTTGGCTTCCAGCGCCGGATCGCTTCCGCCGGGTTTGGGTGGGCTCAAGGGCGCGACCGCCTGGGGTGCCGCAACTGAGGTTTCAGTTTCCACCGTTGCGGGAGCGCTGCGCATGCCGGGCCGCTTCAGGATGTTCTTGTCAGGCACCCCGGGTGCTGGGGCGGTGTCGCTGAACACCTTGTTGCCGGCAGCATCAATCCACAGCCATTGGGCGGGGGCGCTGCTGCAGGCCAAAACAGTCAACGCGCCGAGCGCGAACTTGATGAAGCCGGACTGGGAAGGGAATTGATTTTCCATCCGTCCAGTTTACTTCCCCAGCCGGCGCGCAGCATATCTGGCCTGCTGCGCCAGTGATCGAGTTGATTCCGTAGAGGCATTTTCGCCACGCTCAGACGCTGCACGGGAAGGCATGGGCACTCCGCAACGGCACTGGGCGCCCGGATACAATAGTGTTTTTGGAGCTTTACCCCATGCGCCTACTCGGCAAAGCGCTCACCTTCGACGATGTCTTGTTGGTGCCAGCGTACTCCCAGGTCCTTCCCAAGGACACCTCCCTTGCCACCCAGTTCTCCCGCAACATCAAGCTGAACCTGCCCCTGGTTTCGGCTGCGATGGACACCGTGACCGAGGCCCGGCTGGCGATTGCCATTGCCCAGGAAGGCGGCATCGGCATCATCCACAAAAACCTCACCCCGGCCGAGCAGGCCGCCCATGTGGCCAAGGTCAAACGTTACGAGTCGGGCGTGCTGCGCGATCCGGTGGTCATCACGCCGCAGACCACGATCCGTGAGGTCATGAAACTGTCCGACGACCTGGGCATTTCGGGCTTCCCGGTGCTGGAGGCGGGTCGGGTGGTTGGTATCGTCACCGGCCGCGACCTGCGCTTTGAAACCCGATACGACCTGCCAGTCAGCGAGATCATGACGCCGCGCGAGCGCCTGATCACCATGCCCGACGGCACCACACCGGCCGAGGCCAAGACCCTGCTCAACAAGCACAAGCTGGAACGCCTGCTGCTGGTGAACGACAACTTTGAGCTCAAGGGCCTGATCACGGTGAAGGACATCACCAAGCAGCTCAACTTCCCCAACGCCGCGCGCGACGCGGCCGGCCGCCTGCGCGTGGGCGCCGCGGTGGGTGTGGGCGAGGGCACCGAAGAGCGCGTGGAAGCGCTGGTCAAGGCGGGCGTGGATGCGATCGTGGTGGACACCGCACACGGCCACAGCAAGGGCGTGATCGACCGTGTGCGCTGGGTCAAGCAGAACTACCCGCAGGTGGACGTGATCGGCGGCAACATCGCCACCGGCGGTGCCGCCATGGCGCTGGTGGAAGCCGGCGCCGACGGCGTCAAGGTCGGCATCGGCCCGGGCTCGATCTGCACCACGCGCATCGTGGCCGGCGTGGGCGTGCCCCAGATCATGGCCATCGACAACGTGGCCACCGCCCTGCAGGGCACCGGTGTGCCGATGATCGCCGACGGCGGCATCCGCTACAGCGGTGACATCGCCAAGGCCATCGCGGCCGGTGCCAACACCGTGATGATGGGCGGCATGTTCGCCGGCACCGAAGAAGCGCCGGGCGAGATCGTGCTCTACCAGGGCCGCAGTTACAAGAGCTACCGCGGCATGGGCTCCATCGGCGCCATGCAGCAGGGCAGCGCCGACCGCTACTTCCAGGAGTCCAGCACCGGCAACCCCAATGCCGACAAGCTGGTGCCCGAAGGCATCGAAGGCCGTGTGCCCTACAAGGGTTCTGTCGTCTCCATCATCTTCCAGATGGCCGGTGGCCTGCGGGCTTCCATGGGCTACTGTGGTTGCCCCACCATCGAGCACATGCGGCACAAGGCGGAGTTTGTCGAGATCACCTCGGCCGGCATCCGCGAAAGCCATGTGCATGACGTGCAGATCACCAAGGAAGCACCCAATTACAGGGCGGAATAAGCTCCCCCCCGCGCCGCCTGCGGCGTCACCCCGCCAGGGGGCGGCACTGGCGGCCCGGCAAAGCCGGTTCCGCGGTGCCCTGGGTCGGGGCCTCTCACTCTTCGAGGCTGTCCTTTGTGACGGCCTTTCGTTTTTTCCTGAAGTCCACGTCAAGCCATGCAGCACCAGAAAATCCTCATTCTCGATTTCGGTTCCCAGGTCACCCAGCTCATCGCCCGCCGCGTGCGCGAGGCGCATGTGTACTGCGAAGTGCATCCCTGCGACGTGAGCAGCGAATGGGTGCGCGAGTTCGCCGCCGACGGCCAGCTCAAGGGCGTGATCCTTTCGGGCAGCCACGCCAGCGTCTACGAGGTGGACGACAAGGCGCCGGACGCGGTGTTCGAACTGGGCGTGCCGGTGCTGGGCATCTGCTACGGCATGCAGACCATGGCGCAGCAGCTGGGCGGCAAGGTGGAGGCGGGCCATACCCGCGAATTCGGCTACGCCGAGGTCCGCGCCCGTGGTCACACGCCCCTGCTCAAGGACATCGCGGATTTCCACACCCCGGAAGGCCACGGCATGCTCAAGGTCTGGATGAGCCACGGCGACAAGGTCACCGAAATGCCGCCGGGCTTCAAACTCATGGCCAGCACCGACAGCTGCCCCATCGCCGGCATGGCCGACGTGGACCGCGGTTACTATGCCGTGCAGTTCCACCCCGAAGTGACGCACACGGTGCAGGGCCGGGCGCTGCTGGAGCGCTTCGTGCTCGACATCTGCAACACCCGCCCGGACTGGGTGATGCGCGACCACATCGAAGAAGCGGTGCAGAAGATCCGCGAACAGGTGGGGGATGAAGAAGTCATCCTGGGCCTGTCCGGCGGTGTCGATTCGTCGGTGGCCGCGGCGCTGATCCACCGCGCCATCGGCGACCAGCTGACCTGCGTTTTCGTCGACCACGGCCTGCTGCGCCTCAACGAGGGCGACATGGTCATGGACATGTTCGTCGGCAAGCTGCACGCCAAGGTGATCCGGGTGGACGCGGCCGACCAGTTCCTTGGCCACCTGGCGGGCGTGAGCGATCCGGAGGCCAAACGCAAGATCATCGGCCGCGAATTCGTCGAGGTTTTCAAGGCGGAGGCTGCCAAACTGATTTCAAGTGGTGCATCAACAAAAGGCGCCAAGTGGTTGGCACAAGGCACTATTTACCCCGATGTGATCGAGTCCGGAGGGGCCAAGAGCAAGAAGGCCGTCACCATCAAGAGCCACCACAACGTGGGCGGCCTGCCGGAGCAGCTGGGCCTGAAACTGCTGGAACCGTTGCGCGACCTGTTCAAGGACGAGGTGCGCGAACTCGGCGTGGCTTTGGGGTTGCCGCACGACATGGTCTACCGCCACCCGTTCCCGGGGCCGGGCCTGGGCGTGCGCATCCTGGGCGAGGTGAAGAAGGAATACGCCGACCTGCTGCGCCGGGCCGACGCGATCTTCATCGAAGAGCTGCGTTCCACCCTCGACCCCATCAGCGGCAAGAGCTGGTATGACCTCACGAGCCAGGCTTTCACCGTGTTCCTGCCGGTCAAGAGCGTGGGCGTGATGGGCGACGGCCGCACCTACGACTACGTGGTGGCGCTGCGCGCCGTGCAGACCAGCGACTTCATGACCGCCGACTGGGCCGAGTTGCCCTACGCTTTGTTGAAGAAAGTGTCGAGCCGCATCATCAATGAAGTCCGCGGCATCAACCGGGTGACGTACGACGTGAGCAGCAAACCCCCCGCCACCATCGAGTGGGAGTGACTTTAGAAACGTAAGTAGTTGATTTATATAGGTTTTC
>JAURYH010000037.1 GCA_030653975.1 Hydrogenophaga sp. | reverse complement strand
CTGCGATTCAGACTCAAGGTCTACTCCTTAAATGTGCCCTCGGCCCAAAGGCCTCCGGCACGCCTCATTGCAGCGACCAACTGTTTCAGGAACGCATTCCATCTGCAGCGGGATCGCCATCTGCGTTGGCTTGTCACAATTAAGTCGGTCGGTGTTCTCGCGAACACGCCCCGACACCAACGGTCTTGGATGGCCCCGTGGACTGACGGTGTTGTCAACCCCCGGACCCACCACACCCGGGCCACCGGAGTGGCCCGAATTCTTCTCGCGATCAGGCCGCGATGGATTGCATGTCGACGCGAACGCCCACACCCATGGTCGAGGACACGGCCACCTTGCGCAGGTAAACACCTTTGCTGGTGGCCGGCTTGGCCTTGGTCAGGGCGTCGAGCAGGGCCACCAGGTTGCCCTGGAGCTTGTCGGCTTCAAACGAACGGCGACCGATCGTGCCGTGCACGATGCCAGCCTTGTCGACGCGGAACTGCACCTGACCGGCCTTGGCGTTGCGCACCGCTTGCGCCACGTCGGGCGTCACGGTACCCACCTTGGGGTTGGGCATCAGGCCGCGCGGACCCAGGATCTGACCCAGGGTACCGACCACACGCATGGCGTCGGGCGAAGCGATGACGACGTCGAAGTCCATCTTGCCAGCCTTGACGTCAGCCGCCAGGTCGTCCATGCCGACGATGTCGGCACCGGCGGCCTTGGCTTCTTCGGCCTTGGCGCCCTGGGCGAACACGGCCACGCGCTTGGTCTTGCCGGTGCCATTGGGCATCACGACGGCGCCACGCACCACCTGGTCGGATTTCTTGGCGTCCACGCCGAGCTGGATCGCCAAGTCGATGGATTCGTCAAACTGGGCGTTGGCACACTCTTTGATGATGGCCAGGGCGTCGGTCAGCGCGTAGAGCTTGTTGGCATCCACTTTGCCGGCGAAGGCCTTTTGCTTTTTGGTCAGCTTGGACATTTACACGCCCTCCACAATCACGCCCATCGAGCGGGCCGAACCGGCGATGGTGCGCACGGCGGCGTCCACGTCGGCAGCGGTCATGTCTTTCATCTTGGTCTTCACGATCTCTTCGAGCTGAGCGCGCGTGATCTTGCCGACCTTGTTCTTGTTGGGTACCGAAGAACCCTTGTCGAGCTTGATGGCCTTCTTGATCATGTAGGTCGCCGGAGGCGTGCCCATCTTGAAGGTGAAGCTCTTGTCCGCAAAAGCGGTGATGGTCACCGGGATCGGCATGCCGGGCTCAAGACCCTGGGTCTGGGCGTTGAACGCCTTGCTGACCTCCATGATGTTGAGGCCGCGCTGACCCAGGGCCGGGCCGATCGGTGGGGAGGGGTTGGCCTTACCAGCTGGCACTTGCAGCTTGATGAAGCCGACGATTTTTTTCGCCATTTTTTAGCTCCTGCGAGTGCAGACGGCTGCCATCAAGACAACCTCCTCGCGGTGGGGGACCCGGAAAAAACAAATGGCACAGGCGTCGGGCCGACCCGCCTGTGTCACGGAAACTTCAGGTCTTTTCGACCTGGCTGAATTCGAGCTCGACCGGCGTGGCGCGACCGAAAATGGTCACCGACACGCGCATCTTGTTCTTCTCGTAATTGACTTCTTCGACCGTGCCGTTGAAATCCGTGAACGGGCCTTCCTTGACGCGCACATATTCGCCCACAACGAACTCCACCTTGTGGCGCGGCTTGTCGGTGCCTTCCTGCATCTGGTTGACGATCTTCTGAACGTCTTCCTCGGAAATCGGGGCCGGGCGGTTCTTGGCGCCACCGACAAAACCGGTGACCTTGTTGGTGTGTTTCACCAGGTGCCAGGTTTCATCGTCCATCACCATTTCCACCAGCACATAGCCGGGGAAGAACTTGCGTTCGGTGGTGCGTTTCTGGCCGTTCTTGACCTCCACCACTTCTTCGGTGGGCACCAGGATGCGGCCGAACTTGTCCTGCATGCCTTCGCGGTTGATGCGCTCGATGATGTTGCGCTCAGCCGCCTTTTCCATGCCGGAATAGGCGTGCACCACATACCAGCGCATGCCCTCAGCGGCCACGCCATCCGTCACGGGACTGTGTTGATCGGTCATTATTTTCTCCAGCCCAGGATCAGGTCGTAAAACAACCATTCCAGGGTCTTGTCGGTCAGCCACAGAAAGAGCGCCATCACAAACACGAAGGCAAACACGTAGGCCGTCATCTGGATCGCTTCCTTGCGAGCAGGCCAGACCACCTTCCTGGCTTCACGCCACGAGTCGCGCCCGAAGGCCACGAGCCGCTTGCCTGACTCGGAAACACCAAACACCACCACGGCAGCCAGCAGGCACGCGATCAGCGCACCCCATTGCGCCAGCGCGCCCTGGCCAGAGAGCAGGTAAAACGCGACGAATGCCCCCAGCAGCAGCACAACAGCGACCGCCAGCTTGGCTTTGTCGGCGCTGGTGTTGACGGTTTGAACTTCGGAAGAGGCCATGGGGTTCCAGACGATTCGTAACAAAAACGCGTGACATCGAAGCCCGAAGCTTGAGACACGCAAGCCCACCAGAGGTCTTGACGACTTCGGCGGGCTTGCAAACCACAAAAACAGAGCGGATTCAGGTTCCGATGCTTGCCTGTTTTGTGGCAGGGGCAGTAGGAATCGAACCTACAACCTTCGGTTTTGGAGACCGACGCTCTGCCAATTGAGCTATACCCCTACTGGCTATGCCCTAACGGGCGTTGAACTTACGCAAGGATCTTGGCAACCACACCGGCGCCAACGGTACGGCCACCTTCGCGGATGGCGAAGCGCAGGCCTTCTTCCATGGCGATCGGGGCAATCAGCTTGACCGTGATCGACACGTTGTCACCAGGCATGACCATTTCCTTGCCTTCGGGCAGCTCGATCGAGCCGGTCACGTCGGTGGTGCGGAAGTAGAACTGCGGACGGTAGTTGTTGAAGAACGGCGTGTGACGGCCACCTTCGTCCTTGGACAACACGTAGATCTCGCCCGTGAAGTGCGTGTGCGGCTTGATCGAGCCGGGCTTGCACAGCACCTGGCCGCGCTGCACGTCTTCGCGCTTGGTGCCGCGCAGCAGGATGCCGACGTTGTCGCCTGCCTGACCCTGGTCCAGCAGCTTGCGGAACATTTCCACGCCGGTGCAGGTGGTCTTCTGGGTGTCAGAGATGCCGACGATCTCGATTTCTTCACCGACCTTGACGATGCCGCGCTCGATACGGCCGGTCACCACGGTGCCACGGCCCGAGATGGAGAACACGTCTTCCACAGGCATCAGGAAAGCACCGTCCACAGCGCGGTCAGGCGTGGGGATGTAGGTGTCCAGCGCATCGGCCAGCTTCATGATGGCCTCTTCACCCAGCGGACCTTTGTCGCCTTCCAGGGCGAGCTTGGCCGAGCCGTGGATGATGGGGGTGGCGTCGCCAGGGAATTCGTACTTGTCCAGCAGTTCGCGCACTTCCATTTCAACGAGTTCGAGCAGCTCGGCGTCGTCAACCATGTCGCACTTGTTCAGGAACACGATGATGTAAGGCACGCCCACCTGGCGGGCCAGCAGGATGTGCTCACGGGTCTGGGGCATGGGGCCGTCAGCGGCCGAGCACACCAGGATGGCGCCGTCCATCTGGGCGGCACCGGTGATCATGTTCTTGACGTAGTCGGCGTGGCCGGGGCAGTCGACGTGGGCGTAGTGGCGGTTGGCCGTTTCGTATTCCACGTGGGCGGTGTTGATGGTGATGCCGCGAGCCTTTTCTTCCGGAGCCGCGTCGATCTGGTCGTAGGCCTTGGCCGAACCACCGAACTTGGCCGACAGCACGGTGGTGATCGCCGCCGTCAGCGTCGTCTTGCCGTGGTCCACGTGACCGATGGTGCCGACGTTCACGTGCGGCTTGGTCCGCTCAAATTTCTCTTTTGCCATTTTTCA